>NZ_JAAHHW010000080.1 GCF_010692325.1 Moorena sp. SIO3I8 | reverse complement strand
AAGACTAATTATCTCTGATTATCTTCTATTTTATTGATAATGAAACAGCCCTGCCTCCTGGGAGGGGTTAGGGGTGGGTCCCCATCTCCCCATCTCCCCATCTCCCCATCTCCCCATCTCCCCATCTCCCCATCTCCCCATCTCCCCATCTCCCCATCTCCCCATCTCCCCATCTCCCCAAAGCGCCCCTATTCACAATTTAAATGTGTGACAGTTTACCTTCGCCGGGCACTGATACTATGTTGCAGTGGTCAGGTAATTTAGATCTGGTTACTGTCTACTCCCCTATTTCCCTAATCCCTATCGATCCATTAACCATGACTCTCAAAACCATATTTATCAGTACTGGCGAGGTATCTGGTGATTTACAAGGGGCTCTACTGATTGAAGCATTGAAACGTCAGGGAACAGCAGCTGGCTTAGAGTTAGAGATTGTTGCTCTAGGCGGTGATCAAATGGCCCAAGCTGGTGCGAAGCTGTTGGGTAATACCACCAGTATTGGTTCTGTAGGAATTCTGGAATCTCTACCCTTTGTGCTGCCTACCCTTAAAGTCCAAGGTCGTGCCAAACAGTATCTCCGGCAGCAGACCCCTGACCTAGTAGTGCTGATTGACTACATGGGACCAAATTTGAGTATTGGTAGTTTTCTCAAGGGTGAACTACCGCAAGTACCGGTAGTTTATTATATTGCTCCCCAAGAGTGGGTTTGGTCTATCTCTAAGGGCAACACCAGGATGATTGTGGAGATGACTGATCGAATGTTGGCTATTTTCCCAGAAGAAGCCCGTTACTTTGTGGAAAAGGGAGCGTCAGTTAGTTGGGTAGGTCATCCTCTAGTAGATCGGATGGAATCTAGCCCAAGCCGGGAGGAGGCTCGTGCTACCTTAGGCATAGCTCCAGAACAAACTGCGATCGCACTTTTACCTGCCTCTAGACAACAAGAAATTAAGTATCTCATGCCTGTAGTTTTTGAAGCAGCCAAGCAGCTACAGTCACAATTGTTGGATACTAAGCAAACCGGCCAGCTTAGCCAGTCAAAGGGTGAAGGGTTAAGGGAAAGTCAAGCTGATTCACCACTATTTTGGATTCCCCTATCTTTAGAAGCCTATCGCCATCCCATTGAAGAAGCAGTACAGCGCTATGGTTTACAAGCTAAGGTGGTAGCTGGTCAAACTAAGCAAATCTTGGCTGCTGCTGATTTAGCCATTACCAAGTCAGGTACAGTGAATTTGGAACTAGCACTACTAGATGTGCCTCAGGTGGTTTTCTACCGAGTTAATCCCTTTACCTACTGGCTTGCTCGCACCTTCTTGAAATTTTCGATTCCCTTCATGTCTCCCCCTAACTTGGTAGTAATGCGTTCCATTGTGCCGGAGTTGTTACAAGAGCAAGCCACACCAGAAAATATTGTCCGGGAATCCTTGGAACTCCTTTTTAATCAAGAACGGCGTCAGCAAACCCTTAAGGATTATCAGGAAATGCGCCAGTTATTGGGTGAAGTGGGCGTATGCGATCGCGCTGCTCAGGAAATTTTCCAGCTAATAAACTAAGTAGTCAAAGCCTAATGGTTGATGGCTGATAGCTGAACGCGCACGCGTGCGCGTAGCGCATATGCTTAAAATCCTGCTAATTCCAGACAAATTCCAAGTCTAAAACAAAGCCAGGTAAAACATCTTCTCCGGATAATGTTTTGGGAGATTTCAAGACCTCTACAGGTTGATTGAGTCGATAAATTTCAACTGTCTTATGATTAGGGTCAATTAACCAACCCAAACCCAGTTGATTATCAATATACTCCTGCATTTTTTGGCGTAACGGTTCCATATTGTCACTCTTTGAACGCAACTCCAGCACAAAATCAGGACAAAGGGGTGGGAAAGTTTCTTGTTGTTCAGGGGTTAATGCATTCCATCGTTTTTGACTAACCCAAGCTGCATCAGGGGAACGAATTGCCCCATTGGGAAGTCGAAAAGCAGTCGATGAGTTAAAGGTAACCCCCAGTTTGGTTTGGCGATTCCATAACCAAAGTTGTCCTTCTATATCAATGTTGCGTTTTCCAGTATTCCCCCCAGTGGGTGGCATGACAATTAATTTTCCTGTAGCACTACGTTCTAAGCGTAAGTCTCGATTAGCACTAGCAAGTTGTTCAAACTGCTCGTCAGTAACTCTGAGGCTAGGAGGAATGTTGATTGGAAGGGTATTCATGGATAAATCTCAAGTTATCCCTTATAGATATATCTAGCAATTGCTTCGCAACTAAGACGAATCATTGTCTGGCCCGGGACGACCCAATTGACACTCCCCCTCCTATAAGAACGGGGATTCTTGCTTCAACGAGGTGACTTGCTATTCCAGGCCGGAACCAAGAACAGTAGAGGTCTCCTCTCCACAAGCGTTCGGATCTATGATCCGAGTTCCGGTGTGCCCCACCGTACTCAAAGCTCGTTCAAGAATGTTGATTGCGGCGTTGTGATCTCTGTCTAACTGACATCCACACTTACAGATGTGGGTTCGAGTCGATAATGATTTTTTGACCACTTCGCCGCAATTAGAACAGTTTTGGCTAGTATAAGCAGGGTTGACTGCGACAGTTACCCTACCAAATTTATCACCAAAATGCTCCAACCATTTTCTAAATTGATACCAACCTGCGTCATTAATAGACTTAGCTAGACAATGGTTTTTGACCAGATTTTTTATCCTCAAATCTTCGTAAGCAACCAGATCGTTAGACCGGATTACGCAGCGCGCTAGTCTCTTAGCGTGCTCTTCACGCCGCCTACTTATTTTGAGGTGAGTCCTGCCTAGTCTATTAATGGCTTTTCGACGATTGGCTGAGCCTTTCTTTTTTCGGGATACTCGTCGCTGATAAAACTTCAGTCTCTTCTCTCCCGTTCGATAAAATCTAGGGTTAGGTTCAGTATTTCCCTTAGAGTCAGTATAAAAATCCTTCAGTCCAACATCTAAGCCAATAGTTGCATCAGCAGGTTTTAACTGTTCATTATTATCAGCCTGGATGCAGAATTGAACATAGTATCCATCAGCTCGACGAACTATCCTAACCCTCTTGATTTGCTTCTTGTCAAATCTCCACAAGTCCCATGTACCCTTGAGCTTGAGTTTTCCGATTCCTTTCTTGTCGCTGAATACGATCCATTTTTTGTCTGGAGACAACTTCCAGCCAGACTGCTTGTATTCGACCGAGCGGCAATGTTTTTGAAACTTTGGGAAACCCTTCTTGCCAGGTACCTTTTTTTGACAATTTTCATAAAAACGGGCGATTGATGACCATGCTCTTTCAGCACTAGACTGACGAGCAGTAGAGTTTAACTGATTTGCAAACGGAAACTGTTTAGCTAAAATCTTACTATATTTGTTCAAGTCAAATTTATTCACTCCTTTATTGTCCATCCAATAACGGATGCAACTATTGCGAATAAATTTTACTGTCCTGAGCGCTTCATCTATAGCTAAATATTGGTTTCGTTTGCCGTAGGCTTTGAACTCTAGAATAATCATCGGTATCGACCTCACATTCTATTTTATTCTACATCATTTAATATAAAAATTTCGAAATATTCTCCAAAAAAAAAGCCGTCCGTTAAAGTTCCCGTAAGATAGTGGAGCCTTTATGGTCGGCAGGTTATGCAGAAAAGGGTTAAGGCTATTGTTATAAGGCTCCACAATAAACAGGTTTCGTCTCCTAGAAGGACGGGGCTTTAAACCCAAATTTTTCGGTAAAGCATATCTTTCTTATTCCTCAAAGGGTAGCAAGAAACCTTCAAAACTCGAAATACTCAGCTCTTATGGGTAGGTTCTAAGTTATAAACAGGACTGAGTGCGTAAGTTATTGAGGAGTAGATTAAGTTTGTATACCCTCTTCACCATAAGGGCAACTTACCATGAGGGTAAATTCCCAAACAACAAAAAAACTAAGCACGACCACTCAATTGCACAAGCCTAATTTGTACAACCTCTTCATAAAGCTTTTCGAGCTGAGTAATATTCCCACTTAAGGTATAGCGCTCTAGAACCCTTGCCCTAGCTTTATGACCAAGCAAAGTAGTCCAGTCTCTGTGGTCACGCAATAGGGGTAATAGGGTTTTAAGTTGGGATGTCACCCCATGGGTATTGAGAATTATCCCAGCACCATCCTCTAACACTTCCCCATCAGCTCCAGCATCTGTGGCTACACAAGCCACGCCACAAGCCATGGCTTCGAGTAATGATAAGGACAGCCCTTCCAATAGAGAAGGTAAAATAAACACATCTGCTGCCCGCAAAATCTCAATCCGTTCTTGCTCGGAAGCCACAAATCCTAGCCAAATGATATTGTGTTCTTCCCCATAAAATGGTTTTAATGAAGCTAATAACGGTCCATCACCAGCAATCACTAGCTTACTGGATTCACCGAGGTTACATTGTTTCCACGCTCGCAGCAGCGCTTCAACATTTTTTTCCGTAGCAATCCGACCTTGATAAACAAACAGGCGTTGCCCTCCGAACTCAGATGCCAACTCAGAGGTAAACTGGGAGTATCCTGGAGAATATTTCTGGACATCAACTCCATTGGGAATCACTGCTAGCTTGTGATCAGGAACGCCAACCCGGATTAGGACATCCCGTTGGAGTTGAGAAAAGATAATCACTCGGTCGTAGTGGGCGAGAAACGGTGCATAAACTTGATAGGTCAGCAATTGGGTTCCCGATTGCAAATTGCGTCGTTTACCATCAAAGGGCGGATGGAAGGTCGCCACTAAGGGTATATTGAGTTCGGTACAGATTTCCGGTAACAGGAAGTCTAAAGGAGATAAAGTTAAGGAAGCATGAACCAGGTCAGGTTTGAGCTCCTGTAGCGATCGCTTCAAAACCTTACTGGCGGTTAGGGTTGGAATGGTATACATCTGAGACTTGTACAAGCAAGGCAGTGGTACCTCCTGACAACCCCACCAAGTTCGGTCCTCTTCTTCTTGGGCAAAGTGGAGGAAACTGACCTGGTAGCCCCGGTCGAGCAGAGCATTGGTCACTTCTCGAGTGTAGGTGACATTACCACAAAAAGGGGATTTTTTTCCTAGCCAGGCGATATGCATTCCGGTTGGTAGTTCTATCTCTATTTATGACGTTTATTGAAATTATTTAATCTATTACCGGAAATATACCAGTTTAAGAACCCACCTAAGAACACAAGTGCTGCTAAACCAAGAAATACAGGTTGTAAACCCAACCAAGTTTCTGCGATCCCCGCTAAGGCTAAAGGTAAACTCAAGGCGATATTAATAGCATTGTTTTGTAGTCCGAAAACTTTGCCCCGCATCTCTTCTGGTGTTTCTGCCTGGATGGTAGTCTGCATCGGGATACCGACCAAAGCCCCAAACCCCCCCAATACCATAGTCATGAGTAAAGCCAGCCAGAGATTGTTAGTGAATAAGGACAACCCTACTAAGGCTACTCCCATACCCACAGAACCAGACAGACTTAAATTGACATGGGAGGTGTCATCAAACCAGTTTCCTAGGATTGCTGCACTAATCCCCATCCCAATCCCACCGGCTGCTAACAAGAAGCCAAACTGGGCAGCTGTGATCCCAGGGAGGTTTTCCGCGAGTCTTACCGCCAGAACCGCTAAAGCAGCAAAAACCGAAAACAGGATAACTTGCTGAATCATAGCATTGCGGACACTTCGATTGTGTTGTACGTAACGCAAACCATCGGCAATGTCTGCCCACACATGAGGTTGCTCAGCCTTAGACTTTGCCCGATTTTCTCCTGTTCTCAGTAACAACAATACTAATCCTGCGATCGCATAAGACCCTCCTACCAAAACTTCTTTCCCCAAGTACACCCCGAAATGTAGCTGAGCTCCCAACCTATCTGCTAACGCTAACAACGGTTCACCCACAGCAAAACCAATGATTAAGGAAGCCATCATGGTTGTAGTATATAGAGAGTTGGCCGACAGTAGGTGCTGCGGTTTCACAATCAAGGGAATTACCGCTTGTTCTGCTGGGGCAAAAAATTGGGTCAGGGTAGAGACTAGAAAGGTAATCACTAATAAGACATAAAAGCCTAGTGGCAGATTGGAGACTGATGTCGAGCCTTGAGTTAAAGACAACAACCCAGGCACTAACAACACCAGTGCCCCTCGCAACAGATTGGTTAGTACCAGCACATCTTTTTTTGACCACCGATCCACATAGACGCCAGCCAAGGAACCAAATAGAACTGCTGGGATGGTAAAGGCAATCATAATCGCTGATACCCAGCCACTGATAGTTTGATCAGCGTCTTTAAAGCGACTGGTTATCAAGGCAATCATTAACACCAGATAAACCTTGTCTGCTAGCTGAGAGAAGACTTGACCACTCCATAGGGCTAAGAAGTTGGAATTTTTTAGAACTGGTATAAATCCTTTATCCGGCGATGAATCCAGTTCCTGATCGCTTAGCTCATCACTGCTCGATGAGGGTTTTGCCACCAAATCAGACTTGGTGAAATCAGACGTGGGGTCTGGGGAGTGTTTTTGGTTTTTTCCAGTCTCCGATGATTGCATTCTGGCTTTTCTTGGATAGGCTTTTTTTTTACCAATAACAACTTTTGTCCATCGTCATACTGTTACTATGAATGGATTATTAAATCGGTAATTGGTAATTCTTAACTGGTAATTGGTAATTGATAATTTAAGACCTTACTATTGCTGCTGTTCAACACCACAATTAGATTTTAATTATCCATTAACTATTATTTATTACCCATTATATATCACCTATTACCTATTAACTATTACCTATTAACTATTAACAGACACTCATTATTAGTATTAATTAACAGACGACAACGCATCCACTAAAGCCGCTGAGCGAATTGAGCGACCAAAGTGATACTGAGCGTAGTCTCTTAAAATTCGCTCCAACTTCACCCAGAGTGAATCTACAGACTCAGCCGCTTTCGACCCTGCCAATTGGTCTTTTAATAGTGTACTCAGCTGAGGTAATTCAGCAGCTGCCAGTTGTTGAAGCAGAGTTAACTCCAGAGCATTCAGCTTATGATTTACTCGTGGAGGAGGGGGTAGGATGACATCAGTATCAGGGTTGTCAATGGTTTCAGTCAAGGTCTGTTCTTGATTCGGAATAGTTTGATTAGGTAAATGGTTCCGATTGGACTGATTACTGACTAAACTAATAGTTCCACCAGCTTCTACACTAAAACCAACCCGCCAATTCGGGTCAGTTAAATCTGGTCTTAAACTGTGTTGTGTGATACAACACAATTGTACTTGAGGTGCAATTCCGGCCAGGGCAAGCAGGTGAAAGACACCATGGGACAAATGAGCTAACACTAAAGACAACCCTGAGGGATTAGCCGTAATTTTAGGTAACTGCTCAAGACGCCGTAGATGTTCATTAAGTAGTTCGTAGAGTTCTTCCTGAGGCTGCTCACTCAAAGCATGACAGAGAACTAATTCTGCCAGATACTGGCTAGCTGCCAGTTTACTGAGCTCCTGACTCAATCCTCGGTAAGATTCGGTAGTTTCTGCTTGGATAATTTTATCTAGCGATCGCCCTTTTGCCAGCAGTAGTTGATTGACCACAAACAAACCACTCCTACCACCTAACTTCGATTTCTGCTTCCTTGCCCCTGGTGCCACTACCCGAATCAGACCCAACTCCCTAGTTAAAATTGTCACCAACCTGTCCGCTTCCCCCAGCGGTATACTTTTCAGATTAATTCCAGTGGCTTTGTAGGTTTGACTCATTAGTCATTATTACTTGCTAATTTTTAAGTTTAATTCTTAATTTTTAATTTTTAATTTTTAATTCTTAATTTTTAATTCTTAATTTTTAATTCTTAATTCTTAATTTCCAGGTTATCCCGTTGTCGCAGCAAGTCAGGACCACGGGAGGTGCCTAATCTAGTTGCTCCAGCAATGACTAAATCGAAAGCTTGCTCGATGGTTCGGATACCTCCTGATGCCTTGATTCCAACTTGTCCCTTAGTCACTTTTTTCAACAATCGGACATCATCAACTGTGGCACCACCATTCCAGCCAGTGCTGGTTTTGATAAATTGCGCCCCAGCATCCATACAGATTTCCGCAGCAAGACGTTTTTCCGTATCACTCAGCAGAGTTGTTTCCAGGATGACTTTGACAGTTTTACCCGTTTCTTCGCAGATTTGGGCAATTTCTTGGTAAAGTTCCTCGGTTTTACCAGCTTTCAAGCCACCGAGGTGAATCATTACATCTAGCTCTGTCGCTCCATTTTCCACTGCCTCTTGGGCTTCGTAAAGCTTGGCAGTGGGTGTTGTGGCACCGATAGGAAAACCAATGACGGTACAAACCTTTGGTACTCTACTGTGGAGGAGTTCAGCCGCTTGTTTGACGTAAACTGGCGGGACACACACTGTAGCAAACTTATATTGGTCTGCCTCTTGACACCATTTTTCCACCTGCTCTGGTGTAGCCATGGGAATAAGCAGGGCATGGTCGATTAGGGGAGCAATATCAATGTCTGGATAGTCTATATCCATTGCTAGGCTTTATTTGAGACTCCTATATCATTATTTATCAAAATTTATCAAAAAATTAAGATACTTAAGGAAAAATCAACCGTAAGTATTCAGCGGTCAGCGGTCAGCCGTTGGCCAAGACCACGCTACGCGGCTGATAGCTGATAGCACCATCTGTAACGGATAAGCTGATATCTGAATCCTGAATGCTGATAGCTGAATGCTTACAATCAACCAAAGCACAACTCTAACAGTTAACCGTCAACGGTCAACTGTCCCCAACCTGATTCAACCGTCCCTTCTTGATGCAGCATTGCTGCATGCCTAACAAGGCTGCTGTCACCCCGTCAGATTAAAAACTTATCCGTTGCTTCGATCAAAGCACTGCGAATACCTGGTTCTGCCATGGAATGACCAGCATCAGCTACCACGATCAACTCAGCTTCTGGCCAAGCCTGATGTAATTCCCAAGCTGATACCATCGGACAAACCACATCATAGCGTCCTTGGACAATCACCCCAGGGATAGATTTAATCCGATCTACATTCCTCAGTAACTGGTCTTCTCGTTCAAAAAAGCCTTTATTGACAAAGTAATGACACTCAATTCTGGCAAAGGCATCAGCAAATTCACCCTCACCAAACTTTTGGATCAGGTTCGGGTCTTGAAAGAGTTTACTCGTACTTGCTTCCCAAATTGACCAAGCCCGAGCTGCTGAATTGCGGGTTTGAGGATCCGGACTGGTCAACCGTCGATAGTAAGCAGAAATTAGATCATGGCGTTCTGCTTCTGGAATCGGCTTGATATAGTCTTCCCAAGCATCAGGAAAAATATAGCTTGTTCCCTCCTGATAGAACCAACGAATTTCCTTTTGCCTGAGCATAAAAATTCCCCGCAAGATCAGTCCTAGACAGCGTTCAGGATGGGTTTGACTATAGGCTAAAGACAGAGTACTACCCCAACTACCCCCAAAAACTACCCACTGCTCAATACCCAGTTTTACTCGCAGTTTTTCGATATCACTAACTAAATCCCAGGTAGTGTTCTGCTCAAGTTCAGCATGGGGGATACTTTTACCACAACCCCGTTGATCAAACATCACAATTCGCCATTTCTGTGGGTCAAAGTATTGGCGATAAACCGGTTGGCTACCACCTCCTGGTCCTCCGTGTAACACGACTACTGGCTGACCTTGTGGGTTACCCGACTCTTCAAAATAAATGGTGTGGAGGTTAGAAACTGTTAGGGTTTGCTGCTTGTAAGGTTCGATGGGGGGATAGAGTTCTCGCATAGTTGTGCCTTGGGGTTACAGTTACGATTACATAAAGTACATACAAAAGCAATGATCTCCAAACCTCTATGGTGAAAGTAATATGCTATTAATCCGGCTTAGCTGAGTGTTAGCTGTTCACAGTCAACCGTCAACCGTCAACCGTCAACCATCAAATGATCAAAGAGTTTCTCAAGCGGAACAAATCCCTTCATCGCAGGGTTAAGCTCTATAAGCGTAGACAGCGCATTATTCGAGATCAGCCAAGGTGGGATTTGGTCTTGAAAGGGTCTCTAAACCAATGGCAAAATGCCCTAAAGGCTGCCCAAACTGGCACTAAGATTCTGGTAGCTACTAGTGTGGGTGGGGAAATTCATTCCATCACTTTAGAAAGTCTACTAGCAGTAGGGTTAACCCTCAGGGGTGCTCAAGTTCACATTTTGCTCTGTGATGGTATTTTACCAGCTTGTTTTTGGTGTGATGTCAGTTTTTATCCCAAACAGGATTTGTTTGTAAACCATGGTCCTAAACGTGACTTGTGTAACGACTGCTTTCCCCTAGCCGATCGGATCTATAAGCCCCTAGGATTGACTATTCATCGCTACAGTGACTTTCTCACAGATACAGATTACCAACAGGCCAAGGAGATAGCTAGTAGTCTCACGATTGCTGAGATTGAAAAGTACACCCTAAATGGGGTAGCTGTGGGGGAACACGCTTTAGCAGGAGCTCTGCGATTTTATGCTCGTGCTTCTCTGGAAGGGGAACCCAATGCTGAGCCGATTCTCAAGCGTTACTTCCAAGCAGCAATCCTGACCACTTGGGCGACCCGTCGGTTGCTGCAAACCGTTAAGGTTGAGTGTGCTGTATTTAACCACGGCATTTATGTTCCTCAGGGGTTGACTGGTGAAGTAGCCCGTCAGGAAGGGGTGCGGGTGGTCAACTGGAATCCTGCTTATCGCAAACAATGCTTTATCTTTAGTCACCATGAAACCTATCATCACCAGTTGATGTGGGAGCCAGTCAGTAATTGGGAAACTATACCGTGGACTTCCCAGATGGAACAGCAGTTGATGGACTATTTGAAAAGTCGCTGGCAAGGAACTCAGGATTGGATTTGGTTCCATGAAAGTCCTCAATTTGACCTGACCAAAATTACTGATGCGGTAGGAGTAGACTTTTCTCGTCCTTGTATTGGGTTACTGACTAATGTGATGTGGGATGCTCAACTCCATTACCCAGTTAATGCTTTTCCTAATATGCTGGAATGGGTATTGACAACTATTCGGTATTTTGCTAAAAGACCAGAGTTACAGTTGTTAATTCGGATCCACCCAGCAGAAATTCGAGGGACTTTGCGATCGCGTCAACCCTTGTTTGAAGAAATTCGTCAGGTTTTCCCCACTCTCCCTCCAAATGTGTTTGTCATTCCCCCAGAAAGTCCCGTTAGCACCTATGCTGCTATCCTCCAATGTAATGCTGCTCTAATCTACGGCACTAAAATGGGCGTAGAGTTGACTAGCATGGGTATACCTGTAATCGTTGCAGGAGAAGCGTGGATTCGTAATAAAGGCATCACTATGGATGCGAGTTCTGTAGAGGAGTATGTTAAGTATTTAGATCAGTTACCCCTAGGGGATGGCTTACCTGAGGCAATCATAAAACGAGCAAGAAAGTATGCCTATCACTTTTTCTTCCGCCGCATGATTCCCCTAGAGATGACCACCGAAGCTAGTAATCCATCGGAATTTAAACTTCAGGTATGTGATCTCAATGAATTAATTCCTGGTAAAAGTAAAGGATTAGATGTTATCTGTGACGGCATCTTGACCGGAACAGAGTTTATATATACTAATTAGTTAATTACCAAGTACAAATTATAATTCTACTTGGTAATTAACTAATGATTACACTATGATCAAAATTGCTGTTGATGCTACACCAATCCGCCATAGGTTAAGTGGTATTGGGATGTATGCCTTAAATTTAATTCAGGCACTCCATAAGCTACAAGGTCAGGAAGACTTTCAGTTAAGCCTCGCCTATCAACCAAGTGTAAGAAAATGGTTATCTCGTGATTGGTCATTTCTGGAAGTGCTAACTAGGCATTTAGAGATTAAGAATATAGAGATTAAAACTATACCGTTACCGGTTACAATCTCTAGTTTACTAGCCACTATACCTAATCCAATCTTACCTTATTGTGAGCAATACTTAGGCAATCCTGATATCGTTCATGGTACTGACCATGTCGTTTATCCCTGTCAAAAAAGCTTGCGGGTGATGACGATTCATGACCTAACCTTTATTAAATATCCTCAGTATGTTAACTCAATTGTTAAAAGCTATACTGCTCGGGTTAAACAATGTTTAAGGTGGACTGATTTAGTAATTACTGTTTCCCAGTCTACTAAACAAGATATCGTCAATTACTTAGGAGTGAATCCTGACAACATCCAAGTTATTCCTCAAGCTAGCCGTTACTCTACTCTAGATTTACCGAATACACTAGATTTACCGAATACCAAGGTGGAGTCTGGGCTGACATCAGTTAATTACGACTTCGCCCAACCCTATATTTTATTTGTGAGTACTCTTGAGCCCAGGAAAAATATTAATACTCTGATTGCAGCATTTAATTATTTAAAACAACGGCATCAAATTGATCATCAGTTAGTACTGATTGGGCAAAAAGGATGGTCTTATGAATCTATTTTTGCCGATATGGCTAGCTCCCCTTGGAAACACCATATTCATCATCTGGGCTACTTATCGGATCAACTGGTAGCCTGGTTTTACTCAAATGCAGATGTTTTTGTGTATCCTTCCTACTATGAAGGGTTTGGTCTACCTGTCTTAGAAGCGATGACTTTGGGTGCCCCTGTAGTTACCTCTAATACTTCATCCCTGCCTGAAGTAGCGGGAGATGCCGCAATTTTAATTGACCCTAATCAGCCTATTGAATTAGCAGATGCTATGGTCAAGGTGATCAGTAATTCTCAATTCCGGGAGGAATTGATTAGAAAGGGTAAGGAAAGAGCAATGCTATTCTCTTGGGAGAGAACGGCAAGGGAGACTCTCGCAGCCTATAAATTTTTGGTAGGAAAGGGAAGAGGCAGAGGAGTACTTGAGAGATTGAGCATTCTAGATAATTAGTGGGATTATTCATTAAATCATTAATTACAATGGGATTTACCTTGGCCAAAAGGCCACGCTACGCGAATGGTCACACTACGCGAACGCATTTCTGTTGAACCTAATTACTCGGTAAACTCCGCCTCAATGCCCATTGGAATGTGAAGTCTCAAGTGTGAAATGTGAAGGTTGGGTTGTTTATTTGTTCACCTTTGGCCTCCCTGATCCTTCACAAGAATGAAACAGCCCTAGAGGCTTCAGCCGTGGGAGGATGTCAAATACCCATGTTCTAGGAGAAATTCCGGGGACATTTCATCCATCGCTTCAGCAGCTGGTACTCGATTACCCAGCAACTTATCGACATATTTCCCTAAAATGTCACTTTCAATATTCACCCAATTGCCAGTCCGTAAGTGGCTAAGATTGGTATGGGTGTAACTATGGGGAATCACCGCTACTTTGAACCAACTGCCGTTGGGGTCACACTCAGCAATCGTTAGGCTGACCCCATTGACAGCAATGCTACCCTTAGGAACAAGATAACGGGCTATCTTATGCTGCCACACATCCGTCAAAGAAGCTGGTGCTGTAAAGCACATTTCCCAGGAGTTTGGTGTTTGTAAAGATTGCGTTAAGCAGCCAATACCGTCAATGTGACCCGTGACAAAATGACCCCCTAGCTTGCTACCCACACGCAAAGACGTTTCCAAATTAACGTAGGAGGTTGTCTGTAGCCGTTGTCCGAGGGTGGTGCGCCCCTGAGTTTCATCAGAAGCAGTGGTCGAGAAGCCTGTGGGCAAAACTTTCTCTACCGTTAGGCAAATTCCGTCCACTGCTACACTATCACCAGGTTCTAAATCCTGTAAGATAACATCCATAGCATCAGAGGTACCGGAGACAATAAAGCGATCGCTTCCGATTGGTCCAATTGTGCCGAGGGCTTGAATTAATCCTGTAAACACTGTTGTTTATACTGTTCTTCTGTAAGCGGATGAACTGGTGCAACTAGACTGTTAGTAGGAAAAGAGCTGGCATAGGTTTGTGTTTTTTTAGTGAAGTGGCCAAACAAATTTCCTGAGACTAAGGCATACTTGGAGAATACAATCTTGTTGATCTCACCGAATTGGATTCTCAAGGGCTGATCTTACCGTTGACCGGTAACATGACAAGAACAGATCTGGCAAGCGCAAGTTTCGGTGCCCGTCTGTACAGTACTAGTTTACCGCTTCGCTTTGATGCCCCTGATGCTGACCGTATTCTAGAGGCTAAGCTGATGATTGAAATGAGAGTTGCTGGCATTGCAGTAGATACTGTAACACGTAGCCCCATCGTGTTACTGAAAGATGTCTTAGATCGGCGTGCTCTGCCAATCTATATTGGGCAAGATCAAGCAAAGGCAATTATCAGTGCTTTGGAAAGACAAACGCCACCGCGTCCCCTGACCCATGACCTCATGGTCAATTTTCTAGAGGAGTGGAACATAACACTCGATCGCGTTATAATACACTCCCTCCAGGATAACACGTTCTATGCCAGCCTCTGTGTTAGTCAGGGTGAGACAAAGAAAGAAATTGATGCTCGACCAAGTGATGCCATCTCGATCGCCCTGCGTACTGGCAGTCCGATTTGGGTGATGGAAGAAGTTATTGCTGATGCTTCAATACCTGTAGACCAAGATAAGGATGAAGAGGAGCGTCGAGCGTTTCGGGAATTTGTCTCTAATATCCGCCCAGAAGATTTTCTCCACCGTGGAGGATATAGCCGTGGTACCTAAAGCCAAAAGATTGGGATTAAACAGAAAAATTAACGAGCGAGAGTTAGCCACCTAATTTATTGGGTGGGCAGCGAACGCGCCCCGCGTGGCCAAAGGCCAGCGTTCCGGGATTTATCAAGGGCTTTCGTGCTAGAATAGAATCGTGAGTAAGAACAAGGTTGGTTACGTTGATTTTTTGCGCTTTACGGTGAGATTCCGGCCAGGTGGAGACGGGGAAAATCCTACGACCATGTTACAGGCAAGTAATGCAGCAAAAAGTAGTAATTTATTGCCCTGACTTGTTGGTACAACCACTCCGAAAGCTATTCCAATTAAAAGTAAATCCACAGGTTAACTTTTTAGTTAATCCGAGGGAGGTAGGGCAGTTTTGAGTCTGCCACAACGGTACAAGCTGGAATTATTTTCTGGCCAGTATTGTAAGCGTCGTGGAGCGCGGTTTTAACCCGCGTAACGACACGACTCTTAGAATCCACGCGATTTCAATCCGTGGAGAACTCAAGGGATTTAACAGCAACAATATTTGAATTGCTCTGTCAAAAAATTATTGAGATGTTTCTGAAAGCCTTACCATTTCGGCGTTTGTGGTAGTTTTGCTGAGGCTCTAATCCCGATGCTCTACCGCAATTGAGCGTGGGAAAAAATGGATATATCCCAAGCGATACCCCAAGCGATCCCCCAAACTATAACCGAATACACATCGATAGCAATCAACTGAGTTTTTTGCGCAACTGTTTTTTCGGCAACATTTTAACCAAAGATGTGATAACCAAAGATTTGATTATTTCAGCAGTTGGGGAACATGCGTTATCGGCGGTTTGGTAAAACTAATCTCCAGCTTTCAGTATTTTCTTGCGGCACCATGCGTTGCTTAGCATCTGAGTCAAATGCTCAGAAGACAGTGCAACAGGCAATCGATCAAGGAATTAACCACTTGGAAACTGCCAGGGGTTACGGCAAGAGTGAAGAATACCTTGGTAATATCCTGAAAGCTGGATTGTCACTACCACGAGACCAGCTATATATCACCACCAAGATTCCACCAACCCCTGATGCTGATTTGATGAGTCAGTGGATTAATGATTCCTTAGAACGTCTACAGCTCGACTATATCGATTGTTTAGCAATTCATGGCATTAACACTGAGGAGCATCTGTCCTGGGTAAAGTCCGACAGCGGCTGTATGGCAGCTGTCCAAAAAGCCGTAGCCCAGGGACGTATAAACCATGTTGGTTTCTCAACCCACGGTTCAATAGAAGTGATTCTAGGGGCAATTCAGACAGATTTTTTTGAATTCATCAACCTGCATTACTATTACTTCTTTCAACGCAATGCTGCGGCGATTGAATTGGCTAATCAGAAGGATATGGGGATATTCATCATATCTCCTGCTGATAAAGGAGGCAAACTCTACACCCCACCACCAAAGTTAGAGAAACTGTGCCATCCCTTCTCGCCACTGGAACTGAACTATCGGTTTTTATTAAGCGATCGCCGCATTACCACCCTTAGTATTGGACCGGCTAACCCAGATGAGCTGACCCTGCCTTTGAGTGTGGCTAACCGAGATGAGTCTTTGAGCCCAATGGAAGTGGCAGCATTCTCTCGTTTGGAAACCCAATTGAACAATGCTCTAGGAACTGACCGCTGTAGTCAATGCTATGCTTGTCTACCTTGCCCAGAAACCATTAACATTCCAGAAGTCTTGCGGCTGCGCAATCTTGCTTTGGCTTACGACATGACCGAGTTTGGTCAATATCGCTATCAAATGTTTGAAAATGCTGGTCATTGGTTTAGGGGGGTCAAGGGAAACCGTTGTACCCAGTGTGGTGACTGTCTTCCCCGTTGCCCCGAACAACTGGATATTCCTTCCTTACTCTCTGATACCCACCAGCGTCTTAATGGTTCTCCTAGGCGTCGTCTTTGGGGATAAGGTTAGTTGGTTGTTCGTCCAAGGCGATTAGGTGTAGGGTAGGTTGAAGGTTGAACGCGATTGCGTGGCCATTCGCGTAGCGTGGCCAATAGGCCAAGGCCAAGGTTGAAGGTTGAAGGTTGAACGCGATTGCGTGGCCATTCGCGTAGCGTGGCCAATAGGCCAAGGCCAAGGTTAGTTGGTTGTTCGCCTTTGGCGTTCGGTGAAGGGTAGGTTATTTGGTTGAACGCGATTGCGTGGCCATTCGCGTAGCGTGGCCAATAGGCCAAGGCCAAGGTTAATGGGTATCACTATTGATTTGACTGATGCTTTAGTGCATTCCTATGGATAAAAGAAACAACGTTACTAAAATAAATCCGTTTTACCTTGTGCCTTGTGTGTTGTGCCTTGTGTTTCTAGAGAGCTGTTTTCTGGTTGGTTGGAAGCCTAAACCAGTTTTAGCTCAAAAGACTGTAGGAGTGCAGCCGGACACAGAAGCTGTGAATTTAAATGTCCTGCAGCCAGAGAATCTTCCTACTGATGGCTCTGTGATTACTGCTGATACTATCTCTCAAACTAAGCTCACTACTCCGAGTTTCTGGTGGGCTGATGAACAGTTTGGCGGTAAGCTACTGGATAATTGGTTAGCTTATCCGAGTAAACGCCGGGTAGATTTGGTAGTGAATCGCCAACTCTGGAGTCTGCTTAACTATCTCGGTAGGTATGCTTTTATTAACAAAATGGGAAACGTTGCCAGAGAGTATGACTACAATACCAGAGTATTTAACCAGCGAGGAAAGCCTTTAGGAGCTTATACCTGTGATGGTAATTCCATGTGCCAGGTGGAGGTATGTATTCCTGGTCAAGTACCTTTAGCTGGCAAAGTCTCCGCCTTTTGCCAGTTATCACAAAACTAGAATAGGTAATTGTCAAGTACTTCGCATTTCTTTCCACAAGGATTCATACTGCTTTTCTGTAGACTCTGGTAAGGGATGGAGAAATTCACACTTGTCCAGAATTGCTGCTTCTGGCAGCAGTAGATGATTAGATTGGATATCTTGTGGCAGCGTATTTCTTGGCATCTTAACCAGAATCGGGGAAGCAGCATTAGTCAGTAGAGAAATTTGGTTGGCTGATTTGCTATCCCAGCAAAATTTAATCCACTCTTTGCTTAAATCCGACTCAGAGTTACTTTCTGAGGAGTCAGAAGCAGAGCTTACTGATACGGGTTTTACCCATACATCTGACCACAGGGCTGTTCCTGACTGAGGTACCACTGCCTCAATTTGGCGATCGCGTGTTCTTAGTGCCAGGATATCGGTAGACCAACCCACTGCAACCCAGGTATCCCCCAAAACTAGAGGTTTTAGGTAGTGATCCGAACTGTAGAATTTAACCTGTTTAGCCAGTTGTCGAAGTGCTGGTTTCAAGTCTTTGACTTGATTTAAATCCTGTTGATTATAGGATAAGCCTAGGTTTTTCAAGGTTAAACCAATCACTTCTCGGGAGTGGTCTAATACAGAAATGCGATCGCGTAAAGACTCACGCCACAAGTCACTCCAATCGGTAGGAGTCCAGCCTAAGGCTTTGAACTTGTCACGGCGATAGGCAATCACGGTAGCACCCCAGCGATAAGGAGCACCCCAAACTTTTCCTGAATTGTCTAGCTGACCAGTTTTGTCACGTTTGACGAGTTTCTGGTACTCTGGCGGCAGTTGTTTCCATCCTGACAACGTTTCTATGTTCAAAGGTTGGATCAATTCCTGCTCAATGGCTAACTTTAGCCAATAATCTCCTAAGGTAACTAAATCAGGACTTATCGGTTTCCTAAACCTAATCCAGCTCAAATCTAGGGGAAACCAATCTTGGTTATTCTTGGATTTGCCTTGCTCTTTCAAGGTTTTCAGGAGTTTGAATAAAGCAGATAGTTGTTTCTCCGGGTCAAAATTTAGCTTAGGCCGTAGTGTTAAGGTCTTACGAAATTCACCCAACAGCTGAACTGGGATTGAATTTTGCAACAGCCTTACCTTTAAAGAGGCTTGTTGTCCAGTACAACCAGATGCTAACTGACTAAGGGCTATGGTACTAGCACCTAGTATCAAGGAGCGTCGCTTCATAAGTATTTCTGAATTTCCTCTGGTTACCAACTCTTTGACCTTAATCTACATTGGCTCAATAGTAATTACGATAGCTATTACCAATTAATTGACTTTTGTGATCTCTTAGACCAACAGCCATCTGCTAGATCTAGTAAATCTAATCAATTAACAACTACTCATAGTCTGGTTAACAAAACTAATCCAAGTCAAGGGCTAAGGCATCTGAATCTAATTTTACATCAATGTAAAAAAAATTGACATCAATAATAGTTATACTGTTATTAATTTAAGTTTATTAAGAGTAAGCACGATCAAAAGAACGAAAACACCAGCTTGGTCTCCCTTTTCCTGCCTCTCCTCCCCCTGAACACACAGTCCTGTTTCAGAGCTAACTCTAAAAAATCTAGATCTGTAAGATAGAGTGATCGGGAGATAGAAATATCCAGATCAAGCAGTTAATGCACTGATTGGTTATCTTGTCAACTTCGATTACTTGACCATCTCTCTAGGAGTTAGATCAGGTAATGACATGGGCAAAAATATCCGTACGTTATGTATTAAAAATCACTAAGGCCAAGGAATTAATTCCGAAAAAACCGATTGTGGTAATTGTGGTGCGGAACTTGGGATAAAAGACAATTATTAATTAAGGTTGAATTAATCAGGGTAAATATTAAGATATACAACGGCTATCTGGCATTTTTGAAAAAATTACTCTCGAAAACAGACTCTAAGGAGTTTAGAGCGGATTTTTGACATATTCTTGACAATAGTTAAATAAATCAGCAATTCATCGGATTTTAATCCTTAAGTGACTAGGATAAAAAGAGAACTAAGTTATGGTAGTTTAAAATCCTATGGATGAATATCAAAATCAAATCATGGCTCTAAGTGATAGAGTAGATACGCTGTGCGAAGCCATCGAAAAACTCAGTTTGAAGGTTTCAGAAGGTCTTTCTGAACTCAAAAATAGTTCAAGGCAGGAAACTGAGCAATCTCAGCCAACTGGGCAACCGATACCCCGGACCCACGAAAGTCAAAGTGCCATTAACCTACTGACCCAACATAAAGATGTGCTGATTGATAGTAACTCCGGGCTAGGTAGTTTCTCTAGCAATAGCAACAATAATATCTCTGCCGATATTCAAGTCCAACGCTTAACTGCCCAACTTACAGCAGCCTACAATCGGATTGCTGCCTTAGAAGAACAACTCCTAGCACAGCGAATTCATTCCTAATTGCCAGTCTTCTCCAGATTAGCCTCAGGGTTCAAGGTTAATAGCTAAAACAAATCAGTGCCTCTGCCAAGGATTTTCTAACTAACTTGGTCAGACTGTAAAGTGTTTTTTAACTGGCTCCAACAACAATCACCTCAGAGAAAGACCATATTGCTCCACCAAGTTTTCAATGGCTTGAAGTAATTCAGCCGAGTTCCAACCCTTATAAAGGTGGGCTGCGATCGCACATCCTCCAGCACCCACACCTTCCTTGACATATCCTTGCTCATATGCCTGTAGCTGAGGATAACGAGACTGGGTAAAACTCAATTGTGTTGCCAAAAGGGGTACACTCCCAATATCTTGTGCTAATCCAACCGTGTCACCAGTCGAGTCTTCTGCCACCCAGCGAGTTGTTCCCACAACTACTTGTGCTGGTTGCCATGCTAGGGAATTACCCTCAGTAATACTGGGGTAAGCTAAAACCGACTCTGCCAATGCCTGTGCTAAGGTATAAACCGCTAGCATTTGGGTACCACCAGCGAGTAAAACGCCACAGCGACGACTAGCTGCCATTGCCATACCTGCTGCGGCAATTTGCATCGGATCTCCCACCGCTGCCACTAGCTTTAAGTGATCAAGTGGTGAGGGGGTGAGGGGGTGAGAGGATGAGGAGGTGACGGAGTATAAAGGTGCGGGGTGGTAGGGGTGAAACGGTGAATTTTTCTTCCTAGGTTCGCTTTCAGGAAGCTCCCCGGCTCCCCTACCCCCTAACCCAGCTCGTTGTAACCCCAGCTGCACCACGTCCCATTTTTGACCATGATTGCACTGGGGATGGCTACTGTTAACCTTGCCAGCTGCATCAATCCCCAAGCCAGTGAGCAGGCTAAGTGCGGTGGTAGTTCCCCCAACCACACACTCACTAATAATCAGATAGCTATCACCAACCACACTTGCTAGCTTTTCTCCCCACTGTAAACCTTGCTCAAATAGTCGTTTGACTGTTTCCAGGGGCAAGGCATTGCCAGAAGTTAGGCAGTTAGCAGGAATACCACCTAAGTCAATCGCTGGTACTGTCGGAGGGTGAGGTAAACCAGCATTGAACAGATAGATCGGTAGGTTAAATGCCTCAACTACAGCACGGGAAATAAAGACAGGGGATACTCCCACAGTTAGAGGAGGAAGGGGATATTGAGGTTGGCGAGTAACTCCATTGACCAAAAACTCAGCATCTGCGATCGCAGTATACTGACGATCATCTGGGGTAGCACCAGCAGCAGAAATGCCTGGAATCAACCCAGTAGCAGTGAATCCTAAAATACAAGCAAATACCGGTGAGCATCCCTGATACTGCTGTAACCACCGTTTTCCCTTTACCTGCTGGGTATAAACTCGGATCATTAGTCCTTAATCCTTAGTCCTTAGTTCTTATATGAAATAGAAAAAACATACTACACTACAGATTAATTGTGGTTAAAGGTAACAGTTAACTTTGGATAAGGTTACAGAATCGTTTTGTAAAAGTAGCAAATTAAAGAAGTAAATTTAAATAAGTAACTATTTAACTAGTTAATAGTACTATTTTTACACACACCTTTTCACACACATTAGTTAGGGATATAATTACATAAATTTCAATAATATAAAATAACAATTGCCATACTTGACACGGGCATAAACTGAGGTAAATGTAATCGATAAAGCTTAAGCTCTAAGCTCCAAGGGCTCAGAGCTGATTCAGAGCTGATAACTATTTGCGGAAAGCCTATCCCTCAAGTAGCGCGTAAGCTGACGGTTCAAGGTGTAACAAAAAGTATCTTATGAATTACAAGTGATCAATTACTAATAGCTCAATCGTAATCCAGCAAAACTTTTACCCAGTTTGGTGGTCTAGGAATCGGGTTTCCTAATCGGTCGAGCATTAGTAAGGCTACAATATGCACCACGAATAAATAAATGGCATTATTGATAATAATCATGACTACAGCCAGGGTTTGAACTAGAAATAGACTGGGCTGAAATAGCAAGCCCAGCTTTACAAACCACCAATCCAATAATCCTGTCACCTGGGTCATCACGTAAACCCATAGGTCTTCCCCCAATAGAATTGAGAACAACCAAAACCGAAAAAAGAAGCCTATTGTACCAATTAGCGTACCCATGCTAATGGAAAGCAGCCAGCTAGCTCGACGTTTCCACAAAGCTCCCAGTTGCACCCCCATCAGACCATAAGGGACCAAAAAGATAATACTGCGAGTTACTCCCATAAGCACTGATAGTAACAACCCCGAAACCAGTGCTGCCATCCAGGATGCCCTACTGCCCCTCCTTAGGTAAACTAAAGCAATCGGCACTGGGAAAAACATTTTGAGTATTGGTCCTAGAGGAAAGTAATAATTAATCAGCCAAATCAAGCTGGCGGTACTGGCCAGAAACGCTGTTTCTACCATGGTTATAGGTGTCTTAGCTCTAGGGTTTAGACCATTACCCAGGCGCTGTGTGTTAGCAGAAGTGGATTGTTTGTAGACTGCCCTAGGTTCCCTCTTTTCTAGTGGGTGATTTGGCTGCCCAGTTAATTGATCCCCCATCTCAGTTACATCAGCATTGCTCTTAGGGAATTCCGTTGTTGATTTTGTGGGTTTGTTTTTAGATTGGGCAAAGAGATCTTGTGAAGCCGCTTGACCATCATCAAAAGAATCACTCATGCAAATTTAGTAACCTCTTGAGGAAAGGGACAGATGATAACAGAAGAGATACTGTTAAAGTACCCTTGCATCTTAGCCCATCTCAAATTTCTCCTCATTTGGAGATACCTTATATATCAAGACTAGATAATCATCTTTTCTAGAGCAGGCAGATCACAGATAAAAAGGGTATCCTGATCCCGCAGGATCAAGCCTTTCTTCTCCAGCCTTGTCAGGACTCGTGTGACCGTCTCCCGCGCCAATCCACTAAGGCTACTTATCTCTCGATGAGGTAAGTTAGGAATCTCAGTTCCTCTTTGTTTCAATTTGCCTTGTCCTTCAGCTAGAAACAACAAGGTGTCTGCCACTCGTGAGGTACTATCTGACTCCCGCAAGCGTAGGCGTCGGTTAACCTGACGCAGACGCTTTGCCATCAACTGAGCTAAGTGGACACCAGCCAAAGGTTCCGTATGAATTAACTCAGTAAAATCCTGAGCGGGTATACTACCAATGGTTGTAGGGGTCAAGGTAATCACATCTGTTGAACGAGGTACTTCCTCTAACGCTGCCATTTCACCAAAGATTTCTCCTTTCCCAAGAATATTGAGGGTCACTTCCTTCCCATCCATGTTATAGGTGCGAATCTTTGCCCAACCATCTAAGATGAAATAGACAGACCCCCCCCAGTCATTCTCAAGTAAAATCACTCGATTTGCAGGATGGCTACGGGTAACCATATTAATAATGGCTTTTTTGACACTAGAATCTGGTAAGCCAGCAAAAAAAGGAGTGCTAGCCATCGAATCATGAACATTAGAGTTAACTTCAGATGAATTGTATCGGTCTTCCATGGGATCATGAGCGCTTCGTAAACACCTTGAATAGATAGATGATCCGCTGTCAAATCACGTGAGTCAGGGAGTGTGCCTGTGTCAACTAAAAGAAGCCAATGAAACAGATCTGCTTAACCTCACCACCTTTGGTAGACCAACGACAATGACTGATGTGAGTGAAATTGCCTTGACAAGCCAAGATGCTACTGGAGCTAAACTACTTGCAGTAAGCTGAGGTAGGTTAATTCTGGTAGAGGGGTTGGCAAGAATCACATCGGGTAAGTACAGTTATTATGCTCCATGATGAACAATTTGTAATAGTTTGGTGACTCTGGCAATTTAACATTAGACACAGGGGGCTGACTCTGACTCCTGTATGACTCAATTTGTTCTCGTCAAGGGTTTCAAAGTGACTGCTCAAACCGACATTCAATCTCTGATTGCTGATATTGACCACATCCTCCATAAGCCTGACTTTCCTCTACCATGGTTCAAGTCTGGTGACCTAGCGGCTGCACACCAGGTTTTGCGGAAAGTTCGTAGCTACCTAGTTTCCCAACAGCAAAAACTAGGGGTAGAATCGGACAAGACAAGTACTACAGTCACCCCATCTCAGACGGGAGTAACCACATCTGTTCAGGAGGGAGTGCAGCAAATCCTGCGAGCGGTTAATCAAGAAATGAACCTTCTACGTACCGATTTGACGAAACCATTGCAGCTAGAGTTAGAGGCTCTACAGCAACAGCGGGAGTCTCTGGTACGAGAAATTCAGCATTTGGAGAGTACCAAGCAACAGCTGGATTACTATACCAAACAACAAACTGCAAATGTGCAGTTTGCTTCAGACTTCTCACAAGGGCTAATCAACCGCCTTGTCGAAAGCTTGACGCAAAAGCTATCTCAAATTTTAGCGAATTGGGAAGCTCACTTAAAAAAGAATCCCACTAGTGACGACTCAATCAACCGATTGCCTTCAAATCAGGACGAGATTGTTGCTGTAGTCGAAAGACAAAAGGTTATTGAGCAACTACAGCAGCTTCAAAAACAATCTGATCAACTCATACAGAATATAGATCTTAACCAACGGTTGACTTTTGAGACCCTACAAAGAGATCTTCAAGGTTACCAGCAGTCTTTATCTCAGGAACTTGAAAAAATGCACAGCTTAGGCATGCAGGGAGAAATGTTGTTTGCTGCCTTTGTGAATCGTCTAGCTCAGCAGTTAGGACGAGAAGCTTCAAGCGTATGGTCTTCCTCACAACAACCACCGGATGTACAGGTTCAAGTTGAGGATAAAGATAGCTTTCAATTACATCCGGAAACCTTATTGTCCAAAAACTCTCTGACTATGACTGAGGTGGTGTCTGACCGTTCGCGTAGCGTGGCCAAAGGCCAATCAGATTTGAATCAGGAACCACCAATGGATTGGTTAACAGGAGAGTTGCCTCAATCGTGGGGTATAGGATTGTCTGAAGAAAATACACCATTGCGTTCGCGTAGCGGCTCGTACCGAGCATCGCGTAGCGTGGCCTACGGCCAATCGCACTTAGCCGATGGTACCCCAGAGTCCCAGAAGACATCTCGAACCAATGACTCCCTTGACCATTCAGAAGCCATTGCTACTATTAATGCGTTGACAGATTTGTGTGAACAGATGGTTGACACTCCCCGGTCATTAGACGCGGGGATTAGTTAAGAATCCATAAACGAATCTTACAGGCGTAGTCAAAGCGCCCCTACTGAGTTCTGTCAGTCACTTCAATCCCAACAGTTCCCGCTACTTTTCTTGCAAAAATTATGCTTTCGAGGTACTACCACGCTTGCCAGTTCGGTACGCTCTGCGATCTGCAATTATTTACCCGTTCACAAGAGGATTAGCGCAATGTAATCGTTGTTCGCGTAGCGTGGCCTTTTGGCCAGGGTCGGTATCTTTCCGGTACTAGAGTCGCTTCATCACGTAGGCGTCTGCCTTTACTCACATCATCATTATTATACATTTTTTTTGACGGCAGTGCGAGGGATTGCTCGCACTGCCGTGTCGCGTTTCCTCCCCGCTTTAAAAAGACGGGGCTACCACGAGGGGCGCGTATTTCCTTGTTCGCGCAGCGGGGCGTCAGCCCTTAGCAATCCGTGGGACGCTGTTAATAGACTCGGATGAAGCGCGTCTGTTCTGTTTTCGGTAAATTATTGAAAATTACTGCCAAGCTGGCAACATGGCTAAGCTATAGCCGTGTTTACTTATCTGTGATCTGAAATCCGCTTTTATAGCCCCTTTTTAGCCCAGTCAAGAGGGAAGTTGCGGCTAGATAAGTTTGGGTTTACCTGCCTTTCACCTAAGGCTTCGCCCCATGACTTGATTATAAAGGAGGTTTTTAACCTGGATTTGGTCTCAGAGGTAGTCTTGACGGATGTCTACCTAGCAACTTAACATCAATTGGATTATCTTTACCTCTAATCATTTCCATTCATTGCTTGATTCATAATAGTGAACTATTATTACCAAAATTCAGACAGGAAGTCAATTAATTCAACCCCAATTCACAATTCCTTCACGAATTCGTCCCTAAAATGTTAAATTTCAATGAAATGATACAAAATATACTACTCCTTTTTTGACAAACCAAAATACTATAATCAGAGGCTTCGATTAAAAATTATTAATAAGGCGGTCAATAAAAATGACAAGGTCATCTACCTATATATAATTTACTTTTTTTGAAAAAATATCGACATTAGCGGGAACTTTTAAAGTTTTCAGCGGTCTGGTTAATAGACTATTTAGTTTACAACAAAGACTTTAGGGTTAGTGGGTGCCTACCAAATATTTTAAAAAATGGCAGGAGACTCTTCCGTAAAGTTTGGGCAAAAACTACCTAAGCAAGTTAGCTTACTTGAGCATAACTGTTCTATCAGCCTGGGGATTTCAAGCAATTATTCCGTCGTTTAATCAACTTTAGATAACTAATATAAAGCCGTGATTATCTCCAAGTCTTCTGCTTATACCTCGGTTGATTCACAAATTTGGGATAAGAGAATCCCAAGTTGTTTATTTAAGCAAGAGGTTCATCAGTCTGCCAACAGTAATATCAAACGATTAATTGATATTATTGGAGCTTTGGTTGGATTATTAATTACCGTGAGCATTGCAATTCCCATTGCGATCGCTATCTCGATATTCGATCCCGGCCCATTATTTTATAGTCAGATCCGTTGTGGTCTAAATGGGAAACCCTTCCGAATCTGGAAATTCCGCTCAATGATTGTGGGTGCAGACAAACTCAAGCACTTAGTAGAAAACCAAGCTAAAGGTCATATATTCAAAAATGAAAATGATACCCGTATCAGTCGGATCGGAGGCTTTCTACGCCGCACCAGTCTTGATGAATTTCCCCAATTCTGGAACGTCTTGATCGGAGAGATGAGCCTAGTCGGAACTCGTCCTCCTACCTTTGATGAAGTCATGGGCTACAACCGCCATCACTACAAGCGTTTAAGAGTTAAACCTGGAATCACCGGTGAATGGCAAGTCAATGGTCGTTCAAAGGTGACTGACTTTGAAGATGTGGTTCTTATGGACTTGGATTACCAACATAAGTGGTCTATCGGCTACGACCTGAAGCTGATTCTGAAAACTATGATGGTAATCTTTAATAGACATGGTGCTTATTAAGCTCAGTTTATAAGCTGTTAACCTAATACTACTAAATCTGGAGTATTAAATCGGGGTTGAACAGAATGCTTAAGCTAACCCCATCTACAATGTTTGATTGAGAATGTTTGATTGAGGTGGGGTTCGCTTAAGCCAATAAATACGTATCCTTAACATATTAATTAATTAATTAATTACAGGATAACCACTGCTATTTTTAGCAGTCAAATTAATCCTATTTTGCCAAGATTTACCGAACCATGTTGATAACTGCTATAAACAGACCAATAAATACAGTGGAAGTATTGAATGGTGAGACAAGTTGAGGAATAATCACTTTCATGCTCCCTAGGAGAATAAAAATTAACGTTGATGTACCGGGATAAATCCAGGAAATCAATCTTAATAGGTCATATTTATTTTTTAATGGAGCCTACGGGAATTGAACCCGTGTCCGCCCTGGTTATTTACTTATCGCTCATTCACAGGCATAGCCCCTTTAACCCTCGGAGCGGGGATCATCCATTATCCCGGATGACAGGATGCTTTGGTGAAGTCTTAGCTAGCAAACCGACCAAAGACAGCTTACTAGAGCATCCGTTGGGGTTAAGTCCGTAGTCCTTAACGGAGTCAAACTACAGACGCTCGAACCTGTTTATAGGTGTTTAGGCAACAGCAGGTGCAGCCTTACGAGCAAAAGGAACGATGTTGTTCGCAGTTACAATTTTTTTGAGTCCGGTATTTGCGAGAGAAGACTCACTCTCGACCTGAATCACGGGTCAGCTTTCACCAACACGTCGAAACCATTAAGGCCCCTTGCAGTTATCTGTTTTCTCTATTATAGTCAATATTTCAAAGTAGCAACTACCAAATACACATGATCCTCTTGTGTGATCCCCAATTGCAAAATTTCTTTAACACTGTTTAGCTGGGTAAATCCCCGCCTTGTATCAGGACGGGGGTTTACGTGAACCTCTTAACTCTTGCTGCTTAGGATTTCTTCGATCGCTTGTCGTTCTGCTGGTTCAGTGACAGGCAAACTCTGGCGGGTATCAGTAATCAGCCAATCTAGGGCTGCCGCCTGAACATCAATAGCCGCACCAGTCTTATCAACACAATAGCGTCCAA
Organism: Moorena sp. SIO3I8; assembly: GCF_010692325.1. GTDB lineage: Bacteria > Cyanobacteriota > Cyanobacteriia > Cyanobacteriales > Coleofasciculaceae > Moorena. Next base: position 3,601 of record NZ_JAAHHW010000080.1, on the reverse strand, counting down.
ACACTAGCTTATCCACTAGACGTACTCCGGCTCCAAGGCGAGAATATTCAAAAATTACGCTATTCTCAACGGTTGCTCCGCTACAGATCCAGCAATTGGGACCAATCATAGTTGGTCCGATAATCTTTGCCCCATCTTCGATGTGGGTCATAGCACCAATGTAAACCGGACCTTTGATATCTACTTTGTCCCAATTCACCGCCACATTTAAGCCAGTATAGATTCCGGGAGCGACTTCTTTGCCGGGAATCGGTACATTGTTGATTTCTCCAAGCAGTACACCTCGAACAGCTCGCCAGTAATCTGGCACTTTACCAATATCAACCCACTGGAAATCCATTGGCACCGCATAGAAAGGAGCCCCCGTTTCCACAAGTTTGGGAAATAGTTCGCCGCCAATGTCATATTCCTGACCAGAGGGGATATATTTAAAGATTTCTGGCTCAAAAATGTAAATTCCTGTGTTGATATTGGTACTGAGGGCTTCCTCCACTGAGGGTTTTTCTTGGAAAGCTTTGATTCGACCACTTTCATCTGTAACTACGACACCGTAGCTAGAAACCTGTTCTCGTGGTACAGGTTTTGCCACTAGGGTAGCAATTGCTCCCTTTTCTTTATGGAACTTAAGTGCTTCGGTCAAGTCCAGGTCAATCAGGGCATCACCACAGAGCACCACAAATGTATCATCAAAGAAGGGATAAAAGTCCTGGATCTTACGCATGCCACCAGCTGAGCCGAGGGCTTCCCCAACCAGTTGACCATCGACAATGCGACCTTCAAAGGAATAAGAAATTTCAACGCCAAAGCGTTGCCCATCTCGGAAATAGCTTTCAATTTCGTTAGCCAAGTGAGAGACGTTGACCACAATTTGGTTGAAGCCATGTTGTCGTAATAGTTCTAGTAAAAACTCCATTACTGGTTTTTGCAGGATGGGAATCAATGGCTTGGGAATAGTGTAAGTGATAGGGCGAACGCGAGTTCCCTTGCCAGCTGCCAGAATCATGGCTTTCATGTATCTTTTCTCCTTAAACTAAATCCATAGAGGTTGATGTGGGCAATTGAGTACGATTCTAACTAGTCCTTGAACTCTCACCCACTATTAGCACAAGGCACTAAAGTCCCTAACTTGTTTTCATCATTGCTGCTATTACACAGCGGACTTGCAAGCTGCGATTTTCTTTAACCTATGCTTTGAGTGATGCTTTAAGTGACCCCAGCTGAGAATTCCTGGTTTCCTGACAAGGCTAGTTGATTTTACAACCCCCCGCTTTTAAGCGTGGGGTTCATGACTCCAATTTACGGATTTTTAGATCTTGGTAGAATTCCTCTTGGCATAACTCAACCTTAGACTGAGCAGATAACAATAGCAGTCCCCAGAAAACACTAACTCTGTCCCCTATTGGTGATTCAATAGGAGTGATTGCTGTTTCTGTGTCAGCTTTTCCCGACATCTTGGCTGTTCCGAGTTTATCCTCCTGGTAAGAAGAACCAACGGAAGTTGATGCAACAGATGATGGGGATAACGTCCACCACTCTAACAACTGATTTAAATTCAGCCAATCTTTGTCTGCCGCTAGCTCATACCAGTAGCGGCATAGAAATTCCTCCAGCCGTGTGGCAATCTCGGTCAGGTTTTCATCGTGAGCTAGATGGGCAATACGAGCTGCCTGACTACGGGCACTAGAGCGAGTCCCTTTTTTAGGGGAAGGTAAGGGGTTTTCACCCAGTTGGGCTGCCATCTCCTGCAACTGTTGAATTAGCTCTGGCAGGGTTACTGGGCGTCTTTTAGGGGGTCGGGCAGCAGAGCGACGGCGTAGATGACGTTCTAGATTGCGAGGCAAGCCTCTATCTCCCCTGCCATCAATTTCCTCGGACTCATCGAGTTCTTCGGATTCCTCCAACTCCTCCGGTTCTTCTAAACGTTCCAAGGTATCGGCTTTCAGTAGAACTAGCATGGATGCCCATAGAAACGCTTGCCCAGACTGAGACAAGTCCGTGTCACGGTATCCAAGTTCTGGATCACTGTCTAATGCTAGTGTACTTAGATAGCGGTCAATGAGATCAATTACCTGAACATCCCATGGGTCAATTTCTCCCCGCTGTGCCACATCAATGAGAATAGCGATCGCTTCGGTAGCAGGTGTTGTAGTCATCTATAGGATCAAGTCAATAGACTAAAGATATATAGCCATGTCTTGTTTGATACTGTTGGTCAATTAACTGACAGCAGGACTTACACAAAACTGGGCACCAAACGCTATAAGCTATAAGTAGTAGGGTGACTCTACAAGTAAAGTTATTCCGGAAGTCCTGTAAGGGGTGACATCAAGTCCGGTAGCATCGATATTGTTATGATTTGGAGGGAGGACAAATAGGAGAACGAAAATCAGGAAGCGTAAATTTTACCTCTTGAATTTTCACTGTTGTAGAGACCTTGAATACAACCTCTGAAACAAACAGGATTTATCTGAAAAGAAACCATAAATTTGCTATTTTTCGGCATTATTAAATGGTAGCAGTTATATTCGTCTATGGGCAGTAAAGTTTACTGCTCAAATAGAACAACTTACTGGCGCTGTTGGTCTTGTATGTACTTCTTAATAACTTCGATAGACCCACCGAAACGGTACAAACGCCCATAGCTTTTATTCCAAAGCGTAGGCAGTCTAGAGCGAAGTTGGGGGAATTATTTTGATATATAGAAGACATCCCTTTAATGTTTGACTGCTTTTTGACACTCCCCGGTCTAAAGACGCGGGGATTCTTGGATCAACGACCCGACTTGCTGTGACAGGTTTGCACCAATCACAGTAGAGGTCAGATCTCCCCCAGCTTTCGGATCTAAGATCCAGGTTCCGGTGTGCCCCACCGTACCCAAGGCTCTTTTGAGGATGTTGTTCGCGTAGCGTCGGCTTCGCCGAATCGCAGCGTTGTGGTCTCTATCCAGTTGGCAACCGCACTTGCAGGTGTGAGTTCTGGTTGACAATGATTTTTTGACTACTTCGCCACAGTTGGAACAATTCTGGCTAGTGTAGGCAGGATTCACTGCAACAGTGACCCTACCAAACTTTTCGCCAAAATGCTCTAACCATTTCCTAAATTGATACCAACCTGCATCATTAATAGACTTGGCCAGACAGTGGTTTTTCACCAGATTTTTAACTCCTAGGTCTTCATAGGCGACCAGGTCGTTAGACCGGATTACGCAACGCGCCGGAGACGAAACCTTAGAAGAGTGCAGCCTTACAACAAAACCTGTCACCTTTGATGCATAGCCTACCAACTTGCTTTGGCTGCACTCTTCTTGCGGTAACTTCTAACCAGTCTCTTCGCGTGTTCTTCACGTTGCCTACTTATTCTAAGGTGCGTTCTGCCTAATCTATTAATAGCTTTCTTACGGTTAGCAGAGCCTTTATTGTTAGAGTCGATGTCCCCTATTAAGGGGAGCACCTCTCCTTCAGAACCGTGCATGAAGTCGGGTAAGGTTTGTAGATTACTCTACTCCCCTCCCCTAAGAACCGGACTTGACAGTTACCCATCATCCGGCTCAAGCCTTACTTCAAGCCTTCTGCTTGGTTTTCTTTTTGCCATGAAGAAGCTT
>NZ_JAAHHW010000008.1 GCF_010692325.1 Moorena sp. SIO3I8 | reverse complement strand
TGTGCGGGTGGGGGTACGGATTAAAGAAGGTAATAAGGAACGGATTCAACCCTATGAAGGCACTGTGATTGCCATGCGCAATGGTGGCATTAATGAAACGATTACAGTACGCCGGATTTTCCAAGGGGTTGGTGTGGAACGGGTTTTTCTACTCCATTCTCCAAAAATTGCTAATATAAAAGTAGTCCGTCGAGGCAAGGTGCGTCGAGCTAAGCTATACTATTTACGCGATCGCGTTGGTAAGGCTACTCGCATCAAACAACGCTTTGACCGTAGTTTATAACCTTTTTCTGGCCTAGCATCAGGTTGGTGTAAATGCCAAAATTAGGGTAAACTAAATAAAGCGAGAGGTTAACCTCTACCTCTCTACTCCATCTGCGTCCTTAGTTCAGTTGGTAGAACGCAGGTCTCCAAAACCTGATGTCGGGGGTTCGAGTCCTCCAGGGCGCGCTCAAAATTGGTAGAATACAAAAGTTAGGTGCGCTTTTCCTTAGCGGATTGGATTCGCTGCGGGTCGCACCTGTGGGATGCCAGGGTTTAAAGCTCAAAACTGAACTAGTTTCACCCCAAGAATTGGAACGGGTAAAAACTCAGGCAAGGGCTAGCCTATTGCGATCGCTTGATTCCAATATGGGTATGGCCAGAAATTTGGCAACCTATGAGGTCAAAACCGGTGATTGGCGTAACTTGTTCAAGGAAATAGAAGATATAGAGGCAGTGAGTGCAGCAGACATTCAGCGAGTGGCTCAGGCAACTTTTCGACCAGAAAACCGCACGATTGGACGGATTTTACCAATTGAGTAGCTAAACGCTTCAAGGTTGCTCTCAGTTGAAGGTTGAAGGTGAGAAGGTTGAAGGTGAGAAGGTTGAAGGTTGAATGTTGTTTCGTTGTTCATGCCCAGGGATCTGATGTAGGGTAGGTGGTTTGGTTGAAGGGTAAAGTGTATAATCGGCAACCGGCAACCGCTTAACCTTGGCCTATTGGCCACGCTACGCGAACAACTGGTTAACTTTCAACCTTCAACCTCCTAACCTTGGCCTATTGGCCACGCTACGCGAACAACCTTCAACCTCCTAACCTTGGCCTATTGGCCACGCTACGCGAACAACCTTCAACCTCCTAACCTTCAACCTCCTAACCTTAAACCTGGTAACCACCAACTATTGATCGCATTACCCATGACTAATGACCAATGACCAATCTAAAATCGAAAAGCCAAAATCCCAAATACCTGAAATGGATCGGGCTACTGGTAGTGACAATGCTAGTGGTAGTGCTTGTGTCTCGTCTACCAGCAATAGCTGATACCCCACGCCATTACGATGAATTAGAGTTTGACCCGTTACCACCAATTCAGCTACCGGACTACACTCGCTATCAGTTAGACAATGGGATGGTGGTCTATTTGATGGAAGACCATGAACTGCCTTTGGTGAGTGGTACCGCAATGATTCGCACCGGCGATCGCCTTGAGCCTGCTGACAAAATTGGCTTAGCGACTATGGCGGGAGTTGTGATGCGTACTGGGGGTACCACTGAACACTCAGGCAATGAGTTAAATGTGCTGTTAGAAGAAAAGGCAGCTTCGGTGGAAACTAGTATTGACACTAGTTCTGGCAGTGCGAGTTTTAGTGCTTTGAGCGAAGATTTGGACTTGGTCTTTGATTTGTTTGCTGAAGTTATTCAAAAGCCTGCCTTTGCTCGATCTAAGCTGGCTCTAGCTAAACAGCAACTAGCGGGACAAATTGCCCGCCGCAATGATGATCCCGGTGATATTGCTTCTCGTGAATTTACGAAACTGATCTACGGTGACACTAGCCCCTATGCCCGCACGATAGAGTATGAGCATCTAGACAATATCTCTCGTAATGATTTAATCACTTTCTCACAGAGGTATGTATATCCAGAAAATATGATACTGGGTATTGTGGGGGATTTTGACTCCGAAAAAATGCGATCGCTAATTGAGGAGAAATTTGGGAGTTGGAAATCTACCTCTGCGCCAGCACAGCCAAAGGTGCCAGACGCATCCCAGGCTCAGTTAGGGGGTATATTTTTTGTGGATCAACCTCAACTGACCCAAAGTAATATTCAAATGGGACATATTGGGGGCAAACTCAATAGCCCTGACTACGCCGCCCTTTCTGTGTTAAATGAGGTGATGAATGGATTTGGGGGCAGACTATTTAACGAAGTGCGATCGCGTCAAGGTCTAGCTTACTCGGTCTACGGGGTTTGGAGTGTTCGCTATGACTATCCGGGTTTGTTTATTGCTGGGGGACAAACTCGCTCTGAAACCACGGTACCCTTTATTAAATCTGTTCTAGATGAAATCCAGAAATTGCGCACTAGTCCGATTAGCTCAGAAGAATTGGCTAAGGCAAAAGAAAGCGTTCTCAACTCCTTTGTGTTTAATTTCCAGAAGCCAGAGCAAACCCTATCTCGGCTGATGCGCTATGAATACTACGGCTACCCAGAGGATTTCATCTTCCGTTATCAAAAGGGAGTCACAGCTACTACGATTGAGGATGTACAGCGGGTGGCGGAAAAATATCTCAAACCTGATCAGATTGTTACCGTAGTTGTGGGCAATGCTTCCCAAATCGAACCAGCCCTGACTAGCCTTTCCCAGGACGTCACCGTGTTAGATATTACGATTCCAAAACCAAAAAACAGTTAGTTAATCAATGGCAAATTGTTAATGGTTAATGGTTAATTAAGAAAAAATCCGAAAAAATCGATTCACCATTTGCCACATACAATTTGCCCTTTGCTATTCTCAATGCGCATTCTATTCCTACATCCCAATTTCCCTGCCCAGTTTCGCCACATAGCAACTGCTTTAGCTAAAGATAACCGCAACCAGGTTGTCTTTGGGACTAGGCGCAAAGAAGGGCAACTGCCTGGAGTTGTCAAAGCTCTTTACAATAACTCTAGGGAAGTACGTCCAGAAACTCACCACTATGTTAGACCATTAGAAAATGCCGTACTTCAGGGTCAAGCTGTCTATCGTTTAGCCAATCAGCTCAAGGCTAAGGGATTTGTTCCTGATGTGGTCTATGGTCATTCGGGTTGGGGCCCAACGTTATTTATTAAAGACGCTTTCCCCCAAGCCAGATTACTGTGCTACTTCGAGTGGTTTTATCATGCCCATGGCACAGATGCTGATTTTGATCTATCCGAGCCCTTAAACGCTGATGATGAAGCCCGGATTCGGATGAAAAATGCCCCGATTTTGTTAGACCTAGCCAGTTGCGATCGCGGATTGTCTCCCACTTACTGGCAGCGCCAGCAATTTCCAGCGGACTTCCACAGCAGAATTACCGTGCGTCATGATGGGGTGGACACCGAGTTCTTTAAACCCAATCCAGGGGCAAAGTTAGTACTAAAACAGATAAACTTAGATTTGTCTGAGGTGAAAGAACTAGTCACTTATGTGGCACGGGGCATGGAACCTTATCGAGGTTTTCCCCAATTGATCGAAGCAATCGGTATCCTTCAGCAGCGACGTCCTAAGTGTCATGCTGTGATTGTCGGGGAAAATCGGGTGGCTTATGGTAAAAACCTACCCGATGGCAAAACTTACAAAGACTTGATGTTAGAAAAAGTACCCCTTGACCTAAACAGAGTCCACTTTACTGGTTTACTTCCTTACTCAGAATACTTACAAGTTCTTCAAGCTTCCTCTGTTCATATTTATCTTACCCGTCCTTTTGTTCTGTCTTGGTCGATGCTAGAATCCCTTTCTACAGGTTGTTTGGTAGTAGCGTCTGATACTCCCCCAGTGACAGAGGTGATTGAAGATGGGATTAATGGTTTGTTAGTAGACTTTTTCTCGCCAGAGGAAATTGCCGATCGGGTTGAGGAAGCTCTCGACCATCCAGAACAGATGGCTGCTATTCGCGCTAAGGCCAGGGAAACTATTCAACAGGGTTATGATTTAAATCAGTTATTATCCCAGCATTTGCAGTGGATACGATAAAGTCAGTTTAAGGTTGAAGGTTGAAGGTTGTTCGCGAAGCGTGGCCAATAGGCCAAGGTTAAAGGTTAGAAGGTTAGAAGGTTGAAGGTTGAAGGTTGAAGGTTGTTCGCGAAGCGTGGCCAATAGGCCAAGGTTAGAAGGTTGAAGGTTTAAGGTTAGAAGGTTTAAGGTTAGAAGGTTTAAGGTTAGAAGGTTGAAGACTCTCAACGACCCAGCTTCTGACGCACACGAGCTACAAACATATCCACTTCTGGTAACTTCAACTGAGTTGCTAATAAACCAAATACGCCTAAGCCTACCAATCCAGCTAAACTCAATTGCAGCAGCTTTACCCAAATAATACTGGTTTCTAATACTTGCTCACACCCCCAACTGACTCCCCAACTTGCGGCACCAGCGATTACACTACTCACTGCTAAACCTAGAATTGGCAACATCCACTCTTGCCAAGGTAAGCCATTTAGCCTGCGGTTTAATAGCCATAACAGCACTACCATGGAAAAGGCATTCACACCAATGGTGGCAAATACGATACCGGGTGTGCCAAAGGCATCGATTAGAAAATAATCTAGTACAGCATTGAGAATAATATTAATCACACTCAGACGAAAGGGTGTCTGTCCATCTCCTAAACCATAAAATACCCGCACTAGCACATCCCGTCCCAAGTAGACAAACATGCCCATCCCATAAGCCATGAGCACTGATGCTACTAACCGAGAGGCATTAGCATCAAAGGCTTGACGCTGATACACTACCTGCACGATGGGCATGGCTAAGGTCACCATCAATGCACTTAACGGTAACATTGTCAAGGCAGTGAGCAGAATTCCCTGGCGAATCCGTTGCTTGAGTTCTGGCCAATTTTCGGGAGCGGCTAGTCGGGAAAATACTGGCAGTAGGGGGACTAGAATGACATTAGAAATAATGCCTAGAGGGGTATTCACTAAAAGATTGGCATAGTTTAAGCTAGCAGCAGCGGCATCGGCTTGGGGCAGAAAGGAGGCAAAGAATAAGTCGGTGTAGACATTAATATGCAGCATCCCAGAGGAAAAGGTTGCAGGAGCCATGACCTGCATCACGTCTTTGACTCCAGGGATACCCCAGTTAAATCGTAGGCGTATTTTACCTAGGCCACTGCGCCACTGAGCGATTTGCTGCACTATCCATTGAAGAGTTGCTCCAGCAAGGGTACCCCCAGCTAAGACAATCCCACCGATCATGGCAAATTCGGGATTACTAATTTCTTTGCCCAACTGTAGGGCTAATATTCCTAAGCCAACAATGACGGTGATGCTGGAAAATAAGGGACTGACGGCGGGTAGCCAGTATTGATCGCTAGCATTGAGGGTACCAAAGCCAATGCCAATTAATCCGGCTAGCACTGCCATGGGTGCCATAATCTGTAATTGCCGGATTGCGATCGCTCTAACTTGTAACCCTTCTGGGGTATCCTGAAACCCTGGTGCTAGAATATCAATTAAGAGCGGAGCAAATAGCACTAGAGCAATGGTTACCAGTAACAGGATGCACGCGACTAAGGTAGTTACTGTTTCCACCAGCCGTGGGGCTTCTGATTTATCTCGTTTAGCGAGAACACTAACTAAGGCGCTATGAAACGGTCCGTTAATGCCACCGAGGAGGATTAATAAAAAGCCAGGGATCACGTAAGCATAGCTGTAGGCGTTGATAACCGGACCAACTCCAAAGGCTGCTGCCATGGCTTGTTGGCGGACTAAGCCAAATACTTTACTAATAATGGTGGCTACTGCGACAATCCCGGCAATGCCAGCTAGGGAACGAGTGGTTTTCTGGTTTTCAGACACAAATCGTTAATAAAATTAATAGTTAACGTGCTTATTTTAAGGGATCCCTTGTTGTTGACCCTTGACAGTTGACGGTTGGTAGGGTGTAGCAGCTAGCTTGGTTTTATCTAAGTGCCTTTCAGGGTGTTATCACCCTAGTAAAAAGGTTTGTTATTTCTTTAGATTAAACCATGACTACAGAATTTTTTTATGCTAATTTACCCCTTTTAGAAAACTTCATCGATATTACTGACTCTCGTAATTTTGAATCGGTTCCCAGGGATTGGTATGTTGTGATTAGCGATATTATTGGTTCGACTCAAGCTATCGAATCAGGACGCTACAAAGAGGTTAACCTATTAGGAGCCTGCTCCATTGTCGCTGTTTTAAATATAGCAGGTAATTTAGACATTCCTTTTGTGTTTGGGGGAGATGGAGCAACTCTGTTGATTCCTCCTTCTCTGTTTGCCCCTGCTCGGGAAGCCTTATTAGCCACTAGTCAGCTAGCCAGGGAAGAATTTGGGATGGAATTGCGGGTGGGTGCAGTACCTATGTCTGATGTCAGAGTAAATGATTATGATGTTAAATTAGCGAAGCTCAAGGTATCTGAAAATTATTATCAGGCTATATTTACTGGAGATGGTTTGAGTTATGCTACTGAATTGATTAAACATCCAAATACGAGTAACCTCTACCTTTACCAAAACCCTACTGATAATGCTAAAGCTGATTTTTCTAATTTAGAGTGTCGCTGGCAAGACATTCCTAGTAAATATGGTGAAACGATCAGCTTGATTGTGAAAGCAACGCCTAATCAAGGAGATTTAGCTAATTTAACTTATCGAAAAATTATTGAAAAAATTGACACTATATATGGAAGTGAAGAGCTTTTAAATCCAGTTGATAAAAACTATTTAAATCTAGGGTTTAGTTATCAAAAATTAAGTGCTGAAACTCGGCTGTGCGCCCAGTCGAGTAAGCTAAGCCATAGGATGCTCTATTTTTTAAAAATCTGGTTTGAGAATTTCTTGGGCTGGTTGTTGATGAGGTTGAAAGTGAAATTTCCAGATGGAGACTGGGGAGCCTATAAACGAAATGCGATCGCAGCAACAGATTACAGAAAGTTTGATGATATGTTACGCATGGTGATTGCTGGCAATGAAGCACAACGAAAACAATTAACAGACTATTTAGAAAAGAATTATAAACAAGGTAAATTAGTGTATGGTCTGCATATTTCAGACCGAGCACTGATGACCTGTCTGGTATTTGAGCGCCATGGACGCCAAGTACATTTTGTGGATGGTGCAGACGGAGGCTACGCCGTAGCGGCGAAAGATATGAAGGATAGACTTAAGGAGAATGCTACTGATAGCAAATCCGCTTTTAGAACACCCGTTAATCCAGATGACTAGCCATCAATACAAGTTAGGATAAATCAGATAAATCAGACTAGCATAAGGCAATAGCTATAGCGCTGCGCTAGTTCCCTACTCCCTACTCCCTACTCCCTACTCCCTGTTCCCTGTTCCCTGTTCCCTGTTCCCTGTTCCCTTTGCTATAGCGAATAATTACACTGGCTTAATAGTAATGTCTTGATAGTCGGGATGTCTAAGAATAAAGCATTTTGCGCCAATAGTGATTTGGGCAATCTGGGATGAAAGCTTACATAATCCATCCCTGACTTCTGAATTTGGACAGTGAATGATTAAGCTGTCAGTAGCAGTAACCCACTCTAGCTTACAGAGTTGAGTTAGAGGAATTTCTGTCTTAATTTGGCTTAGTCCTTGACTCAGTTGTTTAAATTTATGTAGCCATTGGGACTCTTGCAAGTTTTTCTCTAGCTTGCTTTTCAATGGGTCTTCTTCTTGATTAGGCATGATATCATGATAGGATTTGTTATTGTGTCAGGAGTCAGGAGTCAGGAGTCAGCAGTCAGCCTGGTTGACTTACAAAAGATCATAGCGTAGGTTGGGTTGAGGCAACGAAACCCAAAACCAGTCAGGCTTTTCTTGGGTTACGCTATCCCTAACCGCTCCCTACGGGATAATCAGCATTTCAAGGGTTTTGTCAGTCAATCAGCAAATTTACTCATCTCCAAAATTTGGTTTGAGTATATAATCACAAAAAAGGCTTACATATTTTTGTAATGTATTTAGTCTTGGGTAATTAGCGATTTTAAATAAAAAAAGGAGAACAAATATGCCAAGAAATGGATGGTATACAGGAGATAGTGATAACGTTACCGATGATGGTAACGTTAATGGCTGGGCAGATTTGTCAGGTCAAGCTTTTGGAAACAGTATTGCAGGTGGTTTGTCCTATAGATTTGGATCTGTTATCAACAACTATGGAACTTGGGGACAGCTTATCTATGCGACTAAAAATGACTTAGCAGCTGAGGACTTATCCAATCCTTCAGGACTTAATGGAAATATGCCAAGTAACCCAGGACCAGGCAATTCTAATTGGGTACAAGGACATTTGGTTAATGGTGAGTGCGGAGGTAGTGGAAATAAAGCCGCTTATCTGACTCCTATTACAGGCAATTTGAATAAGTTGCATGCGGGGTATGAAGCTGTCTTACAACGCCTTGTCAATCGTGGTTCAGCATCAGGATCGTCAACTATCAGTTTCAATCCCAACAAGATACCAAATTCGCGTTTGATTTATCGAACCCATGGGTTGACTCCTCCTGCGCCTGGTGGATTTACGACTGTACCTAAAGCAATATGTGTAAGTCTTGGAATAGTTATTAATGGATTAATGAAGTCTGAAGCTGATGTTCAAAATGAATTTAATAATCCTGGAACAACCAAATGGTTTGCTGACAGGTACTATAAATCTGAAGGAAAGAGTGATCGAGACAAGATAATACAAATGATCGGAGGAGTAGAATTGGGCTACTAGGACTTACGCATTGACAAAATAGAAAAAATGTGCAATCAAAAAGAGCCGCAGAGCGGTGTGCGTGCTTTTTTCTCTACAGTGTTTTACTAGGGGATAAGCTATATATAGCGTTTCTCATAGCTATGAGGCACAGAGATTTTTTTCATTATTACCTATTCCCTGTTCCCTAAAATTACCTGTTCCCTAAAACCCATAATTTTGTACCTCATGAGTTGGAGAATTGCTATATAATATAATGGTTCAAAAATAATCCCCCTAGTAAGTTCTTTGGATGTTGAGACATCAGGAGAGACGGATTGATCCGTTTTCTCCTGTTTTCATAATATGCAAATTAAGGGTAAAAACCTACGAGTATGCTTTTGAATAAGTTTTATCAGTCAACCAGGCAGTCAGCAGTCAGCAGTCAGCAATCAGCTTATTTTGTTCAAAAGGACTTCAGGTAGCGTGGCCATTCGCCAAGGCCAATGGCTGATACGCGACACGCTGATAGCTTACGTTATTGTGATCTCCTCAATTCCCCTGGAATAATTCAGCAACTTTCCCCCTTAAAGCCTCAACGCTCAGCGGTAAATTGCTTATAAGCTGTTTCGAGATTATCCTTGTATAATCCTTGGAATTTATAAGTCTTATAAGCAGCAGGGATTTGGGAATAGTTGGCCAGCACTTGTTCTTGAGTCAGAGACTTTTCTTTCCAAGTTAACGCTAATTGTTCCAGTTGCTCTAAGTAAGTATGTAAGGTGTCCCCAAGGAGTTTTAGATGGCATGATTGATAGTTAGCTTCCTAAATTCATCATTTGTTAACGCACTACTGCTCCTGATCCAACCAAACCGCTAAATCCGTTGCTGTCTCAAAATTCAACAACGCTTCACTCAATTCCTCCAATCGAGTAATGGATAATCCCTCAATCCGCTGTTGGAGCACAGGGTCAAGTAAACCTAACCTCAGGGTTAGCAAACGCATCACAATTAATACCGCTTCCTCCTGCTTGCCGCGCTGGCGTCCCTTTTGGATAATATCTTGATAGGTAACTGATTCTTCCATAACTTCCTCCCTCAACAATCGACGGACTAAATCTTTCTCAAACCGTAAACCAGCCAGCACATCCACACAGGCCGCTAGGGTTCGGAGTTGACCTTGTTCTTCAATTCTATCGACTTCAGCAACCACTTGCTCTAACAATAGATTAGGCCGATTACTCCTAGCTAAAGTGGCCAAGGGTAACAGAGCGCGATTGGCCAACAGTGGTTGAGGGTCTTGCTCCCAAAGACGAATTATTCTATAACGATGCCAGGTGTTAGTATCCCTAAACTCGTTATTGAATACCAGATCTGAGGTCGTAGACTTGAGAAAAATTACCACCTGCTCAATGGGACATCGGTACTTGCGGTGTAGTCTGACCCAATAGTCCAACATCCGAAATGGTAATGGTGGCTCGGATGGGGGTAGGGTTTGAAATTCTAGGTGCAGAATTTGGTTTGTACTTTGGAGTACAGTCAGAGCATCAGCTTGAATTGGTTCACTACTCAATTCGGTTTTAAGTACCTGAATATCTCTAGGTTCTTCACCCAATAGCCACTGAAAAAACTCCGATGGGTATTCTTCGGCTAAGTATTTACAAATATTGTCGTACGCCAAGGCAAATTGTTCAAAGTTAACACTATCTCAGATACTGTAGTGAATCTGAGCTAAAAAAGTGATCGCACCTGGATCTTGTTTATTGATTCAAGTTATGATAGCCGAGCACTTTTGATTTTGATATAGCAATTCGATCCCCCGTTGGTCCCCCTTATCAAGGGGGACTTTGAGGTTGAGAAGCCTACCTCATAAAAGCAATAAACGCACTTAAAATCTAGAGAAGACCTGATGAGATTAGGTCTTCTCAAAATTATTTCTGTCAACTTACGGCGGTTTGCATAACTATCAGGTGCGCTTTCTGTATTAAGAATTAAATTCGCCACGGGTCGCACCTCAGGTACACAGGATTGTTTTCCCACTTCTGACTTCCCCTCCTGGGAGGGGTTAGGGGTGGGTTCCTCTTCCCTACTCCCTGCTCCCTGCTCCCTGCTCCCTAAAAACCCAGAACTTTGTACCTAACTGAATTGCAAACCGCTGTAAGAGCACCATTAACCCGTTCACCCACACCCGAAAACTTATTATCCCGTAACCAAATCCTCAACTGCTTCTAGATCAGTCGGTAAGCCAGCGGTCAACACCTCTGCTCCTGTCTCGGTAATCAACACATCATCTTCAATTCGAATCCCCCGCACATCATCAAATTCTGCCAATCTATCCCAATCAACCACATCTTTGTAAGTTGACCGTCGCTCTGGGTCATTCAAAATCCCTGGAACTTGATAAAATCCTGGTTCAATTGTGACCAACATCCCTGGTTGCAAGGGTCGGTCTAGTCGCAGGAAGCCCAAGCCAAAGCGATCGCTTCTTACCCGTCCTGGTGCATAGCCTGCCAAATCCCCTAAATCTTCCATATCATGGACATCTAATCCCAGCAAATGACCAACACCATGGGGAAAGAATAAAGCATGGGCATCCATTGCTACTAAATCCGAGATGTCTCCTCGCAGAATCCCCAAATCTATCAATCCCTCAGCCATCACCCCTGCTGCTGTCATATGAATCTCTCGATATTCCACCCCAGGGTAAAGATTCTTGATACAGAAATCATGGGCTTCTTTGACCACATTATATATATCCCGCTGAGTAGGGGAAAATTTGCCACTCACCGGCCAAGTACGGGTAATATCCGCCGCCCAACCCATGGGGGTTTCTGCTCCCACATCCGCCAGCAGTAACTCTCCCGGTTGCAGGGAATGGTGATACTCACCATTGTGGAGCACTTCCCCATGAACGGTAACAATACTTGTGTAAGCACGGGTCATATTATGGGCAATAATTACCCCTTCCATCGCTCCCCGCACTTCCGCTTCCAGTTTAGCCTTGGGAGTAGCTGCCATTCCCGCTTTATGAGCAGCCATCGAAACCTCAGCGGCTTGGCGCAACTCCGATAATGCCCCCTCGTCATGGTATAACCGTAGGGATATTATCGCTTTCGCTAAATCCAAGTCAATCCCTTCTGGAGCATCAGCGGCTCCCACAGCACGACCTAATAGTTCCTGTTGTTGGCTGTAAGTAGTGGGATTTTGAACAGCAATGGTTGCTGCTCCCTGAGAATGCGATTCGGCAAAGCCGACGCTATGCGATCGCAATTCTGAAAGGGGAAAAACCCGATTAGCCCCAATCATCTCAGCAATTTCCTCAGGTGAAGGCACTTCTCCGTGCCACAACGCACTACCAGGGGCTGGCTTATCCATGAATAAATCCAGTTTGCCATCATTGAGGCCAATTACCGCATTAGTTAGAGGTAAACCAGCAAAATACAAGAAGTGACTGCTAGCCCGAAACGGGAACGAATTGGCTCGAAAATTCCGAGGACTAGGATGTCCAGACCAGAGCATTACTGGAAAATCCACCAGCTGAGCCAATTTTTGACGCCGTTGCTGTAGTTTAGTGGCTAGAGAGCCGTCTTGGTTGTTAATCATCGGATTTATTATAATTTATTTGTTGAACCTTCACCGTTGAATAGTTATAGCCTAAATTCCACAGGTCTTGTGGAATTTGTTCAAAATTATCCCCAGGATCTACCTGAGATTAAAATATCGCCAGTGATCGGCTTTGGAATGAGCAATGGCAATGTTCTTGGTCTCAGCAAAATCCAACTGTGGAAACTGAACCAGAACAGATTAACACAACAGATTAATGCGAAAGCATCATCTCCAATGCTCTGGCTAACACTTATAGAAGTTATATAGCAATTCTGTTTCCCATGAGGTACAAAGAGATCCCCCTAAATCCCCCTTAAAAAGGGGGACTTTGAGCTTGATAATTGTACCTCATACATGCAATAAACGCTATAATACTCATTAGCGAAACAAGATTTTTTTCCAATCCCCATGCTCTTCACCCTGCTCCCTACTCCCTACTCCCTACTCCCTATTCCCTGTTCCCTAAAACCAATAACTTTGCACCTCACCGAATTGATAAATTCTAGATAATTGCTATATTAAATAGTTGAAATATCAAACACAGAAATATGGTTATCGCTCAACTGTTTAATATTGCCAATATCTTCGTTTTGCCCTTTTGGCTCCTAATCATTGTCTTGCCAAATTGGGGGATTACCAGGCGAGTAATGGAATCCTATCTTCCCTTCGTTGTTCTAGCAGGTTTATATATTTACCTATTTATTAATAGCATTACACCAGAATCCGCCCAAGCCTTCTCAAGTACTCAGTTAGCAGATATTGCCCACTTCTTTAGTGACGAAACCGTTGCTGCTACTGGCTGGATACACTTCCTAGTTCTGGACTTGTTTGTAGGGCGTTGGATTTATTGGCAAGGGCAACAGGCTGGTATTTGGACTATTCACTCCCTAATTCTATGCTTATTTGCCGGACCAATCGGACTCCTTTCTCATATTATCACCGCTTGGGTTACCAAGAAATCTACCTCAGATACTCCCTTAGACCCTGAAACTACGAGTCCATCACAGACATAATCAGCGCTTTTGTATTTGATTTGTAAACACAGGTATTGCTTAAAAATGCAAGAGGCAAGAGGCAAAAGGCAATAGGCAATAGGCATTTATGCAAAAGAAACCCAGGTGTAATCCCTCCTGATAGAGGCTACGCCTGGGTAAAGTTTTACGGAGCTCAAAGCCTTTGAAACCTATTTGCGTTCCGCTATTTTTGAGGCCGCAGGTTTCGAGCAATTTTGCCTACAAGAACTGGATCAATTGCGCGATCGCTTTATTCGATATGAAGCCGTGTGGCGAGGAGTAGCCCAGAATGAATGGTTAGA
The DNA here is from genome assembly GCF_010692325.1 of Moorena sp. SIO3I8. Taxonomy (GTDB): domain Bacteria; phylum Cyanobacteriota; class Cyanobacteriia; order Cyanobacteriales; family Coleofasciculaceae; genus Moorena. Next base: position 43,257 of record NZ_JAAHHW010000008.1, on the reverse strand, counting down.
AGAAAATCCCTTACTAATGGCTGAAATGCCCGAGCATTTAAAGGCTCACGAAGTCAATTTAGAAGTTAGCGATCGCTTACGCCAGTTATCTACTGCTTTAGCAAAGGGAGTAGGGAGTAGGGAGTAGGGAGTAGGGAGCTTGTAGGGTGGGCAAAAACAGTTTGGTTATTTTGATAATTAATGATTAGATTACTTTGCCCACCCTACTCCATCTAACTTCAACCTTCAACCCCCTAACCTTCAACATCGTATCAACCATACCAAACCGATTCAACCTTATCAATTAGCTCTTGTAATGAATTCCCATCACTCAAAACCGTAACATGACCTAACTTACGTCCTGGGCGGGATTGAGTCTTACCATACCAATGGACAAACGCTCCTGGTAAACTGGCTAAGGTCTGCCGTTTCTGTTGGTAATCATCCTGGGAAGACTCATAACCCAAAAGATTGACCATTACTGCACTGGCACAATGCATCTGTGGGCTACCTAAGGGTAAACCTACCACGGCTCGCAGTTGCTGCTCAAATTGAGAGGTTTCGCAAGCATCAATGGTGTAATGGCCAGAATTATGGGTACGAGGGGACACTTCATTAACCAAAACCTTGTGATTGCTAGTGAGGAATAACTCAATCCCAAAGACTCCCACTACGTCTAAACTAGTCAGGAGAGTTTTTGCGATCGCATTCACCTCCGCCACCGTATCTGGGCTAATCTGGGCTGGTGCAATAACTCGCCGACACACCTGTTCTTGCTGCTGAGTTTCCACCACCGGGTAAACCACCACCTCCCCATCTACAGAACGAGCAGCCATTACTGCCAACTCCCGTTCAAAGGGAATAAACTCTTCTAGCACCACAGGCTGATTGCCTAACTGCTTCCAAGTTTCCTGTAAGCTATGACTGTCTTTAATAATAAACGTACCCTTGCCGTCATAACCTTGGCGTCGCGCTTTCAGCACCAGAGGAAACTCTAACTGACTCAGGTTGATTGGGGTCCGAGAAGGGCGTTGCTGATTCTGGGTATGATTTTGCCCCCCTAGCCCCCCAATTTTGGGGGGAACAAAACTCTGAAAGTCCCCCAAAGTTGGGGGATTTAGGGGGCTTGACCAAAACCAAACGATCGCGGATTCATACTTCAATTCAGCAACGCCCCGAGAAGAGGCTAGGGACTTTAATTCCTCCTTACCCACTTCCCCCTCCAGACTGATGAACTCTGGCTGGGGTAAACCAATGCGATCGAAATAGCAGCGTTGGTGATATTTATCCAACAGTGGCGCTAGAGCCTCTAGTCGGGGGTAAAAGCAAATTCCCCGCTTTGCCAGACATTTCAGGGCATCGAGGTTAATCAATTCATTCTCAAAGGTAATCACATCACAGCGAGATGCCATTTGCTCGGTAGCGATCCCATCATCAATAGCAGCAAAGATAGTTTCAGCAGCAACACAAACAGCTGGATCAGTAATATTAGGAGTTTGAACCACTAGCCGAATACCCAAAGACTTGGCAGCCATTGCCATCATCCAGGCCAGTTGTCCTCCACCAATTACACCTACTCGTTTAATCGACATCCCAAAGACTCACAAGCGCAACACCAGTTTTTAGATGCACCTTCCTTACACAGTTATCAAATTTGCTAATTTGCCCACCATCCAGCATACCATCGCTCAAGTCAGCCCCATCGATCGTGAATGTTAACCGTTGACCATCAAATAGTCAACATTCAACATTCAACATTCAACATTCAACATTCAACATTCAACATTCAACATTCAACATTCAACATTCAACATTCAACACCTTACCAACACCCTAAAGACTTACGAGTCACCACACCAGTGGTAGGGTTCACCCCAGTTGCTACATCGCAGAGTTTTAACCGTTCTCTGACCGGTTGGATCAGGGTGCTACTAAAATCAGCACCAGTGATGTTAGCCCCATCAAAACTGGCACGTTGCAGTAAGGAACGAGTAAAGATGGCATCAGTTAAATCTGCACCATTGAAGCTAATGTTGTAGGTGTCGCTGTTGGTCAAGTCTGCTCCATGGAGATTAGCATTATTCAGGGTAGTATGTTTGATAGATGCTTTGATCAATTTGGCATCGGCTAAGTTAGCCTGGTCCAAATTGCAATAGGTAATTTTGACTTCCTGTAAGTCTTGACCAGATAAGTCTGCTCCCACGAGTTGTTTCCCATCGCAGGCTATACTCTTGGCGTGAACGGGTAAGGGATAACAAAAAACAGAGCACGCAAATAAGAATGTAACCAGTAGCCGGAAAAACATAAAGATTTATTGCTGGAATCGTCCAACTCAATCATACTGTGCTGCATAATCACTTGAGTTACACCCAAGTAACTAGCACCAAATACTGCTCAGCCATCTTAGAGGTTAATAGATCATGGCGAGCACCTTGAACAAATGCGATCGCTCTTTAGGACAACAAGGCTAATGTAAGCATTCAGCTATCAGCTATCAGCCGTCAGTGGTCAGTGGTCAGTGGTCAGTGGTCAGCGGTTAGCCGTTTGCCTTTGGCACCTCAAGTAGCACCATCTGTAGCCCATAAGCTGATAGCTGATAGCTGACGGCTGATAGCTTACAGGCTAATCTTGCCAGAATCGCTAAAATCATAGTAAGCGATATTTTTGTGAGATCGATGCTTAATATACTTTTGACTTGGCTGCTAAGTGCTATCTCACTAATGATTACTGCTTACCTGGTACCAGGAATTACCATTAGTGGTTTTGGTGCAGCTGCTGTAGCGGTAGTAGTCATTGGTTTAGTTAACGCCATCATTAGACCGATTCTAGTGATTCTGACCTTGCCCATCACAATTTTATCCATGGGACTATTTCTGTTGGTGATTAATGCTATCACCCTCTCCCTGGCATCCTATTTCACTCCTGATACGTTTGTAGTGAACGGTTTCTGGGCAGCTTTTTTCGGGGCTATCGTTCTGACTTTGGTGTCTAGTCTTATCAATAGCTTGGCTTCTAATCAAGTTTAATCGGATGGCCGGGACTTGTCAGCTTGGTTACGGGCGCGAGTTATTATATAGCTGGCACTACTTTAGCTGGCACTACTTTAGCTGGCACTACTTTTAGTAAACTATGCTTCTTAGCTTAAGTTTTCAGCTGCAAGGGCTGACTAGTAAATAGCTGATAAATAGCTGAAAGCTGACAGATCAAAGTATAGCTTTAGTTGAAGTTAGTGTACAGTTTTTTTTTAATTGCCAAGGCTCAAAGTACAGGAAACATAGATTTAGACTAACCCAAGCTGTGTAAATTTCGGGGTGCTTAAAGGGTTAGTATATAGATTCGTTTATGTCAAACAACTATAGTACAACCACACCATTTTACCTTGATAGTAATACTTATAAATCAGAAGCTAAAACGATTAAACTAATCAAAAACTAAGAACATAATCAAAAACTCATCAAGTTTAACAACTATAGCAGCAAGTTTCAATTGGTATACTTCTGATAACGTCCTAGGGAGTAGGGATTAGGGAGTAGTAATAAAAAAGGCAGGGACATTATCAGTATCATAAACGCTATAATCAAATTGTTTTTATTTAGGAATTGGTTAATTATAATATTAAGGTAAAATTTTCAAGCTTTCATAAGTTTTGATAAGTCATAATTATGAATTATCATAATTTCTCTTTCTTTTCAGAACACCAAACTAGTGATTAATCGATGAAAAGACTAAAGTTCTTGATATTCTGTCTGTGTGGATTCGTCTTGGTACTATCCCCTTTGTACCTCCAAACCATAGCTCTATCTACTCCAAGCGGCAATAGTTTGGGTCAACATTTGGATCAAAAGATTGTTTACTCGCCCCAGCTAACCTTAGCCCATAGCCAAGTTCAAACTACAGAAATTGCTGAAGACCCCTCAGAGGCACCCTCAGAGGAGTTATCCGATTCAGATAGTAGTGATTCCAAGTTAAAGCCATTTGATAAGGTCGTAGAAGATGCGGAAAAATTAGCAGGATTACTCACCCTCTACCGCAATAAAGAAAAAGAAAAAATTTATTTAGAAATTGAACCGGATCAACTAAATCAAAATTTCCTATGTGTTGTTACCCTTGCTTCGGGAATTGGGGAGTTGGGGCTCCAAACCGGTTGGCCAGTTAATGATTTTTTGTTCCAATTCCGCCGCCGACAGAAGACCATAGATTTAGTCATACCAAATATCTACTTCCGTACTCGACCCGGTGACCCCCAAGAGCGTTCTGTTAAACGTTCCTTCAGTGATTCGGTGCTATATTCCCTGCCGATTACCAGTATTCATCCAGAACGAAAGACTCTGTTGGTGGATTTAACATCACTCCTGGTCAGCGATGGGTCTTTCTCTGGACTAGCATCGGCTTTTCCTTGGATATTAGGAGGCAGTTATGGGGTAGACCCTCAAAAATCCTATGTCAGTGACGCTCAAGCATTTCCGTTGAATGTAGAGATTGAGTCAGTTTATGGCTTTTCTGGTGGGGGAGATTTATTCTTTCCCTTAAGGAGTCTCCCAGATCAACGAGCATTTAATCTTAGTGTCCGCTATAGCTTTTCTCAACTACCGACTAACAATGGTTACCGTCATCGACTCGCGGATGAACGAGTAGGCTATTTCATCAGTGCTTATCAAAATTTATCCAATCAAAACCGCAAACAACCCTTTATCCGTTATATCAGGCGCTGGAATTTAGAAAAACAAGACCCTACTGCTACGGTATCCCCCCCAAAAGAACCGATTGTGTTTTGGATTGAAAATACTGTACCTCTGGAGTACCGAGATGCAATTCGGGAGGGGATTTTGATGTGGAATGAAGCGTTTCGGGAGGCAGGGTTTGATAATGCCATTGAAGTGCGGCAAATGCCAGATGATGCAACCTGGGACCCGGCTGATATTCGCTACAACACCATTCGCTGGTCGAATTCTTTTCCCTCATTCCCAGGCATTATCGCTATGGGTCCATCCCGAGTGAACCCCTTGACTGGGGAAATTTTGGATGCAGATGTCATTATTGATGCTAATGCGGTGCGCTGGATCAAAGCGGAATACCAGGCTATTGCTTCCCAGGCTCAATCCCAGGCATTATCTGGGTTATCCCAATTCCCGTTTAATGGTTCCCTGTGTAGTAATGGCATGAAAGTTCCTTACCTCAAATTGCAGGAAATCCTCAAGAGCAATCCTGGCAAAGCGGCTCAGTTGAGCCTACCAGCTGGGCAATTCCTGAGCGGACTAACCCAAGTCCCAGACCATGAGTTATGTTTTGCCATGGTATCAGCTCAGCAAGCTAAGTTTGGAGCATTGTCTCTATCGATGGTAAACCACCAGTTGCCCAGTGGTGAGGAAATGAAAACCTTCATCAATCAGTATTTGCGCTACCTGACGGCTCACGAAGTTGGTCATACTCTGGGATTGCGCCACAATTTCCGGGGCAGCACCATGTTGAGTCCAGAGGAATTGAATAATACTGAGATTACCCGCAATAAAGGGCTAGTCGGGTCAGTCATGGATTATGTCCCAGTTAATCTAGCGCCAGAGGGAATGGAACAGGGAGATTATTTCTCTACAGTGGTTGGTCCCTATGATAAGTGGGTGATTAAGTATGGCTACACTCCGATTGATGCTCTGACTCCTCAACAAGAATTACGCACACTGCGCAAAATTGCGGCTGAAGGCTCTGAAATGGGGCTATCTTATGCTACAGATGAGGATACTTTCGATTTTATTGACCCAGAAGCTAAGGTTTGGGACCTTAGTAGTGATCCATTGCGCTACTCTCAGTGGCAAATGGAGAATGCTAAGGGAATTTGGAAACGCTTGAACACCAGTTACCTGTTGCCTCAAGAAAGTGCTGGGGATTTACGCGATCGCTTTGATACGGTCTTCTCCTATTTCTTTGAAAACGCTATGTCCCTTACTGGTTATATTGGGGGACAAACTTTTAATCGAAACTACACTGGTGGCAAGACTGGCACACTCCCCTTTGAACCCATCCCTGTGGAAAAACAGCGTCAGGCTTTAGCCATGCTCGGGGAGTATATGTTTGCTGAAGATACCTTTAACTTCTCACCCCAACTCCTCAACCAGTTAGCCCCATCTCGCTGGACTCACTGGGGTGCTTTTACCACTATTTTCCCCCTAGATTATCCCATTCATGAGCGAGTGATGTTAGTTCAAACTATGGTGCTGGGGGATTTATTTTCATCAGAACGGTTGGCTCGTTTGCGGGATGCTCAACTCAAAACTAGTTCCGGGGAAGCCTTGACCATGGCAGAAGTGTTTGACACTGTTCAAGATAGCATCTGGAAACTAGATAGTAACGCTAAGATTGAGCCAATCTCTAGCTTGCGTCGGGGATTGCAACGGCAGTATATGAGTCTTTTAGTGAACATGGCACTGCGCAATTCCAATAGTCTAGAAACTGCCCGCACCTTCCCTGAATTTATTATTGCTATCCAAACCTTTAATACTCCCGAGGATGCTCGGGTGTTAGCCCGGTATAAACTCCGTCAATTGCGGGATGCGATCGCAAACACCTTGAACAAACAAGGGAAAAACCTTGATACTGCTAGCTTAGCCCACTTAGAAGGGGCACGCGATCGCATTACTAAAGTGTTGGATGCACCGTTGCAATCGGAATGAATCATGACTTGAGCCGTAAGCTATCAGCTTAAGCGCTACGCGCACGCTACGCGAACAGCTATCAGCTATCAGCTCTCAGCTCTCAGCTCTCAGCTCTCAGCTCTCAGCTAAAGGCTGACCACTGACTACTGACCGCTGACCGCTGACGGCTTGACCACTGACCGCTGAATGCTTACCTTAAGTCACTCCCCCGAATTCAATTCGGGGGATTCTGTTTGATCCGGTAGGTGGAATGGGCATCTTGCCCGTTCACTGGCTTCCCAGGAATTTTTCTGTCCTGGCAATAGTACCCTTAAGGGTACTGCCGACCTAGGAATACTTTTTAGATATTAGAAAAGGGTTGAAGGTCAGTGAGATTGATTCACCTGATTTCCAGCCCTAAGTACCTAATTGAATTAAAAAGTAAACCAGAGTCATGAGTAATCTAAAAAAGAGTATCTTGATCGTTTTAAGTTCTTTGATTGTTGCAGCAATAACGATGTTGCCAGCCCAGTCTGCCTTTGCCGCTAATGGGTGTGGTGGAAGTGACTGCATCCAACATGAACTTCGCACTCAAGCTGCTTGTACATTGCAAGGATCTGACCAGTCTGGTCTACCTCCAACTGGAAAAACTCCTGGATGGTATAAAGGACTAAATACAGAGATCGACCATCAGATTTTAGGGGGTGATGTTGTTGCCTATAAAATTCGTTGGTTCAATGGTTCATGGTCTGGCTGGTATGTCACAGGAGTTAATGATATCGATTGGAAGTTTAACACTAGTCCTAATGATATGCGTCGTGTTTGGAGCTATTTTACTGACCACCAACATCAATACATTTTGTGTAAATAACTGGTGCAAATAACCCTGATGTCTAATAGATTTATTGATAGACAATAAGACTATCAAGACGTTTATAGATGTCTTCCTCTATGGAAGACATCTTCCTCTTTTATGGGATGCCAGGATTACCTCTGGAGGGTGAATCGCAATGCATGCTGTTTGACCCGGTGGGTGTAACGGGCATCTTGCGCGGTGGAACAGGCATCTTGCCTGTTTCATTTTCCCACGCAACTTTTGCCTATTGCTAGCATGCCTATTGCCTTGCGCGTAGCGCTATACCAATCCGTTGCCCATGTTGCCTGATCTGAGATACCCTATGCCTTGGTTCCATTTAAGAAAATCATGGTCACTAAGCTCCTTACCATTCTCCAGAAAGCCCTATCACTCACAGGATTAGTACTACTCCTGTGCTTCTCAGCCTGGTCACTGCCAGCCACAGCAGCCGCCAAGATTACTCCTGAACTAGAACAACAAATACTCGAAGTAATCCGCAACCACCCAGAAGTAATCCTAGAATCAGTCCAGAGATACCAGCAGCAACTGGAACGGGAAAGCCAGCAGCGACAGCAAGCCATCTTGCAGGGCTTCAAAACCAATCCCCAAGCCTTCATTGGTTCCTCTCCCGCGACTGGCTCCATTGAAGATAAAATTGTGCTAGTAGAATTCTCAGACTTTCAGTGTCCCTTCTGTGCCAGAGCTCACGACACCGTCAACCAGTTTATAGCAAACCATGGGGATGAAGTTACCTTAGTTTACAAACACTTCCCCCTCACCGGAATTCATCCCCAAGCCCTCCCAGCCGCTCAAGCAGCTTGGGCCGCCACTCAACAAGGCAAATTCTGGCAGTACCATGATGCTCTATTCGCTAATCAAAAGCAATTAGGAGAAGAGTTATATCTTGCCATTGCCCAAGACCTAGATTTAGACCTAGAGCAGTTTAACCGAGACCGGAACGCAGCTGATCGTGCCATTGCAGAAGACATGCAGCTAGCACAACTATTGGGACTGAGCGGCACACCTTTCTTTGTTATGAATGGTGAAGCCTTCTCTGGTGCCGTGCCCCTAGAACAGATAGAAGCGATATTGGCACAAGTGCGCAACTCTTGAAGTAAATAAAGTAGGGTGGGCAAATTAATCTAATCTCGAATACTCACAATAACCAAATTGTTTTTGCCCACCCTACTCCCTACTCCCTACTCCCTATTCCCTATTCCCTTAGGTGGTGCGTTACGGGGCGGACTATCGCAACGCTGGCTACGAAGCGGAAAATGAGTGCAAGTCCGCCCCTAACGCACCCTACGCACTGTTTTTGCCCACCCTACTCCCTACTCCCTACTCCCTACTCCCTATTCCCTAATCCCTTTGCTAAAAACAGTTGCTATTTCCTCCGCTGTTCTTTTTTCTCGCCAAAGCCACTGGTTATCCTGACCATGCTCCCGAATATAATAGATAGCTTCATCAAGTAATGATGGGATTTCATCAAAGGTTTTAAAGGTTGAACCCACAGAGACTGGCCAATTAACTTGATGCCGGAGTACTGGATAATCAGAAGTAATTACATAGCAACCACAGCAAGCGGCATCACTCAATACACCACTGGTACGGTAGTAATAGCGATGTTTTTCGTAATGGGCTACTAAAATATCTACCTCATTTAACAAATCAAGATATTGTTTTTCAGTAGTTGTATCATACATTTTGACTCCCAAGTTATCTAAATCCTTAGGCTTCTGCCAAAATGGTACCCCAAGCACTAGCTCAGATTTATGGTCAGATAATTTAGTATAGTCTTTCAAGATTTCAATTATCTTAGCGATTGGCTTATCCTTACGAATCATGCCAACCACACCGATTTTAATTTTTTTATCGGTAGGCAGCCTTTCTCCTGGCTTTAAATTGGGGTAAGCATCGCTCCTGATTGGCATCGGTATTTTTACTTTGGCAGACGCTGGTAATCTAAACCGTTTGGGTAAAACCTCATCATCCATTTCAAATAAAACTGCCTTAAGGTTAAAATACTTGAGGAAAAACTTGAGGTACATTAAGCCCAAAAACTTTAAAGTACTGTGCATAGCTAATTGTTGATTCCAGTGAAGACAAATCCAAACGGGTTTGCGATGCCATGCCAGTAATGGGAGAAGTAAATAGATATTTTGGAGATAAATTTCAAAGAGAAAAAGTCCATCATAGTCTTGACGCTCTTCACTCGTCAAAGACCTTATGCCCATAGCAATATGACGATATTCCCGACGTAAGTGTAATCCTATCCTATAGGGAAACAGGTTAGTAAAATTTTTGATGGAATCAGGGATAGGAATTTCAATGGACAAAAAATCGAGCTTAATTTCCTGAGAGTAAAAATTAATCAGGAGTAGGTCTTGGAGACCATTGTGCATTATTTTCATAGCAGCTTATATTGGTAAGATTAGATTTATTTCAGGGAACAGGGAACAGGGAACAGTGGACAGTAATTGACAAAAAAGTAGAGGTTTATTTGAGAGTAGGTAACTGTTACCAGAGATAAGTAGGTAAAAAAAATAAACCCAGCCATCAGAACTTTTTCCAGCAAAGATTGACTGTGGTTTATATGTCACAGCGGTAATAATTATGCCTACCTACTTAGAGAGATTTGCTTGGCTTGATTAAGGAATCTAGATTAAGCAATCTCTAAGTGATACTTAGATAGTTCCCTAAAATTTTGTGGAAGTAACAGTAAGGCAGAATGGAGAATGAAGAATGTAGAATTAAGAATGCAGAATGTAGAATGCAGAAGTTGCGTAGGGTGCTTTAGGGACGGGCTCGCCCTCATTTTCTCGGTAGCCAATTTTGGGACAGTCCGCTCCGAAAATTGAAACGGGCAAGATGCCCATTCCACAACAAGATGCCCATTCCACAACAAGATGCCCATTCCACAACAAGATGCCCATTCCACAACAAGATGCCCATTCCACAACAAGATGCCCATTCCACAACAAGATGCCCATTCCACAACAAGATGCCCATTCCACAACAAGATGCCCATTCCACCCACCAGGTCAAACAGCTTTTAGGAGATGCACCCAAAGCACAAGGCAGTTGTCAATGGGGTTTTGTACCTCAACCAATTGACAACTGCTATCGGGTTTAGCGGCAGGGGCGAGGAAACAAGCGGCATCGCTACTCCCAGATCTGCTGTTCTTTTATTCGCTGTTCCCTAAAACCAAGTACCTCAGCCCATTGATAAATACTGTAAAATTAGAGTAGTTAACTGACTACGCCCGAACCAAGACTTATGCGTGACCTAGAACAACTAACAAAAGATATTCAAGAACTACCAGAAGATGCTCAAAAAATTATTGCCGATATCATTGAAGTGTTCAAAAAACTGTATTTAACGAAAAAAACGCCATCTCTTCACCCTCTGGAATTAGAGAATCAACCATTTATTGGTATGTGGACTGTTCGACAAGATACTCAAAATAGTAGCGAATGGGTTAGAAGAATTCGAGAACAGCATTGGCAGGGCTAAATTGCTGCTACCCTTATTGAAAATAAACGAGATTATCGCTTTATCTCAGCACTCAGTCTATTGAAATATCCATAACGTTGATAAAAAACTATTGCCTATTGCCTATTGCCTATTGCCTATTGCCTACTCCCTACTCCCTACTCCCTACTCCCTACTCCCTACTTCCACCACCGGCTAACATCTTTAACCGCTGCCACCGTTTCTCTTAGGGCTTCAACACTCCCAAGCTCGATGATTAAAGGAGCTAATTGAGGAAGATGGTTAAGAAAATCGGGACGGCTTAGACTAGCTAAACAATCAAGAATTTGTTGCCAACCAGAAAAATCAATCAACGAAGGATTTAATTTCTTAAGCAAGTTTTCTAAGAAAGAGGTTTGGGAAAATCCATTCAGGGTTCTGACGACACTTAAGGCTTCTGGTAACAACACTTCCGGTAAGTAGGGTTCTAAGCCCCCCAAGGCATTGCCTTGCTGATAATCAGAGCGAATGGCTCTGGCGCAATCTAAGGCTTGGCCTAAAAACACTGGCGGTAAGTGGGGGGCTAAGTCAGTTAAGAGATCGACTCGTTCGTAGTCATTCTCGGCTCTGACACAATCTAAGACTTCTGGTAACACTTCTGGAAAATGGGGGGCTAAGCGGATTAAGGCATAGGCTTGGGAGGATGGACTCCGAATGGCTCTGATGCTATCTAAGGCTTCTGGTAATAGTTCGGGTAAGTGGGGAGCTAAACGGATTAAGGCATGGTCTCGGTGGAATTGATTCCGAATCGCTCTGGCGCAATCTAAGGCTTTTGGTAACAGTTCAGGTAAGTGAGGGACTAAGGCTCCCAAGGCTAAAGCTCGGCAGTATTCATCCCGAAGGGCTCTAGCACAATCTAAGGCTTGCTGTAACAACACATCGGATACGTGGGGGGCTAAGGCGATTAAGGTATTGGTTAGGTAGTATTCATGCCCAATCCCTTTGGCTTCATGTAAAACTTGCCGTAACAACACATCGGGTAAGTGAGGAGCTAAGCCGATTAAGACATCGACTCGCAGGGATTGATAATCAAAGGTTCTGGTGTAATCTAAAACTTGCTGTAACAACACATTTGGTAAGTGGGGAGCTAACCTGATTAAGGTCTTGACTTGGAAGGATTTATCCGGAATGGCTTTGGTAGCATCTAAGGCTTCTGGTAACACTTCGGGGAAGCGGGAGGCTAAGGCAATTAAGACATTGACTGGTGGGTCGTATCTGGGAAGAGCTCTAGTAATTTCTAAGGCTTGGGGTAACAACACTTGAGGTAAGTGGGGCGCTAAGGCTCTTAAGGTCTGGACTCGGTGGTATTCATTCCGAATAGCTCTGGTAATTTCTAAGGCTTGGGGTAACAACACTTGAGGTAAGTGGGGGGCTAAGGCTCTTAAGGTCTGGGCTCGTTGCTTTTCATCCCGAATGGTTCTGGTAACCTCTATGGCCTGGGTTCGGAAAGATTTAGACATTTCCGGTAAGTGGGGAGCTAAGGTGATTGAGGCATGGGCTCGCTGGTCTTGATCCGGAATGTTTCTGGCGAAATCTAAGGCTTCTGGTAACAATTCGGGGAAGTGGAGGGCTAAGCCGATTAAGGCATAGCGTTGCAAGTATTCATCGCCAATCCCTGGGACGTAACGTAAGACTTCTTGGTCTAAGAACACTTCCGGTAAGTCAAAGACAAAGAGGATTAAAGCCTCGGCTCGGTCTTCTTCATCCCCAAGGCCTCTGGCGTAATCTAAGGCTTGGTGTAACAACACTTCCGGTAAATGAGAGGCTAACTCCTTTAAGGCCTCCTCTCGGTCTCCTTTATCCTGAATAGCTTTGGCAGCATCTAAGGCTTCTGGTAACACTTCCGGGAAGTTGACAGTTAAGGCAATTAAGGCATCGGCTCGCCAGTATTCATCCCGAACCCCACTGGCAACCTCTAAGGCTTGGGGTAAGAATACTTCCGGTAAGTAGGGGGCTAAGTTTTTTAAGACTTTTGCTCGTCGCTCGTGTCGCTCCTCATTAATATAGAAGCTATATTTTAATTTAAAGAGATAGATTCGCTTGTCTGTACCCTCTAAGGTATCGGCGTGGTCATATTCATGCCCAAGGGCTCTCGCACCATCTAAGGCTTCTGGTAACACTTCCGGAAAGTGAACAGCTAAGGCTCCTAAGGCATCGACTCGGTCTGCTTCATCGCGAATTGCTCTGGCGAAATCTAAGGCTTCGGGTAACACTTCCGGGAAGTTGGCAACTAAGGCTCTTAAGGCATCGACTCGGTATGTTTCATCCCAAAAGGACTTGACTCGGTATGTTTCATTCCAAAGGGCTCTGAGGGAATCTAAGGCTTCTGGTAACACTTCCGGGAAGTGGGCGGCTAAGTCAATTAAGGCTCTTGTTCGCTGGTTTCCATCAGGAATGGCTTTGGCACAATCTAAGGCTTCTGGTAATACTTCCGGGAAGTGTGGGGCTAAGTCGATTAAGACATGAGCTCGGTAGGATTCATGCTTAATCTCTCTAGCACAATCTAAGGCTTCGGGTAACACTTGAGGTAAGTAGGGGGCGAAGCCGATTAAGGCTTGTGCTCGGTCCTCTTCATCCCCAATCTCTCTGGCACAATCTAAGGCTTGAGGTAACAACCCTTGAGGTAAGTGGGGCGCTAACCCGATTAAGAAATTGACTCGGTTGAATTCATCCCCAATCTCTCTGGCACAATCTAAGGCTTGAGGTAACAACCCTTGAGGTAAGTGGGGGACTAAGGCGATTAAAACATCGACTCGGTTGAATTCAGCCTTAGTCTCTCTGGCACAATCTAAGGCTTGGGGTAACAACCCTTGAGGTAAGTGGGGAGCTAAACCGATTAAGGCGTTAGCTCGGGGATTAGGTCGCTCGCCTTTACTCGCAATGGCTCTAGCACAATCTAAGGCTTGAGGTAACAACCCTTGAGGTAAGTGGGGAGCTAACCCGATTAAAGCATTAGCTCGATGGTATCTATTCCGAATGGCTCTAGCAATGTCTAAGGCTTCTGGTAATAAAGAAGGGGGAAGATACTCACTAATTGCCTTCAAACCTTCTGCTTTATTTTCAGAATCTTTGCTCTGTCGCACATAAGCTAGTGCTTGAGCTGGGGTCCAGATTTCTTTTTCAACTAATGCTCCCATTAACTCTGGACCAATATTTCCAGCCAAGCTGTTGAGGGATGTAGTAATCAGAGCATACCGACACTGTAGACTAATCGATTCTGTAGGATTTTCTGTAAAATTAGCTGCTGCTATTGCCCAAGCTCTCGATACATCCTTGATAAAATTAGCAGTTTTTCCCTGTCTCTCACACTGCCAATACCAACCGTTATCTCCTGCTGGCGTTTCTTCTTTCAGGAGTTGATGAATGTCATTAATTTTTTTTGCTTTCTCTAGATGCCAGATTAAGTGATTATAGATGTAACCATCATCGGGTAAGGTATGCCATAATCCCTTTTCAGTCTTAGTTTGATAACGTTCTAATAATTGTTGATGGGCTTCGGTAATTGATAATCCTAGCTCTGATTGTACCAGACTACGGGCTAAATCATGTAACAAGTCATGGAGGCGATAGTTAGTGTCTGGTGTAGTAGAGACCCCTGGTAGTAATAAGGCTTTTTGTCGTAAGTATCTTAACGTATCTTTGGCTTCAACTAAATTACAATCCCATAAGGTAGTCGCCATAGACTCAGTAATGGTGACATCCTCCGGCAGTATCCCTAACCAAGCAAAGTTTTTAAATCTATCGTCGTCGAATAATCCCTTTAAACTGAGATTAAAGGAAGCCACTAGACTATAGTTTTTGCGCTTAGCGTCACTTGGCTCTTCCTCTGCTTTCAATCGATCCAAAGCTTCTACACCAATAATTAAATCTTGTAACTCATCCAGTAAATCCTGCCAAGAGATGCCATCCCTAACTTGGGCAGCAGCTAATTCTAATGCTAGGGGTAAGTAGCCGACAGTTTTGGCTAAGGTTTCAGCATATTCGAGTTCTTGATTAGTTAATTTTTTATTAGTTATCTCGTTGGTTAAACAAGACGCTAATAACTCCAAGGATTCATTGGGAGTCATCACGTCCAAATCATAGGGAATCGCATCTTTAACCTGGGCTTCTCTGGTAGTTACTAAAAGCCGACAGCCATCCCCAGCCACTCGAAAGGGTTCAACATGGTCAGGATGCCAAACATCATCGACAACTAGCAAGGCTTTTTTATCGGATAATAATGTTTTTAGTTGTAAAGAAGCTGCCTCAGTGTTAATTGGTTTAAAATCATAATCTCCTAATTGCTGTATCCAGCTACTTAGAAAAGATAAAATATCAGGTTGCTGACCTAAGGTTGCCCAAAAAATCCCATCGGTAAAATGGGATTGAACCTCTTTGTCATGGGCTAATGCTGCAGCTAAGGTGGATTTTCCAATTCCTCCTAAACCATAGATAGCACTAACAACTAACGTGCCAGCTTTAGCGGTTTCTTGGGATAAAAGGATTTGTTTTAGTCGTTGGCTTACTTCCGGGCGTTCCACATAATAAGGAGGTAGTGGGGGAGCTTGATTGAATCGAGTTTGGTTATTCATATTATCAATGTTGTAATTTTCACTAGTAGTCACTAAATGCTCGATACTTTGGACAACTTCCGGATTTTGTTTCGCTGCTGCTTCTACTTCTAATACCACTTCGGCATAATCAAGAGATTGTCTGGAGCTTTTGCGATCGCAGTTACTGTATATGGAGACTGGTTTCTCAGAGATTCCACAAACTGGCTAGTATTGTCCCAGACAACTTGCCCGACATTTCCCCCAGTTTTTTCTATAGCTTTAGTGGCGAGCACAGTAGCAATAGCGAAAACGGCAGCAGCGAATAATTCCATTGTTGAAGGAGATGACTCACAATTTCAGTATACAGAGGTTTTCAATTCGGTCAGGTAAAAATGTCTGGGTTTTAGGGAGTTAGTTAGTAGGGTGGGCAGTGCCTACTAATGCTATCGCCAGCTACTGTTATCTATCTTTTGCACTGCCCACCCCACATCAATATTCTCGCTTTGTGATTGATTCGCCCGGTGGGCAGTGCCTACTAATGCTATCGCCAGCTGCTGTTATCTATCTTTTGCACTGCCCACCCCACATCAATATTCTCGCTTTGTGATTGATTCGCTATTTTAAAGTTAGTAGGGTGGGCAGTGCCTACTAATGCTATCGCCAGCTGCTGTTATCTATCTTTTGCACTGCCCACCCTACATCAATATTCTCGCTTTGTGATTGATTCGCCCGGTGGGCAGTGCTTACTAATGCTATCGCCAGCTGCTGTTATTTATCTTTGGCACTGCCCACCCTACATCAATATTTTTCTTCTGTTCCCTGTTCCCTATTCCCTGTTCCCTTTGCTATGGCATACATTCAACAGTAAAGGCAAAGATTGCTCGAATTGATTCTGGAGTTAGTGTTGGATAGCTTTCCAATATCTGTAACTCTGTCCAACCAGCAGCAAACAAGCCTAAAATAAACTCAACGGATAAACGAGTGCCTTTAACCACTGGCTTCCCTAATAAAATGTTGGGATTGGAATGAATGTATTCTCTCCAATTCATGATGATTAGTTGTTTACTTAGATTTATGGTTAATCTAGTTTATAGCATTTATCGAAAAATTAGGTGTCGTCAAGGATTTCATTAAGCTCCTTAACTTGATTGGTAGCAATATCTGCTTCTGCTCTGGCAATAAGCTTGTCTAGCTTTCCAGATTTTAGGTCAGATTCTAGCTGCTGGTCCCACCTATTATCGCGCATCATCTAAATAATTTTGTAAGCGGGCTGCCAGCTCTATAATCTCGCTGTTCGGTAATTGTCGAATAGCTGTTTCGATTTCATCAAGGGTTAACATAACTAGTCTGTAAATGATGATTGATACTATCCTATAGCATTTTGAGTTTAAATGTAAACATAGGATTGATGTAAAAAGGGAGTAGGGAGTAGGGAGTAGTAAAAGGGAACAGGTAACAGGGAACAGGAAACAAAAATTATTACAATTAATTTACAATTGCTATAACCCAAAAAAACTAGCTAAATCCTACACAAATTTGAGTATAAATCCTGTTAAAAATTTTAGTTGTAAATAAATGTAAAAACTTTTAATTGCCCCTTGCTTTTTTTCGAGTAGTTATGTATAGTATAGAAAGTGACGACCGATACTAATAACCGCGCTGGTCATAACCATTAATCCACACCAGCGCGGTTTTCCTCCCACCTAAATAGGAGTTACTTCTATGATGCCAAAAATATCACGATCATTAATTCTGGCTTTTATATCAGCTAGAAGCCTATTCCACATGTCACAGGCTAGAAGCCTATTCCACATGTCACAGGCTAGAAGCCTATTCCACATGTCACAGGCTAGAAGCCTATTCCACATGTCACAGGCTTCTAGCCTATTCCACGGTACTTGAGCTAATTTTGAATAAAAACTGAATGCTTACCTCAAATCCCTCTAAAGACTCAAGTCAAATCTTGCTTTAACTAGAGAAAATAAAATATAATAATTGTTTTATCAAAAACTGCCAGCATCCAGAACAGGAGTCTACCACCGGTGGTTATAGAAATCCCCAAAAGCACTTACGAAGCCAAAACTCAGGAAATTGCCAGAGAACTTCTAGCCGCAACTCGGGAGAAAGGTTCCTTTCTTGCCCAAATGCGAGACCAAATGCGGTGGGATGATAAGTTACTAGCCTGGGCAATGAGTAATCCAGGACTACGGGTGCAGCTATTTCGCTTCATCGATACCCTACCGGCACTGCGTAGCCAAACGGAAGTTGCTCGTCACTTTCAAGAATACCTAGGGGATGAGTCAGTAGAACTGCCTGCTGCCCTGAAGGGAATGCTCAATTTCACCAATCCCGACTCCATACCAGGACAACTGGCAGCCAAAACCATATCTGCTGCTGTAGCCACCCTAGCCCAAAAGTATATTGCTGGGGAAAATCTCAACCAGGCCCTTAAAACCATTAAACGCCTGCGAAACCAGAAGATGGCATTTACCCTAGACTTATTGGGAGAAGCCGTAATTACAGAAGTAGAAGCTCAGTCTTACCTAGACCGCTATCTGCAACTGATCGAACAACTCACTGAGGCAGCAAAACAGTGGTCTAAGGTAGAGGAAATTGATGTTGCTGATGGTAAATCCTTGCCACTCGTCCAAGTATCGGTTAAACTGACAGCATTCTACTCTCAATTTGATTCTCTTGATCCTCAGGGTAGCCAAAATCGGGTGTGCGATCGCATCCGCAAATTGCTCCGCCGTGCCAAAGAATTGGGGGCGGCGGTTCATTTTGATATGGAGCAGTATGAGTACAAAGACATTACTTTCTCCATACTCAAAGACTTGTTAATGGAAGAAGAGTTTCGCTCTCGCACCGATATCGGTGTTACCATGCAAGCCTATCTGCGAGAGTCACAACAAGATTGTCAGGACTTGATTGCCTGGGCAAAACAGCGGGGTAATCCAGTAACCATACGCTTGGTCAAAGGAGCCTATTGGGACCAAGAGACGATAACAGCACTCCAAAACCATTGGCCCCAACCAGTATATAACCAGAAAGCCGCCACAGATGCCAATTTTGAGCGTATCACCCAACTGCTGCTAGAAAACCACGAGTATGTTTATAGCGCTATTGGTTCCCATAACGTGCGCTCCCAAGCTTATGCGATCGCAATTGCTGAAAATCTCAATATCCCCCGTCGCTGCTTTGAGATGCAAGTCCTCTACGGCATGGGAGACCAACTAGCCAAAGCCTTAGTCAATCACGGTCATCGGGTCAGGGTTTATGCACCCTATGGAGAGCTACTACCAGGAATGGCTTACCTGATTCGGCGGCTATTGGAAAATACCGCAAATAGTTCCTTCCTACGACAAAGCTTAGAAGATAGACCCGTAGAGGAATTGATTGCACCACCAAAAGCGTTGCAGGAACAGTTGAATGTTGGCACGTTGAATGTTGAAGGTTTTCAAGACAACCTTCAACCTGCTAACCTTCAACCTGCTAACCTTCAACCAACAAACCTTCAACCTGCTAACCTTCAACCTACTAACCCATTCACCAATGCTGCCAATACAGACTATGCTCAGCTAGACGCCAGAGAAAAAGCTAAACAAGCCTTACTTACCGTTCGCCAACAACTAGGTAAGACCTATTTACCCTTAATCAATGGGGAATATCAGCCTACAACAGACACAGTAGATTCTGTTAATCCCTCTAACCCTAGGGTCGTGATCGGGAAAATTGGATTAATTTCTGTAGAACAAGCAGAATTAGCGATCGCAAAAGCTAAAGCAGTATTTCCCAGTTGGCGACGTACACCAGTAAGCGAACGTGCTGGTATTTTACGTAAAGCAGGAGACTTGATCGAACAACGCCGTGCTGAATTATCAGCATGGGTCTGTCTGGAAGTTGGCAAACCATTACGAGAAGCGGATGGAGAAGTCTCCGAAGCGATTGACTTCTGTTATTACTACGCATCAGAGATGGAACGGCTCAGGGATGGATATAACTACGACATTGCTGGAGAAACCAATCGCTATGTCTATCAACCCCGAGGTATTGCCCTAGTCATTTCTCCCTGGAACTTCCCCATCGCTATTACCACAGGAATGACTGTAGCAGCCCTAGTGGCAGGAAATTGTACGCTACTCAAACCCGCAGCGAATTCCTCAGTGATTGCCGCAAAAATAGCTGAAATTTTAGTAGAAGCCGGGATACCCAAAGGAGTATTTCAATTCGTTCCAGGCAAAGGCTCAACCGTCGGTGCCCATATGGTCAAGCATCCCGATATCCATCTAATTGCCTTTACCGGTTCCCAAGAAGTCGGTTGTCGTATCTACGCCGATGCCGCCATGGTGCAACCAGGTCAAAAACATCTCAAGCGAGTCATTGCTGAGATGGGAGGTAAGAATGGAATTATCGTAGATGAAAGTGCTGACCTCGACCAAGCCGTAGCTGGAGTCGTCAAATCAGCATTTGGCTACAGTGGTCAGAAGTGTTCCGCTTGCTCCCGAGTAATTGTGTTGGAGCCAGTGTATGAGAGTTTCCTAAAACGGTTAGTTGAAGCAACGCGATCGCTTAACATTGGGCCAGCAGAAGCACCCAGTACCCAGGTCGGTCCAGTCATAGATGCTACTTCACGCGATCGCATTCGGGAGTACGTTGAAAAAGGACGTCAGGAAGCTAAGGTAGCATTAGAAATGCCAGCACCTGACACCGGATACTTTATTGGTCCAGTGATCTTTAAAGATATCTCCCCCAAGGCCACCATTGCCCAAGAAGAAATCTTTGGTCCAGTAGTAGCAGTAATGGCCGCAAAGAATTTCCAAGAAGCCCTTGATATAGCCAACAGTACTAACTATGCCCTCACCGGAGGCTTATATTCTCGTACTCCATCCCATATAGAACAAGCCTCAGCCGAGCTTGAGGTCGGTAATCTATATATCAACCGCAATATTACCGGTGCCATTGTATCACGGCAACCGTTTGGTGGGTTCAAGATGTCTGGAGTAGGGTCGAAAGCAGGAGGTCCCGATTATCTAGTACAATTCCTCGAACCCCGTACTATTACTGAAAATATTCAACGACAAGGCTTTGCACCCATTGAAGGAATGGAATAGTTTTTAGGTAAGCTATCAGCGTGTCGCGTATCAGCTATCAGCTAATGCTTCACAGGCTAGAAGCCTGTGCCACGCTACTTGAGGTGCTATCAGCTTATGTGCGTCACAGCGTCGTTCGCACAGCGTGGCCAAACGCGCCCCGCGTGGCCTAAAGGCCAAGGCCAAAGCCTGTGCCACAAAGCTGATAGACTTTTCTCGAGACTTTCAATTCTCATTAATTTATCAATATTAAATTCTCCCAAATGAAGTTTGTTTTAAGCTGACCGCTGACCGCTGACCGCTGACCGCTGACCGCTTACTTATGAACTTAGTAGGAAATTCCTCGATATCGCTTTTTAGACTTTTTTCGAACAAACCCTTTATCATCCGTCTCTAACTGGGATTCCGGTAACTCGATTAACATAGCTTCCACTTCATAGACAATCCCTCGATATTTTTTTTTTAACACCCGTTTACCAGATTGCTTAGTAATTTGCTTACCACTAGGATTCAGATCGCCCTCAGCTTTTGGTGTATTAGACCTCTTGCAAAAGTAATTTTCTGATAGTGTTTGCGTCAATTCTTCTCCACTGTTCCCTGTTCCCTGTTCCCTGTTTCCGACTTCTGCAAGAAGTGTATTGTTCTGGTCACTGACTGCTGTCTCAGAAACCACTTTCTCCTTGCAAAAGTAATTTTCTGATAGTGTTTGCGTCAAATCTTCTCCACTGTTCCCTGTTCCCTGTTCCCTGTTTCCGACTTCTGCAAGAAGTGTATTGTTCTGGTCACTGACTGCTGTCTCAGAAACCACTTTCTCCTGATCGAGATTACCAGTAGGTACTTTTGGAGTTGCAGGGGAATCAGATTCTGTCGAATTGTGCCAGTCTCCGGGGTTTTGAGTTATAATTGGAGTTTGTGAAGATGTATCAGATTTTGACAGTGAATCAGGTAAATCTGATACAGGGAGTTGGTTATGATTTGTGGTTGGTTCACCATCAAGAGTGTCAGTAACTCTCCCTTCCGGTTGGGGGCTATTGATTGGTGAAGCAGAAGCTTCATCGGTTAAACTCACCCCTTGTTGCTCAATCCAAACCGTCAGATAATGCGGATTTTCTAAAACTAAATACAGAGGCCGAAATTCCTCAGAGATTTCGCAACTACAAAGCTTTAATGATTTTTGATAAGCATTTGGAGAAATATCAAAACCTCTAGTGAATATTTTATTTTGGAAAATAATTGTAGATTCATCGAGCCACTGAATCTCTTGATTAATCTTTTCTCGATCAATTATTAACATTTGGGTAGTTTACCCCCTACTTGATCTATTTTTGGAAATAGCTGGTGAGATTGTGGCAATTTTGCTCTGGAAGTGTCAACAGAAAAATGTAGTCAATTGCGTCGCAGATTTGGCTACATCCTTGACCCAATATACTTAAAATTTATCTCATTAATGCTGGGATTTTGGGCATCGAGCTGGAGTCTTGCCCAGTCAATTAACGGTTTCACGCCTATGTGGGTAAAGATCAAGTATTTAGGATGGACTAAATCTGGTATACCAATATATCACAAATAAATTTAATTGTCAACCATAAAATGTAGCTAGTTTTACAATTAACCCAACCTTCCTTGTCTCCTCTTGCAGAAATCCCTACATTTCTGTCTTGGTAATTGGGGCTCTAATCACTATATACTCCGTTCAAATAATTAGTTAAGCAAGTACACAAAACTTTTCCCACTTCCGACTTCCCACTTCTGACTTGCCTACTCCCTACTGCCGCGCAACCCAGGACGAAAGTCCCTCAACCATCTGATTTTCTACAATCAAACTTATAGCATTCGCCAGGGCAGTTAGGACATGAAAAAAGTCTCAAACCTAAATAAGCGCAAGAGTTTGACTTCTGACTTCTGACTTCTGACTTCTGACTTCTGCTATAGACGGTTTTTGAGCCAATTCGTGAGGGAGATAACTGTGATTTCGGTAGCTGGGTCAAGACATGTTGCTCCTGGTAATAAATCCCTCGATATTACTTTTTAGACAGCCGTTTAAGAGATTGCTTAGTAATTTCCTGAAACCTAGGATGCAGGTGGAACTCAGATTCCGGAATCTCTTGCTCCTGATTGAGATTACCAGTAGCTAATTTTGGAGTTGCCGGGGAATAAGATTCTGTGTGATTGTACCAGTATCCAAGGTTTTCAGTAACTATCGAAGCTTCGGAAGCTGAAATATCTTCGGGGAGTGAATCAGGTAAAACTTCCCTAGGAAACTGGTTAGGATTTCTGGATTGTTCACCATCAAAATATCTGGGATTTTCCCCTTTAGATATAGCTGCCATTAGTGGTAACGAATCAGTGGATTTAGGTTGAGCACTATTTATTGGTGAACTATAAACTTTGTTAGCTAAACTTACCTCTTCTTGCTCAATCCAAATTGTCAAATAATGCCGATGTTCTACAAGCAAATACAAAGACGAATATTCATCAGATATTTGGGAACGACAAAACTTGAATGCTTTTTGATAAGCCTTTGGAAAAATATCAAACCATTTAGTGAATAGTTTATTCTGGAAAATAATTTTAGATTTATCCAGCAATTCAATTTTTTGAGTGGTTGCTTCTTTATTAATGAGAAACATAACATTGTTTAATTGCTTGACTTGAGTAAACCTGAACTATTGCGTTTCCTAGTAAGCTTGAGGTAAATCTAAATTTTATTTATTGCTTCCTGCTCCCTAATCCCTGCTCCCTAAAACTAAAGAGGAAAGTACCTCACCCGATGGAGAACTGCTATAGGGTTTCTAAAGGTGCGCTTGACCCATTAAGAATTAAATTAGCCAAGGTCAAGCGCACCTTGTATTGATGCAGTCGCTCATGGGAGAAACCCCCTTTTGCGGCGCTGCATCGCTAAGTAACTTATGGGCTGAAATTATTACCCAGTAATGATTTTAGCTTGCCGGTTACCCCCCCAGAGGCTCTAGTTAATCATAAATTATAATGGCATCAATTATAATAATGGTATCAATTATAGTATTTTTAAGATAAATTACTGAGGAATACGCGAATTCTCTTAAGAAGATACCCTGATAACAAGTATTTATTTATACAAGTCTGTTAGTATTATTCTTGATTTATCCGTTATTGTTTATGAAATCAATGATAGATATCAGTATCATTACGGTAGTGATATCACCTTGAAGAGAAGTCGTCGTATTAAATTAATTTTGACTAGATAAATTACAAATTATAAAACTATAAAGTGATGTGGCTACTCAAAGACCGTATCTATCCAGACAAGCAGTGGGAGCAAGAAATACCGATTGGCATCGGAATTCTTGGCTTCGGAATACTAATGCTCTACTGGGTTGCTCCCTTTATTCTGATCAGCAGTGGTTCTGAGCCTCCCTTACCCCTGGTCGCTGCTGCTATTTCCATTAATGTCATGGGAGTCTTTCTACACTATGCCAGTGATGCCCAGAAATACTATACTCTCAAGTATCGTTCTGGATTAATCACAGAAGGATTCTTTGCTCGCTGTCGAAACACAAACTACTTGGGAGAAATCCTGATCTACTCTGGTTTTGTCATGCTAGCTCAGCACTGGCTACCCTTTTTGATTTTGGCAGGTTTTATCGCAGCTATATTTATTCCCAATATGCTCAAAAAAGATAAGTCTCTCTCCCGCTATCCAGAGTTTGCTGACTACAAAGCTAATTCTGGACTACTACTACCACAGCTATTTTTAGCTACTACTTCCAATCCAAACGAGCCAGATTTTGCACAAAAAACGAGGTAGTCATAAATTATAGCATTTCTCAATTCGGTGAAGTACAAAGGCCTGGGTTGTAGAGAGTAGGGAGTAGGGAGTAGGGAGTAGGGAGTAGGGAGTAGGGAGTAGGGATTAGCCAAGCACCCATTGAAGATATGACCAAACCATCTAAGCAGTGTTTTTCCCTAAGATGGCGATTTTTAATTATCGTCCTTTTACTGCTAGGAATCTTCTTCCGCTGCTTCAATCTAAACCATAAAATCTACTGGCACGATGAGGTTTATACCTCAATTCGGAGTTCTGGCTACACCGGAGATGAAGTAATTAAGGAAGTTTTTGATGGTAGGGTAATTGGTGTTGAAGACTTACAAAAGTATCAGCATCCCAATCCTGAAAAAGACTTAGGGGATACTATTAATGCCTTAACTACAAACCCAGAACATCCACCCCTATATTATTTAATGGCCCGGTTTTGGCGGCAGTTACTTGGTGCTGCTGTCAATAACCCTAGGGGTTTATCTGTTCTGTTTAGCCTGCTGGTTTTCCCAGCTATCTATTGGCTGTGCTTAGAATTATTTGAATCCCCTTTAGTGGCATGGGTAGCTGTGGCACTTTTGGCGGTATCTCCCTTTCATGTGCTCTACGCTCAAGAAGCACGGGAATATAGTCTATGGACATTGACTATTATCTTATCTTGTGCGTCTCTGTTGCGAGCTATCCGGAAAACTAAGGATAGTATAAAAGTAACAAGCTACATCTGGTCATGGGTAATATATGGTGTCACCTTGGCACTTAGTTTTTACACATTTCTGTTTTCTATATTTGTGGCTATTGGACATGTAATTTATGTGTTTATAATAGAACGGTTTTGCTTTAAGAAAACTCTTATTGCTTATTTGATATCATCTGGTGCCGGGTTTCTAGCCTTTTCCCCTTGGTTAGTTGTGGTGGTTATTAACTTAGCTATCATTCAGCATAAAACCCATTGGACAACTATTCAAGTTCCTTTATCATTTTTGGTAAAAATCTGGGGTATAAACCTAAGTTTGATATTTTTGGATTTTGGAATACCACTGGAGCATCCATTTACCTATATAATCCCACCAATTTTAGTGAGTTTTGTGGGATATGCAATTTATTTTATTTGTCGTTATACTACCCAGCGAGTTTGGTTACTGGTTTTAACGTTAATCGTTATTACTGCATTAGGGTTAATTTTACCGGACTTAATTTGGGGAGGACGACGTTCAGTGGCGAGTCGGTATTTTCTACCTTGCTATATCGGAGTGCAGCTGGCTGTTGCTTATGTAATTACTAGTTCTATAACTGGGTATCTATCAAGGGCTAATTTAATAAAGGCTAATTTAAGAACACAGAAAGTCTGGAAAGGAATAGTAGCTGTGCTGCTTACAGGGGGAGTTATCTCTTGTGCTATTAGTTCCCAAACAGAAATCTGGTGGAACAAGCAAGTTGGGGCTAACAATCCTACCATCGCTAGGATAATTAATCAAGCTGAGCGACCTCTGGTAGTTAGCAATGTTTCTTCCGTGAATCCTGGGGATGTGATTTCTCTTAGTTATTTATTAAATCCTCAGGTAAAACTTCAGTTAGTCATTCCCCCTACTATTCCCGATATTCCTCAAGGGTTTAGTGATGTGTTTCTATTTTATCCATCTGATCATTTGCAACAAGGACTTGAGGAAAAGTATAGTACTAAGATAGAGTGGTTTGATGAGTCGAGTGTCAAGCCCCTCGGTAAGTTAAGGCTTTAAGTATAGCGGTTTTAAATTAGGTGAGATACAAATCTTTCTTTGGGTTTACGGGAACAGCGGATCTGGGAATCGGGAATCGGGAATCGGGAATCGGGAATCGGGAATCGGGAATCGGGAATCGGTAAGATAGAAAAAATCCTGTGTAACTCATTAGGATAGAAACCGCTATCTTATAATTTAAGCAGTTAATAATTGGGTAAGCTATCAGCTATCAGCTATCAGCTATCAGCTTATGGATCGCGATCGCTACCCGGTGATTCAGAGCGCGAGCGATTTTTTGCAACATCGAAAGGGACTGTCCTTCATAATCAGCATCTTCAAGTCGTGCAATCACAGGCTGCTTTGTACCTACAAGTTCTGCAAGCTGTTTCTGGGTTAACCCCGCTTTTGTTCTGGCTTCATAAATCAACTGTGCCACCTCTGCATTAAGAGAAGCTTCTGCTATCATTCCCTCCATTTCGGGGTCGGTACGAATCTTCTTGTTAAGAATTTTAATCGCATCAGAAGTCTTAGTCATCTTCTTCCTCCTCTACATAGGTATGAACATCTGGGTTTTGTTGAAATAAACCCTTTCTCAAGATTACCCGTTCAATATCAATTTACTCAATCACTACAGGTAAGATTGTTGTAGCTAATTGATCTGAGCACCTAGCACTCACCACTATGAAAAGACGCTTTAGAGATCCAGTAATTTTAGGACTAATTTGGCTAGGGAGTGGATTTTGCGATCGCATTTGGTTTGCCCTAGATCACTCTGTCCCAGCTTGGGACCAGGCGGATTATTTGACTGGTTCCTTGAATTACTGGCAGGCGTTGCAGCATCCTGAGTGGTTCTCTGGAGAGTGGTGGAGCAGTTTTTGGGCAATTTCCTCAAAAGTCCCGCCATTGACTTATATTATTGCCGCAATGGTTCAGCAGCTGTTTGGAACAGGAGCAGAACTAGCTACGATAGCGCTAGTTTTATGTAGTGGAGTGTTAATTGCTTCAGTTTATGGATTAGGGCTAGTGTTATTTAACCGCCAGGTAGGGTTATGGGCTGCTGGTTTAGTCATGTTGTTACCAGGACTATATCGCTACCGTTTAGAATTTTTGCTGGATTATCCATTAACCACAGTAGTCAGTTTGTGTTTTTGGTCTCTGACAGTGTGGTGGAGTTTGGGGAGGGCAAAGACACCCTTATCCCGAACCACAGTAAGACAAGGATGGTTGTGGGGGTTGGGGTTTGGGGTTTGTTTAGGATTAGCCTTGCTAGTTAAGCAAACTGCCTTATTTTTTCTATTCGTGCCAATCGCTTGGGCTGGGGTGAGGGTTTTGTGGCAGAGGCAATGGCAAAGGTTAGCTCAGTTAATCAGCGGTTTGCTGGTATCAGTTTTGCTATTTGGTCCATGGTACCGGATTAATTGGTTGTTGATATTGACCTCTGGCAAGCGAGCAACCATTGATTCCGCGATCGCAGAAGGAGACCCAGCCCTCAATACCCTTGATGCTTGGGTTTACTACTGGAAAATCTTACCTTACCTGATCTCTTGGCCGCTGTTGTTAATACCGATAGTAGGACTATTAATTTATGGGCTCAAGTATGGGCTCAAGCAATCCGCGATCGCAAAATCGAACAATCTGCCATCCCCCCATCCCCCCATCTGGTCACTAACCTGGCTAGGAGTCTTCATAGTGGGTGGTTATCTATTGTGTTCATTGAATATTAATAAAGATGCTCGCTATATCTTGCCATTAGTTCCAGTGCTATCACTGTTTCTGGCTTATGGCTTAACCTGCTGGACTAATCGTTGGGGTAAACCCATGCGTTGGAGCACGGTAGGGCTAGCAACTGTACTGATGATGTTGAATCTATTTCCATTAGGAGGTAGAGGATTGACTCAATTACTTAGTCCCCGTGTACAACATTTTCCCTACTTAGGACAGCCATGGCCTCATCCGAAGGTAATTGCGGAAATCATCAAGACTCAACCTTACTTGCGCTCTAACTTAGGAGTATTACCGTCAACCCCAGACATTAACCAACATAACTTCAATTACTATGGTGCATTAGCCAATTTCCAAGTATACGGGCGTCAAGTGGGAACCCAAGCCAAACAAGTGAAACAGGATATGCGATCGCTTTCTTGGTTCCTCACTAAAACTGGTGCCCAAGGGTCAATCCCAGAATCCCAAGCAGCTATTGTTCAGGCAGTTGAGCAAGGGACAGAATTTGAGCTACACCAGACTTGGGAGTTACCCGATGCTAGCCAACTGAAACTGTATCACAAGCGGCAGCCACCAATAGCCGTAAAACCATTATCGATAAAGCCTGTGGGTGACCAATCATCCATAAAACCCACTAGTTTCAATGGCAATGCTTCCCTGGCCAAAAGGCCACGCTACGCGAACAGCAATACTCTCAGCTCAAGCCCCAGAGTTAAATTAGACCAAGTCACCGTACCAGAAACATCTCCTGCTGGAGTACCTATACCAGTAACTTATCAGTGGACTGGTTCTTGGGAGCAATTACAATCTGGCATCGTTATCCTAACCTGGCAACCGGTAGAGTTGTTCGCGAAGCGTGGCCTTTTGGCCAAGGTTGGTAAGTTGAAGGTTAACAAGTTGAAGGTTGTTCGCGTTCGCGCAGCGTCGGCTTTGCCGAAAGCGTGGCCTTTTGGCCAAGGTTCAACCGAAACTAACCTTCAACCTTCAACCGAAACTAACCTACAACCTTCAACCGAAACTAACCTTCAACCTTCAACCGAAACTAACCTTCAACCTTCAACCGAAACTAACCTTCAACCTTCAACCGAAACTAACCTTCAACCTTCAACCGATACTAACCTTCAACCTTCAACCGATACTAACCTGCAACCTTCCACCCACGGATGGTTACACGACCATGGTATTGCCATGGGAGAACTACACTCTTCCCAATTACCACCTGCCAATGCCGAATTTGAAGTCATTGAACGGATGGCGATGTTTCCCCCAGCAGATATCCCAGCTGGAAGCTACACCTTAAAAGCAACTTACCTCAATCGACAAACTCGCGAAACCTATCCGATACAAGTACCAACGGTTACCTTGACCATCGATCCAGCAGCTACCCCCATAGCTGCACCAGAACTAGATTTAATCACCCAAATGCGGATATTGTCCACTAATTTACCTAAAGGACTCAATGGCCTAGAACCGGTTTTTGAAGAAACTGCCCGCATTAACCAGTACGATCCGATTCAGGACTACTTAGAGCAAGCAGATTTAGCCTTAAGCTATCGGCTGGAATTGGAACCGAATAACCTAGACTTGGCCTATGCTCTGGCCTTGAGTAGGGTATTGCAGCAAGATGTAGAAGGTGCGATCGCAGCATTAAAGCGAGTCACCCAACTTGACCCCCAAAATCCCTATGCTCACGCTTATCTTGCCTTCGTCTATCTCTATGATTGGGATGGAAAAAATGGAGAAAATGCCCTAAAACCTGCCCTTAAAATCAACCCGACTATTCCCGAACTACAAGCTCTATCTGGTATAGCTGCCTTGATGCAAGGTAATGTGTTCAAAGCTTGGAGTGTTATTCAGGGATTAGAACTTTAAAGCGATGGCCTTTTGGCCTTTTGGCCACGCTACGCGAACGGCCACGCTACGCGAACGCTAATTTTATTTAATTGTGAATTAATTGTGAATTAATCTCTCAAGAAGACTAAGTTTTTTAGTCTTCGCGTTCTTTGGGTCTTTGCGGTTACTCATATAGCGCTACGCGCAAGTCCGCAAGGTTCGAAGTTAGAAGTCAGAAGTAAGCTATGACTAAGTTTGCTGAGTTTAGGAATGTCAAACATCTTAATGGGTAGTGCTATAGCAAGTCTTATACCCATGAGGTACAAATCTCTGGGTTTTAGGGAGCAGGGACTGAGGCCGTGGGCCACGCGGGGCGCGTTCGGAGCAGGGAGCAGCGGATATGGGAAGTCGGAAGTGGTAAGTCGGAAGTGGGAAAAAATAATGTGTACCTCATAGCTATGATCAACGCTATATACCAATTCCCGAACGCTTAAGATTTGGTAATAATTTTTTCTATATTTATTTTTATAGTTTCAGTATTTTTATTGAGGTAATTTAATTCAATTGCCTCAATAATTTAAGTAAAGTTTATTTAAACTAGGTTATTTGTTGAATAAACTAACCTGCAACTAAATTTTAATGTGTGAAAACAAACAATCTTATGAAAGCAAACTTTAAAAACAAACAACCTATTAATTTACTCAAACTGACAAAAAACCTATCACTAGCCATCCTAGGGTCTGTTTTGAGTTTCGCCGCGATTGAAGTTGCTAACCCAGCACCCTCTGACGCTTTTGTAATTTTTAACCGGTCTGGTAGCACACTCGGAGGTGGCTCCCGATGGGATGCAGCTCCAAGGACTATCCATGGAAAAGAGCGTTCCCTGGACGGCGGATTGCGATACTCACTACAGGGCGGTTCCTATCAAGCTTACCGAGATTTATTCACCTGGGATATTCTTCCTAGTGTCAACGAGTTTCAAAATGCCATTGAGGCTGCGTTCAACGCCTGGACTGTAGTTGACCCGGTTTCTGGCTTAGGTACCGATTTGTCATTTGTAGCAGATTTAGAGACACCAGTAGTAGGTACCGGTAGAGGAGGCGTTAACCGATATGGTGCCGAGATTGACCTGTTGGCCTCGACAGATGCAACGTTCTGGAATCCTGGACATACCTCACCCCAAGGTGAAGCGTTTTTTTATTACATCAACGATACTGTAACTCTCACCTCCGGAACGGAAAATTACGCAGGCTCAAGCGCCATTATCGGAGCAGATATCACCTTCAACAATAATGCCGGAACAGTATATACCCTCGACTTTTTTAGGCGATTGTTGACCCACGAGATCGGTCATGCCATTGGATTAGGGGATATCGAGGGAGACATCAGTCCTAATAGATTTATCGACGACAACTATGATGGCAGTACTAGCGCCACAGCTCTAGCTACATTGAGCAACCCGATCGCCCAACTAATCGATCCCCTCAATCCAGCTGCTTCACCATTTTCATTGTTTACAGTTCCAGATCAGGATCCTGGTGTTGACACCCCAGGCGTAGATATTCTGATGGAATCCCGGGGACTAGGTATAGCTCCAGGCAACCCAGTCACCAACCTCACCCCATTGGTTAACGATGACTACGCTGGTCGCCAGTTCCTGTATCCAGTGTTCTCTGAGGCTAGCGTTTCCTCTGAGGCTAGTGTTGATGAACCTACTGCTACATTAGGTTTACTAGCCCTTGGTATTATAGGTGCACGTTTGATTACTCAAGGGAAAAAAGCAAGCAACAGAGAGTAGATCAAGTGACCAAAAAGTTGGGTTTCAAGCCCCGTCCTTCGGCAGACGGCTTTTAAAAAATCTGTTAGAATATGCATAGTAGCCTAGCACAGACAGGATTCGTCGGTACTGTCATAACTTCACGAGCGTTTTGCGATGTTAGCACCTGAGGCGCGAAAAACCTCATTAAAAACGTATGGATCCGTGCCAGATACCGAAAACCAGTAAAGCTTGCACATTGAATACTAAAGTACCGTGGGGCACACGGGAACTGAGGAAACTCAACGCTTAGGGAGATAAGCCCACGCTCGGTTAGTTAAATTAGGCTAAATACTTGGTTTTTAAACGGGTATTCGGCTTAAGTATTGCCTTTGACGGATAGCTAATTTTAGCGATGCAGCGCGGTCTTGGGGGTTTCCCCCATGAGCGACTGCATCAAGACAAGGCATGTCGAGGAACTAAGAATCCCCGTCCATAAGCGGGCGGGGAGTGTCAACAGATCAGCTATTTACACGAAATAGACACAGGTAGTGGTGCTGAAATCCTACCTTTTCCCAAAAAATTATAGACTTCAAGTCTTTCTTTGGGATATAATCAGAAACTGGTGCTTTTAGGCAAAAACCATGAATGCTCAAGAAATCATTCGTTCCATTGAAGCGGAACAACTTAAGGAAAACGTCCCTACCATCTATGTCGGTGACACCGTGCGGGTGGGGGTACGGATTAAAGAAGGTAATAAGGAACGGATTCAACCCTATGAAGGCACTGTGATTGCCATGCGCAATGGTGGCATAAATGAAACGATTACAGTACGCCGGATTTTCCAAGGGATTGGTGTGGAACGGGTTTTTCTACTCCATTCTCCAAAAATTGCTAATATAAAAGTAATCCGTCGAGGCAAGGTGCGTCGAGCCAAGCTATACTACTTACGCGATCGCGTTGGTAAAGCTACTCGCATCAAACAACGCTTTGACCGTAGTTTATAGCCTTTTTTTGGTTTAGCATCAGGTTGGTGTAAATGGCAAAATTAGGGTAAACTTAGAAAAGCGAGAGGCTAGCCACTGTTGACGATTTTATCCAAATATCTTGCAGTATCTACAAAAATATGTTAGACTTTGATTATGAATCTAGTGTCAAAGAAAACATTCTGGTTCCTTGAATTGAAGCCGAAAACCAAAGCAAACCATGATAGTGGTTGCGTTTTCTATTAAACACAGATAATTGCGCCTTGAGCGGAACAAAACCTATCTTGGCCTTGGGAGATACCCCCTGGCTGCGAGAGCAGCTTGCATTAGTGGGCTAAAATCTGCAAAGTAGATTTTGGTAGCTAAAAAGTATCGGTTAACCTCTACTTCTCTAGTCCATCTGCGTCCTTAGTTCAGTTGGTAGAACGCAGGTCTCCAAAACCTGATGTCGGGGGTTCGAGTCCTCCAGGGCGCGCTCAAAATTGGTAGAATACAAAAGTGTTGGATGCCAGGGTTTACCTGAGCAAATCCAGTGGGAGTCCGTAAGTTGAGGGGGCTGAGTAGGATAGTTTGACTCAACTATCAGGACTAGTGGATTGTAGTGGCGGGGGCCCTACCAGCTAGACTATCCCCGATGCAAGGAACAGGAAATTGACATAGGTGCGCTCTTACTTGGCGAATTACATTGGCCACAGGTAGCACCTCCAGTAAAGCCGACTTGTGTCATCTAATCCCTGGCTGGATTGACCAAAAATTTTGGGTTTCAAGCCCCGTCCTAGAAGGACGGCTATTTAGGCGGTTCTGTACTAAGTGTGGTAGTATTAATAGATAAACATACACCCATGAATTAAGGATAGATATTATCTAGAAAATAAATAGACAACGTAAAAAATATGTAAAAGATACATATTGCGTAATTTGGTCTAACGACTTTAACGTCTATGAAAAATTTAGATAGAAAAAAGTATCTATCTCTAAAAAAAGTAAAGGTACGGTGGGGCACACCGGAACCTATATCTTAGATCCAAACGCTTTGGGAGACTTGGCCTCTACTCTTCCTGACTCCGGTCTGGTTAAGCAAGTCGAGTCGTTGAGCGAAGAATCCCCGTTCTTCTAGGACGGGGAGTGTCAATGCGTTGATGGGGGAAAGGAGAAGTTGTGGCAAAGAAAACAAAAGCTGAACCAGAGACTAAAGAAACTGAATCTGGGTTTAACCTAGGTAAGTTCTTCAACGAAACTAAAGAAGAACTCGCTAAAGTCGTTTGGCCTTCTCGGCAACAGTTAATTAGCGAATCAGCAGCGGTATTGTTGATGGTCATTCTGTCTGCCACCATAATTTACTTGGTAGATGGTTTATTTTCCTGGGCATCAGGACAAGTATTTTGATGAGTTTTGCTGCAGACGAATCCCAAGATGTCGATCAACAGGTATCAAAACCTGCAAGTCCACGTTGGTACGCAGTCCAGGTTGCTTCTGGCTGTGAAAAACGGGTTAAGACGAACTTGGAACAGCGCATCCAAACGATGGATGTAGCGGACCGGATTTTGAAAGTCCAGATTCCCCAAACACCTACGGTAAAAATCCGTAAGGATGGTTCTCGGCAACACGGCGAAGAAAAAGTTTTCCCCGGCTATGTGTTAGTCCAGATGGTGATGGATGATGAAGCTTGGCAAGTTGTCAAAAACACACCAAATGTGATTAATTTTGTTGGGGCAGAACAACAACGCCGCTACGGGCGTGGTAGGGGACATGTTAAACCCGTACCCCTCAGCTATGGTGAAGTAGAGCGGATCTTCAAGCAAACCGAAGAGCAAGAGCCGATTGTCAAAGTAGATATGGCAGTAGGGGACAAAATCATGGTGCTATCTGGTCCGTTTAAAGAATTTGAAGGGGAAGTGATTGAAGTTAGCCCCGAAAGGAGCAAACTCAAAGCGTTACTCTCGATCTTTGGGCGGGATACACCAGTAGAATTGGAGTTCAATCAGATTGAAAAAACAAGCTAGACCTTAGATAATGGCTAAAAAAGTTGTTGCATTGATTAAGTTAGCGCTCCCAGCTGGGAAAGCTAACCCAGCTCCCCCCGTCGGACCAGCACTCGGTCAGCACGGGGTAAATATTATGGCATTCTGTAAAGAGTACAATGCCAAAACTGCTGATCAAGCTGGTATGGTGATACCAGTAGAAATTTCAGTGTTTGAGGATCGAAGCTTTACCTTTATCCTCAAAACTCCACCAGCATCTGTACTGATTAAGAAAGCTGCTGGCATTGAGAAAGGTTCAGCACAACCCAACCGCACTAGAGTTGGAAGCCTTACTCGCACCCAGCTGCAAGAAATCGCCCAAACTAAAATGCCTGACCTCAATGCTAATGATATAGAAGCGGCAATGAAAATTGTGGAAGGCACAGCTAGAAACATGGGTGTAGCCATAACCGATTAGAAGGATGAAAGATAATCAAGGATGAAAGATGAATTAAGGCTAGCAACTGTTGACGATTTTCTACAAATATCTTGCAGTATCTACAAAAATATGTTAGAATTTGATTAGGAATCTAGTGTCATTGAAAACATTCTGGTTCCTTGAATTGAAGCCGAAAACCAAAGCAAACCATGATAGTGGTTGCGTTTTCTATTAAACACAGATAATTGCGCCTTGAGCGGAACAAAACCTATCTTGGCCTTGGGAGATACCCCCTGGCTGCGAGAGCAGCTTGCATTAGTGGGCTAAAATCTGCAAAGTAGATTTTGGTAGCTAAAAAGTATCGGCTGTAACCTGCAACTTTCAACTTTCAACTTTCAACTTTCAACTTTCAACTTTCAACTCCAATGTATTAA
This sequence comes from Moorena sp. SIO3I8, assembly GCF_010692325.1. Classification (GTDB taxonomy): domain Bacteria; phylum Cyanobacteriota; class Cyanobacteriia; order Cyanobacteriales; family Coleofasciculaceae; genus Moorena. The sequence continues at coordinate 7,997 of NZ_JAAHHW010000008.1, read as the reverse complement.
CGTAAACCATAGAGGGGGAGGAGTTTTACTTCGCTAAGTACCCCAGGAGATACAGATGCCCAAGAAACCATCGCGTCGATTACAAGAACTAAAAAAGAAGGTTGAAGAGCGACCTTATGAACCCATAGAAGCTCTCAAACTCCTCAAAGAAACAGCCACGGCCAAATTTACGGAATCCGCTGAAGCCCATATTCGCTTAGGAATTGACCCAAAGTATACTGACCAGCAACTGCGCACTACAGTGGCTTTACCGAAGGGAACAGGTCAGACGATACGAGTAGCAGTGATTGCTCGGGGTGAAAAAGTCTCGGAAGCTAGTAATGCAGGGGCAGACATTGCCGGTTCTGAGGAGTTAATTGCAGAAATTCAAAACGGGATGATGGATTTTGACCGGCTCATTGCTACGCCGGACATGATGCCCAAAGTAGCGAGATTGGGTCGCCTCCTCGGACCACGGGGCTTGATGCCTTCTCCTAAAGGTGGTACAGTTACTAATGACATAGCTCAGGCAATTCAAGAATTCAAAGCTGGTAAACTAGAATTTAGGGCTGACCGTACTGGCATTGTTCATGTTATGTTTGGTAAGGCATCCTTTAGCCCCGAAGACTTACTGGTGAATCTGAAGGCTTTGCAGGAAACTATCGACCGCAATCGTCCATCTGGCGCGAAAGGTCGCTATTGGCGCACTTTATATGTGTCTGCTAGCATGGGTCCATCGATTGAAGTGGATATCGCTATCCTGCGCGAACTCAAGCTTGAGGATGCTGCTTAAAACGTAGATTAGAAATCATCCTAAAATTCGGCTAGACAAACTAGACAATTGAAGAAGGCTTGCGCTGAAGACAGCAGGAGTAACTAGCTTAATATCCTGCCGAGGTTAAAGTACTATGTATCATCTGCCCAGGCACTGATCCTACAGTGAGTGCGATTGTGCTACGCACACGCTACGCGAACGCGGTAATGATACAACCCTTAACCCCGGCTAAGTCTCCGGGGTTTTAGTTTGGTTATTTGTTATCAGTCAGATCTATGTGCTACGCACACGCTACGCGACCGACGGTTGAATACTTATCATTCTTGGTTGAGAGTCAATTGAAAATAAATAATATTTATTTTTATTTATTTTTATTTATTTTCAATTAACAATTAACCAATTAACACTTAACAAAATGGGTAGAACACTTGACGAAAAAAAGACAATTGTGGCGGAGCTCAAGCAAACCTTGAGTGAGTCTCAATTGGCTGTAGTGATTGATTACCAGGGGCTGTCGGTTGCTGAAATTACCGATTTACGGAATCGTCTGCGTCCCACTGGCACGATTTGCAAGGTGACCAAAAACACCTTCATGCGGCTTGCGGTGCAAGAAGACGAAAACTGGCAGCCGATGACAGAATTCCTGAGTGGTACTTCAGCCTTTCTCCTGGTCAAAGACGATGTTGGTAGTGCCATCAGAGCCTACCAGGAGTTTAAGAAAGCCGCCAAGAAGACTGAATTTCGCGGCGGCGTGATGCAAGGTCAAGCCTTGAATGAAGAGCAAGTTAAGGCAATTGCCGACTTGCCTTCTAAGGAGGAACTGATCGCGCAAGTTGCTGGAGCGATTAATTCTATTGCTAGCAAACTTGCTGTCGGGATTAATGAGGTACCAGCCTCCTTGGGTCGTAGTATTAACGAGGTGCCAGCTTCTTTGGGTCGATGCATCCAAGGGATTGCTGCCAAGGAAGAAGGCGACAGCTAGTACTCGGTTTTACCCCTTTCTGAGATTTGTACAACTCTCAAGTACAACACTCAATACATTAAACAATTCACCTAAAAGGAGTTATATCAATGTCTGCTACAACTGATGAAATTCTCGAAAAATTAAAATCTCTGACTCTGCTAGAAGCTTCTGAGCTGGTTAAGCAGATCGAAGAGGCTTTTGGTGTCAGTGCTGCTGCTCCTGCTGGCGGTATGATGATGATGCCTGGTGCTATGCCTGGTGCTCCTGGAGCTGCTGAGGCTGAGCCAGAGGAGGAGAAAACTGAATTTGATGTGGTTCTAGAAGAGTTCCCCTCTGATAAGAAGATTGCTGTACTTAAGGTGGTGCGTACCATCACTGGTTTGGGTCTCAAAGAAGCCAAAGAGTTGGTGGAATCTGCTCCTAAACCGATTAAAGAGGCCATTGCTAAAGATGCGGCTGAGGATATTAAGAAGCAACTGGAAGAGACTGGTGCTAAAGTTACCGTCAAGTAATATCTACTATCATCTCTGGTTGACTAATCATCATATCCCTTCTCGGGTAATGTAAGAGGTTGTCTGAGAAGTCTCATTTGCTACATCCAAGCCCCCTAAATCCCCCAATTTTGGGGGACTTTTAGAAGCAAATTGACTCTTGTTCCCCCCAAAGTTGGGGGGCTAGGGGGGCAAAATTCAGTATCAAAAAACTTTTCAGATATCCTCTAAGCATTCAGCGGTCAGCGGTCAGCGGTCAGCGGTCAGCTATCATGCTTATTTTATTCAAAAGCACCTCAAGTAGCCTGAGCCTACAGCCAATGGCTGTTTCTGTAGCGTGCGCGTAGCGCTTAAGCTGAAAGCTGAAAGCTGACGACTAGGGACTATTTAGTAAGTGATTAACCAGACTTGAGATAAGTTGGGAGCCGACGCAATCGGCTCCTTTTTTTGGCCTTGCTTAATAATGGAATGATTTGAATAGTTTTGTAGAACGGGCATCTTGCCCATTTCATTTGTGGTTGATACCAAGTTGCGGTCAAACGTACAACTTTCTCTTCCGCCCATCTCCCCATCTCCCCATCTCCCCATCTCCCTATCCAACCAATCTACTCTCTTTGAATGCAACTCGGTATGAGGGGGTGACAAGCCAGCTCAACTGCTGGTTATGCGATCGCATAGCATCGCTTTCGGGGGGAATCCCGCCTAGGGCTTGAGAAGACGCTGATTTTAATAACTCCATCCAGTCACCGAATCCAGTAATCCAGTCAGTGAATCCAGTCACCCCATGAAGTAATTAACTTCACCAGTTGATGTGATTTCTATCACACCTTTATCTAACTATATGGATAATACTGATTAATAGAGAAAGTTATAAGATTAGTCAGCCAAGTCTTTTAATTTATCATTTCAGGGCAAAGCATCTTATTATACGCTCAGGATTATCAGCTCAGGGTAGCACATCTCTAGGTAATTAACTATATCAGTCAAGAAATATAATATCATCTCTGATTGACTAATTATCATATCCGAAATCAGGTAATTTGGAATTGGTAATTTGGAATTGGTGATTTGGAATTGGTAATTGGTAGTTTAGGATTACCCATTACCGATCACGCTTACCCAAAAATCTAGAGACTATTTTGGAAGTAATTAACTGGACTTGAACTAATAGATCAGTTTATATCAATTCAGTAAATCTGTATCGGTGTTTTTAGCTAAACGTTAGATGCTCTAAATTGTGCAGTGTGTTTCACGTTTAACTATCTTTTACGTGATCTTTTACGTGCATTTATGCTCAAACAATTCGAGCAGATGGGGCTGTCATCAGTAACCTAGAAGCACCTCTTTGCAAACGTGAATATGAACTCGTTTGCATATAAGCCTTAGGAGTTGCGCAGAAATAAGTTTCTGATAAGGGTCTAAAAATGAGCTGGGGGGGAGACAAGCGGCCTGTAACCCTTGATATATATTAAATTGAGCGAATTATGGTAAAAAAAAGATAGGTCATAAATTGTCAATACGACCTACCAATTGAAAATGATACCAGAATTATATCAAAAACATCTAAAAAATCTACTTTCTGAATCTCAATTCTTGTTGTTTTCTATTGTACTAATTATTATACAAGATATCAAAAATATTAAACTAGAAAAAATTGCCGAGTCATTACCTTTACCTATTCAGGTAAATTCAAGACGTAAAAAACTACAGAGATTTTTATCATTACCAATATTTGAGCTCAAATTATTGTGGCTTCCAATTCTTAAAAAAAAAATGGCTCGATCAAACATTTACTAAACAGTCAAAAATCTATTTGGTTATCGATAGAACTAATTGGAGATATAAAAATTTATTGATGATTATTATAATTTATAATAAGCGATCAATTCCAGTTTATTTTGAACTTCTTTCAAAACTTGGCTCAAGTAATTTTTCAGAACAAACAAAAATTATATCAAATATTATAGAGCTATTTGATGGCTATCAAGTTATAATTTTGGGAGACCGAGAATTTTGTTCCGTCAAATTGGCTAAATGGTTAGATACACAAGGCTTTACATTTTGTTTAAGACTCAAAAAATCGGCACAAATTCAACTTAAAGATTCGGGTTGGACTTCCTTAGAAAATTGTGGATTAAAACCAGGAACTTCATTATTTTTTGAAAATGTAAAAGTTACCAAAACTAAACAAATTACTGGATTTAGTATCGCCTGTAAATGTAAAAAAAGTTATCGAAAATCCGTGACCAAAGAAGGTTGGTTTATTCTAACAAATATGAGCAGTGCTTCGGAAGCAATTTCTGCCTATAAAAAACGTTTCTCTATTGAAGAGATGTTCCGAGATTATAAGAGCGGTGGATATAATATGGAAGGCAGTAATGTTATCGAAAAACGTTTTATATCTTTAGTTATTATAATATCTTTTGCTTATCTTGCTTCCACAATGCAAGGACAAAAAATTACTAAACAAGGAGTTCAAAACTATGTAGCTAGAGTCAAATAATATGGGCGTTTAACTAAAAAACACAGCAGTTTTTATATTGGACTATATGCTCAAAACTGGATTAATTTTATGGATAAATGTTGGAAATTAGTTTATGATTTGATGCGTTTAAGTCGTCATAAGCTCGATAATTATTTACGAGGTATGAGAGCTATGAAGCTTATAGAGTCTACTTTTTAGCTCTCATGTCGCCCCCCCAGAAAAATGAGATAATAGAATCGAAGTGATTGTTTCTGGGAAAAATGTCAATAATTGAGGATATTAGAACCAAATTTGAGGTTTTAATGCCATACATGAATGAAAAACTCAGACGATTGTGGTCAGGAGTTGAAGCAGTATCTTTAGGGAAAGAAGGAATAAAAACAGTGGCTTTTGCGACTGGATTATCAAGTAAAACCATTAAAAGCGGAATTAAAAAACTACAAGTTCCAATTGTTCAAGATGATAATCAAAATCAAATAATAAGCTCAACTAAGATCCACAGAAAAGTGATAAAACCTGGAGGTGGACGCAAAAGTCTATCGCAAAATGACCACACATTAATTCAAGATTTAGAAAAATTAATTGCACCAGCGACTCGTGGAGATCCATGTTCCCCGTTACTCTGGACATCGAAAAGTACAGCAAAATTAGCCAAAGCTCTAAAAGAAATTGGACATCAAATTAGTCCAAGAACGGTGGCAAAATTGTTGAAGCAATTAGGGTATAGTTTACAGAGTAATAGAAAAAATTATGTTCGCGCAGCGTATCCGAAGGAGACAGGTTCATCTCATCAAGATAGAGATGCTCAATTTCAATATTAGATGCGCTTACCCTGCCCTTATAGGTTTAATTATCTTTAGTGTTATACATTCTTGTTACTATTTATGGGAAAAAGTTATATGTCAGAAAAAAAAATGGGATTGCTACCTGTCAAAGGTTGTGACAATTCTAATCGTAGTGGTGATGTGATTTTTGTACATGGACTAGGAGATCATCCGATAAAAGCTTGGTATCCTAACCCACAACAGATAGAAAATGAAGTGGATACAGATAAATTTTGGCAGGAAAAGTTACCTAATCTTAATTTTTGGCTAAATTGGCTTGGAGAATATAGATCAGATATTGGTATTTGGTCTTACGGTTATGAAACAATGCCTTTTAAGGAAGGCACTCCTTTCTCAAAAGTCCCCAAAATAGGAAAGCAAATACCAACAGGTAAAGCTTCTCCCATCCTAGATCAAGCTAGCGAACTCATCGAACTTTTGCAGCAGAAAGATATTCTTACACGACCTCGAATTTTTGTAACTCATAGCTTAGGAGGCTTGATTGTTAAAGAGACACTTTATTCTGCTTACGATGATCTTAACAGTAACGATAAAATGCGTGAGATTATTGGGCAGACTAAAGGAGTTGTTTTTTTAGGAACTCCTCATCAGGGTTCAGATTTTGCGAATTTCACGGAACTATTGGCTCAGACTGTAAAAGCTTTCCATCTTCTTGAAGAAAATGTCATTCTTAATGAGCTTCGCTCAGATAATACTAACACTCAGTTATATAAAATGGGGAAATGGTATAGCGGTAATGCTAAAGCTTTATCAATTGAAACAAAGGCATTTTATGAAACGGAAGATACGGCAATTCCCGCAATAGGAAAACGCTTAGTCGTAGATCGTTTCAGTAGCGATCCAAATATTCAAGGAACTAGACCCACTGCTGCAAATGGAGCCGATCATTTTAGCGTTGCTAAACCTAAAAATGAAAATAGTATTGTATATATTGGGGTTAAAGAATTCATTGATGAGTATTTACCCCCTCAAAATTTAACCCCAAAAGCTTTCCCTAATTCAATTGCTTTCAAAGAAGAAGAAGGTTTTTTTTTGAGGAATTAGCGAAGATTCCTTCTCCCAGCTATCTTGAACTTTTAGGTCGTGAGAAAGAAATCGAGGAGATTAAAAATGCTCTGAGTGATTCCCAAAGCAAACGCATAGTTGGAATTACTGGTCTTGGAGGGAATGGCAAAACTTCTATTGCTATTGAAGTCGCAAGATCCTTTCGAGAAATAGGTTTTCAAAACGTTGTATGGCAAACAGCCTCAACTAAACATAGATCTACCCCTATGACTTTCGAGACAGTCCTTGATGACATTGCCAAGCAGTTAGGAAAACCAGAGTTTCTTAGTCTTCAAGGTGAGGAGTTAGAAAGAAAAACACGTGAGCGACTATCTCATACACCAGTTCTTCTGGTTTTAGATAATATGGAGACTTCAGGAGATTCTCAAAATGAGATTTGTGCAAGGCTTTCGCCAATTCTGGGTAACAGTAAAGTTCTGCTAACAAGTCGGCATCATTTTGAAACTTTAGAGGTTGATATTTTTGATTATTATCTACAAGGTTTGAGAGAAGAAGCATCACTTAAGTTAATGGAGCAAACTGCTGAAGAAAGAAAAATATCTAATTTTAATCCTAACGATTGCGAATCACTACTCCAACTTGCTGGTAATAATATAACGGGTTATTTGCCTCTAGCTTTGAAGTTAATAACAGGTCAGCTCAAACTCAAAAGTCCATTAGAAATTACAAAAAGCTTAGGCAATGTACGTTTAACGGAGGATGACGCAGACACTAAGAATATCAGCATATTTAAAAAATTTTGGGGGCAGATATTTTTCCGATCTTTTCAAATGCTTTCCAGTTCTGAATTTGAGCTAATGGCAATTTTAGCTGCATTAAAAGAACAAGAAGGAACTACACAAAATGTACTTCGTAAAATGACTAAAGAAAGATTACCAGAGGAAAAATTGAAAGAGGCTATCAATAATAATTGGCGTTATTGTCTGTTAGAAAGGGAAGAGTATGGAAACCACCGCTATTTTTTACATATTTTAACTAGTCAATTTTTTAGTAGAATTTTAGCCTACGCTGGGAGGATGAATCGATGATAGAAAATTCTGAAACAGATCTATTACAAGACCTGCAAAATGAGGAGAATTTCGAGCTAGCAGGAAAGCTGTGGACTGATCTATTGACTGAGGAGGAAAAAGAATCAATTGACCGTGAACTTGAAGAAACATTTACCCCTGAAGAGTTAGAGGAAATTCAGGAAACACTTAAGAAGTTATTTAGAGACTATTATGAATTTGCTAGACCAACAATTATTAAGACATATAATGAACTTTCTAAGCACCTAAACAAAATTAATTACATATTCTTCCCCAAAATTGTCAAGCACTTTTTTGAGATATTCAAGAAAGCTTTTCCAGTTTTCGTAAGCATCAATTTCAATCCACTCATACTTAATAAATTT
>NZ_JAAHHW010000079.1 GCF_010692325.1 Moorena sp. SIO3I8 | reverse complement strand
TATCAAAAACATCTAAAAAATCTACTTTGTGAATCTCAATTATTGTTTTTTTACCTTATAATAATAATTATACAAGACACCAAAAATATAAAACTTGAAAAAATCGCAGAGTCACTCCCTTTACCCATTCAATTTCAATCACGACGTAAAAAACTACAGAGATTTTTGTCTTTGCCAGTATTTGATGTCAAATATTTGTGGTTTCCAATTATTAAAGAATGGATAAATCAAACATTTCCTAAAGAGAAAATAATCTATTTAGCTATCGATAGAACTAATTGGAAGGACAAAAATTTATTGATGATTAGTCTAATTTATAAAAATCGAGCAATCCCAATTTATTTTGAACTTCTTTCAAAACTTGGTTCAAGTAATTTTTCAGAGCAAAAACAAATAATATCAACTATTATAGGGCTATTTGATGGCTATGATGTTGTCATTTTGGGTGACCGGGAATTTTGTTCAGTTAAATTGGCTGAGTGGCTAGATAAACAAGGTTTTAAGTTTTGTTTAAGACTTAGAGAAAACGAGCAAATTGAGCTCAAAAATCAGGGGTGGATTTCCTTGAAAAACTCGGGATTGAAACCGGGAATTTCGTTATTTTTTGAAAAGGTTAAAGTCACCAAAACTAAACAAGTATCAGGATTTAGTATTGCCTGTAAATGGAAGAAAAGTTATCGAAATTCAGTAACAAAAGAAGGTTGGTTTATTCTAACAAATATGAGCGAAGTATCTGAGGCAATATCCGCTTATAAAAAACGTTTTGATATTGAGGAGATGTTCCGAGATTATAAAAGCGGTGGATATAATATGGAAGGCAGTAATGTTGTCGGCGAACGCTTTATATCTTTAGTTATTATAATCTCTTTTGCTTACTTTATTGCAACTATTCAGGGAGAAAAAATTAATAAAAAAGGAGTTCAGAACTATGTAGCTAGAGTCAAAGAATATGGGCGATCAACTAAAAGACATAGTAATTTTTATATTGGAATGTATGCTCAAAAATGGATTAATTTTATGGAGCAATGTTGGGAATTAGTTGATAAGTTAATGCGTTTAAGTCGTCATAAGCTCGATAATTATTTACGAGGTATGAGAGCTATGAAGCTTATACAGTCTACTTTTTAGCTCTCATGTCGCCCCCCCAGAATAAATAGTTAATTTTAAAGGGAATTAGAGGCAATTTTGTAATACTGCTAATCCCGATTACAGGAACTTAGAAGACTTTTTGTTATCTTTTTTCATCCTATTAGGAAATAATGAAAAGTACGCTGTATATCTACATCGTAAGTCAACTTAATATCTTGGGTCTGTGACACGTCTGGGTTACCTCATCTTTGATTTTTGTCGTCTTTTTGATGTCGCCAAAAGTAACAAAAAACATTTGATGAATCCTAAGTGTAGCGAAAGGGTACGAACACTATTCGCACCCTTTTGGGTGCCAGAAAAACCCCATTGATGATAAAGCGATCGCTCCGACCATCGAAAAGAGCGATCACCAAAAAAGTATAGCTTTCCGCTGTACTACCAAAACTTCCCAAAAAAAAGCCCCAGCGGCTGCCAGGGCAGATGGATGGAACGAGTTGATAGATCAAATGCTAGAAAGGTGGTTCTTGAGAATGTCCTGGAATCTTCCAAGGGTCAATGCCAGCATCACGAAGTTGGCGATCATATTCGTCTTGCAAGCCCTGTTGAACATCGTAATTATCCATCGCTTCACGCAGTTCTTCCTCTTGTCCTTTGATTGTTTTCTTAGCCTGCTGTAATTGATTTTTAAGTTGCTGATTTTCCTGCTCGTATTTGCGAACAAGTTCTTGAGCTTTCCCAGGTTCATAGCCACGACCAAAAGCTTCATCTGACATAATTTGCAAATTAACATCTGCAAGTACTTCTAGTATTAACCCAGCGTCTTCATTCCCTTGGGAGTTTTGATAAACCCAAAACTTGGATGCGTGCTTGAAGCGCCACAAGGTTACATCACTGTACCGATTCTTGCTCAATTCAAAGCGACCTGCACGCACCATGAAATCCTTGCCTAGCTTAGCTTTTAGAGCTTTAGACATGCGTTTTGCACGCACCATGAATTCTGTTACTTTTACTGAGTCAGCTAAGCCACGGCCACTGAGATAATTAACCCACCGACCAAACTCGTCTATTTCGTCCGCAGTATAAATGTCAAGTACAACACCCTGGGGAAGTTCAAGGGTTGATTTGCGAACAGTCAATATATCTGTCATGATATTAGGTTAAGAAACTAACGTTTATTTAGCAACCACACCTTCTTCCGGATCGGCGTGGTTGCTTATCAATAATTATACGGCATTTTATCGTCGCAGACACATAATATCATCGTTATTTTTGCCGTCTCAAAAAGATAAAGAACAACCCACCAAAACTTGGCGGGCAGACAGATCAGTAACAGTAATTTTTCCTCGTTCAAGCTTAACACTTTAATGGTTACTTTCGCTTAGACTTTTTGCGTGCTCCCGGACGCTTATATTTACTGGACTTGTTAGCAGGTTTAGAGGAGTTTGAAGAAGCAGAACTACTAGTTAGATCGAACGTCTTAGCTTTTGGCGAAACCACTGTGATTGCCCCATTTTCTATTAAGTGGTTTTGGACTCGTTCATCCCACTTATCGCCAGTGACATAGACATACTCATTTTTCGCAAAATTGCAAAATAAGAAGCCATTAATTAGCTCTAAGGCACCAGTGGCTGTCTTAAGCTCTTCGCGTACCTCTTTCCAAAAATAGTCTTCATCAAAGCCATGTTCTTCCTCTATGAACAACAGGTTTTTGTCCATTAGCAAGGTTTGATACTCACCGCCATTGATTTGCCAAAGGCGCACGGATGGTTTAACTTTGACTGCGGCTAACTGTTCTTTGGTGGCAAACATGATATGCTCTTGGTACATTTATTGGTTTATCTTACGGGGACAAATACCTCTCTTTTGTCCCCATTTGTCGATACTAATGCTAGTTAAACTGAGAACGAATGGACTTTCTTAGTCTATCGTTTCTCTCTTGGATTAGACGGATCTCTTTCTGGTTTTGTTCAGTTCTAGCTTTTATCTTCCGAATCTGTTCCTCATGGAAGCTTTGAAATGCTTCATCGCAAACCCCATGAAGCCCTTTTAACCCTATCTCATGGGACGCAAGCTTGATTCGCTCTTTGTTCTCCCAATCCTCAAAGATAAAATCTATGGCTTGCTCAATTGTCCACATTCGCACAAAAATCGGGAGACCTTTGGAACTTTCATAGTACCCATAGGTTGGCTTGAGCTTTTCATTGATGTCACTATCGCTGCCGTAAGTTATTGACAGAAGTTGATCGACATTAAGGTAGTAGACAAACCTTTTCCAGCCTTTACGCTCAGGTGGGAATAAATCTGGCTTGAACACTTCTATCTCATTTCTGGTGTAACAGGATAGAGTGACGTTTTCTCTGATGATTTCGTGTGGAACATCTTCCCACTCCTCCAATTCACTGCCTTCTGTTTCCTCTTGAGCTTGTTCTAGATTGACAACCTTCCGGGTTTCTAAGATAAAGTCTTGCTTCCACACAAAGATAGGGTCATTCATTTTACGCCTCCTCATCAAAATAATCTTCCTCATAGCAATCCACCGAATCGTTTTCTGATCCCAAAATCCAAGCCACTTCATTCACGGCTGCACGAACCTTGGAAGTAGCTTTTGAGACAATTCCGTGGCATTTAATCCGAGCACTGGTTGCTTTGATCTTGGCTATAGCGATCGCGTATTCATGGTGGGTTGGCGCAAACTTGCGAAGCATACCGGGAGCGAAACTGTACATTCCGTGCCACCACCAATTTTGATAATGATCTCTGAAGCAATCTTCTGCCAGTTCCTTAGGACCACTGCCAATTAAGGTGACAGGGCATCCGCACTCAGAAGAGAAAAAATGTCGAGCATACTCCAACCGATTCTCCGTACATGCGCGGATCATTAGACTCTTGCCATTGGTAAACAAATAGGTTTTCATTTTTTCGTTTTAACATTTACAGAAAGACAGCGATCGCCTTTCTGTTAAGCGATCGCTTAAGTTAGAGATTATTCGTTGTTTTTGCGCTTTAAGCTTTTTGGCTTTGGCTGCAATTGTGACCAGTTTGTGATTTCAGCGGTCACTTGATTATCAGTCTTAGTGCTGACAAAATTAGGATCGCAATAGACTGGCACTGGAATGGATTTGCTTTTCATACTCTTTTCTACTCCAGATCAACAACTTCTGGGAAATCACCATTTCGGTAATTAGATTAAATAAGGAAAAATTCTGACTCCAAAAGCTCATACAGAACTTTGGAGTCAAGCATTGCACTTTATAGTAGCTTCCCTAGCATTACGTCTAGCCGGAATCCTGGTGTTTGCCTAAGTTTAACGAAAAGTATTTTGGCGGGGCTTTGATCCGAATTCAGGGAAAATTTCACCCTTTAAATACAAGCTATTAACTTTTTGCTTTAGGCCATTTTTAAAACCAAACTTATATCCAGAAGAAACCAATAGAGCGGCAATCACACTTAAGAGAACACTCCAAGTGAAAACCTTCACAGGAAATTCGTATGATGGAGGAGATTCCATAAGGTTAACCGTTTTGATGATTTCCTTCAGTTCTTCTAGACCGGCTTGTTTTTTTGCTGTATACCAGTCAGCTCTTCCATGACTTTCAATGCAACCATCAATAAGGTAATTATCAAAATTTTTTCTTACTAGTCTTACAGCTTTTGGCTGTCCCATAGCTACAAGCTCGACGCTTTTAAATCCATAATGATCTCGGGCGTGCATTCGCCATGCTGTCATCTTATAAGGCAAGGTGTGAGGGTCAGAAAGTCCAACTTTTAGAATGAAGTGGTTATGTTCAGGTGAGAATTTAAATCGAACAACGTAAGTTAGCTTAGGCAGAAACATATGGTTTAGTTGAGTTGATGATGAGTTTAAGTGTTAGGCATTCTTCATCGGAACGCCTCTCCTATCTCTTGACTCGTCGGCCAAAGAAGCCGATTGATTTGACTGTTGCTTCACATTTTGATTGCCGTTCAGGAGCTAGGGCGTTGTGACCGTCTTCTTGGGTTCTCGTTCGCACTGTTTCTCGCAGCCCAGAGGAAGCAGGTATGATATCACCATACGGCTGACCCTCAACTGCGTATTCTCCAGCTCTGTTACTAGATTTGCTGGATTGACCAGAACGCTTGGCGAGAGTTCCACTATGGTGAGTGGATCGTTTGGACTTTGAAACTACTGTGGCTTGAGGCTTCTGCTTGCGTCCCATCAATCTTCTACCTCTGTCTGGGAAATCAGTTCAATATCAGCAATGGTGATGCCACTGTCACAACCTGGGGTGGAGTCACTGTCAACTTCCGCTGGCTGATGGTTGAACACAAGATCCACTATTTTTGAGTTAAACCCGGAGGAGAAGTACAGGTAGGACAATAGAACCGAATCGTCTAATTCTGGAGCAGTTTCGACTTTACACTCTCGTAATAGATTCAGTAAAAATTTTTCATCGAAGAGACCCACGGTTATGATGTCTTCCGCTAAATGCACATTGATCTGCACTTGAGGCTCTACCCCAGCGTTTTCTGCAAACGTCCGGACATTTGCGGAGTCAGTATGCACCAAAGCGGCGCACGCTTTAGTGGATGCGTATATCTTCCCTTTCGGGCTTTTCAAGAATACCGACAGTTCAGATTGCAGAACTGATTTGTTTTTATTTATCATTTACTAGACTCAATGACACTTTGGGTTTCATCAAGCGATCGCTGTTTTTGACTGGTGGCGATCGCTTTTTGATTACACTTTTATCATACCTCGTTTTATAAGGTTGTGTCAAGTCCTTCGGATAACTATTTTATAAGCAGTTTATGGATTTCGCTACAGTCTATATAGAGCAACATTTTATAAGGTTTCTTCGTCAAAGCGCAGGCTGTTGACATCATAGACTCTGTAGTTGTTGGGCATTCGCCTGCATAAAATCTTGCCCTGCTTCTCCCAAGAGATCAGAGTAGGGTTGCTAACCCCAAGAATTTCCCTAGCTTGCTTGGGAGTAACCCAGTGGGGTCTGTAAGGATCGAGTGCTGGTGGTAAATTTGCCAACCTACTTTTGTTCTTTTTGCTAGCGATCGAGTCCAGGTCGAATCGCCTAACCCCGTTGGAAGTGACAACGGCCTCGATGATGCCCTGCTCGTGCAAGTACTCTAGAGTCTTGAGGGAAATTTTGAGTTCCTTGCACGCAAGCTTAGGAGTTCTTAATCTCATTTACTTAGTTCTGATTACTCTTCTTCAACCTTATCAAACGTTGTAGTGTTTTATAAGGTTGAAGAAGTTGTGGGCTTCTCGCGGATCAAACTAACTAGACGGTGTCCGGTACCTGGTGGCAAACTGGAAAGGTCGGACTGGCGGACACATTACTGTGAGCATTGCAACCTCCTATATAAACAAGTTAAAACGCGACGAGGTGGCTAAAATCATCGAATTGAGTTCCCAAAAACGACCCAAAGCGATCGCTACATTGGACGATTTTGCGCCAATGCCCGGAGGTCAGACCGATTTTGTAAAAGCGGTCAAATCTAATGCCGGTTTTTTTGGATTACACCTTAGGGGAGGAATCGGTTCGGGCAAATCACGAGCTGGCGCATGGTACTGCTGTCACCGTGCCAGACTAGACCCAAAATCCAGAGGGCTGATATCGGCCAATGAATATGGGCAACTGGAGACGTCTACCTTACCCGCTTTGGCTGAATTTTGTGAAGCCTATGGAGTTCCGCTAGAGCCTCACGGAAACTCGCCAATCCAAACGGCAAAAATGATAGCAGCCCGGCGGCAATGTACCATCTACGAAGCTGAGTTTCTAGTGCTATCTGCCAATAAATTTGGTGGTGGGACAGACAAGTCTGTTCAGGGAGGTCGGGGCATAGAAATTCGGACAGGGTGGTTTGACGAATGGTGCTATGCCGATGAAATGGCCTTCCAAACAATCATTGGACGTATGGGAAGAGGTCGTGGAACACTTCCAGGTCAATTTGTCGTAACTTCTTCGATCAACAGAATTACGCCATTCAATTGGGCATATGATACTTTCGCGGATCCAGACAGGTCGGACGAGAGAAAAGAAATGTACTGGTCCATTCCTTGCCTAACCTCTGATAATACTTCCCTTGATCCCCAGTATCTGAAACAGCTGGAAGCTAGCTACACCCCTGAACTAATTGCCCTAGAACTACGGGGAGAGTACGTGGCCACAACCATTGGCAGAATATTTAGGTACTTTAAGCGATCGCTTCACATAGATGGAGGTATTGGAGTTTGCTCTGGACTTCCGTTACATTTGTCATTTGATTTTAACCACTCCCCAGCTACAGCGATCGCTGCTCAGAAATCTGGCGATTGCGTTTTTATTATTAAGGAGTGGTACTTAATGGACAGTGACACGTTCGAGCTGGCCAACGAAGTCTTGAAATGGGCAAAGCAGCAGCAAGGCGTTTTCCCTTTGCACCTCCATGGGGATGCTTCAGGTAAGCAGCGGACAGCTAACAGCAAGGTCACAAACTGGGGAATCGTGAAGAAGAAACTCAGGTCTCTTGATATCGAGTGGCGACGGCATTGGCAAGAAGTTAATCCATCAGTGCTGGATTCCATTCACTCAACCAACAACCTTTTTCATAATGACAGGCTGCTTATTCACCCAAACTGTAAGGAACTGATAAAAGACTTGGAAAGTTTGAAGTTTGATGACAAGGGAAAAATAGACAAGTCCGATATTAAGCGATCGCATCTAGCTGACTGCTTGCGTTACCTGTGTCATGACATATACCCTATTCCAGTGGGCGGACAGCTGTTAATTTCTCAAGCGCACTGGCTTAGCATCCATTCCCAACCTTAAAGGGGGTGTTCCGCAGAAAATCAAACCCTGTCTCACAGAAGATAACTACGGTGTTCCGCAGAAATTCAAACCCTGTTGCACAGAAGAAAAGTACCGTGTCGCACAGAAAATTACGCACCCATCTAAAATTTACGCCCCGGTCAGGCGTACATAATACTACGTGAGGCCGGGGTGTATTTTAAAATTTCCGCGTAAAACCGCTGATTAGTTAATTTACAGCATAAATACATTTTGGATTAAAACATTTAAAATCAACGTGACCAGAGGTATGGCTAGACCCTGTCGCATAAGCTGGAAGCATTGAAAACTCGTTTGCTTCTGTGGAACGCGGAACAGGGTCTACGTGCTACAGGGTATGCCTGAATCTAGTATAAATACTTAACAAGTAAGCGATCGCTGTTCTTCAGTCATGCCACTAAGGGCTTGTTCGGTCACATCCTTGAGTGGAGTCATGGGTTCTCCCAGTTTTTTACTGCGGAGATTTCCTTCGGCAATGATTCCATTTAGGTCGAGCAGCAAAGCGGAATCTTGCCTGATCGAATGCAATTCTTTCACTAGCTGAGTCAAAGCCTTGAAAGCTTGGACTTCTGGCAAAGTTTTTAGGTTATCATTTTCTATTCTTTGATTCAAAGCTTCGATCGCCAACCCCAAGGTAATGGTAGTTCTTTGAAGCCACAACGGTGTAGGGTCATCTTGGGTTATCTCCACTTGTTCTTGAAGCTCAATGCTATCTCCATGTTCTCTAACCCAACGATAGACGGTCTTGTAGGGGACGTTAAAGTGTTTTGACGCTTCAGAGTTACTGTGCTCTAATGCATAGGCCACTACTGTCACTTTCTGTAGCTTGTTACGAGTCATAGGTGAACCTTGGGGGACTTTAAAAGTTTCCCTCTAGCTTATCTTAGGTATTGAGAGTATTTGAGAACCTCATTAAAACGAGTGGGAGTAAGGCTCAAGAACGTTTTCCCATTGCTTCAAATTCAGTGGCATCGCGATCGCTTTTGAGATATCGAGAGAGGTTCTCGGAACCCACTGGACATTGCCAAAACCACTACCACTACTACCACCACCACAGCCACTTTCCCCTGCATACAGCGATCGCTTCCACTGATCCACAAATGCTTGGAAGCGAAGCCACAGCCACAACCACAACCACAGCCACAGCCACTGCTACTGCCACTGATACCACTTCCACAGCCAGACCAAACCTACAACCACCGTTACTACCAAAGCCATTACCACAGCCACCACCACAACACCCTTAAAAAATGGAGAAAGGTTGGATCTCTTTTCGTCTTGATTTAAAATCTTTTAACTTTAGAATTTTAGACGTTAACAATACGCTGTTTAAGGTATTTAAGTTATTTAAGTCATCTTCAATTAATTTAAATTTTCTGTTAAGAGTAGAACGAGGCTAAGTTGATTTGTGGTTCTAAGCGATCGCTATAGGAAAAGACCAGCTAAAAGACCCACTGGGTTGACCGAGGTGGGGAATCTGAAATTATTTAGTTGTTAATGCCTAATGGCTATTGAAGAAGTGGATGGAGATGTGTCGGATTTGGGGTCTGAACGATGGCCTGTTTGATTAATTTAGAGACCAAAGGTAGCACAGGATGCTCATTCATTACCTCATCTACTACTTTCCGCAAACCATAGCTAGAAGTCGCATACAGACCTTCCCAATGGGAAGCAATTTTTTCGTTATTTAGAAAATGCTTTAAATGCTCTTTCAACTGGGAGATAGGACAATGTTCCATCTGCTCTCTTAACTTAACGATGGCCGGATGAATGAAGGGATAGTCGTTGGGAGTAGAATCGTTGTTTGACTTCCCCCACAGCGCATCGGAAGACCCAAAGGCTGCCGCAGCTTGTTCTTTAGCTTTAGCCTTTCTAGCTTGAGTGGCAATTTCACGATCTTTCAGTTTTGCTTTATATTCTGCTATAGAAGCTTTCTTCTTAATAACTTTTTCTGCTCTCAATTTGCAAAAGTCATTGAAAAGATTTAGATCATCTTCATGCAACACATAAAGATAATCTCTTTGTCCAGTTCCTTCTCTTCCTACATTTTTCAGCCGAAGTCCTATCCATCGAAGAAGTGCCTTTACAATCGCTATCGGGGTTTTCTCTCCCTTCCTACTCTCATTGCTATTTAAACTGGCAAAGCCAAGGCAATCTAATCGGACTCTGTAGGCTTTTACTTTTTGTTTTAAGTCCAGTAACATTGGATCGCTGTTTTTTAATTGATAAGTAGGATTCTCTATCAAAAACGTTACCAACGAAACAAAGCCAATATCTTCCAGCACATCATAGTGCGACTCCTTCATGTGTTTGTTGGTGTTGTACCAAGCCATTGGGTGGTTCTGGTAATACTGAAGAGCTGCAACATCAACCCGCAACTGCTTGTCTTCAGTTGAATTAAATAAAAGATCAAACCCCCTCTTAAAGTTTTGATGCAGTTTTTTTCGATAAGCCACCAGAGTGTCTATCGTTAGACTCCCGTAGATGCTCTGAATATAATACTTATCTATTTGATCCCTCTGTTCAGGGGAGAGAGAAAAACTTTTCCCCATAGCGATCGCTTGTTCTTCTGTTATGTCTGAGGCGGCACCAATCCTCTTGACGACCCACGGCAATACTACCTCCTCTTTGAACACGGCACATTCTTTCTTTTTGTCTTTATTTGATTGATCATCTTCTGCCCACTGATGATCCAAATGTACCCGATGTCCTTCTGCCGCTAAACCATTTAAAATATTGACGTCGTATTCGTACTTCCCAGCGTTAATACGTACTGCCAGTTTGCTGGCAATGTCTAAGAGTATCTCATAGTAATGTGGCCGAGAGTCTTCAAGGTATTCCTCTTCAATCTCATCCACCCGGCTGTTTATGATTTCATTAGCGCAACTTACTATTATATTTGAATTGTTCTTTGTTTGAAATCTTTGAGACTGTCTATATTGAGAAGGAAACAGAGCACCATAGCCAATCACTCCTAACCCTACTTTTTTGCAAAATATGTAACGAGGGATAGGGTCTCTAAGCCTCCCTAAAAATTGGCAAACCCCTTTGTCTGTTTGAGAGCCGTTGAATAGCCCTAATACACAAGAAAAAACGCCAGGGAGCTTCATGTCCACTCCTGTCTCAAGGCTGGGACTAACAAAGACGATGTCCCATTGCCACCACCACTGTGGGTTGTGCATATTTGCCATTGCCTCAATGGCTTTTGAATTCATTGTGGCCAAGGTTTCGGAGTCTATCCTTAATATGTTGAGAGGACGACCCCACGCTTCTTCTAATTTCTCCAACGAAGCAGCGTACATTGATTGAACCGTAGTACCAAACGTAGAAGTGTCTTTTTGGCCAGAAAGAAGACAAAGGACTCGATTCCCTCTAGACACTTCATGCTCTAGTCTGTTTACAATAGCTCCTTCACTGGGAAGTGGATAAACATCGAAAGCTGCTTTTCCACTAAATTTGTAATTATTGACTGACAGATAAGCATTAGACACTTCAGCTAACGTTTTATAAAATTTCAACCCTAAGTCAGATAAATCAGCGTCGGCAATGACTATTTTTGAAGCATTTCTTAATACTGTAGCCAGATTAGAAAAGATACTAGGCTGCTTCCCTTCTAGCGTACTTGAATGGTTCAGATGCTCCATTACTTGCTCGCATTCATCAATAATAACTATGGCGTCTTTCCATTCTTCTGGATCAAATTGGCTTTGAGACTGTGGCCGTAATGACTCTGGGCAGATTCCTATCGCATGACAGTCTGGAAGATTTTTTGTGTCCGTTATGTCGTAGACAAAGGCAGCTTCAAAACTGTTTAAGATAAGTTTTAGATACTCTATTTCTTCTTTTTTTTCTACGGAAGACTCAAATCCTAACTCTTTCTTCCTGATAGTCTCATTGAAAGCATTGCAGATAGATCTTAGAAGGCTACGTCTGTGCCCAATTAGAAGAACTTTAAGCTTTTGCCATTCTTCTTTTCCCACTTGGTGCAAAAGACATATCAAATTTTTCACGTAAGAACTAGACTGAGTTGTTTTCCCAGACCCCTTCGGAGCTTTGACAGCAATAAGTTTTTCCCCACGGTAATTATCCTGCCCAAATTTAGTAGGGATAGGCCGACAGTATCTTTGTTTGTAGCTAAAGTTTGGGGTGGTCTCCAACCTTCGGTAAAGAGTAGGATCTACAGATCTATATTTCTTAGCCTTAGACCTTACCTCAGCTAACTTCTCTGCCCCATCTGGACGGACCCAAATGTCATCCGCCCCTTTCCCTAACTCAGGATCACCTTCAGCTATGGTTATCTTTCGATCTCTTATAGTTTTGACTGACTTATCTAACTGGCTGTCTCGATCTTCTGCACGGATAGCTGAGGCAAGACGTCTGGCGGCTTTCAAGTTCCTTTGTTTAGACTTAGATCCTTTATCAAAGTCAAACCAAACTAGAACATCACACCCACATCCCAACAAGCTTCTTAATGGTGCTTTTAGGTAGTGATTAACATATTGCTTTGCTCCACCTTCTCCATTTGGGTAATTTTTGATGTCTTTGTCCGTAGCGTTCCAAATACCAGGTATAGCGATCGCTATATGGCCAGCGGTGATCAAAGCGGCTGCTTTTTTTGATCCCTCTACTACTACAATCTCTAGGCATAACCTTTGGGCATTAGTTTTAACCCAATCCCAAAAATTCTCTTGAGTGATTTTCTCTATTCTTTCAGCTGTCTCTCCATTCTTGGTCGCTATTTCCCGAGCTAGCTTAGTCGGCACAGGAGGTTGAAGAAGGCCAGAGGGAACCCCCCTAGTCGATTCGTACTTGATCTTCTTATTGTCTTTACTCCGAGGGGCGTCGGGTTTAACCAACCCCCAGCAATCAGAAGTCCCATTGTCTCCTCTGGTGAAGTGAAATCGACTCTTGGCAATAGAGTTAAGAGGCTTAAATGTCTGCCTGTATTCGTCTTTGCTTAATTCATCTCGCTTTTTGTACTGTAATGGCATTAGAACCCGAGAAAGAAGCTCTCTCCCCTCTCCACTCTGCACCCACAGGGCTGTTAGTTCTGGATCTACCCCAGAGCCAACTGTCCACTCTTCCCAATGCCTTAGGTCTATTGATTGGTCAAACTCAGGTTCTTCTTCTAATGCCTCATAGTACCAAGGGGAATACAGAGGGCTAGCTTGAGGCTTCAACACATGCCTGTCTAGATACCCAAACTCTTCCTTCACTACTTCCGCCACTGTTCCGGTCATTAGACCGTGAGTCTGTCGCAGCTTTACCCGACCCTCTACTACTCTCCGAACATCACGAAACTCTTCCTGACGAAAAATATGGGATTCGCTATAAGCCTTTGAAATTAACTCTTTTAGATTATCTGACGGCAAGCGATTCTGCTGCGCAGAGGCTGCGCCAACGCTTAGCTGTGTTAGGATTGGAGAGTCTACAGGACTTTTTGTCTTTTTGTTGTTGACAGATTGACTCTGGTTCGTTAACATCATGGATGTACCATAAGTGTCAAGTACAGTGGCTTGGTCTGTACCATATTTGTCAAGTACGGTGAGTTGTTCTGAATTACGGTTCATGTCTCTCTCCTAGGTTTAAATTCTGATCCGGTCAGTGAGTTGTTCTGAATTAGGGTTTATATCTTTCCCTTGATGAGTTCTAGAGTATGTACCATAACCGTCAAGTACGGTGATTTTATCTGGAACTTGATATTTTTGGTCGTTTGTTGTTTCGTTTTGAGGCAGAACTAGTTGTCAGCTAAGGACTGCCTGTTTTCTTAAGCGATCGCTTACTTTAATCCGGATTGGGTTGTGCTTCTTAGTAATATCTAGTATTATGGGAAGATACTCGATAATCACTTAAGGCTTTACCTGGGGCAAGGGGGTTATACCTTGTCATTATCTGGAAAAAAACGCAATTACCTTTTTTCTTAAACTAGCGAGGGCTGCCTATTTACTATTGATTTTTTGTTTGTTTAGATTCGAGATTCGACAGAGTTACAGTCAATTCGGAAAAAATGATGACTGTCAGCAATTCAACGAAACCAAAAGAAGTTGGTGGCTTCATTTGGCACTCCCCCGGTCTTTGTAAGAGGCGCGGGGGAATTATCGTTCTGGGATCATCTTTGTTGGGATATCCAATGTTGACTTGACCCCGGAAGGCAGCAATTGCCAGTATCTGCTTCCTGGTTAATTAAAGCACGAAAATCCCTAATTGTCAAGAGAAATTAAAGGTAAGCGATCGCTTACTTTGACATGCTTCGGTTTTCGCTACTTTAAGGTAAAAATTTATTTTTTACTTCAAAGGCAGTTTGCGTTAAGCGATCTCTCATAAATGATAAAGAACAAAATTGCTTCTTAGAAATCAGATTCTGACCAGCAAACCCTAAGGCAACTTAATGTATTAGGAAGCGATCGCTTTGTTTTTAGACCGGGGAGTGTCAATGAGGAGTTTTTCCTTTGCCGCAACAAGCCTCTACCTCTAGATTCACTCCCAGTGCTCTCTCTACCGACTTAAGAGTGGTTGAGGTGATGCTTGTTATTGCTCCAGATTCGATTCCGTACCAAGAGGCTTTATTGATGCCTGCTTCAGCAGCTAACGGAGCCACTCTTTTCTTTTGAGCGAGTCTGGCTTCTTTAATCTTTTGTCTTAATCCTTTGACAGGGACTCGATATGTGATGTAGAGAGCTTGGTCTTCCATTGATCTTGATTTCAGTTATATACTCCTTTAATCCTTTTATACTAGCTTGTAAAAATGTTTTTGTAAAATACTTGACAACGACAAACCTATTCGCTACTATACAAATATGGAAAGAAAAAGCGAGCAGCTCAAAACCAAACCGACTGCCCGCTTTAGGGTCCAGAAATCGCTAGACCTAGAACTATTATCACTGCTTCTAGGTCGCCACAGTACCTAGAAAACCTAATATTTTGACAAATGAGAAATCTAGAAAATCTCGTGATTAGTACGCAATTACTACTGCTGCTCAGGGACCTATCTTGCGCGATCGCTACATGGCTGATTGTGTATCGATTAATAGTTGAAAGTCTATAGTGACGAGGGAGTAACGACCTTTGGCTTCACTACTAAACAGCTTTTCTACTAGTAATAAAGAGACTAACAGCCCATTAGCTTGCCAGTTGGGACACCCTCCAGATGAGAACGGACACGCCTTAACTGAGAACGGACACCCTTACTTTCGAGTTAGGACACTGTTGACTACATGTAGAGCAGACTAATCCTGTCTAATCTCGATATACGCCAAATGTTAGTTTTCCTTATAGTTAAATCCAACTAGTTTGGACAACAACAGTCCTGTCTTCCAGTTCAGACATCAAGTGTCTAATCAGGAATCAGACTCAAGAAGTTTAGCCACTAACTGTCCGAACTCAAATCGAAGGTAGCCATATCCTTCTAAAAAAAGAGGGTGATCAGCCTTTTAGGGAGTCTCTTGAAAGCTATTTGAGGACTATTTATAGGGACTGTTTAAAATCCACAAAATAGTCTTGTTAAAACTAAATCTCAATAGACAGCCTTATCATAGTGTCGCTTGAGACATGAAAACCTTGCGTGTGTTCAGTTAAATACATGGCAATAGTACACCAACCGTCCCATCTCGCCAGACACCAAGTGTCCGAAGTGAATGGGTTAACTGAGTGCTTTGAGGCGTCTGTTCCTGAAGACGTCAGACTGCAAGCTTTGAGGAAGTTCTTCTCCCACAAATGGTCTAGGAAACCAACAAAAAAAGAAATGAAGGAGAACCTGGGACTTTGCGAAAAAACCGTCAACAGATGGCACAGGCAAATCGTTAACGCTCCCCAAAGTGGCAGCGAAAAAATTCCACTTGTCATCGAATTGAACTTTTACCGCCGACAAAAAAGACAACTAGGAAGGAGGTATATAGGTTTTACCCTTTATCAGGTTTTTGTCTTCTACCTTATTTCCTTGTTGCGCAAAAACAACGACTACAGTTACTCATCGACTTCTCGGCATCTGGCTCTTTTGCTCAAATTCTTTGATGCCAATTTTTTCAGAAATTACCAACAACCATAAACGGAGTCACTTAAAATGTCAGACAACACAATGACCTGGAACGAAGCAATCGAAACCTTAACAGGTGAATACGGAAACACAGAAGAGGATGCCACTCGTCTGCTTTTGTCTGCGGGATTTGCCCAAGGGAACAACGAAATCCCCATTGAATTATTGGAGGCGATGGAGAAAGGATGTGAATTTGTTGACAACAGCATTAACAAAGCGATCGCTGCCAGCACCTCAAAATCTGAACCTTCTACTAAAGGTGGGGCGTTAACAACCAAAGAGGTGAAGGATCAAGCGATGACCCTAGTTCAGCAAGAGTTGCAGCTGGCGGGGATTGATAATTTTCCAGTAGAAATCATAGTTAGCCGGATCGATGATGCGGTGATGGATGGCGTAGATCTAGCTAATCTCGAAGACAATGCATTTAAGCAGGGGTATATCAACCAAAAAGTAAATAACCGGATTGCGTTTTTCAACGAACTACGACAGCTAGACCAGCAGTCTCGCGAAGACAACCAGCAGGTGTCAGATGCTGTAACTCAGAAAAGCCTCAACTACCACATCACTCCGGTCGAATCCCAACTGAAGGACTACACTCAAAGTCTACAACAACGGCGATCTGACCGACGGAAGGCTGACGCCAAACGGGTGACTTTGGTAGAACAGCAGCAAACAGCACGGCGCAACTACGATGCCGTTGCAGCCGCTACAGCGTGGTTAGACGAACTTGAAGCTGAGGTAATAGATTGACCTTCCTGCCCCAGTCAAAGACTGGGGATTTTTGTTCCCAATCACAAGAAGACATGAAACCTAGAAGCAATAAACCAGCCCTTAGGGTGATCAATACAATATCAGTCCTAACCCTCCTTCCCTCTCTCATCTTTTGGGGATGTAATGCTAAGTCAGAGTGGGAGTTATTGACCGCTCAACACGATGAGACCCGCCACACTAAAGCTAAGGTTAGCCGGATAGAGAACGACCGAGCGATCGCTGACGCACGAGCTGCCAATCACATAGTTAAACCTCGCCTCGCCGTATATATTCCTGGCTATATCTATTCAGACAGAACCAGAATCCGCCCAAGTGTAGATTACAGCAGCAATGGGACGAAGCGACGGCTAGCCAAGTCAAAGACCAGAGAGCAATATGTACTGGATGATTCAGACCCCCATATCTGTATTGGGGTGATCTCTGCTCGGGTGTTCAGTGGAAATGACTACCAGGACATAGAGAAACTAAAGACCGCTTTCCTTTTTAAGGGCAGTGACAACCAAATGGAAGCTGATTATGCCAGCGCAGCGTGTGGAAACTACAACAAAAGTAAAAAATAATGTCAAGATCTTCTCGTAATCACAGGAAACAGAGAAACGTTACTCCTCAATATCACACAGAGGAATCGGCTTCGGCTTACGCTTCTGATTATTCAGCTACTTACAACTACAAGGCAAAGACCAAGAGCCCTATCAAATTCTTAGGAGCTATTCAGAAAGTTCTTGATGTTACTTTTAGCTTTGCTGCCACCGCCGCCGCTGCTGTAGGAGTAACGCTGCACAAACTGGTAATGTCTCCTGAATCTAAAGTCCTGTTTGGGACAGCTCAGTGGGTCTATTTCACTCTTATCTCGATCGATAATTTCTACATTATTCTGTCTAAGGAATCCGGGCTCATTCCTACTCCTGGTGGGAGTAGCTGGATTGGGTGGATGGGATACAACCCTTTGAATTTTAAAGTAAATCTTTGGATGCTATTTATAGCCTTCCTTGCTATGGGGATTTGCAACCTAAATCAAGGGCTATTCCTGGGTCTTTGGTTAAACCCTCGGTCTAAAGATTCAAATGGCCTGCAACGTTTCATGGTCATGGCTCTCGGAGCTTTTTGTTTCCTGGTTGAGTTCTCTTTAACCTTCATGGAGCGCCCTACTTTTCAGCCAGGAATGGGGTTAGGGGATAGCCTCCTTCTCACTGGATACAACATTATTAGTGTTATAGCGATCGCAGCTGGAGCACGCCTTTTCCTACTTTCTCTAGGTGAAGCAGAAGCTGTAGGCCAAGCACCTCGTCGATAACCTTAGCAAAAACAAAAAAGACCTCGTAATAAGTCCCGAGGTCTTTTCCATTAATAAAAGGAGTACGTTATGTCTGACTATCCTAGCATCAGTAAACTAAAAAGACCAAATAAATGGCTAACAGAACGATTAGATATTCTAGGGGACAAAGGAAATGATGAAAAGACTAGGTTGTGGGTCTCAACTTCCTTAGGATTGTTTGGACTAATAGGGAGTGCAATAACGGTTCCAGTTGTTCCTCCTTTGGGCATTTTATCTCTTCTTGGCGGCTTGGTAACATTAAGCGGATGCATGTTTACCGACTTTGGAGTAACTGGAAAATTAAGACTTTATGCTTTAACAATGTCCGATATTTCAAGATTAAATGACAAAATAACAAAACACAGGGGACAAGAGGAAAATGACAGAGAGAAAAATGGCTCACTGACGGAGTCTACTGTAGACAGCCTGGGTCGGCCAGTTAGAACTAATGAGACTAAAACCAGTCTAGAAGTAGCAGCTGAGTACCTTTCTCCTGAGGAGGCTTTTGAGGCTGTTTTTGTAGAAGAAAACAGAAAAGCTATAGCCTTCTATCTTGAGAGTATTTCCCCAGAGATTAAAGACACCGGTTTTGAGAGTTACGAAGAACGCTTTGATGCTTATAGGTTGATGATAACTGAGCTGTTTTATGACCTAGACAAACAAGAATCTGATTATTACGACATTCTAGATTCGATAAGCTCTCAACTTTCTCCTGTGACCAGGGAAATATACCCGCACTCACCCCATTCACTACCTCAATCTCGTAGGTTATCAAAGACTAATGACTTACTCCAACAAGAGATAGAATCCCCTCCTGTTGCTCATCATCTTGTCAGAAATACTCACTCTAACTACCAGTCTCCATCTTCTAATCCTGTCGTCCAAGGGTTAGCTTCAAACTATCAGCAGGGCTTCTTGCCTTCCAGGACTGGCTATCAGATATTTCAAGATTTAGTAGATTCTACTTGTTGCTATGTGGCGGGAGGACAACAAAGCGGAAAGACTTTGCTGTTAGCTGAAACTACGAAGAGAAAAGCAGAGGAAGGTATTCTTGTTTTCTATGTCAATTGGTTTGCTCAGGCTTTAGACAAGGATGGAAGGTGGGATCATGTTCCTGATTCTAGAAAAGTCGAAGTAGATATTTCTTTGCTAGATCAAAAGTCGTTGTGTCAAATTATCAACGAGACCCTGAACCTATTAAGGACTTTCCAGCAAATGGTGTTTATGCAACGTATAGATTGCATATTGGTCTGGGATGAAATAGAACTTTCTGCTGATAAAAGCGGAGAAAGGAGTAAATTAACAATCCCTGTATTGCAACTCCTCTCGGATCTGATTGGGAGATTAACAGGTGTTGGAGTCAAGAGTGGTGGAGCGATTCATGTTTTGTCCCCTGGGTATGCAGCTTCGTCATTTTTTCCCTGTGTAAATGCTAGAGCAAAAAAGATGATTCCTATTATTTGCAGTGTAAATAAAGGGAAGTTTTTAAAGACTAGGAATGGGAAGAAGATCACCTTCAATAAAGGGGTAGTTCAGCAAATGGCCAATAACTTCAAAAGTGCGGTAACAGTTGAAGTCCCCACTGATGTTTCAGCAACTGAGACAGAAAGGATTTTTCAATTTGAGGAACAGTGGTGTGATCTAGGTAGCGCGGCTGACCTGCCTCCAGTCAGAGCTAATCCTCTGGGTTCAATCCCCTCAGGGCAACAACAAGCATCTTTGGCTCAAAAAAAAATGCCCAACTCAAAAATGGACAATATAGCAAGAGAACTAGAAGAAAGCGGCTGCACTGATCTTTGGTCTTTCTCTCTGTCCTTGGATTTGGCTACAACAGAAAATAGAAAAAGATTCATCAATATACTTTCTACTTATCTGGAATGTTTTAATCCAGAAATTGGGTCTAAATTTTCCAGATACAAAGGGCAGGCATTCATTAAAGAAGATGGGGCGGTTTCTTACCCCAGCCGGGAATATAAAGAGTTGGCGACAATTCAACTCACTAACTCAAAATGTTGTCTATGCCAAAAGCAGGCAAAAAACATAGAGATCCATCGAACAGTCTATTTGGGAGAGGAAGATGATCCAGGAGTCAATATGTTCCCGTTGTGCCCTTCTTGCCATGATGATGCCCACAGTCCTGAGACATGGGAAGAAGATTCAAAGAATATCTGGAACTCTTATCAAGTCGAAGGTTTTACGAAAAGGCTAAAACTGGGACTCAATTATTTGACCCAAAACACTTAAAAACGTTCGCTTAGCGTGGCCTACGGCCAATCGCTTACAGACGAAAATGTTGAGAGACAAAGAAATGATTGATTATTCAGACCTAGAAGATGTTCTTGAAATTGTTGACAGCCAGTCCGATGACTTTTATCAAGCTGTACTGGTGGAAGAAGATTGGGAAAAAATGATGGGCGTAACCCGAAGTCAAGATTTCGCTGACTGGATCCTAGAGGAAGATGTCCCAGATCCAAACAGTGTTCTTTGCTGTATCTGGGCACCAGAAGATCCGATAGTAATAACTCATCAATGGAGGTCGAAGTGTGGAGAGAAGCACGAAATTTCTTTGAGATATTTTTAGTCCAGCAAATAAATAGCGATCGCTTTTCAGAACGATCGCTTTAGAATCAGTAACTTTTAAATGACAACTAATCCAGGTTTTTATCATGACACAGTCTATCGATATTCAACAACACTTCTCTCCTGAACTATGTGATGGATTTGTTTTACGCGATTATCAACACGATCTCGTCGAAAAAATATTCAGTGAATGGAAGAAGGGTCACCGTCGAGTGATGGCACAGCTTCCTACCGCAGGAGGAAAAACTGTTACTTTTGCCGCAATTGCCAAGTATTTCACGGATCAAAATGTCAACGTTCTAATAATGGCGCATCGGAAAGAGTTAGTAGTGCAGGCTGGGGACAAAATTCAACGTATCACCGGAGAAGGTGTAGGGTACATTAAAGCTGGAATCCCGCCGGAACCACATCACCGCATCCAGATCGCATCTGTCCAGACATTGGCTAGACGAAAGACAGGCTTTACTCCAGCTCTGATCATAATCGATGAATCTCACCACGCCATCACTAAGAGCTATACAAAAGTGATGGAAGCTTTCCCTAATGCCTACATTCTAGGAGTTTCGGCTACTCCCCACCGCAATGATGGGCAGGGGTTCACCGATCACTTTGACGTTCTGGTTGAGGGGATTTCAGTCTCGGAATTAATACAGAAAGGGCACCTGAGTAGTTTTAAGATGTTCGGAGCAGTTCCTATCGACACCACTAGAATTAGCCAAGCTGGAGGGGATTACAACCAGCAACAGCTACAGATGCAGGCGATGAGGATGGTTCAGCAGGTCTACCCAACTTGGAGTAAATACGCAAAAGACAAAAAAACTATCGTTTTTGCTGTAGGGGTACTGCATTCTCAAGCGATCGCTGACGAATTTAACAAAAATGGAGTGGTGGCAAAACACCTTGATGGAGAGAGTCCAGAGAAAGAACGAGAGGAGGCTTTGGAAGCTTTTGAAAGGGGCGAAATTACCGTTTTAACCAACTGTGGCTTATTTTTAGAAGGGCTGGATATTTGCTCGATAGAAGCCGTTCAGGTCTGTCGTCCAACCTGTTCCTTGGTGTTGGACAAGCAAATGTGGGGACGTGGACTGAGACCTTTTCCTGGGAAGGAGTATGTGGTGCTCATCGACCATACCGAAAACTGGAGCAGGCACGGACTACCTGATGAAAAAGTAGAGTGGTCCCTTTCTCCCAAATCCCTGAAAGGAGACGATCACGCTATTAAATGTAAATCATGTGAACACTGCTTCCGCGCGCTTCCTCATGAACTGAGTAGGCCAGTGAGAGTCGATGATGGAGTCCCCATCTACGAAGTCACCTGTCCAAACTGCAAATCAGTACTGGAACTGAAGTCTGGATCAAAAGTGGCAGAGGAACCCACCGGTCTGCTTCCAGAAGAGGATGAGATGGAAATTCAAATCAAAGAGTTAACGGCAAAAAGTAATCCGGAGTTTTTACCGTTAATCAATAAAGCGATCGCTACCCAACGGAAAAAAGGCTACGAGAAGTATTGGGTTTGGCACGAGCTGGTTAAACGCTCTAAAGGGGCAGAATTTGGGATAGGTGATTGGAAGATTGTCGCCCAGAAGCTAGGCTACAAGCCTGGCTGGAGCAATTATGCGTGGCGTGATGCTCAAGTTTGGGCTGAGGATCAAAAAAAAAGTCCACTGACAACGATGACTGTACTTGACAGTTCAAGTACGAAAAACATTTCGTCATTTTCTTGACGTTGACGAAATGACGTTTTATCATTGAGAAAGCGGCGCGGGGAAAATTAACCTGACACCCCGCACCGCTAAGACTCGAAAGAGTCACTGAAACAACCCCCATTCTCTCTATGACAATCCAAAATAGCAATAGCACCTCTGTTCCCGAAGCAGTTAGTAATTTTGTATTACTTGATATCAGCGCATTCTCTTACGATCAAATCAGAAAGCTAAGGATATGGGTTACCGACTCGGAACGAAAAGAACTATTTGATGGGGTAAAATCTCGCCACAACCTACTTCAAGATGCAGACTTATCAGATATTGTTTCTGTCCCTTTAATGGCCAACAAGCCTTTGAAAATCGTTGGGGACAAAGATTTGCTTGTAGCCTTTGGGGAATGCTGGTTGTCTATTACCGATCAACCTTTGGTAGTTGAGGGGTGGGATTTAACTAAGTCTCCTAAGTCAGAGGAAAACCCAGAGGAAAGCCAAAAAGAGGTTGAGACTTCAGAAGATAACCTAGAAAGTCAGACAGAAGAAGGTGAACCTGAGGATCTAGAAGAAGAGCAGCAGGATTCTTATCCTGAAGTACCCGACCTCTACCGATTAGTTTCAGAGGAGTACCTATGCCACAGTAAAGTTCAATTACTATCGGAAGGGTTGGATTTAGAAGCGATCGCAGAAGACCTCAGTTTTCGTGGTAAATTCAAATCCACCGTTCGAGATTATGCTCCGAAGTTAATCAAAGACTTGATCAGCCAGGGCGTTAGGCCATACATAACCCCTCGGAAGAACATGCTATGGTGCCACCCAGCGATCGCTTCAGCGTATGAAGAGGGGATTCAGGCTAAAGAGCAAAGAGAAAAAGAGAATTACGTTCCTTTGGTCACTGTACTTGAGAAGTATGGTACAAGCGAACAGATGGTAAAAAACTTTCTGGCCGATCCATCAATAAAGCCAGCGATCGCTTCCTTGGTTGAGCGCAAAGAGAGATCAACCATTAAAGGTGGGTCTTTGATTCACATTGATCTAGTTGAGCGGTTTGGAGAGTGGGCTAAGACTCGTGTACTGCCTCAGGTTGCCAAAGTTGCAATAACAAAGCCTGCCTCGGAACAAAAGAGTGAAATAGATCAAAATCCGACCGCGCAAAAACCTGAGGCAAAAGAGGCTCAAACGCGGCTAGAGAAAGAACCTCAATCCACCTATCTAGCAACAAAAACCAAGCCGCAGATCGAAGAAAACGACCACGTTGTTCCTGGTTCCGAGCCTGGAATAGATCAGTACTTCCCTCTGGGCGATCTCGTTAAGCAGTACAAAACGACAAAAGAAGTTTTTGAGAGCTTTATTTCGGATTCGGCTTACGCACAGAAGAGGGAAGCGATCGCTGAAAAAGAAGGTCTAAAAGCAGACCAACTCATACTCTCCACCTCTCCCACAGGCGCACTAGTTCATCTGAAATTGTGGGAATGCTTTGTCGATTATCTGAAATCCCAACTGTTTTCTGAGTATCCGTCTGTAGCCCTATCGACCGAGAAAGTAGAGGCGATCTCCTCATTCGATGAGGAAGTTGAGGTAGTCAAGAATGTTGCCACGACTGAAGTTCAGCCCCCATCCGAGACAGAACAGAAGCCAGTATATTCCGAACTCGCAGAACTTCGATATATGCTTGGATTCACTCCGGAACAGTTCCAATGGTTTGAAAGCACGGAGCAAGCGATCGCTCTGCGGAAAAAGATAATTGAGAGCGAAGGGAGTGAAGCCATTGCTTGGACTAAAGGTGAGAACGCGCTACTGCATCCTGAGTACAAAAACCTGATTGTGCTTTGGCAAACGGAAAAAATGGGAGTTTACGATCCTGAGACTAAAACATCTCACTGGCGCGAAAGTCCCCCATTCACTTCCGATGTCCCAGAACCACCCAAGAATGATTCAAGCCAGCTATTAGCCGTTCGAGTAGCTTTACCTGCGGCAGATCAAAGTCATGAGCCTGTAGCAGAGGTAGAGGCTGAGGAGGAAGTGCCTTTCATCGAAACAGAAGTAATTCCTGACAAAAAGAAAAAAATATGGGACATAACCGGAGATGACTTGACTAATCCAGAAAATGCGGATCTGAGGACTGAGTTGTTAGAAGCGATCGCAGTCGCTCCAGAACTTATGGAAGTAGCAAAAAAAGAAATTGAAGAAAAGAAAATTGTCATAAAAAACTTGGAAGAGAAGCTTTGGAGGATGCGTAACTCCTCAGAAGGAATAAGTCTAACTGGCTCAGTTTTGGATTCCGAATCAGTAGTTATCCCAGTTCCAAATTCCCAATCTGAGCCGACAGCTGGAATTGCTGAAACCGTTGCAGGCTCGGAGTTATTGCCATTCCCTGAAGAAACAAAGGAGGAGGCAACAGCAGAGCAAGAGCCTAGCTACGTGCGTCTGAAAGATGTGCTATCAGCTAGTGGGTTAACCAGAGAGCAGTTCTTAGCTTTCTCCACCTCTCAGGCAGGACTTCAATCTCAGCTAACTATTGAGTCGGTAAGTGGCATAGAGGCAGGTGATGTGATCAACTGGATAGATCGAAACAACCCATTCCTTCATCCTGCATTAAGCGATCGCTTCGTTAAGTGGGGGGAGGAATCTGCGCAAAAAATGCAATGGTCCTATTTCGATCTAGAAGATCTGATGGATGACTTCGACATCGATGATGATGGAGTGTTCAAAAGGTTCAATGGGACAGATCGCGCTATGGCTCTTCGCCGATCGATATTTGGGAACGAAGGGATAGAGGCCGTTATCTGGCCTGATGGGGACAATGCGAGACTCCATCCCGAATACAGAGACTTGTTTGTTCAATGGCTAAAAAATGACAAAACTGCACCATCTGTAGAGGCTATAGACGTCAAAACAGTAACTGAGCCTGTATCAACCTCAGTGGCTGAAGCAGTAACTGAACCGATTTCAAATCCAGTAGCTGAAGCAGTAACTGAGCCGGAAATAAACCCAGTGGCTGAACTAACTGTTGAGACAGTAGCCACTGAAGTTTTCCAGACTACCAACGGTCAGCAGCCTGCAACCAATCCAGCAGAGGAGGGGTACTACCTAAGCCTGAAGCAGATGGTAGAGATAGTAAATGACAAATTAAAGGAGTCTGGGTCTAATTTTTGCGCAAAAGTTGCTGACCTGAACCGCGCATTAGCTGAGATAGGATATCAAAAGAAGGAAGGCAGGAAATGGATCGTCCTTCCCCCTGGTCGGTTCCTGCGGCGCGGTAATCAGTGGTTAAATACGGTTTGCGATGAGTTGGCAGAAAAGTTGGCAGTAGTCTACCTAACCGCTAAAGAGTTACTAGAGCAGACCAATGATGCCCTAGAGCGCACAGACATCACCGCCAATGCATTAACTAAAGTTTTAGCAGACCTGGGGCTGCATCAGCGCCTGACCATCACGAATGGAAATGGTAAAAGTTACAAATATTGGGGAGTTGGCCAGAAAGCGATCGCTGAAGATGGCACAGTCCTGGTCAAGCAAAAAGGTGGTCGTCGGGTTGTCTACCATCCTGGCTGCGTAGAAGTATTGGTTGCTAATCCTCCTCAGGTTGGGAGGAAAACTGTATTGAGTCAAAGGTCATCTCAACCTGTAAACACCGCAGAGATAGATAAATTGAAGTCAGAGAAGGCAGCTTTGATTTCTCAGTTAAGCGCAATGAAACTAGAAATAGAGGATCTTAAGATGGACAATATTCAATTGCGCATACAGGCAGAAGAGAAAGAGCAAGCAAGACTACTTGCTGAGATAAAACTAAAAGAAATAGAAGCAAAAAACAATGAGTTACGCCTTGCTTTAGAATCTTTGCAAAATGCAGATACAAAATATTCTAATGTAAAATCTCCCAAAGAGAAATGGCCTGTGGTAATGGCACCGTTCAATTATGATGGAACTGGAGAAATGATAAATCTTTACTACTTCCATCAGCAAGATTTGATCGCTCGAACTCCTCCAGTTGAGATATGGGAAAGGTTAACAGCAGATCGACTTGAGATGACAATATCACAACGACTTGAAAGGTATATGGAGTGCTTAGACAAAGAGCATCAGCAGGAGATTTCAGACGAAATCAAAGATTTAACAGATGCTGAACTTGATATTTATATATGGAATGAAGAAATTATGGAAATTGAATGCGCTCAACCGGCCATAGATAGGCTTAAGGCAAAATTCGATAACCAGATTAGGACTTTTGTTCCACCTGAATCTTTCTCAAGTATCAGAAGAATGCTTATCTCTAGATTAGAAGAAAACAATGTAGATCTCAGGACTATGCACGGATGGGAGCAAGCACTAAAGAGTCTCCCTTTATTTAAGCAGTCAGCCATCAATTCAATGAAGCCAAAGATTTCTTAATTTTACCTGACTTTAAACTGATAGCGATCACTTATCGACTACCTAGCGATCGCTATCAGTTTAACACTCCTAAGAGATTGGCTAAAAAGATAACGTCTTTCAGTCAAATGAGGTGCGTAAATTCTCTGTTACTATTAAAGCTGCGCCCCCGACAACACCCCTGGGGGCTACTCCAGCTCCGCAACCCATCTCCATCGATCCGGAGGTGGGTTGCCCTTTTTAAAAGCTTGGCGAGGCCAATTGACCATGCGGTGTCTATGATTCAAACATGTGGCAGACACACTCGATTCAGTAGTATGCACTTTTCCTAGACAGAGATCACGCCTTCAAGCTAACTCGTGTCTATGGTTCAAATATGTAGTAGACACACTCGAGTCAGTAGCAGACACGTTTTCTCCACTCTTTACCTGTGGTCAGCCATTTTCACCGTCCAATGGGAATGAAAACTATAAATTGGTAGCTTAATGTGGACAAAAATGTGTCTATGGTCGGTATAAATATATATATATACTCCCGGTATAGACACATGGAAGATCAGCTTAAGCGATCGCTATAGACCAACTACACAGACCCAGGATTAGATCACTCTTTCCCAGTACTGTTGGAGGGTGGTTGTGTGTCGGTCGCTGGTACTAGGGAGTGTCAATGGATGAGACAGGAATGCCTCAAAGAAAGCCTTAGAGCCGGGTCAACGGCTCCAAGGTGGTTTTGGCTAATGTTTGCCTTTGTCGTGCCTTTTAAAGCTTCCTGAGGGCTTCGGAAGCTCTTCATTGATGGAACTCCTGGGTACCCACGCTTGTTCTTTGCAAAGGGAAAACTTGAGCAGTCCTTTTTGATAGTACCTCGGTAGGATGATACAAAACTAGGTCATGGATTCCGTATCATTTGCCAATGGTATGATAAAAAAATCAGATGTTTTAAATACTATCAAGACATGGCGAAACGTAATTTTATTTCAGAAATCAATAGATTGGACTCAAATAATAAAAGCAGAAGTTTTCTTCCACCAGACGAGATGGAAAAGTTGCTATTATTAGAACAGGAGAGGAAACAAGCCATAGAAAGTTATGACAGGATAATTACACAACTAGAAGAAGTAGTTCTAGAAGATGGATCTTTCTATAATTTCTCAGAGATGAGAGAGTATTACCACACGAATGGAATCGGTAACTTTGATTTTTATATAACCACGAAACAAGAAGCTTTACAGAAAAGCATGTATCAAGAAATCGAACGATTACAGGGTCTTCAGGAAATAGACCAGGTTGACTCTGGCAGGCTTGACTTGTACTTAGGAGTCGCTCTTCTTATAGAGGATTCTGACATTTGCAGAGAAGACTCTTGGAGAATCGGAAAGGATTATGTTGAGAAGTCTGGAGAGCTTCTTAACGAAAGTGGAGGCATAGACCTGATGCGCAGCCATATTGTTTTTGAATTCATTCCAGAAGCGGGTTCAATGCACAGGATAATTGATGTCCTGTGGCATGGAATTGGAGAATGGAAAAGTTGAGCGATCGCCAAAGGCGATCGCTTGCTCTGCGAAGGTGTCCGGACATTTGCGCGATTCTGTGCAGTCTCTGGTTAGCGATCGATCCCCTTGGCGTGCATCAACCCCACGGTACCCACAAAAACGGAAGGCATGAAGCAATTCCCTCCCCCGTTGATTGATTCGAGTAAATCTGCATATGCCCTGATACCTCCCTCAAAGTCCACACCTTTGAGTACTGCATCAATCCCATCGTTAAAGTACTCGTTGATGCCTTGATCAAGACTGTATTTGTGCTTAGCCCTGCTCCTTCGGCAGGCAGCTATCATCTCTGGAGCTTTCCGAGCGAAGAACAGTTGATCGAATCCACGGGTACAATCATCTCTGGTTAGCTCCCCATCGACCAGCTTTACCGTTTCGACAGTGAAAGACTCGTTGGTCTTTGTGGCGATAATTCCAGGGTACTCCTCTACTGCTGAGGTAGAGATGCGGACACACACTCCGCTCTCTAGAAGTGTCCGAATGGCCTCTTCTGGGAAAAAGTTAACGAAGTAAATGGTATCCCATTCATCTAATTTGATCTTCTTGCGGTATTTCAGTAGCTGACAGTCGTCGCTCGGGCTGTCTGTCCCGTGCAGGTAGGTAACAGCAATCGCTCCTACCTCTGGATTAAGGCAAGATAGCGGTTTTGGTTGTTTTTCGTAGCAGATGTAACGCACGACAAAATTATTTATATTTGAGGTCTTGCGATCGCTCTCTTGGTTCTGGAGGGAGCGATCGCTTTTTGATCTTGCCGCAAGTCTTAAGACCTATCAAGTGGCTTGATGCTTTCCGGAAAACTAGCTAGATTGCTAATGTGACTAAACAGTAATCGAAACAGTTAAATATGCGACTAGTAACGCCCAAGGAAGCTTGTTGGATCCTAGAAATCCCCATGAAAATGCTGGAGCACATGGAACAAGAGGGTACGATCAAGATGCACAAAACTCAAAACGGGGTGCGTCGATTCGATCTCGATTCACTTACAGGAGGTCTTAAACGAATGATCAACCCTGATAAACTTCCGGAAAACAGACAAGCGAGTGGCCTAGTTAAAACTAAGGAAGCTGTGATCGCATTAGGGGTTACAGACCGCACTTTAAGAAACTGGGAGTCCGCTGGCAAGATCAAGTCCACTCGAACTAGTAACGGTCGAAAACTGTATGATCTTGACTCTGTAGTCTACGAGGGCTAGTACAACGTTTTCCGGAAGGCAACAACCGGCTTGCTCTGAGTTGATTTAATCTACGTACTAGGATTGAAAAGAGCTTCAGGTGGCAACAACTTATTGAGTTGTTTGACGTGTTCCGGAAAACGAAAAAGACAACTGAGTCCCAGTTTCAAGGGATGAATTTTTTTTGTCCCGGTAACCCCAGTTCACGGTAATAGAATCATTTTTTTGTTATTTCTCTTCCGCAACGATGCCAGAAAATAATGGGAGAAGCAATTGCTCAACAATGAGCTTTATGGGTGTAATAGGTGTATTGAGTCGTGACTTTGAGTCACAATCTCAGAGCCTGATTAGACAAATAGCCAACCACGAAAGTGCAGGTTATATGCGTACGCTCCCCTATTTCTAATTACCACCCTTTATAGCACTATTATTGAATCGGTTAGGCGATTTAGTTATTTTACCCCATAAGTATGAAACCGTTTGGTGCTATGAAGAAGACCGCTTTGAACAGCACAAGTTGAGGGCTCATCCCAAATCCGTTTGTCAAAACCCCTTTATAAAAATCGACCAAATCTTTGTATGCCAGGAATCTATGGCTATGCGGATAAGGGGGGGTGTGGGAACAGGATTTGGGATAACTGAACCAGTTTCCGTGATTGCAGATCTAGAAAACTGGTTCAGAAGCCGTATTAAAAAAAAATTGTTAGTTAAAGAGCATAATTTTTCAGGCACAGTCAGCAACGTCATTAATTCTGTTTCTACGCTACTTTATTTCTGAGTACCAATACGCTCGCATAAGCCTCTATCTTCCTTCCTGATATTTGGATTATGCTGCAAATAATGGCGTACCCAATCGCAACTGCGCTCCATTAAAAAGTCTAAGTCTATATTCCACAGTTTGATAGTGCTGTACTTACCGCCAGCAGCTAAGAACTTGCCATCGGGGCTAATACTGAGGCTATAGACTAAATCATCATCTACGTTAAGGGTATGGATTTTTTGTCTAGTTTCTAAATTCCAGAGTTTGATTGTCAAACCCTGACTGCCTCTGCTTGCCAAGACCTTGTTATCTGGACTAAAACTGACATTAAAAACCGAGCGTTCATGTCCTTCGAGGGTACTGATTTCTCTCCCTGTATCTACATCCCAAAATTTAATAATGTTAATGGTGTTATCAACACTACTCGTGGCTATGGTCTTACCATCTGGACTAAAACTGACATTAAAAACCGAGCGTTCATGTCCTTCGAGGGTACTGATTTCTCTCCCTGTATTTACATCCCAAAGTTTAATGGTGTTGTCAAAACTATTGGTTACTAAGATCTTACCATTTGGACTAAAACTCATCCTATGGACTGAGTTATCATGTCCTTCGAGGGTACTGATTTCTCTCCCTGTATTTACATCCCAAAGTTTAATGGTGTTGTCAGCACTGTCAGAAGTCAAGTTACCATTGTCAAAAGCCAATCTATTTTCCCCACTGTCAATAATAAATAAATTGTCCCCACCGCTACTTGCCAAGGTCTTGCCGTCGGGGCTAAAAATTACGGTATAGACTGAGCCATTATGCCCGTTGAGAGTGAGAATTTCTGCTCCTGTCTGTAAATTCCAAAGTTTGATAGTACTGTCCCAACTGCCAGAAGCCAAGAATTTGCTGTCGGGACTAAAACTAACACTATCGACCAAATCTTTATGTCCTTTGAGGGTAAGGATTTCTTTACCCATTTCCACATTCCACAGTTTGATAGTTTTATCAATACTGCCGGTCGCCAATAATTTGCTGTTGGGACTAAAACTGAGGCTCCTGACTGAGTTATGGTGCCCTTTGAGGGTAAGGATTTCTTTCTCTTTATCTAACTTCCAGAGTTTGATGCTTTTGTCCCAACTGCCAGAAGCCAAGAATTTGCCGTCGGGGCTAAAGCTAATACTATTGATTCCGTCATTATGTCCCCGGAGGATACGGATTTCTTCTAGGTCTCCATTCCGAAGTTTCCAGAGTTTAATTGTATTGTCCCAACTGCCAGAAGCCAAGAATTTGCCGTCGGGGCTAAAACTTACGTCATTGATATAGTCATCATGCCCTTGGAGGGCGCTAATTTCTGATCCGGTTTCTACATTCCAACGTTTGATTGCATTACCATAGATAGCACCCAAGCCACCAGCCCCGGCACTAGAACTACAAGAAACTAAAATCTTACTATCAGGACTAAAACTGACGCTATTGACTGAGGCATTATGCCCCCGGAGGGTGTGTCTTTCTGTTCCGGTTTCCACATTCCAGAGTTTAATAGTAGTGTCCGAACTACCAGTAGCTAAAAGTGTACCATCAGGACTAAAACTGACGCTATTGACTGAGGCATTATGCCCCCGGAGGGTGTGTCTTTCTGTTCCGGTTTCCACATTCCAGAGTTTAATAGTAGCGTCCGAATTACCAGTAGCTAAAAGTGTACCATCAGGGCTAAAACTGACGCTATTGACTGAGGCATCATGCCCCCGGAAGGTGTGTCTTTCTGTTCCGGTTTCCACATTCCAGAGTTTAATAGTAGTGTCCGAACTACCAGTAGCTAAGACTGTACCATCAGGGCTAAAACTGACGCTATTAACTCTGTCATTATGCCCTCGGAAGGTATATATTTCTGTTCCGGTTTCCACATTCCAAAGTTTGACAGTCTTATCATTACTTCCGGTAGCTAAGAGTGTACCATCAGGGCTAAAACTAACACTATTGACATCGGCCTCATGCCCATGCAAACGGTTACGTTCGCTGCCCTCGTAAATATTTGTTATCAAGGAACCGATCACCTCTGGATCAGTTGCTTTGTTTTCTTGCAGGATTTTTCCAGCCCGAATTGATTCTAAGAAAGCATCCAATTCTTTTCCTTGATTAAATAGGGATAAAGAATTGCGAGCAAGGGAATCGGCCAGATTGAGTTCCGCCCGTTTCTTCTGTTCCTCAGTCCTCAGCCAAAATCCAGTGCTAATGATTGCTGCTAGTAGGAAACTACCAGCAATTACCCAGGCCGTTAGAATATCACGCCGCCTGCGAGCTTTTTTTTCTGTTTCTAGACGCTCAATTTCTATCATACTAGCATCAATAAAGTCATTTTCTTCTGGTTTTAAGCCACCAATATCTTGAAAAGCATCTTTCTTTCTAAATTCTACAACTCGCTCTAGTTGAGAGCCTTTTAAGAGTTCTTGCTTGGCTTTAGATTTATCGTGTGAACAAATTGCTTGCCATCGCATTGTTTCACCAGTTAGCCAGTTTTTGAGGATGATCGCTTCTTTTTCTTGTTCAATCCAGCGGTTTAATTTATCCCAAGAATAAAGCAAAATTTCATGGGCAA
>NZ_JAAHHW010000078.1 GCF_010692325.1 Moorena sp. SIO3I8 | reverse complement strand
CAGCCCAGGTGGGGTCGCAATTTGGCTCGAAGTTGGTTAATCTGTTCCATGAGGGTTTGTGGTCTTTGTGGTAATTTCCATCAAACCCTCTCCCTGGCACTTTTTGCAACTTTTGTCCTGTACTGAGACCACAGGTATACTGAAAAAAGTCACTCATTTGGCTACAGCCTATCCTAAAGTTAGGCTCTGCTAGGAGCCTCGTACTTTAACATTTTCAATATTTATCGATTAAGTCCGGATAGGTGTGTCAGTAATCAATAAACTTCTATTAAAGTGGTATTATTACGACCTTTTATTAAATCAGGACAAAAAACCTGAAACTCTTGTCCCTGTCTTGATCCAAAGCGCGAGTGGGGGGAACCTCACAGGGGTAGGTTTTTTACATTTGGGTCGGGAGTCGGGAATCGGAACCCACCCCTAACCCCTCCCAGGAGGGGAACGGGAATCGGAACCCACCCCTAACCCCTCCCAGGAGGGGAACGGGAATCGGAACCCACCCCTAACCCCTCCCAGGAGGGGAAGAGCGGGAAATGGGGAGAATTATCCCGGAAATAATTGTGTATTTTGATACATATTTTCTTAAGAATTTATACCTAATAAAAGTAAATACTCGCCCCTTTGTAAAAAACCTACCCTTGTAAGGAGGGTAGACCAGCTTTGGCACTGGTGGATTGTTGGTGTCTACCTCTCCCAAGGGTCAACGGCTATAAGTTTAGATTGCTCCGACCTGCTCGGCAGCCTGGGCTAATTCAAATACCACCCGCGCCACGTAGGGGCGAATCATCCACCAGATTAAGGGTGATAACCAGCCTTTTAAAGTAACTGAGTAGGAAATATAAGTACCACAAAGGGTGGACTCTACCTGGTAAGTGACGCGATTTTCAACTCCAGGAATTGCCAGAAATCTTATACTGAGTAGCTCACCGGGTAAGACACGCTCTACAAAAATTCGCACCGGAATGGGGATCAAGCGAGTGACTACCTGATAAATTAAACCAGGTTTAGCCATTAAACCTTTTGGAGCATTGGTACTTGACAGCAGAGGATTCCAAGACACATCTGCTAAGTTGATCAGTTTTTGCCA
This sequence comes from Moorena sp. SIO3I8, assembly GCF_010692325.1. Taxonomy (GTDB): domain Bacteria; phylum Cyanobacteriota; class Cyanobacteriia; order Cyanobacteriales; family Coleofasciculaceae; genus Moorena. The sequence goes on along the minus strand of NZ_JAAHHW010000078.1, from coordinate 31,766 downwards.
GAGAACTTCCACTGGGGCAGTACTCAGGGCGCGATAGGTCTTGAAGAGGGAAAACTTACACCAAACCCCCTCGTGACCAGCAATTAACTTGAAAGAAAAATTAAGAATCACTACACGCCTCCCGCAGCTATGCTCAGGCAGATTTATGATCTTCCCCAAATGGCTTTGGTTGAAAAATCCCTCTCTATTTAGGATATGATCTCAACTGCCTGGAAATTTTACCAACCCCCAGGGTTTCCCCTGAAGGTACCCGATCGTACTAACGAATAACGACCAACCAATAACATTGGCAAGGCCAACTTAAGGTTTTGTTTCGATAGGCGCTTCTAGGGGCTTAACCAGGAATGGGTAGGAACTGAACATCTTCCCACCCCCATTCGAGGGACCGGGACTAAAGAAAGACCCCGGCTCGTTTTTGCTCCCCAGCCTAAAAAACCAGAGGTGCGACCCGTGGCGAATTTAATTCTTAATGGTAAGAGCGCACCTAAGGTTTCCAAACCCACTAGGATTTGTTATGACAGCTTTACAGACCGATACAACAACTACCACTAATACCACTTCTTTACCTCCTGCCGACTCTAGGGAGAGAGTCAAGCAGTTGATGCAACAGCTGCAAGATACGATTTGTGATGCTCTAGTAAAACTGGACGGGATTGGCACCTTCAGAGAAGATGCTTGGGAAAGAGAAGAAGGGGGTGGTGGTCGTTCCCGTGTGATGCGCGATGGTTCAGTATTGGAACAGGGTGGGGTTAACTTTTCTGAAGTTTGGGGCAAACAGCTGCCACCCTCAATTTTGAAGCAGCGCCCCGAGGCAGCTGGACATGGTTTTTTCGCTACTGGTACCTCCCTAGTATTGCATCCTCGTAATCCCTATGTGCCCACGGTTCACCTGAATTATCGCTACTTTGAGGCAGGACCAGTCTGGTGGTTTGGTGGTGGAATCGATTTGACCCCTTACTATCCCTTTGCTGAAGATGCTGCCCATTTGCATCGCCAATTGAAAGAAGCCTGTGATGCTCATCACCCTGAGTATTACCCAGTGTTCAAGTCTTGGTGCGATGAGTATTTTTATCTGAAACACCGCCAAGAAATGCGGGGTGTTGGAGGCTTATTTTTTGACTATCAAGATGGCACGGGTAAACTGTATCGTGGTCCCCATCAAGATGGTTCCGCAGCAGCTTACAGTGAAAAGGTTGGGGATTTAGAGCCTCGCAGTTGGGAAGAGTTATTTGCCTTTGTCACAACCTGCTCTGAGTCATTTTTACCAGCTTATCTACCGATTGTAGAGCGCCGTCGCGATCTGGAATATGGAGACAGAGAGCGTAACTTCCAACTCTATCGTCGGGGTCGATATGTAGAATTTAACCTGGTGTATGACCGAGGCACAATTTTTGGTCTGCAAACTAACGGGCGTACTGAATCCATCCTGATGTCCTTACCCCCCTTGGTGCGTTGGGAATACGGTTACCAACCTGAGCCCAATACACCAGAAGCCGAACTCTATGAGACATTCCTCAAGCCTCAAGACTGGGCGAACTGGACAGCTTAAACTGTTGTCAGATCACTTATGGCAATACTAGGATGGTTCGACGTACGCATTCAGCTATCAGCCGTCAGCTATCAGCCGTCAGCTGAAGTAACTCAGCATTATTCCAATGCTTACCTGTTTTATTCACAAGCTGATAGCACCTCAAGTAGCATGGCCTACGGCCAATGACTGATACGCGACACGCTAATAGCTGAATGCTGAATGCTGAATGCTGAATGCTGAATACTGAATGCTGGAGCAGTGGGGGAAGATAGAATAGAAATCCTGGATTCATCCCCCTCATTCGACTATCCTGTCATTTTTCCCATTGTCTTGATGCACTCGCTCGCCATCATTCCCTTCATCCTCAGTTCCTCTGACCAGATTTGTGCAACAATTTGGATACGCTCCCTTAAATTTCACCAATCCCTCTAAGCTAAACTAGCTTGCAGTGAGTAGCTCGATGAGCCGAATCACATAGGGCTTGGTTTAGAATAGGTCTTCCCGGCTTAATTTGTTAGTCAGGGCGTATTAATAAAAATCACGAGGAGTTTTTTCAGTCGGCTGGGAAGCAGTCAGGGACTACAGGTGGCGATAGTCCTACAGGTGCCCTTGACCCATTAAGAATTAAATTCGCTCAAGGTGCGCGCCTCCAAGGGCGCGAGGGATTGCTCGCGCCCTTGGGTCGCACCTATCGGCTTTCGCCGACGCGGGGCGCGAACGGGCGCGCACCTGAATCGTTCGGGACGCACTCTGAAATCTTAATGATTAGATTTGGTATGGTTTCAATCAGCGGTAGCTGTGACAAGGAGGTGCTGATGGTTCATATCGATCAGAAAACTCATACTACTGAAGATGGTACAAATGTGATTGTTTTGAAACCGATTGGACGCCTGGACATCACTACAGCTTGGCCCTTTCGTCTGAAATTGCAAGAGTGTATCTCCCAACTGCGAAGGCATGTAGTGGTTAATCTGAGTCAGGTTGACTTTATTGATAGTTCGGGTTTGACATCCTTAGTGGCTGGAATGCGAGATGCTGACAAAATTAAGGGCAGCTTTCGCATTTGTTCTGTTCATCCAGACGCCAAGCTTGTGTTTGAAGTCACTATGATGGACACAGTGTTTGAAATTTTTGAAACGGAGGAAGAAGCCTTAGATGGTTTATCCAGTATCGCCACCTGAATAGACATCTGCGACCGATTAGGTTTCAGATTAAGCTGGGCTTGGCTTGGGTGAATCTTTTTCCACAGATGTCTGATCAGAGGGTGTTATAATAGCAAAGGTGCTTATTGAACCGACAGACTAAAAGGGCTTGGATGCTACTAGCGGCAGCTCGGGGAAAGAACTTGGCTGAGCTTTGTAAAAATAAGTCCACAGCAAGTTGAACTCAAAGAAATAAAACGACCTGCGGGAGGCGGGTTGCAGCCAGGGTAGTAGGGGAACAAAGCCTTTAGCTCCTACTGCGGGAGTGAGTGCGACAGAGCAAAACCTCCGGACGTTGATTAAGACCAATCTGGCATCAGCGGATGAAACTGGAAACCCCCACCATCATCTTGGATTTGGTGGTAGGTACTTCATGGTAGACAATAAGACAATAACAATAATATAAAGCTTCAATTCTGATCTGCCTTGTGAATACTGTTCGCACAGTCTCGGATACTAAACGGGATTTTTACACCTATCACACTCGCCCCATCAACTCTATTTACCGACGTGTAGTGGAAGAGTTGATGGTAGAGATGCATTTGCTGTCGGTTAATGTCGATTTTAACTACGACCCCATCTATGGCTTAGGTGTGGTGACATGCTTTGACCGGTTTATGCAGAGCTATCAACCGGAACATGATAAAGAATCAATTTTTAATGCTCTGTGTCAAGCAGTCGGAGGTGAAGCTCAGCAGTACCAGGAAGATGCCCAAAGGCTCAAAACCAGCGTAGAGTCTATGTCTGGGCAAGATTTGATCTCCTGGTTAAGTGCCCCAACCTCTGAGAATGGGACTGGGGATTTGGCTACCACTATAGCTGCGATCGCACAAAATTCTCAGTTTAAGTACAGCAGATTGTTTGCCATTGGTTTATTTTCACTACTAGAGCAGGCGGACTCGGAGTTAGCTCAGGATCAAAAACAGCTCGAAGAGGTACTTAACAAAATTAGCAGTGGATTAAACCTTCCTTCCGAAAAGCTAAAAAAAGACTTGGAGTTGTACCGCAGCAACCTGGAAAAAATGGCACAGGCTCGGGTAGTGATAGAAGATGCCATTCAAGCTGATCGTAAAAAGCGGGAGGAGCGTGCTAAAGAGAAAGAAAAATCAGCGACACCTAGCAGCGATGCGACCCCATCTGCCCAAGAAGAATCGGATTCCTCTTCGGATTCCTCTTCGGATTCTTCTTCCGATGCCTCTTCCGATGCCTCTTCCGATGAAGCCCCATCTTCCTAGCTAGGTTTTTTGGTCTAGCACGCTGATATCCCCCGGATAAATCCCAGATAAATCAGGGGGGCTCATCCCATTACCCTGGGAAAAAAGGTCAAAGAGCAAGGTACGTAAGCAATCAGCAATCAGCAATCAGCAATCAGCAATCAGCAATCAGCAATCAGCTGATAATCTCAGTCCTGCTATCAACGACAATCTCACCCCTAATTATCTTAAATCAAAGCTTGTAATAGTGGAATAAGGTCTTCTGCTGGTCTGAACCCCTCTATCCGTTGTTGAGGCTGACCGTTTTTAAACAGTACCAAGGTTGGTAACGCCTCAATGCCATACTGGGAGGCTAGCTGGGGGTATTTGTCCGTGTCAATTTTTACAACTTGCAAACGATCTTTGAGCTCAGCCTTGACCTGTTCTAGGATAGGAGCCATCATCTGACATGGCCCACACCAAGTGGCATAGAAATCTACCAACACCGGCACATCTGAGCCAGATAATAATTCTTGGAATGTTTTGAACTGCTTTTTAACGGCCATGAGCAAGAAAACCTTTCCTAGTCCTTCTGCTCGATTCTAGTCCAAAATCTTTGGGATTGTGTGATAGCTGGATTAACCAAAGATTCCGGTAAAGTTAACTTTGGAGGAAACCTTTACTGCCCACAGGACAAAATCAGGCAGGATAGAAAACAGTTCAAGGTTTATGGAAACATTACAGACATCTGCGCAACAATTAAGCGATCGCATAGCCATCGTGACCGGTGCCTCGCGAGGAATTGGTCGAGCTGTGGCCCTGGCCTTAGCTGGGTCAGGGGCAAAGGTTGTAGTCAACTACGCCAGTTCCAGTACTGCAGCTGATCAGGTCGTAGGGGCTATCATGGATGCTGGGGGTGAAGCCTTAGCACTTCAGGCTGATGTGTCTCAAGCTGAACAAGTCGATGCCCTAGTTAAAGGGACTCTCGAAAAGTTTGGTCGTATAGACGTGCTAGTGAATAATGCTGGGATTACCCGCGACAACTTGTTATTGCGGATGAAACCCTCAGATTGGCAGGCAGTAATTGATCTGAACCTGACTGGGGTATTTTTATGTATCAAAGCAGTGAGCAAACTGATGCTCAAGCAAAAGTCTGGTCGGATTATCAATATTGCTTCCGTGTCAGGACAGATGGGAAACCCTGGTCAAGCCAATTATAGTGCTGCCAAGGCTGGTGTGATTGCCTTGACCAGAACCGTTGCCAAAGAGTTTGCTAGTCGTGGCATTACAGTCAATGCCGTAGCTCCCGGTTTTATTGACACTGATATGACCAGTGACCTTAAGTCAGAAGCCATTATCGAGCAGATCCCTCTAGGTCGTTACGGTCAGCCAGAAGAAGTAGCTGGGATGGTAAGGTTTTTGGCAGCTGATCCAGCTGCTGCCTATATCACTGGACAAGTGTTTAATGTCGATGGTGGTATGGTTATGGCTTGAACCCCCCGGCACGTCGGTGTTTCAAGTTCTTGAAAGTTCAAAATTGTCAGACGAATTAGCACTCTTCGTGTAAGAGTGCTAAATTTGCTAATGGAGACACAAAGCAAGTTCAAACAACCTATGGCAAAAATCGTTTCGTTTGACGAAGAATCCAGACGTTCATTGGAGCGGGGGGTCAATGCCCTAGCTGATGCTGTACGTATTACCCTTGGTCCAAAAGGTCGTAATGTGCTTCTGGAAAAACAGTATGGGGCACCCCAGATTGTCAATGATGGTATTACCGTTGCCAAAGAGATTGAACTGGAAGACCCCTTAGAAAATACTGGCGCTAGACTAATTCAAGAAGTCGCATCCAAGACTAAAGACGTTGCTGGGGATGGCACTACCACAGCTACCATTCTGGCTCAAGCCATGATTCGGGAAGGTCTTAAGAATGTGGCAGCTGGGGCAAATCCTGTAGCTGTGCGCCGAGGAATTGAGAAAACTGTTGCCGAGCTGGTCAAAGAGATTGAGGCAATGGCACAGCCGGTTCAGGGAACTGGGATCGCTCAAGTTGCTACAGTCTCCGCCGGTAACGATCAAGAAGTGGGTGACATGATTGCCCAAGCCATGGAAAAGGTCACCAAAGATGGTGTGATCACCGTTGAAGAATCTAAATCCCTCTCCACCGAATTAGAGGTAGTGGAAGGGATGCAGATCGATCGGGGTTATATTTCCCCTTACTTCGTGACCGATAACGAACGGATGACAGTGGAATTTGAAAACCCTTGCATCCTGATTACCGATAAAAAGATTAGTGTTATCCAGGATTTGGTACCGATTCTGGAAAAAGTAGCTCGTGCCGGTCAACCGTTGCTGATTATTTCCGAAGATCTAGAAGGAGAAGCCTTGGCAACTCTGGTGGTGAATAAGGCTAGGGGTGTATTGAATGCTGCAGCCGTCAAGGCACCAGGATTTGGCGATCGCCGCAAGCAAATGTTACAGGATATTGCAGTTTTGACCGGTGGTCAGGTGATATCCGAAGACGTTGGTTTGAGCCTGGATACTGTTTCCCTAGATATGCTAGGAAATGCTACCAAAGTTAGCATTGACAAAGACAGCACCACCATTGTAGCTGGTGGTCAAACTAAGGGAGATGTAGAAAAGCGAGTTGAGCAAATCCGCCGCCAGCTAGCAGAAACTGACTCCGAATACGATAAGGAGAAACTGCAAGAACGGATTGCTAAACTGGCCGGTGGTGTAGCAGTGATTAAGGTTGGTGCGGCAACTGAAACAGAACTCAAAGACCGCAAGCTGCGGATTGAAGATGCCCTCAATGCTACTAAAGCTGCGGTAGATGAAGGGATTGTTCCTGGTGGTGGTACAACCCTGATTCGCTTAATAGAAAAAATTCCTGCAGTGGCAAATGGCCTAGAGCAGGAAGAGAAAGTTGGTGCAGGTATTGTAGCCAAGTCATTAGAAGCTCCCCTGTGTCAGATGGCGGATAATGCTGGTGTTGAAGGTTCCGTAATTGTGGAGAAAGTACGGGAGAGTACTGGTAACGTTGGCTATAATGCTGCTACTGACACCCTTGAAGACTTGATTGTTGCAGGTATTATTGACCCTGCCAAGGTGGTACGCTCATCCCTACAGAATGCTGCGTCTATCGCTGGTATGGTCTTGACCACAGAAGCCCTGGTGGTAGAGAAACCTGAACCTAAATCTGCTGCTCCTGCTCCCGACATGGGCGGCATGGGCGGCATGGGCGGCATGGGTGGCATGGGCGGCATGGGCATGATGTAGTGCCATGATCTAGTGCCATTAGCTAGTGCCATTAGCTAGTCTCTTGCTTTGCTAGCATAAAGCCTTGAAGCAGCTTGTCCGTTAGGACAAGCTGCTTTTTGATTCGTCATTAGTAATGGCGTGAGTCAATCTTGGGTAAACTTATTTATGGAGTATAATTTACCAATAATTATCCAAACTGTACTTATCCCCCGTTACAAAAATCCCCGATACCCGAAAGCCCCGTCTCAAAGCGAGCGGGGATGAAGGGTCGCAGCGGTCTTTAGCCGCCGTGAAAAAGATTTAATTTTGAGTTGACAGTTTTCGCTGAGCATGTTAGCGTAATAACCTAACAGAAGAGGTCGAGTTCTGATGATCATAATAGAGTTCAAGGCATACGGAAAACCCCTCCAGTATCAAGCTATAGACGAGGCAATTAGGACGGTTAAATTTATCCGCAATAGTTGCATTCGTTTATGGATGGACAATAAGGGAACGGGTAAATATGACCTTAGCAAGTACTGCAAAATCCTTGCCAAAGAGTTTCCTTTTGCTAATGAATTGAACTCAACTGCTCGACAGGCCGCCGCTGAAAGAGCATGGTCATCAATCTCTCGCTTCTTTGAAAACTGCAAGAAAAAGGTACCTGGCAAGAAAGGTTTTCCTCGCTTTCAAAAGCACTGTAGATCAGTTGAGTACAAACAGTCAGGTTGGAAATTATCCCCTGATAAAAAATCAATCACTTTCAGTGATAAAAAGGAAATCGGAAAGCTGAAACTCAAAGGTACGTGGGATTTGTGGCGCTTTGATAAAAAGCAAATCAAGCGGGTTCGGATTGTGAAGAGGGCTGATGGGTACTACGTCCAATTTTGTGTCTCGGTTGATATCAAGGAAGAATTGGAGCCGTCCAGAACAACTATCGGGTTAGATGTTGGGTTGAAATACTTTTATACTGATTCTGACGGGAACACCGAACCCAATCCCCGATTCTATAGGAAGGGAGAAAACCGCCTAAAATTTTATCAACGCCGGGTTTCCCGGAAAAAGAAAGGCTCCTCCAACCGAAAAAAAGCCGTCAATAGATTAGGTAGGCAGCATCTTAAAATAAGTAGACAGCGTGAAGAACATGCAAAGAGACTTGCACGTTGCGTAATCCGGTCTAACGATCTGGTCGCCTACGTTCGCGCAGCGTGCCGTAAGGCAAGATTTAAGAGTCAAAAATTTGGTTAAAAACCACTGTCTATCTAAATCTATTAACGATGCAGGTTGGTATCAACTTAGGAAATGGTTGGAACATTTTGGCAAGAAATTTGGAAGAGTAACAGTCGCAGTGAATCCTGCCTATACAAGTCAAAATTGTTCTGAGTGCGGCGAAGTGGTCAAGAAATCATTATCAACTAGGACTCACGTCTGCAAATGTGGTTGCAGACTAGATCGTGACCACAACGCTGCAATCAATATCCTCAAGAGAGCCTTGGGTACGGTGGGGCACACCGGAACCTGGATCATCGATCCGAACGCTTCAGGAGACCTAGCCTCTACTGTTCTTGATTCCGGTCAGGAGCAGCAAGCTGGGTCGTTGAGTGAAGAATCCCCGCGTCTAATGACCGGGGAGTGTCAAGAATAAAACCTTCAACTACTATTTTTAAGAGGTTTACTATAAATGGATAACGACCAAAACTTGCTAATTCTGACGATTTATATAATCGGTGTTACTTACGTTTTGTACAAAGCTTTCCAGGAAATAGACAAACTCATAACCGTTGAGGTAGACTCTGATGCTATCAATCAGCAACTGGAAAAGAAAGAACTTAATGATTTCATGGAAGTCAACTTTGGCTTCGATCCTAGCTATAAATTGGATGAGTTAAAGGATCTTAAACTGACTGTTAAAAATAAAACCAACGAGAATCCTGTTTATATTGAAATAGACTGGGACAAGAGTCTGATAACTGACTTAGAAAATAATGGAAGACCCATGGTTTGGGTAAACTCTGATGATATGGAAGAAGCCCCCAAAAGCCAAGACGTTGGTAAAATTCGTCCTGGTCAAAATTGCGAATTTAAGCTGAGCGATGAAAAGATTAAAGATGCCTTATTTCCGGAGAAAGACTTGAATAATGTGATTAAAAAGGGTGGTAAATTTAATCTCCAATTATACTTCAAGATAGAGGAAGCAAATACTGGAAAAAGCAGTTCGTGCTACTTACCCTGTAGGTTTAAACCTATCAAGTTAGACTGGACCGAGGCTATAGTTCTTGCCTTGCAGCCTAAATAGGGCTAGCAGTTGGGAGTCTATTTAGAGGATTTTGGTTTTTCTCCAGTATTACGAACGTTGACCAACTTATTTAGTACTTCAAACCAAAAGGGGGCTCCCATACAGATCGCGATCGCACTCAAAATAATCCCTACAACGAATTTGAAGTAAACCCAAGTCAAACCCAGCTCTCTGGGAAGATGATTGGGTTCTTCAAACTGCTCTACAAGATTAGTTTCTCCCCAGCCAATGGGAAGGAAAGCTAGGTCATCTACAGCTGAGGTGATACTATCATAACAGTCATTACTGTTTGATTCTTGCTGTAAACAGGCACCGGTTTCATTAACAATCCTATTAGTGACTTGATTGACAGCAGCTCTTACACTGTGGTTTTTATAGAATTGATTGCTGATATTGATGGTATCGATATTCAAGGCTAGGGAAATCACTAATCCAATTAAAAAAGATATGGCTTTAGACTGACGCTTGTATACCCCGGCAGCTCGTGCCATGGATTCGTCAAACCATGTTGCTAGTTCTTCTTGGAGTTTTTTCAGGTCTTTGTTTCGGTCAGAGTATTCAAATTTGGCTTTATCAATCAGGGTTAAAAGAGTTATATTTAAGTCTTCAGGAAGTAAATTTTTTATCTTCTCTTCTTCAAGGGCTGTTTTAAAATTGTCCAGGGTAATTTCGGCATTATTTTTGAAGGTTGATGCCTGCTGAACAATGGTCATGATTAAAGCGGTGGCAAAGGTATCTGATGGAATATAGGAAGGGCCACTAACCTTTGAGTTAGATTTTGACTTTAATTCATTTTTGTTATCTAGGTCTTTGGCTTCGTGATTAACTGATTTAAGCAACGGATTTTGATAGATTTTTTTTAAAAGCCGTTTGGTCTTTTTTAAATTGTTAATCTGATCAACGGTTACGTTAACTGATTCTCCATCTGACTCATCGACCACATCTTTCAGGGTTAGATTTTGTAACTGAATCCCACCATTAATTAAATTTTCGATAGCCCTCTGTAAGTGTTTAGTCCGCCATTGTAAAACGCTAGCGAGATATTCTTGGATTTCAGAGGCTAACAGACTGGTGATCAGGTAGACAAAAAATAAGCCAAGGGCAACGTTTAAAATAGCAGATAAGTCCATGATTGACCAGCAGTCTTGTTAAAAAGAACAGCAAAGGGAACAGGAACCCACCCCTAACCCCTCCCAGGAGGGGAACAGGGAGTAGGGAGTAGGGAGTAGGGGAAAAAAATTCTCACAATCCCTACAGGGATCCCTATATCCTATCGTGAACTGTGTCCTAGATCCTAGCCTGAACATCCTAGGCAAATTATGGTCTATTTACTCTCTAAACCTCTACCTCTAGGGTTCTGAGTAAGAACGCCCACTTATCAGCAATCTCCTCAATTATCTTACTGGTGGGCTTCCCTGCACCATGTCCTGCTTTGGTCTCAATCCGGATTAACACTGGTTGTTCCCCTTCATGGGCCTCCTGCAAGGCTGCGGCAAATTTGAAACTATGGGCAGGGACAACCCGGTCATCATGGTCAGCGGTGGTAATCAGGGTAGGGGGATAAGCGGTTCCTGGTTTGAGATTGTGTAATGGGGAATAGGCGTAAAGGGCTTTAAATTCCTCTGGGTGATCTGGGGAACCGTAATCGGAACACCAGGCCCAACCAATGGTAAACTTATGGAAGCGCAACATATCTAGTACTCCCACGGCTGGTAGGGCTGCACCGAATAAGTCTGGACGCTGAGTCATGCAAGCACCGACCAATAATCCCCCATTGCTACCGCCTGCGATCGCAACTTTCTTGGGTGAAGTGTACTGAGCACTAATTAGCCACTCCGCTGCCGCTATAAAATCATCAAATACATTTTGCTTGTTGAGTTTTGTGCCAGATTGGTGCCAATCTTCCCCATACTCACCGCCACCACGGAGATTGGCAACAGCATAAACACCTCCCATTTCCATCCATACTAGATTGCTAATGGAGAAATTGGGGGTTATCGAGATATTAAAGCCGCCGTAGCCATAGAGGTAAGTGGGGTTATTGCTATCTAACTGCAATCCCTTCTTGTGGGTGATAAACATAGGCACTTGGGTGCCATCTTTGCTAGGGTAGAAAACTTGTTTGGTCTCGTAGTCATCGGGATTAAAGTCTACCTGGGGCTGCCGGAAAATGGTACTTTCTCCACTTACCATGTCGTAGCGATAGATGGTTGCAGGGGTGGTGAAGCTGGTATAGCTGTAGAAGGTTTCAGTATCATAACGTAAGCCATTGAAACCACCAACGGAACCAATACCAGGTAATTCGACTTCCCGTACAAAGGAACCATCCAGGTCAAAAATTTTGATGGAGGAGTGAGCATCTTTGAGGTAATCGGCCACAAATTGGTTGTTAAGTAAGCCTACAGCTTCTAGGGTTTCATCGGCTTGGGGAATTATTTCTTGCCACTGTGCCTGATCAGGATGATTAGTATCAATGGCAATCACTCGACTGCGAGGGGCATCTAAGTCTGTGCTGAACCAAAATACTGATTGATCATTGTCGATGAAGCTATAGCTGGCATCAAATTCTTTAATGAGTTCCACAACGGGGGCATCTGGGTCTTGCAAATTTTTATAAAACACCAGATTCTTGGGGTCAGTACCCAGGAAGACTGTAATGATCAGATAATTACCATCTTCAGTGACTCGACCACTAAAACCCCATTCTTTCTGGTCAGGGCGCTCATAAATGAGAATATCCTCTGACTGGGGTGTTCCCAGCTTATGGTAATAGAGCTTTTGATAATAATTGAGGTCTTCTAACTTAGTGGCTTCATTGGGTTCATCGAAGCGGCTATAGAAGAAACCTTGATTGTCGTGAGTCCAAGATGCCCCAGAAAACTTTACCCACTTAATCTGATCCGAGAGGTCAAGACCGGTTTCTACTTCCCGCACTTGCCACTCTTGCCAGTCAGAACCAGACCTAGACAGACCATAGGCCAGCAGCTTGCCATCTTTACTAATGGCTAAACCTGATAGGGCAACGGTACCGTCTTCTGAAAGGGTGTTGGGGTCAAGTAATAGGGTTGGTTCAGCATCGAGGGAGGTCAAGGTGTAGAGAACACTTTGGTTCTGGAGACCATCGTTTTTGAAATAGAAGTAGCGATCGCCTTTTTTAAAGGGAGTGCTATATTTCTCGTAATTCCATAGCTTGGTGATGCGCTGCTTAAGTGTTTCCCGTGTTGGTATTTCGCTGAGATAACCAAAGGTGACTTGATTCTGTGCTTCTACCCAAGCCTTTGTTTCCTCTGAATCTGGGTCTTCTAGCCACCGGTAAGGGTCAGCAACTAGAGTACCGTGGTAATCATCGACTTGGTCGGATTTGCGGCTTTTGGGATAGTTCAGGGGTTGACTGGTAGATGGCATGGTGGCAGATGGTGAAGCAGCTTTTCTAGTGTAACGTTTCTATTCCCTAGGTCGAGGTTGGAGGACATGGGCAGCTATGGAGCTGTCGCGAATTGAGCTAAAATCTTGGTAGAGCGATAAGCATTGCTGACGGGCGGAATGACTATGAGTGGGGTGGCTATCCTGCCTGCGGTGGAAATTGTAACCGGCAAGATGCCGGTTCCACCAAGATGCCGGTTCCACCAAGATGCCCGTTACGGAACGCAAATCGCGCCTGATAATTATGACTGGATCGATCACACCACAACTAGCAACGCCCTTAGAGCTCAAGACTCGTCCGGCTTTTGATATGAGTGATGAGGAATTCTTTGCTTTTTGTCAGCTCAATCGGGAGTTACGGATCGAACGCCACCAAGATGGAAGGCTTATTATTAGCACTCCTACAGGAGGGGAAACTGGCGGTCGCAATTTTGATTTGATTGTTCAGTTTGGTAATTGGGTATGCCAAGATGGTACAGGGAAAGGTTTTGATTCTTCTACTGGCTTTATACTTCCCAATGGAGCCAATCGTTCTCCTGATGTTGCTTGGGTCAAGCTAGAGAGGTGGGAATCCGTGACTAAAGAACAACGAAAGAAGTTTGTACCCCTATGCCCGGATTTTGTGATTGAGCTGCGTTCTGGGAGTGATCGCCTGGAAAACTTGCAAGACAAAATGGCAGAGTATAGGTCAAATGGGACTTTGCTCGGTTGGCTGATTGACCCGGATCAGCGCCAAGTTTATACTTATCGTCTTGGGGCGGAAGTTGAACAGCTGGATAATCCAGCGACGGTGAGTGGTGAGCCAGTTTTACCTGGGTTTGTGCTCAAGATGGATCAGATCTGGGATTGAGGAGCCTACCCAAGATACGTTCAATTTTTGCGATCGCGCCCCGCGTGGCCTACGGCCAATCGCTTTTAGCGGCTCGGAGCATCGCGAAGCCTAGCCCTTTGGGCTAATCGCCGATCTTGTAGTGGACTGACACAGCCATCACAACAATTCCCTGAATTCCTCACGACTAAGCTGAGTGTCACGCAAGATTTGGGACAATAAACCACGTCCAATGGTTTCACCAGAATGTACCGGGATAACTGTTCTACGTCCGTCATCATGAATTAAAATATGGTTACTTCCACGTACCCTCGCCACTGTAAACCCTGCTTTCTCCAGTGCTGCGATAATTTCCCGTCCAGTTACATTTGGGAATTGACTCATACTTCCACGTCCCCTCGCTGTACACCAAAGAAGTCAAGGGAATTTTCTAGATTTTATTCAAATTCCAAACAAAGGGCGATCGCGCCCCGCGTGGCCTACGGCCAATCGCTTCTCGAATACGCTCCATCAATTCATCCAAAGATTTTGCTTGGGTATGACACCCTTTAAGAGTGGGAACAGAAGCTACAAAGTAGCCATCAGCATCGCGCTCGATAATTACATTAAATTCTCGACTCATTTTTGATTTCAATTTATTTACTAAAGATAGTATTTATTGCTGAACAAAATTTACTATAAATTAATAGTATAGCATTTCCCAAATAGATGAGGTACTTTTGTTCTGGGTTTTAGTGCCTACGCAAAGCCTAGCCCTTTGGGCTAATCTACGATATTGTAGAGTGCGCCCTCGACAGGGTAAGGCAGCAAGCGCAAAAGAGTAAAAAATTCCAAATCTTAACCAAACCAGCATCATTAGCACCGGTGGGTTGCTGAAATCCTGGGATTGATGATCTTGATTTTTCTGCCATTATGGAAGTAACTCCTACTTGGTTGGGAGGAAAGCCGCGCTGGTAGTTATTAACGGTTCTGACCAGCGCGGCTATTAGTATCGGTCGTCACCTTCTATAGTATAGATAACTCCTCGAAAAAATGCAAGGGTTAAATGAATAATGTTTAAATTTATTTACAACTATTATAATTAGCCATTTATAGACTCATTTATGTGTAATTTAATTTTACATTTTTTTTAAATTTACTGATATAAAAAGGGAGCTTATGATATAAAATTAGGGAGCATAGAGTAGGTAAGAGTTAAAGTACTAAAAAGCCTGTCTACATCATTAGAATAAAATGCGTTCGCGTAGCGGCTCAATGCTCACGCATCGCATCCAATACCCGTACAAGATAATGCGATCGCATCCAATACCCGTACAAGATAATGCGATCGCATCGAGTGCTCGACCAGATTACGCGATCGCATCGAGTGCTCGACCAGATTACGCGATCGCATCGAGTGCTCGACCAGATTACGCGATCGCATCCAGTGCTCGGCCAGATAATGCGATCGCATCGAGTGCTCGACCAGATTACGCGATCGCATCCAGTGCCATACAATATCATGGGTCAGCAGTCAGCTATCAGCTCATACCTGACTTCTGACTTCTGACTTCTGACTTCTGACTTCTGACTTCTGCTATAGCTACTTCATTTCTAACTGCTGAATCAAAGGAGCACATTGATAAACCATAGCCGCTCGACTATCTACATCCAGCTTCAGGAAGATCCGACGTAGATGAGCAGAAACTGTCCATTCACTAATTTCAAGCTGTTTAGCAATTAGCTTATTAGACTGACCTAAAGCAACAAGAGTAACAATTTGTAACTCTCGTTCTGTTAAGATACTAGCAAGATGAGATGTAACGGAAGTAGTATTGTCTTGGAATTCTGTAATTGCATAAAATTTTCCATTTACCTCCAGATAACCAACTGCATTCAAAGGACAACTGCTTTGAGGGGGTGAATTAGAGCTAGACCCTAAACTAGGTTTAAATTCGTTGTTTGTTTCACAAACTAAAAAACAAGAATTATTGATAAACAGCTTACCAATAACTTGATTTCCTAACTCTGATTCTAGATCTTCACTAGCTATATCTTGACCATAAAGAGTAAGATTACGTTTCTCTTTCATGATAGAAATGTCAAGTACCTATAGACATCCTGTTTGATTGGTGACCGCAACCTGGGGAAGGATAAAAGTCAGCTATCAGCTATCAGCTATCAGTTATCAGCTATCAGCTAAAAGCTGACGGCTGACGGCTGACGGCACCTCAAGTAGCGTGAGCTAAAAGCTGACGGCTGACGGCTGACGAACGTCGGACCAGGGCATGATTTAGCTCCCCAAGACCGCGCTGAATAGCTTCGTTCCTTGAATTTGTCAACACCATTACACCCATTGCTATAAGTATTCACAAATGATTTAGGCATATCAGATCCATTGATGGTCTTCCCCCCCTTCCATTCTGTGAAATACCAATCAAAAAGGAACTAAATTGTTAACAAAATTTATAGTTTATACCAGAACGCTTTAGCATTTATCCATAAATCGCCCTTTAACTCTGGGAAATTCCCCGAATCTTCAGGATCATCGGCACAGTTATCGCTCCCAGACCCCTTAGACATTGTTTCAAATGCTGGCACTGCAGGTGTCACAAGATGTATAACACACAGATGAAGCCCTTCCCATAAAAGTTTTGCCAGTCCGGTGTAAATCATCAACTGGCGTAAGTACTCCGATTCCAAAGCCACAATTCGATCCTGCGCACTGACCAGTTCGCAAGAGATTCCCAAGTTTTCCAAGGCTTTGCAGATATCTGGAGGACGATTATGACTAAAATCTGTAGGTTTCTGATAGCTCAGTATAAAAGCAGAACCCAAACTCGCACTTAGGGCTATAGTATCCCGAAATGACGCCATTAAAGTATCATTGGTCCCCTGTGACTGATTAATGCATCGATCTAATAAGCGTGCTAAATATTCCCATCGTGGCAATAGCTTGATAGTTGTACCTTTTGGCAGTAAAGACTCCCTTAGACTATCCCCCAGCCAGAATAGATTTAGTCCTAGCAAATCATTCTCGCTTTGTAATCGTTTCCACTCTTGAAGTGACCAAATCACACTCTCTAAAGTGGCTCTGTCCTGTTCAGGTGCCTTGTCATTGAGAGTGCTTTTGGGAATAAGTAGTTCTGGTTGTTGTAAATAAAACTTAGTATTGTTGAGAATATGCCAAAGCTCTCTTGCTATCCAGAGTTCCATTATTTCTCCTAGCTGCTGAGCGATGTGGACTCCATAATAGGAGAGCGCTAAGGCTGGATCCAGTACACAGATCCATTGCTTGGAATCAAGTTGGCTGAAAAGGGGAGTTATCAGCATTTTAAAGACGTCACTCCCATTAAAATAGCAGTTTTTAGACCAATTCTGTAAATTACGGCTAGCCATCAATTTTATCTCCCCATCTCTCTATTTCCCCATCTCTCTATTTCCCCATCTCCCCATTTACCCATCTCCAGAGGAATAGCGTTAATTTATCAATTTTGGATTTCAAAAACCAGTCACAGGATCTTGCTACTCCAAATGGATTAGTTCAAATGAGCTAGTTTAACTTGACTAGCTAGAAAACGTGACTTGTAGAGGATGTCTGAAAGAATTAATAATAAATAAGTTTTCAAACACGCTTTAGGCTTTGAGAGTCTGGTGCGTGGCTGCTCAGTAAATCCAACCAGGTCAGTCAGGATGATTCGCGATCTGAGTCAAGTGTTGAGAAGAATTTTGGAACAGACCAGCCTATCGTCGAGGTTTCCAGAATTAGCGGAGGCTCAAATTTCTTTTGAGCGTCCCTCAGAAACCTTTAGTCCTGGACAGACAACGGTGAATTTATTTCTGTACGATATTCGGGAACACCTGGAACTACGTAATAATGAACCAACGATCGAGAGGCGCAATGGACAGGCAATTATTCATAATCCTCCAAAGCGCATAGTCTGTTCTTATTTAGTCACTGCTTGGCCCATTGGTGGCGAAGAATTACCCCTGCAAGAACACCGATTACTCAGCCAAGTGCTGCAAGTATTCTCAGCCTATCCAACTATTCCAGAAATACCTTTTTTAGAAAATACCCGACTGGCTGAGCAAGAGCTAGCCTTACCAATGGTAACTGCTCAAGTAGATGGAGTACAAAGCGCTGCTGAGTTTTGGACTGCATTGGGAAATCAATTACGTGCTTCCATCACAGTCACAGTAACCATTGCGATCAAGGAACTATTTGAGCCAGAGCCAACCCCCATTGTCATTACTCAAGATTGGCAATTAGGTCAGCGGATTTCACCATCCTCAGAAGAACTGGTGCCAGGCACCGCACAACAATTTTTCCGGATTGGTGGGCGAGTTACCGATGCTGAGAATAAACCTGTTGTTGGCGCAACGGTTATTTTGGTTGAGCGTAATCTCAGCGCAGCCACTGATAGAGATGGACAGTACACCATCGGGGCAATTACCGCTGGTGCTTATACCTTACGGGTGCAGTTAGAGGATGCAGTACAGGAGGTTACTATCACTATCCCAGTAGAATCGGCAGCAAGTAATTACAACCTACAACTACAACAGTAAATTCTGTTTAATCAAGGAGTTAAAGATTATGCCACAGTATTTTTCGCCAGGCGTATATGTTGAAGAAGTTCCGCCCTCCTCTCGACCTATTGCTGGAGTGGCTACCAGTATAGCCGGATTTATCGGTATCGTACCCCAAAGTATCCAACTCCCTGCCGAGCGTGTCGAAACTACTACTAGTGATGACACTACCACTGTTACCTTCAAAGTAGAAGCAAAGACTCTTCCGGAAGCCGGAACCCCTAAGTTGGTAACTAATTGGAGTCAGTTCGTCACTACCTTTGCTGACTTAGTTGGGGATAAGACTCTTAATAATCTCACAGAGGTAAATGAAACTGATTTTGATGCCAATCCACTCAACGCCTGGAGTCGTTTTGCTCAAGCAGTCTACGGTTTCTTCAATAATGGTGGCACCAGGTGCTATGTGATCCGGATTAGTGCTAATACGGAGTTAGCTGCTGCTCTCAATAGTTTTGCTGCTATTGACGAAATTACTATGGTGGCTATTCCTGGCATTACCAGCCAAGCAGAACAACAAGCTGTCATAGAGCACTGTGAAAACCTCCAAGACAGGTTTGCCATTCTTGATGGGCAACAAAATCCTACTACTTTTGACCGAGACAGCATTAAAGGTAGTACTAGAGATAGTAACTATGCGGCTCTTTACTTCCCCTGGATTACGGTTTTTGACCCTGCCCAACAAATTCTAGACCCATCAAGCAATGGCAGTATATTCCTGCCTCCCAGTGGACACATGGCTGGGGTTTACGCACGAGTGGATGGAGAAAGGGGTGTGTTTAAAGCGCCCGCTAATGAAGTGATTCGAGGCGCTCTAGATTTGGAATACAACCTCACCAGAGCAGACCAAGACATTTTAAATCCTCTAGGAATTAATATCATTCGCTCTTTTAAAGGCAATATCAAAGTTTGGGGAGCGCGCACCCTGGGAGGGGATGACAACGGAGAATATAAGTACATTAGCACCCGTCGTTATTTTAATTTCCTGCGAGAGTCCATTGATGAGGGTACTCAATTTGCAGTGTTTGAGCCTAATAACCTAGCACTTTGGCAGCGTATTAAGCGTACGGTCGGTGACTTTCTGTTGAATCAGTGGCGGGATGGAGCTTTGTTTGGAGCAACTCCGGAGCAAGCTTTCTTTGTCAAGTGCGATGCAGAAACTAATCCCAAAGAAGTAAGAGAAGCAGGAGAAGTTGTTGCTCTCATTGGTGTCGCTATTGTTAAACCAGCGGAGTTTGTCATCTTCCGCATTCAACAGATGGCTGGAGAATAGATATAGCGCTACGCGCAAGTCAGAAGTTAGAAGTCAGAAGTCAGAAGTAAGCTATGACTAGATTTCGGAGTTTAGGAATGTCCTAATCTAAATGCGTAGTGTTATAAGAATAGATATTTCTTGAATTACCCATTACCTTACTTATTACCAAACAACAAGGAGATGTGAGTTATGCCCAGAGTAGATCCGTATAAAAATTATCGCTTTCTGGTAGAACTGGATGGAATTGTTCAAGCAGGATTTTCTGAGTGTAGTGGTTTTGGTTCAGAAGTAGAAGTTGTGGAGTATCGAGAGGGGGGAGATGATGCCACAGTACGTAAGTTGCGGGGCAAAGCTAGTTACCCTGATATTGCCCTCAAGTATGGTATTACTGACTCCAAGGAACTTTACGATTGGCATTTACAAGCAGTGAATGGGACAATTGAGCGCAAAAATGGCTCGATTATCCTGCTCAATGATGATGGGGAAGAAAAAGTGCGCTGGGATTTCTTTAATGCTTGGGCGAGTAAGTATGAAGCACCCAGCTTAGATGCTAAGGGTAGCGATGTTGGGATTGATTCCCTAACGATTACCTGTGAACGTTTGCAGAGAGTTAATGTCAGTTAACAGTCATCAGTTAACAGTAATCAGTTAGCAATTAGCCATAACCAAGAACCAAAATGCTACAGACGGAATACGAATTTATCTTACCAGCAGGGTATATAGATAAAGAAGGGAATTTGCATCAGGAAGGAGTCATGCGGATGGCGACAGCGGCGGATGAAATTCTGCCCCTCAAAGATCCTCGTGTGCAAAACAACCCAGCCTATCTGATTGTGCTGTTGCTCTCCCGTGTTGTCACTCGCCTTGGTTCGCTGGAGGTAGTTAATCCTAAGATTATCGAAAGTTTATTTGCCTCTGATTTAGCTTATTTGCAGGATCTGTACAATCGGATCAATGGCAATGGAATGCGATCGCTTCAAATTAGCTGCCCCCACTGTGAGCAAAATTTTGCTGTCGAACTCGATTTATCGGGGGAATCCTAGGCTACCCCCTTACCCAAATCCATGAGGAGGTAGCCTATCTGGCCTATCATTTCCACTGGCATTATGAATCAATCATGACCATGGAACACCGGGAACGCCGAAAATGGGTTACTGAAGTCGCCAAAATCAATCAGCGTTTGAATAGTTCGTAAAGGGAAAAGGGAACAGGGAGCAGGGAGCAGGGAGCAGGGAGTAGCGGTAAGAAAATTGAATGTATAGCACTACCCAGGTGTTTGACTTTGATAAAAGCTGAAAACCTGTTGTAGTCAACTTTTGCCTTTTGCTAGCATGCCTCTTGCCTTGCGCGTAGGGCTATACCTCATCAGGATTATAAACGCTATAGGTCGGTAATTGGGGATTTTCCCCTTTCTAAATAAGATGGATAATTCAGCTTCACAAGCCAATAATTTCCAGGAATCGGGAAGTCCAGAAAATTCCCCCTTACTAAGTCGTCTGCAACGGCGACAAGAAAAGTCTGGTGGAGTAATTAATACCCGCCAACTGCACCGCCATTACCAATCTACCCAAGCAACCACGGCAAGGCTGACCCAACGATTAACCCTACCAGAACAAATTAACTCCCGTTATGGTGCAAGTGGTTTACAACCCAAGTTAAATCTGGAGCGTTTTAGTCGCCCTAGGGTAGAATCTGCTGATGTGAGTAATACCTATCTGGAGCCGACTAATGTTGCGCCTTCTAATGTTGCCCTTTCAGGGAGGGGAGAAGGGGTGCAAAGGTCAATGGCAACTAGGACTAATTCTCGCCAATTTCCCGACCACCTAGGGCATCAGGGGAGATCCCAACCACCATCTCGATCTGTCCCATCAACTAGTCCTAAAGTCCCGATTATCAGCCAAATTAAATCTTCAACTGTATCCAGGTCTAGGGCGTGTTTTCAAAGTTTTCCGCAAGATTTAGATCCCCCCCAGCCCCCCTTAATAAGGGGGGAGCCATACTCAAAGTCCCCCGAGAGAGGGATTGCTCGCTCGGGGGATAATGGGGGATCTCCGAGTTTGAAGACACGCCCTAGTGCTCAACCTCCAACATCTTTGCCAAGGCAAGTCAAGATTAATCGTCAGGCAACCTTATCTGCACTCCACCATCAGTTTACACCTCCAGAAAGTATTCAGTCTCAGGTTGTCCCACCGAAAACAGAGGGTGATTTCCATTCCCCCTCTCCAGTCAATCCAGCTTCTGTTATACAAACTAAATTAGTTGTAGCTAAGCCCACTCAGCCTTTAGCGACAGGAAAAACTAGCTCGACACCCGATTTAGTTTGGCGCTCCCAGGAGGAAGAGGAATCAGACAGTAGTTTGGTACAAACTAAGCTCTCGGATTCTAACCCCAATCAGAGGATATCTGAAAACTTTTTTGATACTGAATTTTGCCCCCCTAGCCCCCCAATTCTGGGGGGAACAAGAATCCAATTGGCTGGTAAAAGTCCCCCAAAATTGGGGGATTTAGGGGGCTTGGATGTAGCAAATGAGACTTCTCAGACAACCTCTCAGGATATCTCTTTAGTTCAAACCAAACCGGTTGTTGTCAAACCAAGTCAGCCTTTACCGACAACAACTATAACCCCAACTAAAACTACTAATCTGACCAAGGATAAAGCAATCAATAACTCGGCAGATAATTTGGTTTTGCGCTCCCATGAGGAAGAGGAATCAGACAGTAGTTTGGTACAAACTAAGCTCTCGGATTATAACCCCAATCATGATATCTCTTTAGTTCAAACCAAATCGGTTGTTGTCAAACCAAGTCAGCCTTTACCGACAACAACTACAAGCCCAAATAGAAACATTAATTTATATACCGAGACAGGTAAAACTAGCTCGACACCGGATTTAGTTTGGCGCAAAACTGATAACGACTCTGTAGCCAAAGTATCGAAACGGCAACAGTTAAGCAATGGGGTGATTGCTCGTCAACCTAATCTAACTGGAGCTAATTCCATTCCCATGACAGCACCAGTAACTTCAACCACAGCCACGTCAAATCTACCAACAACTCCAGCTGACGGGGTAGATATAGATATCGAGGCAATAGCCGAACACGTTAGTCGTATTCTCACTCGTCAGCTAACGATGGAACAAGAACGTCGGGGGATAGAAAAATGGCATTAGCTAAACTAACTATAATCCCTTTGAAGTGGGAAAAAACTCAAGACAGTAAGTACCGTGCTGTAGAGTCGGAAGACAGAGCCAATTATCCAGAGATTACGGTTTTGTTTAACCCCGAATCCTATGCTATCAAAAAAGGAGTTAGTTGGAGTGGTTCGAGCCAAAAAGAATATAATGCGCCCATCTTAGATTTTGGTGGCGGGGGAAGTCGGGAACTAACTCTGGAATTGTTATTTGATGTTTCCGAAGGGGTTAGAAATTCACGACTTCAAAATCAAAATCAAAATAATAATCGTTTAATAGACAGTACCGCCATCGAGGATGTACGGGAGGAAACCAATAAACTTGTTGCCCTGACCCGCATTCAACGTGTTGGGGGTAAAGAACAACCACCACCAGCTTGTAAGGTTTACTGGGGTAAAGCACCAACTAATTCTGACTTCCCGTTTGTGGGGGTAATTACTAATCTGACCCAAACCTTCACCCTGTTCAAAAGTGATGGTAAACCGATACGGGCAAAAGTTAATATCACGTTTTCGGAATATCTTAACCCAGAAGATGATAAACGGCGTACCGATCCAGAATTAACCACTCGTATTGTCAAAAGAGGTGAAACCCTCAGCAGCATTGCGGCGGATGTCTATGGTAACCCTAAGCTGTGGCGACTGATTGCCCAAGAAAATCAATTGGATAATCCCCGTGAACTTGATACTGGTAAAACCTTAACTATTCCCAAATTGCGTTGATAGTTATGATTGATTGCTGTAGCAAGCCCAAGGGTTGTGCGTTACGGGGCGGACTATGCCAAGGCTGGCTACGAGGCAAAAAATAAGGGCAAGTCCGCCCCTAACGCACCCTACGCACTACTATTGCCTATTGCCTATTGCCTATTGCCTATTGCCTATTGCCTCTTGCCTGCTCCCTACTCCCTACTCCCTACTCCCTACTCCCTGTTCCCTATTCCCTACTCCCTACTCCCTACTCCCTACTCCCTACTCCCTTTTAACTTTTTAAAATGCCCTTTACTCAACCCCAAGCCTCCATATTCGCAGATTATGAAATCCTGGTGAATGGTTCTAGTTTACCAGGGTCGGCACAGTTACATATTACTGGGTTAACAGTAGATGAACAGGTTAATTTACCCACCATGTTTGCCTTAACGTTTGGCAGTTTGGATGTGCAGGAAGGGGAAGTATTGTGGCTAGATAACTCCTTGTTTAGTATTGGTAATACGGTAGAATTAAAATTAGGTTACCGGGAAAACCTAGCTACCCTTATAATAGGGGAAATTACTGCTATAGAACCGGAGTTTACTATTGATAGACTACCGAAGGTAATGATTCGGGGTTATGATCGCAGCCATCGCTTACATCGTGGTCGTCATACCCAGACTTTTGTACAACTAAAAGATAGTGATATTGCAGGGCAAATTGCCCAGCAGGTAGGACTTTCATCCCAAGTGGAAGATAGTCGGGTAGTGCATGACTATATTTTACAAGCCAATCAAACCCATATGGATTTTTTGCAAGAACGGGCAGGAAAAATTAATTATGAGGTGATGGTGGAGGATCGTAATTTAGTATTTCGACCTACGGCTAATCAAGACAGTGAAATTATTACCCTAACCTTTAGTGATGACCTACTGCAATTTTACCCTTGTATGTCCTCCGCAAGTCAAGTGAATGAAGTCAAAGTACAGGGTTGGAATCCGAAAGAAAAGCAAGCAATTATCGGACGCGCAACCACTGGTGATGAAGGCAGCAAAATGGGGGGAGAAATTAGCGGTGCAGCCCTAAGTCAAAATGCTTTTGGTACAGCAGTAAAAACCCTGAGCGATCGCCCGATTATCACTTTAGCGGAAGCAGAGCAATTCGCTCAAGCCCGTTTTCGGCAACTCAATTTAGAGTTGATCACAGGGGAAGGAATTTGTCGAGGACGTACCGATTTACGAGCTGGCAAAGTGGTGCAAATTGAGGGTGTGGGCAGGCGCTTTAGCGGTCAATACTATGTTACTAGTGTCCTACATCGCTATCGTGATAGCCAATATCAGACCAAGTTTACAGTGCGGAGGAATGCCGAATGAAATTCTCTGAATTACTTCTGGATAGTCAATCCCAGCGAGCGATCGCATCTCGTATTTATGGTGTCGTGGTTGGTGTGGTTACCAACAATCAAGACCCAGAAGGACTAGGTCGGGTTAAAGTGAAATACCCCTGGCTAAGTGATGAAGACGAAAGCGACTGGGCGCGAATAGCTGTAACCATGGCGGGGGATAAACGGGGTATGTATTTTCTCCCAGAGGTTAATGATGAGGTATTAGTGGCTTTTGAACACGGGGATGTGCGTTTTCCCTACATTATTGGAGCACTGTGGAATGGTGAGGAGAAACCTCCTATTAATAATGATGATGGAGAAAACAATGTCCGCATGATTAAATCCCGTAGTGGTCATATTATCCGTCTCAATGACAAAGAAGGGGAAGAAACTATTGAAATTGTAGATAAAACCGAGAAAAACAGCATTGTTTTTGATACGGCTACCAACACTATTGCTATTACTACTGAAGGAGACATTACTTTATCAGCATCCCAAGGTTCTATTAAACTAGAAGCACAGAATATTGAAATCAAATCTTCAGCAGATACCAAAGTTGAATCCGGTGCTAGAATGGATATTAAAGCCAGCAGCACCATGAATCTTAAAGGTCAAATCATTAATCTCAACTAGGTAAGCAATCAGCAAATGCGCTACGCGCACGCTACGCGAACAGCTATCAGCAATCAGCTTTAATTATGGGACAACCAGCAGCCAAACAAGGGGACCAAATTACCGCAGTTGATACTCATATTGTGATCGTGCCGGGAACACCTCCGACACCGACTCCATTACCTCATCCCTTTTCCGGCATTATCAATGGCAATTTGAGCAGTGATGTCAACATTATGGGGATGCCAGCCGCTACGGTAGATAGTACGGCAGACAATACTCCACCCCATATTCCCACTCCACCGGGGACTTCTTTTCAAAAGCCACCGGCTAATCGAGGCACCATCAAAATTGGGAGTCAGACTGTGAAAATTAACGGTAAAGCAGCTGCCCGTAATGGGGATATTGCTGAAACCTGTAATGATCCTGCTGATTTACCAATCGGACAAGTAATCGCAGTAGGTACGGTGTTTATAGGCTGAAAAGGAGAAGATGGGATCCCCCCTAACCCCCCTTAATAAGGGGGGGATATGATTGCCTATTCCCAGATCCGCTGTTCCCTATTCCCTGTTCCCTAAAACCCAAAAATTTGTACCTCACATAATTTAAAAACGCTATATGACGAAACCATTTTTAGGTGTAGGTGTAGGCTTTCCCCTTAGTTTAGATACTCAGGGAGATTTCCAACTTGCGGAATATGAAGAGAGTGTACGCCAATCAATTTTAATTATCCTCGGCACTGCTAGGGGTGAGAGAATTATGCGCCCTGATTTTGGTTGCGGTATTTACGATTTGGTGTTTGAGCCCAATTCTGCTGCCACTACGGCTAGAGTTTCTGAAGCGGTACAGGAAGCATTATTGCGGTTTGAACCCCGCATTGATGTTGTGGATGTGCGCGTTCAATCCCCTACTCCAGAACAAATGCTGGTTAATATTGACTATCGGGTGCGAGCAACTAATAACGTATTTAATTTAGTGTATCCGTTTTATCTGGAAGGGGGTGCAGGGTAATGGCAAGAAAAGCTCCTCAAATTGATTCTAGAACGGCAGAGATTATTGCTCAAGATGTGCAAGACCTACTGGCTAAATATCTCACCGAGTATCCAACCTCTGCAGCACTAAAAAATAAAGGTGTTGCCCAGGCACTGGTGCAAATCTTTGCCCGCTTTGGTGAGATAATTATTTCTCGCCTCAATCAAGTGCCAGATAAAAATTTCCTCGCCTTTCTAGATTTGTTGGGAGCTTCTCGTTTAGCACCTCAGCCAGCAAGGGCACCCCTGACATTTTTCCTGGCGACGGGAACTACAGTGGATGCGATCGCACCAGCTGGCACCCAAGTGGCTGCACCCCCCACAGAAGGAGAAACCGAATCGGTAATTTTTGAAACTGAACAGGAGTTGGTGGTAACTGGGGCGCAATTAGATTCTCTATTTGTGCGTAATCCTTCACAAGACCAGTATGCTGATTACAGTTCTCTGACGAAAATTAGCCCAGCAACAACATATTTACCGATTTTTCGGGGAAATCGAGAGATTGAGCATGTTTTTTATGTGGGGCATAAGCAACTGCTCAGTTTTTCTACTATTAATAATCTTAAGTTAATCATAGAGTTAGACCAAGTATTTGCTGATCCAGCTGAGTTAGAGTGGCAAGTTTGGCAAGAAACAGAGGATTTACAAGCTTGGCAGACAATTACACCTAAGAGTGATACTACTGAAAACTTTAGTAAGAGTGGTGAGGGGGAAATTAAGTTTGAGGAGATTAATGCTATACCCCTGACTCAAGTGGATGGAGTTACTAACCGTTGGCTGCGTTGCCGTTTAGTAACACCAATTAGTTCTAGTGAGAATTATGCTGTGGGTATGGTGAGCAAACACCAATTACCCACCATTAGTAAACTGAGCCTAGAAGTAGAATTAAACCGCACTGACTTAAGATTAGAGGCTGCTGTTACCAATTCCCTCAACCAAGATATCAATCAGTCAATCTTTCCCTTTGGGGAAAAGCCTAAATTTGGCGACACCTTTTATCTGGCTAATGCAGAAGCATTTTCCCAGTCAGGAGCAAAAATTACCCTGAAGTTAAACCTGGCGCATCCTAGGGATATTGGTATTAATTTACAGACTATATCTGAACACTTCAATCCCAGATTACAGTGGGAGTTTTGGAATGGTAAATCTTGGCAAGCCCTGTTTATCGCTACCAGGGAAGGGCTTTTACCCCCAGATTCAACCCCAGATATCACACTTCCAGACACATTTGTAGACGAAACTAGGGCTTTTACGAATTTACTGGATAACAGCGATGGCAATCTCAACCCAAAAATCACATTTTACCTACCAGAAGAAGCAGATATCCAACCCCAGGAAACTACTATTAATGGGGTAACTAGCTTCTGGATTCGGGTACGAATTATTAGTGGTAATTATGGTCAGGAAGCGAGGTTTGATACGGATAATAACTATCATCCGCAAACGTTTGTCCCCCCAGTAATTAATTCCGTCTCCATCGACTACGAATTTACCTTGACAGAGCCACCGGAACAGATAATTACTGACAATGATTTTTTGACTCGAACTATTGAGGATTTCCCCTTCGCTCCTTTTGAGTCACTAGACTTAGATAAACCAACGACCTATCTAGGTTTTTCCTTGCCAGTGGAACGGAGTTTTCCTAATCTTCCTCTCAGTCTTTTTGTGAGTGCAGCTGCATTCAAATATGGAGAAAATTTAATACCAATTTCTCCTACTATCAGCAAAAATGCTGGTTTACCTGGTACAACGGTTACCCATCGGTTTTGGTTAACCAATACTAACTCAGAAACGGTTACTTTCCAACTTGCTACTGTGGGGATGCAGCGTGTACCTGAATGGAGCGTTCAGGTCACATCTGCTCGATTACAACTAGAAGCGGGTGAAGCTAAAACCATCGCTATCAACGTAACTATTCCTGCCGGGGCTGCTTTGGGAAGTAGCGATAGGGTTTTTCTCCAGCTAGTTAAGAGCGATCAGCCTAACTTAGTTTACAGTGCCACGATGGAAACCTTTGCTGACACAGAATTACCAGCAGATGAAACCCCCCAACTCGTTTGGCAATACTGGAATGGTTCACAGTGGCGGAAAATAACAGTTCAAGATAATACCGACAATCTCACCCGTTCCGGTACACTGATCGTTTTACCACCAGCAGATATTACTCCCAAACAGGAATTTAGCTTATCTCCTCGCTACTGGCTGCGGGTGCAACACGCTAGTGGCAATTATACCTTTGAGCCTCGCTTAGGGCAGGTACTCCTTAACACGACTATGGCAGCCCAACGAGTTACGATCCGTAACGAAATCCTGGGTTCTAGTGATGGCTCGAAAAAACAAACCTTTACTACTAACCGTACTCCTATTTTAGAAGGGCAACAATTGGAAGTGCGGGAACTAGAATTACCCTCTGGGATGGAAGAAGAAAAAATTAAACAGCAAGAAGGGGAAGACGCGATCAATATTACTTACGATAGTACCGGAAGAGCCCAAGAGATTTGGGTCCGCTGGCATCAAGTAGCGGATTTTTATGAATCTAGCCCACGGGATCGCCACTATGTTTTAGATCGTCTCACCGGGACAATTCAGTTTGGTGACGGCATTAATGGCTTAATTCCGGCCATTGGTAGAGGTAACCTGCGCCTCAAGCAGTATCAAACCGGAGGAGGTAGCCAGGGTAACCAAGATGCAGGCAAGATCGTGCAGTTAAAAACTACCATTCCCTATGTAGACCGGGTAATTAACCCAGCAGCAGCCACAGGGGGGGCAGATGCAGAAAGCCTCGATTCATTACGCGATCGCATTCCCAAAGAAATTCGCCACCGCCACCGTGCTGTTACCCAAGACGATTATCAAGACTTAGCTAAAGCCCTGCCAGGGGTAGTCAGGGCAAAATGTGTTCCCCTCGTAGATTTAGCCCAATTGCTTGCTCCTACTAATAATCAGCCCCAGTGTTTTCCCCTCACAGATATCGATAATAATTCTGCTGTTGCACCAGCCAAAGTACCAGGAGTGGTGAGCGTGATTATTGTTCCCCACTCCAAGGAAGCTAAGCCTTTACCCAGTCAAGAATTAATTAACCGCGTTCAAACTTATCTAGAAACCAATGCCCAACCCACCGTTAGAATTTCCGTCGTTGGAGCAGCCTATGTCAGTGTTAATATCACCACTACCATTGCCGTAACATCCTTAGAAACAGCCAGCCAAGTAGAACAAGGAATTGAGCAAGCCCTAGAACGCTTTTTACATCCCCTAACCGGCGGTTTTGACCGAAAAGGATGGGATTTTGGTCGAGAACCCTATCTTTCTGATTTATATAGACTCCTCGAATCCATCCCCGGAGTCGATCACGTCGTTAGTCTCACAGGAGAAAAATGTGAAGACATAGGAGGTGCAAGAGTCACCGGTAACTTTCTGGTTTATTCCGGCAACCATACCATCAATCTTGTGTATAGCCAAGGGAGTAGGGAGTAGGGAGTAGGGAGTAGGGAGTAGGGAGTTTGGGAGGTGGGGAGATGGGGAGATGGGGAGATGGGGAGATGGGGAGTAAGATCAGTTTTCCCGATTCCCGATTCCCGATTCCCGATTCCCGATTCCCGATTCCCGATTCCCGATTCTAAATTCCAAATTCTAAATTCCAAATTCCAAATTCTAAATTCTAAATTCTAAATTCTAAATTCTAAATTCTAAATTCTAAATTCTAAATTCTAAAAATGCCTTTACAATTACCTAATTTAGATGACAAAACCTATGATGATTTGGTGGCGGAAGCGATTAGCTTGATTCCGACTTACGCCCCCCAATGGACAAATCATAACCCCTCCGATCCGGGGATTACCTTGATTGAGCTATTTGCCTACCTGACCGAGATGCTGCTTTATCGGCAAAATCGGGTGACAGAGGCGAATATTATCATGTTTTTAAAGCTGCTTAATGGGGAAAGTTGGCAGCACGATCCCAAAAAGGATTTACAAATAGAGATTAAAGAAGCAATTAATCAGGTACGCGATCGCTACCGAGCTATCACCTGTGCCGACTTTGTGGAATTAGCCCTAGAAGCAGATGATACCATTGCCAGAGCGCACTGCTTGCCTCGACGTAACCTTAATTCGGAGAATCCCCTAGGGGAACCTGTGGATAAACCAGGTCATGTCAGTATTATTATTATCCCTCATAGTCAGGATAGTAATAATAGCACTCCTCAACCGAGCCAAGAACTAATTAACAAAGTAAAAGACTACTTAGAACAACGGCGACTAATCACTACTAAAATCCATGTTGTTAGGCCACGCTACCTCACTATTAGTATCAGATTAACGATACATCTCAACCGAGAAGCTAAAGAAACAGACACTAGGGGAGATATAAACAATGCACTAGAAGAATTTTTCCGTGTTGTGCCAGATAGAAACAATCCTCAACAACCAAGTTGGCCATTTGGTCGGAATGTTTATGTTTCCGAAATTTATCAACTACTTGATAAACTAGAAGGTGTGGATTATATCACCAAAAATAATCAACAAGACGAAGTATTTTTGCCTAATCTTGATTCAATTTTAGGCAACCAACAACGCCTAGTTTACACCGATACAGGACAGCTAAGTGCCATCCAGCTTAAACCAGAAGAACTAGTAAATTTAACTATTACAGCCAGGGACATAGAAATCATATCTCCCTTAGAACCAGTTATCCCTGAGGAGAATTAACAATTAACAATGCATTGCATCTCAAAAACTGATGACAAATAGAACCAGCGCCCCCAGTAACCTGTTACAATACTTACCGGAGATTTATCAAAGCAAACCTTTCCTCGGGCAATTTTTACTTGCCTTTGAAAAGATTCTCCTGGGTCCTGAAAAAGATGGTGTCAACTCTTCCGACAAAGGTTCTGACAAAGGTTTAGAACAAAAAATTGCCGATATCCATACATACTTCGATCCCCAACAAACACCGAAAGAATTTCTACCCTGGTTAGCGAGTTGGGTAGCTTTGAGTCTCAGAGCCGATCTATCTCTCCAACAACAACGGGATTTCATTGCTAATATTGTAGAACGGTATCGCTTTCGAGGAACCAAAGCCAATTTACAAGCACTGCTAGACCTATTTATCGAGGGAACTCCCACCATTACCGAAACTACTATTCCCGAAACTATCGACGCAGAGTTTCAAATTGGTGACTCCCAACTACTAAACCAAAATCCTCAACAACTTCCTCCGCAGTCAGTCCTTGGAAAAGGTAGTTATATTGGTGGTGAATTACCTCACTTTTTTAGAGTAAAAATTGCTCTCAATAAAGGATTAAACCCA
Source organism: Moorena sp. SIO3I8 (assembly GCF_010692325.1). Lineage (GTDB taxonomy): Bacteria > Cyanobacteriota > Cyanobacteriia > Cyanobacteriales > Coleofasciculaceae > Moorena. Next base: position 26 of record NZ_JAAHHW010000078.1, on the reverse strand, counting down.
GAGCAACTCAGCCGACAAGTAGAAAT
>NZ_JAAHHW010000077.1 GCF_010692325.1 Moorena sp. SIO3I8 | reverse complement strand
ATTTTCTTATCCATGAACTCCCTCTCAAGATGTATGTATTTAGCCAGCACTTTGAGAAATAGTATGGGTAGCACGGTTTGAGGTGACCACCACTTGATCAGCAATCTGTAGCCAACTGACACCCTACACACTTTAAGGAGCATAACTATATGACTACAACAGAAGGATGTCTCCGGGTAGGCCAACTGGCTCCCGACTTCACGGCCACTGCTGTATTCGAGCAAGAGTTCAAGACAATTAAACTGTCTGACTATGGTGGTAAATACGTCGTTGTGTTTTTCTATCCCCTAGACTTCACTTTTGTTTGTCCTACCGAAATTACTGCATTTAGCGATCGCTTTGAAGAATTCAAAGAACTAGGCACCGAAGTCCTTGGCGTCTCTGTTGACAGCGAATTCTCTCACCTGGCTTGGATTCAGACTGACCGCAAGAGTGGTGGTGTAGGCGATTTAGCTTATCCTCTGGTTTCTGATATCAAAAAAGAAATCAGCACAGCTTACAACGTTCTTGACCCGGAAGCCGGTATTGCCTTGCGTGGTTTATTCATCATCGACAAGGAGGGCATAATCCAGCACGCTACTATCAATAACCTCTCCTTTGGTCGTAGCGTTGACGAAACCCTGCGTACCTTGAAAGCGATTCAATACGTTCAAGCTCATCCCGATGAAGTTTGCCCAGCAGGGTGGCAACCAGGTGACAAAACTATGAACCCTGACCCTGTTAAATCAAAAGTTTACTTTGCTGCGGTATAACCGAATCGCAAATATCTCAGCCCTCCTACCTTGAAGACGGAGCTTTAATACTGGGAAATTGATTGGGTATAATACCTCTTCAATTTCCCATTAACATTATGGGAACATTTTGACCGAAAAATTGGGGACTGTGAGGGGTGAGGTGCTATAGATACGGGGTTAGCCTTACCCCTGACATCAACTTGCTTGAGCAACGCGAAACCGACATATAGTGAGTAAGGAGGAGTGTTAATCCATTGAATCAACAAATGGCGCTGCCTGGGAGGAAGTATAATGTCAGAAGAGCAAAAACAGCAGCCAGAAGCGGCAAATGATGAACCAATTCAAACGCCGCCGACACCATCAGTGACAGATAAATCCGAAGACAGCTTGGAAACAACAAGTCCATCGCCTCAGACAACTGGCAAGGGAAAGTTATCGTCTTCTGAGCCTAAGTCTGGATTAATGAATCGCTTGCTGCCGATTCTTAGTACTCTTGGCCAGTTTTGGGATGGCACCTTAAAAAAAGTCCGCTCCTTGCTACCGGCAGCTTGGAATGAAAAACTGTCTGATTGGATGTTGACTGGTGCGATCGCAAGCGTGGTAGTAGTCATTCTATGGACAACACTAACGCTTCTACCAAAGACACCAGCACAGGTGGCACAAGTTCCTGCTGATACCATTAATTCTCCACAAAATTTGGAAGTTCCTCAGGAATCACAACTGGTGGAATCGGAACCCATACCCACACCAGAGTTAACTCCTGAACAAAGCCTGATTGTCGCAATTCAAAATCAAATTGCCGCTATTACCGCTCAGTACGGTAATGACCTGATTCAAGCAATTGAGGCGAACTTTCTCAGAAGTATGCTCTTGGTCAAGGTAAATGATGAGTGGTACCAACTCAACGATGCTCAGCAGAATACCTTAGCTCAAAGGATGCTGAGTCAGTCTCAAGAATTAGACTTTAGCAAGTTGGAAATTACTGACCTAGAGGGAAAGTTACTTGCCCGTAGTCCTGTGGTGGGGTCAAGTATGGTCATTTTTACCCGACATTAATGGTATTATCTGTTGACGGTTGAGGGTTGACAGTCAAGCGTCCACCCTCAACAACCCCAACTATTTACGTGATAAGATACCAGAAAAGATTAATTATCCTATCACCATTATCCCCCGCTTAATGGGTTCAAGCGCTTCATGGCACGATTTACTACTTCGGAGTAGCGTAATTGCCCACACAGAATGTTGAGCATGATTTGAGTAGCAACGGGTTTTTTAACGCCGACTTTGTACCCAATTCCGGGAAAGCTGTAGAACGCACCAGCGAGCTTAGCAGCCCAACTCATATCAGTTCCCCGTTCTTCCTGCATCACCTGGGTATAGTTTTCTAAGGCATCAGCTTGACCTGCCAAAGCTTGTTGAATGGCCTCAGCTGCTTTCATCCCACTAAACATGGAGGGTCGAATTCCCTCAGCAGTCATGGGATCCACCACACAAGCAGCTTCCCCAGCTAATACAGCATTTTGTGTATGGAGCTTCTCCTGACCTTCCCAGACACAGATGGCACCTTCGTGCTGTTGACAGCTACTCAGGTCTAAGCCGGATTTCTCCGCATAACCTTTGACTATCTTTTGGATGTCTTTGAGGTCACCACCCCGTAAGGAGCCAAGACCAATGGAGTAGCCTTCGGCTTTAGGAATATTCCAGATAAAGCCATTTTTGACCTGACCAAAGTCAAAATGGATCTCCTTACTATTAGTGTCCGATTTTGGCACTTCTAGGGCTAATGCTAAACGTGACTTACGTTCTTTGAATCCCAACCATTTTGCCATCGGTCCAGTAGCACCGTCAGCTGCAATCACATAGCGACCTTCCACAGTCCCATTGACAGTGTTGACCTGCCAGTGGTCTCCCTTAAACTCTACCCCTGTAACTGCTGTATTATCTCGAATTTCAGCACCTTGTTTTTGGGCTTGTTGGATGAGATAGTGATCGAAAACATCTCGTTGCACCATCCAAACCGGTTCTTGAGTGTCCAGTTTCACCTCTACTGGATCATCCATTTTCCAGGTGTAGCGTACACTCTCAGCTTTTAGAGATATGACAGGTGTAAAGTCGAAATCAAACCACTGTTGCACTTGTGGGGAAACCGCACCACTACAAGCTTTGTACCGGGGTAAGGATTCTTTTTCTAGAACCACCACAGACTTTCCAGCTTTAGCCAGGTGATAAGCAGCAGTTCCACCAGCCGGTCCCGCACCAACGATTATGCAGTCAAACATTATGTTTCTACTTTACTCCTCAAAGATTTATCGATTGAAGTTCACAGACTAACAGCCCAGTGTGTCAGCCTACTATCCAAATTGAGTGACCAAATTGAGTGACCAATTTACCAGGACTTACTCACGCTTGATGCCCAGCAATTGAGACAAAGTAACATGGACAATTGTAAAATCACTATCAATTCATAATAATGACCCTACAAACATTGCAGGGTCGAGATTAGGCTATTAGCAAAATGCTTACCCTTAATCAATAACATCCTGAAAACGCCTAATCAGTTATTATCTGGATGCACCTCTATACTGATAGTTTTTGTCTCTTGTTCATTCAATTTTTCAGTCATTAGACTCGTTAATCCGGATAGTTTGTTGGCTAATTACTAGGGGAATCATTAGCTTATAGAACCATTATCGACCTAGAATTTTTGAAACATGTGGATTTCTGAGCAATCTTTATTAAAGTTTCACGAAGTCACCGCCAAAACTATTGCCAAAACTATTGCCAAAACTATTAGTGTATTTTTTTCCTCCCCATCCTCTTTCCCTATGGGATTCTTATCAATCCTCAGTCTATCTCAAATCTGTTGGTATCGGTATTGAGCAGTTCAACCAAGGTAGGGGAGATGTATTTATGTAAGATTTGGGTAGACTTAGTGAGTTAGATCAGATTGCCATGATCTTAGAAATCTTATGGTGTCAGAAACAATATGACCCAATCCCCTAATTGTTCTCCCTGGCAAACTCAAATCCACTAATCAAGCTATTATCTCTATAACTTGGTTAAAGTCTTTAGGAATTGTTAGGGTCTTGGTGACTCCTAGTGTGACCTGAATTAACTAATTAACCAAAACCCCTGGCATAATACCACTAACCTGACTAAGGAAAAGTAAGTCATGGCAATGACTTATTTGACCCAAATCAGACTGTTCGGTGCTCAAGTACCGCCTAGTATGGATTTTGATGAGTTCTGAAAACTACCTCCATCACCCCAATTTTGGTCTACTGTTTCGAGTTTGCATTGTTGAAGAACAACAAGAGTTGTTCACTACGATCTATGCCCAGAGACTTTTCTTTTTGGTGAAAAGTACCACCAATGGTATTGCCTTTGAGCCAATCAGTCGTTCTGAGGCTCGGCTGTTGGTAGAAAATCGCCTTCGCTTACTTAGGCGCAGTGGTTCATCGGCTGACTATGAGCAGCTTCGGATTATCCATCAGCAAACCTTCCAATAAGTTCCATTAGGAAACCCGTTCGGGTTAATTGGGAGACTCTTTGGAGCCGGACAAGGTGAATGGGCTGATATTACCGCCAGAAGTAGGTATAAACGATGATTGTGAGGGTTTTCTGAAATTAGGTTATGGCTAGAGCCAAGTAATGGGGTAGTATATACCCAACCACATCCATCATCAATATTGCCCTCTTATATATAATGGCATAACCTTCTGCTAAGTGTTTGTTTCCACAACTACACCCCAAGCAGAAGGCAGATATATATTCTATATTGATAACCTTGTGGTGTTCTCAAGGGTGAAAATTATTAAGTAAGCTTATGGGGTAAGTTAGACTGTTTACGTTCTAGTCTAAGCATCTACTCAAGACTGCTGCCCTAGAGAAGGTCGATTATCGGTTTTGCAGAAGCTTACACTAAAGTTGTGATGGAGAGTTGACTATGAGCGGTATTTTTAATAAACTGCGCGATTTCGTCGGTCTGAATGAGCCAGTGGAATACGAATACGAATATGAAGATATGGAGGGGGATGCTTACCCAACTCCCTACCCACAAGAGCAACCGGTGCAACCGCCACCAGAGGAGGAACGTCCGACAAGACGTCGTTCTCGGGAGCGGACAACGGTATCAGAAGCAGGCGTAGGGCCATCTCCGATCAATAATGTGATTGGCATGCCTGGAGCAGCCAATGGGATTTCAGAGGTGGCAGTGATTGAACCTCGTTCGTTTGAAGAAATGCCCCAAGTGATTCAGGCACTGCGGGAACGGAAGTCGGTGGTCTTAAACCTGACTATCATGGATCCAGACCAAGCACAACGAGCGGTGGACTTTGTGGCTGGTGGGACTTACGCTATTGATGGTCATCAAGAGCGTATTGGTGAAAGTATTTTCTTGTTCACACCAAGCTGTGTTCAGGTAAGTACTCAGTCTGGTGTGATTCATGAGATACCTACTCCCCAAGTCCCTAATCCCCGTCAGACAGCTCCGTCACCAGCCTGGGGTTCTGAGCCAGATCAGATGGCTCAGTAAGCGTCAGGACTTGACAAGTGTATAGTGTTTCATGAATAACATTAATAGTTGAAAAGAGAGGTGTTGGGTTGCCTATAAAACTTGGCATAATTGGTGGCGGTGTCATGGGAGAAGCCCTCCTATCCCGTCTACTTGCCCAACAACTTTACCACCCTGATCAGGTCTTGGTGAGTGAGCTGCTGGAGCAGCGCCGTGATGGTTTGGCGCAAAAATACGGCATAAGGGTCACTGCCAATAACCAAGCGGCAGCGGCAGCATCAGAGGTTTTGTTACTGGCAATTAAACCTCAGGTATTTGAAGCGGTAGCGGCAGAACTGGGAATGGGTAGAGGTGACAACGGTCACAGCTTAGGAACGTTGCCAATGGTGATTTCAATTATAGCTGGAGTGCCTCTGGAACGACTGGAAACCGCTTTTGCCTCCCAGCCAGTGATCCGGGCAATGCCTAATACTCCTGCAACAGTTGGGGCAGGAATCACAGCCCTAGCGGCCGGAAAATGGGTATCGCCTGATCAAATGGAGCAAGCAAAGACAATTTTTAGGGCTGTTGGTGAAGTAGTTGAGATTCCGGAACACCTGATGGATGCGGTGACCGGTTTATCTGGGTCAGGCCCAGCTTATGTGGCGATTTTGGTGGAAGCCCTAGCAGATGGGGGCGTGGCAGCTGGATTACCCAGAGCGATCGCATTACAGTTGGCCCTGTCTACAGTATTGGGGACAGCCCAGCTGTTACAAGAAACTCAAATGCATCCAGCTCAATTGAAGGATAAGGTGACTAGTCCTGGGGGAACCACAATTGCTGCGATCGCTAAGTTGGAGAAGGCTGGTTTTCGATCAGCTTTGATTGAGGCGGTTTTAGGGTCTTATCAGCGTTCTCGGGAGTTGGGAGGTTGAAGATTGGAAGTTGAAGGTTGAACGCGATTGCGTGGCCTTTTGGCCAAGGTTGAAGGTTGAAGGTTGAAGGTTGAAGGTTGAAGGTTGAAGGTTGAAGGTTGAAGGTTGTTAACCCTTGGCTTCCCTTGTAGGGTAGGTTGAACATGGATCAGAACTGATTGATCAAGTGAATTTTAAGATCGATTAGGCTAGGCCGTTGTTAGTTGGTCTTGGCTAACCCCATCTGCATCTGTAGTATTATGGGGGTGTGATTTCAATGGGCAAAAAAAAACTATTGTGGGCGTCATCTAATTCTGTCATCTAGTTCTATAATAATAGCAGCTAGAGGATTTATCCCACTGGTCAAAATTGTTTAAAAGCACGGTATCTGAACTACAATCACAAAATATTCATAATTTAGTCTGAATGTAAATTTGTGGACTGCATCTATTCTGATCACAGACGATGACAGAATCTTCAATTCCGATTCGAGCCTTACCAAAAGCACGCCAACGTTCTCGACCCAATGGGTTGAAATGGTTTTCCTACATAAGTTTGGGGATTTTGAGTAATGCTGCTATTTTGGGTTTAGCTTTTTTTGTGCTCGAGCAAATCCCTCCAACTTACACCAGTAAGGCAGCAGCAATTATACCTGGTGTGGGTTCTCAAGGATCTGTTCAACTCCCTGGAGTCGGTCAAGCTTCCTCCAATCCAGGTGAGAAGTCTCCTTACGGATATCTTTTAAAGGTAGATCCACGAGAAAACTACCAGTATATCGCCATGAGTGACGTCGTATTAACTGAAGCTGCTGCTGCTGTTAATACCTCAGTCAAAGATTTTGAAGAGTTTGCCAAGCCAAGGGTTTCTTTGGATAGAGGTACCACTATCATAGAATTTGAAGTGGATGGCAAAAGCAAACTGGAAGCTCAGCGAAATACTCGGGCTTTTTATCAAGCCTTAGTCAAGCGGATTGATTACTTGAGAGCAGAAGAATCAGCTCGTCAGGATAACAAGACGTTGTTAGCGTTAGACTCTGCTAATAGTAACTTAAAAAAAGCCCAAACAAAGCTTTCTCAATTCAAAAAGAATTCACCGCTCAAAATTTCTGAACAAATCAAGAACCTTTCAGAAGAAGTAGAGAGCTTGCGAGTGGAGCGTGCTAATTTATTGGCTCAGCAGCAAGCGGCTACCTCTGGATTAAGGCAGCTAGAAGCTAACCTAAGGTTGTCAACTGACCAAGCAGCCGATGCTCTGATGCTTCAGGATGATGAAGTCTTTAAAAAGCTTTGGCAAAACTATAGCGATATCAGCGCTAACCTAACGATACTCAATACTCAATGGACACCAAATAGCCCTCAGGTGATTAATCTCAAAGCTAAGAAGCAAGCGGCGCTTGAGGCATTACTTGCTCGTAGCCAACAGCTATTGGGCAAGCGGATGGATCTTCAACGTTTGGATAATCTCAATTTAGGCTTAGATGCCCAGACAGGTCGAGCAAATCTGGCACAAGTGTTAATTAACCAGAGAGCTCAACAACAGGGACTAACCGGTCAAGTTAACACCTTGGCAGAACAAATTGCTCAGCTAGAGTCTAGACTTCAGACGTTGATTGAGAAGCAGTTAACCCTGACTGAGCTTGAGCGAGAGGTGCAAATCTCTGAAGCTATATTTACGGCGAAGTCGGCTCAATTAAACTTGAATAAATCGGATCATGCTACTGCTTATCCAACCCTGCAATTGTTAGTAGAGCCGAACTTACCGAAAGAACCTGTTGGTAATACCAAAAAAACGGTGATGCTGGGGGCTGTGGCGCTTTGCCTGTTAATTACAACTGGGCTGGTTATCCTGGCCTGGGAAAAACCGAGTTCTAAGACAGACGCTCCCAAAGATTCCACTCCGGTACTTCAACCCGAGTCTTAAACTAGTAAATTCAAAAGCACCAACAATTTGGATCTACCAACAATTTCGTAATTTTTGGATACTACCAGCACGGACAACCAAAAGGGAAAAACTCCAAGTCTGCTACCTTAATCAGGTCTATGCAGTAAGTAATAGCAATGAACCTATCCAACCGTATAATCAAAGGCTGGAAATCTCCCACGCTGCGAGTGATGTCTCTGACCTTCTTGGGTATGCTACTGGCGTGGGTTGCAGACATTTTGATGGCGGCGAAACTGGGGACTAGTCAAACCACAGATGCCTTGATTGTTGCCCTGAGCTTACCACGACTAATTGATACCGTGAGCCGGGAGGGAACCAGACAAAGCTTGGTTCCAATGTTCATGGAGCGCCGAGATGCTCTGAGTCTCAGGGAATATCATCGCTTGGTCAGTGGCATTGTCAACTTAGCTTTAGTACTCGGTGTTAGTCTAACTATTCTGTTGGAAATTCTAGCGCCATTGATTATAACTGGGTTAGCCCCAGGATTTTCCCCAGAGGGTAGAGCACAAGCAACGTTTTTATTTCGGGTCTGTGCGCCAATGGTTTTGTTTGCTCCTGGGATTGCGGTCTTTAGTGTAATCCTCAACAGCCAAAGGCGCTTTAGTGCGGTAGCTCTGCGGAATGCGATCGCACCAGGTTTCGTAGTGGCTGCCATTGGGTTGGCATGGCATCAGTCTAGTATTGCTCTGTGGATAGCGTACGCTTATACCTTGGGATTTGGTGGATTCTTTGTGCTGGTATTTCTAGATGCTTTTAAAGCGGGACACCAGCATCAATGGTTGGCCTGGGCTGGCAAAGATGACCTCCTGCGTCTGTGGCAAGCAGGTTCTTTACCCACTATCGGTTTTGTTATTAAGCTCGCATCTAATCTAGTCAAGAGCCAGATGCTGCCTTCCTTAGTAGCAGTTGGTGGGGTGTCCACATTCTACTTTGCGATTCGGATCGTCTCCGCTGCTCAAACGATTATTGGTGTCAGTATTGCTACCACCAGCTTGCCTGCCATGACAGAGCATGACTTAGCTGGGCATAAATCCCGGTTGGGATCGGCTTTGCGCAAAAACCTGACTAAAACCCTATTAGTAAGCTTACCTGCAGTACTTTTCATTGTGGTATCCCATGGGGAAATCATTCGTTTGCTATACGGACATGGTTCTTTTGAAGCTACCTCTATTGAGCAGACGTCTCAAGTGTTCTTGTGGTTAGGGCTGTCGTTGGCATTTATTTCTCTAATCCCCGTGCTTGAAGCTGGCTTGTATGCTCAGAGAGCTTATGGTTTGGTTGTCTGGAGTATGGTGACTATGGCATTTGTAGGGGTTGCTCTGAGTTGGTTATTTTGGCAAGTTTGGGGATTGATTGGTATTGCTATGAGTTGGCCTGTTATGGCTCTTATCTATGTGATACTTATCATCTATCTACTCCATCAAAAGGGTGTTTCTGTCCTCACCAACCATCCTAGTTAATCAGGGTTAATAAACTCTATGAATAGTTCAAGTATTAAACAGCACGCTTACTTGATTATTGGAGGCACGACAAAAGCGGCAACAACATCACTATTTTATTACCTAGCTGATCATCCTCAAGTTTGTACCTCTAACCTCAAAGAAATTCGCTTCTTTTTGGATAAAGATTATCCGGAAGCTTCCAACTATCGATATGAAGATGGTCTAGAAAAATATGATGATATTTTCCGTTATGCTCAGTGTTACCATTGCGAAAAAATTCGGATGGAGGCAACACCAGACTATCTTTACTCATCAGGGACACCCCATAAAATCAAACTATCTCTACCAAATGTAAAACTTATATTTATCCTAAGGGAACCGGTTTATCGCTTAATTTCTTGGTATAAGTTTGCTAAACAGAAAGAGTATATTCCTCAAGATATCAGCTTTGATAACTATGTTAACCAGCAATTAATTAATGATAATTTTTATCACGAAAATACCTATACCTATATGCGTTCCCTTGAGCAAGGACGTTATTCTTTCTACTTAAAGCCTTACTTTGACTTATTCGGCTCCGATAGAATTTATGTAGATTTTTATGAAGAATTATCCCGTAATCCCAAATCTGTGCTTGAAAAAATCTGTGGATTTGCAGGAATTGATCCCAGCTTCTATGGGGATTATCTCTTTAAAGTATATAATCCCAGCAAGGCAGTAAAAAATTGGTGGTTTCACCGGAATTATGAGCAGTTTTTAAAGTCGATGCGTCAATATACACAAGACAAACCCATTCACAAAGTTTTAAGGAAAATTCGACGGTCGCTCGATCCGATCTATTTACGCCTTAACGTGCAGCCTCAGGAAAAAGTGTCGATTTCACCAGCTATCAAAAATGCTCTTACTAAGTATTATAAACAGGAAGTTACAGCATTGGAAGAACTGCTTGGTCGCTCAGTTCCATGGGAGTCATGGAATTAATTATATAAAAAAACAATAACAAAGAACACTACCGAAACAACGGCACACGATATGATCAGACTGATGAGAGAAGAACACTAATTTAGGTCAATATCCATGAAGAAATATGTCTGTACCGTTTGCGGCTATGTATATGACCCAGAGGTAGGGGATCCAGATAGTGGCATTGCACCGGGAACACCCTTTGAAGATATTCCAGATGACTGGGTATGTCCGACCTGTGGGGTGAGTAAGGAAGATTTTGAACCGGAAGATTGACAATCGTTTATTGTCGTAATCGGTGACACTGCCACCGTGTCTTGATGCAGCGCGGTCATGGGGGAAACCACGCCAGTTGCTCATGGGGGGAACCCCCAAGACCGCACTGGCTCCCCAAGACCGCGCTGCATCGCTTTTTTTGATCAAAAATCATGGGAGGCCAGAAAAACTGGTCTCTTAGAAAAATCGCTTTCTTGGGAATTAGCAATCTGGCACTCCATAGCGCTGCTGAATTTCCAGCAATTTTACCCTGGCCTCCCCAGCATTATCGGCCAACTCAGCAAACTCCAAAAATCGCTTCAATTCCTTTTTCAACAAACTCCGTTCCACTTCCCAAGTTTCTCGTCCTAAATCTGGGGGCAAAACAATCATGTCAAATAACGTTGCCCGTTCCTTACCTGGGTGCGGTCGCAACACTCGCCCTCGCCGCTGAATAAATTGCCGGGGATTGCTACTACTTGCCAGAATTACCGCCGTTTCAATGGATGGAATATCCACCCCTTCATCCAAACATCGAATTGCTACTAACCCCTGCAACTCCCCCCGCTCAAATTGACGACGTAATTCCTCCCGTTCTGCCAACGGTGTCTGAGCAGTGTAGGTGTTGACCCGATAGCCCAGTTGAGAACCTAATAACTGGGTTACTGCTGCTAACTGACGGTTGCTTTCATTACTCACTTGCCCATCTACGGAACCATCCCCACAATAAAACAAGGTATGGTAGGTGTTGAGACGCTTAGCCATTAACCGCTGCAACGCCCTTAACTTGTTAGCAGCCGCCCCAACTAACCGAGCTCGTTGCATCAATAACGATGTTAAAGTAGTGTCATTTTCTATATCGTCTGCTTCCCCTAATGCCCAACCAATCCGTTGAGTTAATCTAGCATAGGCAATATTTTCCGCCTCTGTTAATTCCACGAACACCGGATAGTATAGGTAACGCACTAGCGCTCCTTGGTGAATCGCATCGGCTAAGGTCAGTTCTGGTTGTAATACTGAACCAAAATAGTCAAACAACGCTTCTGTGCCAGCTTCATCAAAATACCGTTCCGGTGTAGCTGACAGAGCAAGGCGCAGTCCAATGTTACGGGGTAAACTCTTTTCGATGCGGGTAGTCCCCAAATTATGGGCTTCATCTCCCACTATCAGGGTTTTATCAGGAAAATACTTCAGCTGAGACTGGAAACCATCCTTAATCAGGGTAGAATTGGTAGTGATTATGGTAATAAACGATTGTTTCCCAACCTGGAGGTTGTATAGCTGGGCAGACAGTTGACTCTGCCAACTGTAGACACTCTCGAAGGCTAAGATCGGTTCGAGATTAAAGTGTTCGCATTCTCTTGCCCACTGAGTAACCAAGTGGCGGTAAGGGCAAACCACCAGCAACACCTGTAAGCCGATTTTTTGATACAGTTCCGTTGCGATCGCTAAAGCAGTAATCGTTTTACCACTACCCGTTGCCATTTTCAGGGTTCCTCGTCCCCGATGGGCAAACCAATTGGCCACCGCTTGCCGCTGATACTGCCGCAACTGAATATCTGGTGGTATCCTAGGGCATCCCTTGGGTGAGTGAGTCTCAAAGGAGAGCGGTAATTGGTAAGCTCCCCCCGATTCAGCTACTTTGATGTTACGGGAGGGCTGATAGTATCCTCGTGCTGCTACACTTTCCCAGTCCACTGATACCATGAATGGGAATTTGTTCTTCCTCATTGGTCATTGGTCATTTGGTATTTAATAATTGGTAATTGGTAATTGGTATTTAGTATTTGCTATAGCATTTTTATTTTAGTTGTGAACATAGGATTAAATTAAAAAGGGAGCAGGGAGCAGGGAGTAGGGAGCAGTAGGAAAGAGATTGGAAGATTTTTTGGTGTTATTAAAAATCAGCAATATTGTTCGTGTCCTATTTATAAATCCTAGATTTCCTAGTTGCTATTTTCTAGTTGCTATTTTCTAGTTTACTGGATCCAAGCAAGTCTTTTGAATTTTACTTTTTACTGTTTACCTTGGTCAGCGAACACCTCAATTTCTCCTGTCCTAGAGGCTTGGCATTCCACATTACCAATTGGTTTAGAACCTAACCCTGATCGCCCATCTACCTGCTTAATGCGACAAGACTTGGTGAAGGAATAAGAGTCAGGTTTGGTGTCAGGGTTTGAACGGGGGCCGTTCCAATTGGCCTGCAAGTCTAAGTTATAGTCAGACCCAGACTTCCTGGATGAAAATTTATAGGTCACTTTCCATAGAGGATCTTCAGCAACCGGTGAGCTTTGCTTGGCTTGATATTCAATTCCCTTCAGCAACTTTTTATGATTTACTTTAAGCAGGGATTTCTCAACCTCTGACCAAGATTTTTCATTCAACTCTTCTTTCAATTGAACTTCCATCCCCTCTAAGATCGATACACCTCTAGATACCATAGTGACTTGGGCAGAGGGCAATTTCCAGACAAAGGAACTATGGATAAAATCATCGCTCAGTAAGCTAGGATATTGCACTAGCCAGTTTTGAATCACGAAATAAAACTGTATCCAGCAGCTAATCAGGAGCTGGCTACCGAATAAGATAACTAGATATTGACGTTCTGCTGGAGACGGTTTTTTTACCTTCAATCTTACTGCTAAAATATAAGGTAAAGCCGCAATTACGGCTGATATCAATGGCCAACTAATGAACGTCAAGGGTGATACGTCTTTGGAGTCGATGCCCAATAAATAGGTACTGATACCGTCAATTACGAGCTGGTATTCTCCAACGTTTAAATTGATGCCGAATAGGTAAATACTAGTTAGTGCGCCAGTAATCCAGGGACCCAGGGGCAAGCCTGTCTTGGCGTCTTTGTTCTTCTTGGCAATTCTTAGCTTAGCCGCCGCTGCCGTTACCCAGTAGACAAATAAAATAAAGAAAATACCACCACAGCTTGCTATCAGCCGTTGTACAAATCCCGTGGCTAACCCTGCCATTACATAGGAAAAAACAGTTAGCCACATTAGAGCCTGCCAGGAAAATGCCTTGGGAGGTTTCAGTACCTTTACCAGCGAGTCTACCACCGCTAAGCCAATGACAAATTCGAATAGGGATGTGAAAAATTTCACGACGCTAGTTATCCACTAATGGGGTTGACATAAAGGAAACGCAGAAACAAAAGCAGTAAAATAGCGCTATAGCTACAGGAATTAGCAATGAGGACGACCATAGCTCGATTTTCCCCACCCGATCCTCTCTTACCAGAGCGCCTCAAGGATAATGACTTTTCCTCGTCGGAAGCTGATGTGGAAGCAGTTGCCTGATCTTCAGCTAGTTCTAAAAAGATTTTGAGTAACCTCAGCCCTGCCAGCTTAATAATAAAGGAAAGAAAGAAAATTGTGATCACACTCATAGCGATAAGAGTATAAAAATTGTCAGGCTTATCCTCTGAAAAGTGATCGAAAAAGATATAACTAATCATCTGGCCTTGAAATTCCGTAGGGAGTTGGTCGTGAAGGGCAAAAAAACACCACCAACCTACAATAGTGGAAAGTAGATTAATCGATGTAGCTTGCTGCATGCTGGTTTTGCGGTTGAGTTTTAGCCCTCGTTGCAGGACTATCCCTTCCACCGCAATTACCACCAGCAGGAAGAGAGTTTGAAACACGACCGTCTGTAGAGGCCATACAGGTGCCATAATTTTCGGTTTGCTCCAACGTAATAATTTGCATTAAAAACCCGTTTGAGCCACATTTTACCTGCACGATTCGGTGAAACTTGGTTTTGTTGACACCTTATGTTGACACCTTATGTTGACACTTTACAGTTGATTATTGTGTGTCAACCTTCAACAGAAATGGAGCAACTAAATGGGAGCAGGTCTAATGTTCATTAAATTAGACTACCAGTAATTTTCCGATACTGGTAGTTAATTTGAATGAGGGGTGTTACCCCTAAGCCTTTTTTTGCGGGTTTCCTGTTAAAATCCATAACCACAGGCTATACATTGAAGCACGACTAGGAACATCTGTAAAGATGCGATTGGCCGTAGGCCACGCTACGGGAACGCATTTTGTTACATATTTTGTCTCTTAGATACCTGTTTGACCTGCGGTCACCCTTCGCGAACAGAATTTAGGGTTTAGGCTCTAGGGTTTAGACTCTAGGGAGGGTTCTGTTGAAAGTTGTCTAGCTCTCTTAGGACGGAGGTGCTCAAGTGCCCCTGTTGTAGCTCATACCTAATACGATTAGCCTAATACCTAGAATTTCTCGATTATTGCTGTATGGCTTTGCGGTCAGTGTCTGGTAGTTGACTATTAGGGCAATGCTATGGTTGATGGATGTACCCCACACCTGACAGACAAGCCAAAACTTTATCTTTACTGTATCTTTGCTGATCAACTCCCATCACCATGGCGCAAACCTATGACACGACATCACTATGAACCTGAACTCAAACTGCGTTCTGAAAAAGGAGTAGACTACACTAAACTGCGAGACGTACTAGCAGCAGGAAAGTGGAAAGAAGCCGACTTAGAGACAGCCAGGGTACTCCTGGAAGCAGCAGGTCGAGAAGCTGAAAAATGGCTAGATGTAGAGTCGCTCAAAACATTTCCCTGTGCTGACCTGCTGACCATTGACCAGCTTTGGGTAAGATACAGCCAAGGACACTTTGGACTTAGTGTTCAACAATCCATTTATCAAGAGGCTGGAGGAGACTGCGTCAGGCTAGGTGAACGCATCGGTTGGAGAGTGAGGGGAGAGTGGATAGCCTATAGTAAAATCAAATGGAATCTAGATGCCCAGATGGGACACCTACCCGTCTGTATGGCATTCATCTGGAGTAATCATCGGTCTGTATCCGGTATCGTGTGGTTATCTCGGGTAGGGTGTGAGGCGTGGTATACTTCATTTATGCAAAGACTTGTAGAGTGTAGCATATAAGCGTTACAGCCCAAGGAAATAATTCTTTCAACAAAAATTTTAAATAAAAATCACATTTTTTTAGTTTTAGAACTCAAAACTCCCAGGTCTATTGTTTAGAGCGCCCTTTGTACAAACTAGGGATAATTTGTTAGTCTATGGGTTACTCCCCACGCCCTACTGCTGGTGCTGGAAGTCGATAAATCTTTTGGAGCGTTTACCATAAAAAAACATAATTCTCTAAACCTATGAGATAGGCTGTATCTGGATAGACAACAATGGAGTATTGAAACTCTGCGCTCTTCCATAGGCGCAGATTCTTCGGAGGAGTTAACTAACAAATGTTAGCCATTGCTCGAAACAATCACATCAACTTAACCTGCCGTAACACCAATAAGCTTGCAGTCCATCAGGCAGTGCCAATTACCGCTACTCTCTCACGGTGGTGGGGGTTGAGGTTAAGTATGTGGTTTAATTCACTAGCCTTAAAGCCTTTGCTTGTAGGGGCTAAAACTAGACTACGTGGCTGTAGCCAATCAATAATTTCGATTGATTGTCTTTTCAGTGGAAGCTCCCACTACTGGGAGTCCCAGCCAACCGAATGTTTTTTTTTGTATAACTATTATTGTAGTACTTTGACAACAGTTAAAATCGCCTCCTCGCGTTTCCTTCACCAGATAAATAACCACATAAATAACATAAATAACATAAATAATAGTAGTTTCCACTGTCCCGTGAGGCTTTAGATGACCAGCGCTTATATCCTGATTGCCTCAATTTTGGTGTTGGGGGGGTTACTCGCTACCTTAGGCGATCGCATGGGTACACGAGTAGGAAAAGCACGGCTGAGTTTATTTAATCTACGTCCCCGTACTACTGCCACGGTAGTAACAATTATCACCGGTGGCTTAATTTCCGCCTCGACCTTGGGGATTTTGTTTGCCACCAGTGAGTCTCTACGGGATGGGATTTTTGAGCTTGATAATATCCTCAAAAAACTTAGAAGTGCTCGCCGGGAGGTCAGCCAATTAGAGGATGAGAAAGATCGAGTAGAGCGGCAGTTAGAGGACGCCAGAGCAGAGCAAATAGAGGTTCAGAAGCGTTTGGATGAAACCAATCGAAATTTCCAACAGGCTCAAAATCAACTGAAAGACGTCTCTGCTCAGGTTGGGGTGCTGCGTACTGAAATTAAATCACTCCTAAGGGAACGTCAGCTGCTAATCCAACAGCGGAATCAACTCAATGAACAAATTACCCAACTCCAAAGCCAAATCACTCAATTAAAAGAATTGGTGAAGAAACGGGATCAGGAAATGCTGGAGCGAGACCAAGCTATCCAAGAGCGAGACCAAGCTATCCTCAAACAAGACCAAACGATCCAGGATCGGGAGCAGGAGCTGGCTGAGAAAGACCAAGCTATAAAACAATTTGACCAGAAAATTGCTGAACGAGATCAAGTCATTGCTCAGCGTGAAACTTTCCTAAAAGAACTCGAACAAGAACTTAAAGAACTTGAACAACAACTTAAACAAAAGGAGAGTCAACTTGCTGAACGTAATCAACAACTTGAATCACAAGAAAAACAACTGGCTTTTTTAAAACGGGAACTAGCAATTCTAGAACAGTACTATCAGAATTATCGAGTACTGCGTCAGGGAAATGTTGCTTTATTTCGTGGTCAGGTACTCACCTCTGGAGTAGTACGAATTGTCGATCCAACAGCTGTAAATCAAGCCGTTGATCAACTGTTGAGCCAAGCCAATAAGACAGCCGTAGACATTACCCGTGCTAGTAGCAGTAATTCCCAAGAGCCACTGGTGCAAATTACTCAAGCACAAGTAGATCAGTTAATCCAGCAGATTAAAGATGGTAGAGACTACGTGGTGCGAATTCTCTCAGCGGGTAACTACGTTGAGGGGGAAAAACCAATACAAGTATTTGCAGATGCAGCCCTCAATCAGGTTGTCTTTAAGGGGGGTGATGTGCTTGCTACCATCTCGACTAATCCCTCAACTATGACCAATGAGCAAATTCGCAAGCGGCTCGATCAGTTGTTGGCCGCCTCTGAGTTCCGTGCTCGTCGCGCTGGGATTTTGGGTGATATCCAAGTCGGAGATGGTCGGCTGACCACCCTAACCAACTTTATTGAGCAGCTGGAGCAGTATAGTCAACCCCTTAATGTCAAAGCTATTGCCCAAGAAACTGCCTACACAGCTGGTCCTTTAAAAATGCAGCTGGTAGCGAGCTACAATGGAGAAGATGTTTTTAAAACTATTGTTAACTAGCTAGGTGGTCAGCGGTCAGCGGTGAGCGGTTAGCCGTTGGCCACGCTACGGGAATGGCCAGGCTACTTGAGGTGCTTAAAATAAACCTCTTTTATTCAAAAGCTATTCAATAGCTGATAGCTGATTGCTGATAGCTGATTGCTGATTGCTGATTGCTGATTGCTGATTGCTGATTGCTGATTGCTAATTGCTGATTGCTAATTGCTGATTGCTGATTGCTTACTTGTTAACTAGCTAGCTCCTCCACAATTTGCCAATCGGGATTGTTATTAACTGCCTCTTGAAGTAGCTCAAACATTTGCCGACAATGGTTATTAACCTGTAGAGGTAACTCTTCATTTTTGACCACAAAATTTATGGGCACTTGTTGCTCAGTGGCTTTCGATTTGTCAATCAATACGTCCACTGTAACCAGCTTGGTAAAGGATATATTATCCGGACTCTCTCTTGCCATTATATAGTCATCACTCTCGTAGAGAATCTCAAAATGGCAGGATTTTAGAACCTCAATCAGTAACGGTAGAAGACGATCAAGGGAAATAGTGATTTTAATGGAACGATTGTAGCGAGCCATATAGACCTGGGGCTTGCTGATAGCTAAACTTTTCTATCTTGACATTTTCCGCTCTAAACGGACGGAGATTCTAGGTTGATAGACTCGCCATAACCTGACGGGTTTATACCAACCAAGCTAGAGGGCAAATCTACCGAAGGGTTTTAGGTCTTATTGACCCAGTTTTCCGCATTCCCTGCTGTAACTTGTTTCTCAAAACGGCTTTTGATAGCTAACTAGTTATTTGCTTCTAAGCCGACCTAGGTGACCAAATTGTTAGGCAAGGATTACGTAGTACCCTATCTCTGGCGATACTTTTTACTTTACTCTACGGACGAAGGATTTGGGCAATAACTTATTGTTTTTTTTAACTTATTTTTAAATTATTGTTTGAAATTATTGGTTTAATTTGTTGGTTTATTACTTTATTAGTTTATTAACTTATTTTTTTTTTAACTTTTGTTACTTGCTAAATTTTTCTTTCCTACTCTTGTTAAAACTTTACTGTAATCCAGGATTATTTTAACGCAATTAGTCCCAGATGTCAAGAAAACTATCCACGGCGGTTAAAACCGCCCCACACGCTCACGTTTCATCCCCCCTTGAAAAAGACGGGGTTTTCAAGGAAAGACCCAAGGGGTAGGGTGCATCTCATATTTGTAAAAAAGATCGCGAGTGTGCGGAGTGTGGGGAGTGTGGGGCCCGGGCGCGGGGAGTGTGGGGCCCGGGCGCGGGGAGTGTGGGGCCCGGGCGCGGGAATTTTCGCCGGAATTTTTGCCTAATTTCATGCATTGAGATACACCCGGGTAAAGCTTGCGCGAAGGTAAGATTTTTTATAATAATCGAATTTTAAAACATACGAGCGATGAATGTAGCAATCATTGGTTGTGGATACGTTGGTAGTGCAGTTGCTCACCTTTGGCATCAAGAGTTAGGGTTATCAACTACAGTAACCACTACTACCCCTGAGCGTGTCCCAGAACTAGAAACAATTGCTGACCGAGTCGTTGTGGTTAACGGAAACGACCCTATTGGTCTCGAATCGGTAGTGAAAAACCAGGAGATTATTCTTTTGTCTGTGGGTGCTGCCAATGGCAAGGTCTATCAAGAAGCCTACTTAGACACAGCCCAAACCTTAGTTTCTGTGCTCAAAACCACTCCTACGGTACGACAGCTAATTTACACGGGAAGCTATGCTGTCTACGGTGATCGAGAGGCAGGCTGGGTAGACGAAACATCACCGATTGCTCCCCCTAGTCCCAATTATGAAATTCTGGCAGAAACTGAGCAGGTATTACTATCAGCATCCAATCCTAATCTGAAGGTTTGTATCCTGCGTCTGGGAGGAATTTATGGTCCGAAGCGGGAACTACTCAAAATATTTGGTCGATTCGCAGGTACTACTCGTGAGGGTTCGGGTCAAGAAGTCACCAATTGGATTCATCTAGATGACATAGTTGGTGCAATAGAATTTGTCCGTTCTCACCAACTTCAAGGGATTTATAACCTAGTAGATGACCAAATACTGACTTATCAAGACTTGCTTGAAAAAGTATTTAAACAGCACAACTTACCCCCCGTATCCTGGGATTCATCCGTTACTAAAGCCCGACCTTACAATGCCCGAGTGTCAAATAAAAAAATAATTGATGCAGGTTACCAGTTTATTCATCCAGAAAAAATTTTCTAATCTGATTACTCGGTGGAATGAGTTTACTGAAAATTAGCCTAAATATAAGGAACGAGGCGATTGGTGCATGAATCGCCTCTAGCCAAGATTCAACAAATACACTATCTAAAACAAGTGTGAATTTTTTGTGATAAATAGGATTTTGAATTTTAGGGAGTAGGGAGTAGGGAGTAGGGAGTAGGGAGTAGGGAGTAGGGAGTAGGGAGTAGGGAGTAGGGAGTAGGGAATTGGGAAAAAATATTGTTTACCTTATTACTACAAGAACCGATAATTACCCTTAATAAAAATCTCCCCATCTCCCCATTTCCCCATCTCCCCATCTCCCCATTTCCCCATCTCCCCATCTCCCCATCTCCCCACACTCCCCTCTCTTTCCCTATTCCCCGCTCCCAGCGCTATTAGCTGATCGGTGGTACGGTCAACCCTTTAAGAGCCACCCCTTCTGCTGATGGGGTTAACCCCTTACTTTGAATTAAAACCCCAAAGCCACCCAATCCGGTGGGATCGATCAACTGGTGTAACCGTTGGCGACGCTGCATAATGTTGATCACATCCTGTGCTGTTGCTTTCGCATTTCCCCTTTCTCTAGGATCAGAAAGGGCAGCTATGCGATCGCCTAATCCCAATGCCATTAGAAACAACCCTTGCTTGGTGAAACCTACTTTACCCAAACCACATAACTCTCCTTGTCGCTCTAGGGCAGTAAAATCCACATGAGCCGTAATGTCTTGTTCGCCGATATAACTATAGGGGTTATTATGGTGGCGGTGGCGATAATAACACTGTAATGTTCCCTGATCACGGGCTGGCAAATAATACTTTTGGGCTGGATAGCCATAATCAATGGTTAGGAGAAACCCCTGGTTTAACCGTTTCGCAACAGTTTTAATCCAATCCAGTGCTGCTAGATTCACCTCAGAGCGATAGCCCTCTGGATAGGAACCAGAGAACAAATCAATACCTACCAAATCAAAATACTCTCTCAGTTGGGGTGTAGAAGGGGTATCTAAAACTTCTACAAACTTAATGTCATCCTGATCAACGGTTCCGATATAGATTTCTTTGAGATCTCCTGCTTGCAGCACAACTTGATGTACCGGTAACGCATCAACCAATTCGTTAGAGAAACAGCAACCAGTCACGGAATTGTCTTCTATTTCTTCCCAAGAACACCACCGCACAGGTAACGAGGGCTGGTCATTGTCCAGTCTAGGTAGGTTGAGTTTCAACAACAGCTGCTTCTGTTGAGCAATCATTGCTGTTGCCTTTTCCACAATGATGTAATTTACGGCACCATAGCAATCTGGGTAGTGCTGGTGCAAGTAAACTAGAACATCTGCTGCTAGGAGTCCCTGTCCTGCTCCCATTTCCATCAGAGTAAAGGGATTAGGTTGTCCGAGGATATCCCACATTTGGGCAAACTGTTCAGCAAGTAACTCCCCGAAGTCTTTTCCTAGGTGGGGTGAGGTGAAAAAGTCTCCTGATGAACCAATGTTAACTGCACCACTGGCGTAGTAACCTAGCTGTGGATGGTATAGTGCTAAGTCCATGTACTGGGCAAAGGTAATTCGCTGGTTAGGTGCTGTAGCAATGTGATTAGCAATTACCTTAGGTAGGGGTTGAGTAGATGGAAGGTTTGAATTCAAGAAATTAGTCATTAGACTTCTTGCAGAAGTCGGGAATAGGGAACAGGGAACAGGGAACAGGGAACAGGGAACAGTGGACAAGAATTGACGGAAACACGATCAGAAAACTAATTTTGTAAGAGGTTTATTATACATATATACCATTTCTGGTACTTATGAGGTACAGACAATTTCATTCTACCTACTCCCTACTCCCTACTCCCTACTCCCTACTCCCTACTCCCTACTCCCTACTCCCTACTCCCTACTCCCTTTCCTATAGCTTAGGTAGACACTTTTTTATTAGCCGTGAATACGCCATTGGGTTGAGTAATCACTGCTTGAGTCACAACCCCAGCATTATCGGTAGTGAAGTTAATACTATATCCTGGTACATCCTTAAAATAAAATTCGGTTCCTTGGTAACGAACTAACTCTATCTCTGGCTGACCAGCTAATGACAAAAATAGTTTATTATCTTTGATCAAGATAGTTATAGATGATTGACCATAAATGTCATAGTCACCCACAAATTTTTCCATAAAACTAGTGGTTAAAATGCTTTGGTCAGGGATTCGTTCAAATACAATATCCTTCACCGTCGGTTCTAGAGGTATGGACAGTCTCTGAATAGTTCCTTTGGGGTCATTAAAAAATGATAATAGTTGAAAATTATCAGAACCCTCTGATAGTAATTCAAAACTATCATAGTGGTAGTGTTTTAGTTCGTAAACGATGGAATTATAAGTTGCCGTTAACTGCTGGTCTTTGAGCGCAATGGAAACTATTCCGTATCCGGGATGCTCAAAATATCCTGTGTAATCTTCTAGGGGATGTGAGGGTTGAGTGCCAGTTTTAGGCTGTGGTTTGGTGTTCTGTTTGCCTTGAACAGCCGCTTGTTTAGCTTCCTCAACCTTACTCTTATACCTTTCATTCCAAGGAACTTCGTCGAGACCGAGCAAGCGATCGCAAATGTGATAAGTTATAATTTCTCGCAATGGGTTTACTTCGAGATTGGTGAGAACTACCACACCAATTTTATCTTGAGGCATCAACGTTGTCAGGGCATAAAATCCGTCAATATAACCCCCATGCTGAACGTGATTATGACCTCGGTAGGCAGTGAGGTACCATCCTAATCCATAAGAGTAATGCCAGATTTCCGGATACCCAAGGGATGACGGCCTCACGATTTGTGGTGTATACATCTGAGTCAGAATACCAGGGTTGATAATCTGCTTATCCTCATAGTTTCCCTGGTTTTGATGGAGTAGAAGCCACTTCGCCATATCAGTAACATTGGAATTAATAGAGCCAGAAGGACCCATGGCGTCGATATTGCGAAATGGGATGGCTTTAACTACGTCATCTTTCTCTCGATAAGGAAGGGAAAAATCGTCAGTCTCCTGGGATTTGACAACGGAAAAATTGCTGTCTGCCATCGACAAGGGATTAAAAATTTCCTGCTGAACAAATTCTTCCCAGCTGCTCTCGGCAATTTGACCGACTAAGTAGCCAGCCGTCATGTACATCAAATTTTGATACTGATAGACACTCCGCAATTCATGATTAGGTTCGAGATACTGTAAGCGCTCAACTATTTCTTTACGAGTCAAAGAACTGTTATACCACATGAACAAATGCTCGGGTAAGCCAGAACGATGAGTGACCAGGTCACGGAGAGTCATGTGTTCACTAGCATAGGAATCGTATAGTTTAAACGTGGGCAGATAATGTCTAACTGGTTTATCCCAATCTAATTTTCGTCGCTGAGCCAAGATGCCCATAGCCATTGTGGTAAACGCTTTAGTGCAAGACCCAATCGGAAAGATGGTTTTAGAGGTTACTTTTAAGCCTTTTTCTACATTCCTAAAACCAAAGCCTTCACAAAAGATGATCTCGCTATCGTGAACAATAGCGACAGCCAGCCCTGGGACTTTCCACTCTTCCATTCTCTGGTTAATAAAATTACTAAGACCTTCCATTAGTTGCTCTCCATTGATGTTAATTTCAGAAGTTTCGACGCCAGTTGCTCATCTGACTCCCCACACTTCCCACACTTCCCACACTTCCCACACTTCCCACACTCCTCCCACTCCCCTTTCCCCAACTCCTCCTTGTCCTGTTTATTGATAATCACTTAATTTCCCCATGGCAAATTAAGTGAAGCGGGTCACCATTGGCGGTAAAATTAGATAAGATAGGTATATCTACTAGAGAAAAATTACTTATGGCTAGTGGTAAATCCCAGACTCCCGCAACTCTGTCTTACCGCGAATTGCAAATCATCGAACATGTAGCGGCTGGTTTAACCAATCTCGAGATCGCCCAGGAGCTGGCAATCAGTAAGCGCACTGTTGATAATCATATCAGTAACATTCTGACCAAAACCTGCACTGATAACCGGGTTGGTTTGGTTCGTTGGGCCTTAAAGTGGGGCAAAGTTTGCTTGAATGATGTCAATTGCTGTCCTTTACCAGCCCCTGGTCAAACCCAGTGATACCAATCACTCATCCAGTCCCGGAGATTATTGAATCATTACTTACTGATAGTTTTCAGAACTGATAGCTTTGAGAGTCGGCTTGATGCTAGGATTAGGCAGTTTTGCTCAGGTTTATTTAATTAAGTTGGTTTAACTAATTTTATTTTTTCAAGCCACCAGTTCAGCACCTCAGGGGCTCTCTTAACCGCCCAGCTACAGAGCAAGAAACCCATGATTATGTAAGTCACACTGGCATAATTAGTTTAGTTGTCCAGGGTGACTTATAGGCTTTTGGCTGACTGCTGATCACTCAAAGCTGATCACTCAAAGCTGATCACTCAAAGCTGATCACTCAAAGCTGATCACTCAAAGCTGATCACTCAAAGCTGATCACTCAAAGTTGACCGCTCAAGGTATATCTTAAGTATATCTTAAGATATTTTTAGCGATCGCGGGCAATCTTTCTCTAGGATGTCCCATACCTGTTTAGGGGTTAGGGTAGATCTCGTAGATATCTAGACTGCTATTCCTTTCGTTCTACCACTACTTTCAATCGAGCCGCCAATGCCCCGATCGCTCCCAGGGGGAGTAACCAAGGAGCCAAGAAAATAGCAGTAAATCCTCCTAATACGCCAAAAGTTAGCGGAATCTCCAACAAAATCCGATCCTGCTCATTTTTGATCATAATTCGGCGAATATTCCCCTGATTAATTAGGTCTTTAACTTTGTCAATCAGGTCGTTACCACTAATACTGAATTCTTCGACACTGACCTTTGGTTGAACATCTGCCTCTACGGAATTGGAGTGATTGTTAATTTGTTGATCAGTTGGTTCATTCATGGTAAGCTGCTAAGGCACCGGCTTTGTCATTATGGTCATTACTTTTCTACATTAGCTCGAAAATAATTGTTAGTGTTGATACAAAATGCTAGAAGACTGGTGGTAAAGCATTTTGGGTTTTATAATATATATTCGAGATGTTCGTTCTATAATTGTTTGACACCGCTGTGACTAAAACCCCCCTACCCCTTAGTATCGGCGACCAGAGGGACCAAGCGACCCAACAACCGGACGCTTTGGGACGTTTTGGTAAATTTGGTGGCAAGTATGTTCCAGAAACCTTGATGCCTGCTCTAAGTGAACTAGAGCAGTCTTTTGAACAATACCGTAATGACCCGGATTTCCAACAGGAACTACAACAACTGCTGCGAGACTATGTCGGACGTCCTAGTCCTCTGTATTTTGCTGAACGTCTGAGTAACTACTATACCAAATCTGATGGTAGTGGACCACGGATTTATTTAAAACGGGAAGATTTAAATCACACCGGTGCTCACAAGATTAATAATGCTCTGGCTCAGGTATTGCTAGCCCAGCGCATGGGTAAGCGGCGCATCATTGCTGAAACGGGAGCGGGTCAGCATGGTGTGGCTACCGCAACAGTATGTGCTCGATTTGGTCTCGAATGCGTCATTTATATGGGCGTTCAAGACATGGAACGGCAATCCCTGAATGTGTTTCGGATGCGGCTACTGGGAGCAACGGTGCAACCGGTATCGGCTGGGACTGGTACTCTCAAGGATGCTACCTCGGAAGCGATTCGAGATTGGGTGACAAATGTGGAAACTACTCACTATATCCTTGGGTCAGTGGCAGGTCCTCATCCTTACCCAAAAATGGTACGGGATTTCCATGCTGTGATTGGCCAGGAAACTCGCGCTCAATGCTTGGAAAAGTGGGGCGGTTTGCCGGATATTTTGTTAGCTTGTGTCGGAGGTGGCTCCAATGCCATGGGCCTGTTCCATGAGTTTGTTAATGAACCCTCTGTGCGGCTGATTGGAGTAGAAGCAGCAGGCGCTGGTGTAGATTCTGCTAAACATGCGGCTACTCTAACTAAGGGACGACCAGGAGTGTTGCACGGGGCAATGAGTTATTTGCTCCAAGATCAGGATGGTCAGGTGCTCGAAGCTCACTCGATTAGTGCTGGATTGGACTATCCTGGTGTTGGTCCAGAGCATAGCTATTTGAAGGATAGCAGTCGGGCAGAGTATTATAGTGTTACAGACAAAGAAGCCGTGGCTGCGTTTCAACGCTTGTCTCAGCTGGAGGGAATTATACCGGCACTGGAAACATCTCATGCGATCGCATATCTCGAAACTCTGTGTCCCCAACTCAGTGGTAATCCCCAGATCGTGATTAACTGTTCCGGTCGGGGTGATAAGGATGTGCAAACTGTTGCTAAATTTATGTCAGCTCAGACGTCAAAAGATTAAGAAAATAAAAAATACATAGGAAATGTGGACTGTCAAGGGTAAATTGTAAACTACGATACAGTAATTCCTAGAAATTAGAGCCCAGCTTTTAGCCAGCCTGCTCATGCCAACACCATTGGTCAAGATTAGTTTGGGAATGCTGATCTTTGCTGTGGAATTAACCCAAGTTTTTATCAAGGGTGGTTAACTCTAGTAACCACTGTGATTTATTTGCTAGTTATGGTGCTATAACATCGCTTTACAGCGATAAATAAAACTACTAACTGACACTACTAACTGACACTACTAACTGACACTACTAACTAACACTACCGGTAGTGGTTAGTCTCAGTGGTTACTGTCATCTTAACGAATAACTATGCCGTAGACCTTCTGATCATGGGAACAGAAACGGTACCCCATAGGAGCATCGAATAAACCAAATCCTGGGAGTTATCCCTAACAATACTATCGCATCAATACTATCGCATCAAACATTATCCCATCCAACAAACTTCTAGAACCTACAACCTATAACCTTTGAACCAATGACCAACACAACTGTAATTGAAGAATTGAAGGATTTTCAAGTTTGCGATCGCGATTTACCCGAATCTATATGCCAAGAGTATCTAAGGGCAGATTCCCTCGCCGTGGATACGGAAACCATGGGACTGATTTACCAACGCGATCGCTTATGTCTTGTACAGCTGTGTGATCCACAAGGACGAGTCACCTTTGTCCGCATTGACAAAGGACAAACAGAAGCACCCCGATTAAAACAGTTGTTAGAAGCGACTAATGTGCTCAAAGTGTTTCACTTTGCTCGGTTTGATGTCGCTATGCTCATGCAAAATCTCGGTATTGAAGTCAATCCTGTATTCTGCACCAAGATTGCTAGTAAGTTAGCCCGCACTTATACTAGTAGCCATGGTCTCAAAGAGTTGGTCAAAGAGCTAGAACGGATAGATTTGGATAAAAGTGCTCAGAGTTCTGACTGGGGTAATGTTGCTAACCTCTCCGATGAGCAGTTGGAATACGCTGCTAATGATGTGCGCTACTTGTTAAATGTGCGGCAAAAACTGATCAATATGCTGGAACGGGAAGACCGGTGGGAATTAGCTCAACAGTGCTTTGAGGCGTTACCGACTATGGTATCTCTCGATTTGTTGCACTATCGAGATGTATTTGAACATTGAACAATCGGCGTTGGTGAATCTTCTTTTGAATAGGAGTAGAGTGGGCATCCTGCCCGCCTGGGAATATATTGAAACTGGCAAGATGCCAGTTCCACCAAGATGCCCGTTCCACCAAGATGCCCGTTCCACCAAGATGCCAGTTCCACAAAAGTCTTAAAATCATTCCATTATTAAGCAACGCCGAATAATCAGAGACTGTTCAGAAAGTAGATATTAAAACACTGATTAGTCCCTGACTATTGGTGGGTTACCGGAGATAGCTCCTACAGTCTCGTTGCCTAACTTAACCGATGCCAGGAGCTAAGCAAAGTTTAACAAACAGTTTCCAAGCTCCAAAATCCAACTTAAACTAGTAGAGGGGGGTGTGACCCATAGCCCCTCCAGGAGATACCAGTGAAACGTATGTTTAGTTGGAAACGTGCCCAAATCCCCTTGTGTTTGGGTGCTTTTTTGATATCAGTACTGATTAGCCTATTAACCATAGCACCTAGTCAAGCACAATCTCAGGCAACTAAAACCTTGCCGCGATTGGAGATTACCCAAGGATGGCACTATCTCTGGGGTGATGTTTCTATCAATAACCTCCATAATGCCAAGCTTTGTCCTAAGCTCGAGATTTCCAACGGCGACCCTTGCTGGAAAGAATTTACGTTTCCAGAAAGACTATGGAAGTCACCGCAAGATCAACAGCAAAACAATGTTTGGTTAGGGGTTAGGTTACCAGAGGGTAAATTGCAATCTCCCACTCTTTATCTCGGAGCAGTTCCGAATATACTAGAAGCTTATTTAGATGAGCAACTGATTTATACCCGATTATCCCCTAACTCATTGCCTCCAGGTCATGGTGAAGGGTATCAATGGCCAATTGTTCCTCTTGATTCAAATTTTTCCGGCAAATCATTGTTCATTAATGTTTATGTCGGTGGTGAGCAGTCTATTTACATCGGTTTTTTCGACCGGATAGTTATTGGTTCTAAATTTAACGTAATTCGGTGTTTATTCAAAGACGAAATAAGCACTATTTTAGGCTGCATTTTTATTTTAATTGGGCTGTGGTTTAGTTTAACCTGTGTATTCCGGTCTCAAGATAAACGATTGATTCTAGCCTTTGCATTATTAGCCATAGCTGGTGGCATTTACAACCTTAGCCAATCAACCATTGTTCCCTTATTATTTAAGGATTCAATGAATTGGGAGTATAGTCGATATACGGCTTTTTGTTTTCTTCCTATTCTGAGCCTGATTGGTTTTGAACAAATATTTGGTTCAGGGTATTTTTCCATCATCCAGCGGTTATGGCAAATTCACCTAATTTATTCCGTAATTTCTTTAGGATTAATTTTTATCTACAACAGTTCCTGGTTGTATGAGATATATATTGATCACTACCTGCTCCTGGCTAGTACAATAATTTTATTGATCCATGCTATTCCTATAGCTATTAATAAGAGAAACTATTCTGCGAAAATATTTAGTTTAGGATTATCTATCCTGGCTATAACAGCAATGCATGATATTTTAGTTTATCGCTTTGAACCGGAAAGTTGGTATCAACGATTCTATCCTTGGGGAATGTTGCTGTTTATCCTATCCTTAGGATTAATTTTAGAACGACGATTTGCTGAAACCAGGCGACTGCTAAAGGAATATAACCAGAAACTAGAAACCAAGAATGCTGCTCTTCAGGAAATGGATCAGCTCAAAAATGAATTCTTAGCTAATACATCTCATGAACTGAAAACACCTCTGAATGGCATTATCGGCATCGCTGAATCTCTGATTGATGGAGCAACAGGTGAGTTATCCCAGTCAACAGCATCTAATCTTTCTCTGATTGTCTCTAGTGGCAAACGGTTAACTCAGCTTGTTAACGATTTACTGGATTTTTCTGCCCTCAAGCATAAACAAATCAACCTGAGAATCAAGCCAGTGGGGATGCGAGAAATCACAGAAGTTGTTTTATTGCTATCCCGTCCCCTTGTGGGTAATAAAAACCTACAACTGATTAATCAAGTTTCCTCATCGAGTCCCCCTGTGGATGCTGATGAAAACCGACTCCAACAGATTCTCTATAATTTGGTGGGTAATGCCGTTAAATTTACTGAACGTGGTACCATTAAAGTATCAGCAGAGGTGGTCAATTCTTATCTTAAAATTACCGTTTATGATACAGGGATTGGTATCCCACCTGATAAAGTAGACCGAATTTTTGAAGCTTTTGAACAAGGGAATGGCTCCATTAATAGGAAATATGGAGGAGTGGGGTTAGGTTTAGCTGTTACTAAAAAACTGGTGCAGCTCCACGGCGGAAATATTGATGTGGAGTCTACGCCAAACCTTGGCTCACGGTTTAGTTTCACTCTACCGATATCAAAGGGTAAAGTAGAGAGGAAACAGCGAGAGGAAGTTTCCCAGGTTCAGAATTATTTGGCGATGGCAAGTGACTCTGAACACTTGATATCTGATCACCTGATATCTGATTACCTGATGTCTGATCACCTGATATCTGATCACCTGATATCTGATCACCTGATATCTGATCACCTGATGTCTGATCACCTGATGTCTGATCAGAACTTATCACCACCAACTATGAAAGCCTTGAAAATCTTGATTGTAGATGATGAACCAGTAAATCTTCAGGTTTTGGTCAACCATCTTTATCTGCAAAACTATAAGATTACTAAAGCAGTTAATGGCGAAGATGCATTCACAAAAATTACCCAAGGATACAAACCAGACTTGATTTTACTGGATATTATGATGCCGAAAATGACCGGCTATGAGTTCTGTAAAAAAATCCGTGAGAAATATCTACCGAATGAACTACCCGTAGTCTTGTTAACCGCTAAAAATCAGATCTCAGATTTGGTAGCAGGATTTGCAGCAGGAGCGAATGATTATTTAACTAAGCCCATATCCAAAAATGAATTGCTAGCACGAATTAAGACCCATCTTCAGTTAGCCAAAATTAATGTAGCTTATGGACGCTTTGTGCCTCGGGAGTTTCTGCAATTTTTAGAAAGGGACAGTATTATTGATGTCCAATTAGGGGACAATGTCCAAAAAGAGATGACAGTACTTTTTTCTGATATTCGCTCCTTTACTAGTTTATCAGAGAAGATGTCACCGCAAGACAATTTTAATTTTATCAATGACTATTTAAGTCGAGTCAGCCCAGTGATTCGTAATTATAACGGCTTCATTGATAAATATATTGGTGATGCGGTGATGGCGTTGTTTCCCGAAAAGGCTGATCATGCCCTAAAGGCAGCCATTGAGATGCAAAAGCAAGTTTATAGTTATAACTCCCATCGGAACAATAGTGGTTATGAACCGATTGCGAGTGGTATTGGTTTGCACAAGGGGAGTTTAATTTTAGGAACAGTGGGGGAATCTCAACGGATGGATACAACCGTGATTGCTGATACTGTAAATTTGGCCTCCCGTTTGGAAAGTTTAACCAAGATTTATGGAGCAGAGATTTTGATTAGTAAACCAACCTTGAATGATCTGGATAATCGAGAAAGTTATCATTATCGGTGTCTAGGGCGAGTTAAGGTGAAGGGTAAAAGTAAACCGGTGGAAATCTTTGAAGTGTATGATGCTAATCCTGAGGATTTGATTGCTTTCAAGTCCAAAACAACTCCTCGGTTTGAGGAAGCAGTTGCCTATTATGTAGAAAAAAAGTTTGCTCAGGCGCAACGGATTTTTGAGGAACTTTTAGAGAGTAATCACCAAGACCGGGTGGTTGAACTTTATATTGAACGGTGTGTTAAAGCCCGGGAGTGTGGGGTTTCGGAATTGGATATTGTGATTACTTGAATTGGTTATTAAGGGAATAGGGAGTAGGGAGTAGGGAGTAGGGAGTAGGGAGTAGGGAGTAGGGAGTGTGGGGAGATGGGGAGATGGGGAGATGGGGAGATGGGGAGATGGGGAGATGGGGAGAGATGTAGGGTGGGCAGTGCATCAGACAGATTGATGTGCTTACCATCAGGTTGCGAGGCACTGCCCACCAAGGATTAATCACAATAGTAGTAGATGTAGGGTGGGCACTGCATCAGACAGATTGATGTGCTTACCATCAGGTTGCGAGGCACTGCCCACCAAGGATTAATCACAATAGTAGTAGATGTAGGGTGGGCACTGCATCAGACAGATTGATGTGCTTACCATCAGGTTGCGAGGCACTGCCCACCAAGGATTAATCACAATAGTAGTAGATGTAGGGTAAGCACTGCATCAGACAGATTGATGTGCTTACCATCAGGTTGCGAGGCACTGCCCACCAAGGATTAATCACAATAGAACAGATGTAGGGTGGGCAGTGCATCAGACAGATTGATGTGCTTGCCATCGGGTTGCGAGGCACTGCCCACCAAGGATTAATCACAATAGAACAGTTGTTGATCACCTCAAGAGGTTTTGTGTTGATGAACTAAGCCTGTTAATAACCTTGGCCAATAGGCCACGCTACGCGAACAACGTACTAACCTTAAACCTTGGCCAATAGGCCACGCTACGCGAACAACGTACTAACCTTAAACCTAATAACCTTCAACATCATAACCTTCAACTTACTAACCTTCAACCTGCTAACCAAAAAAAAGTAGCCGCAGAAATACGTTCCACGGCTAGCAATTTTTACTTATGTCTCAACTTTGTAAACCTAATCAAACATAATCCGATCAGACCGTAAGCTATCAGCTTTCAGCTATCAGCTTTCAGCTATCCGTTTTCAGTTTTCAGCTATCAGCCAACGGCTGACCACTGACCACTGACCACTGACCGCTAACATCAGACCTGATGCTTTGGCCAGGGGGCAAAGCCCCCTGAAATTTAAGCCCTTAACCCAGAGTTAAATACTTCGTCATCATGGTAATGAATTCGCCAGGAATGCCAGTCGGCTGAAGGGGGCTCCACTCATCAATTTGGGCGTAACCCCGTGCATAAAGGGTATGCATGGTGTTGCTTATTGCCTGGCGGGAGCCCTTCAAAATGTGCTTAATGGGGTATTTTTTTGGAGACCGTTCCTGAGGAGTATTACTAGGAGTAATTTCCTCAGGATTGTTTTCTGGATTAGGGCGAAAGTTGTCAGACATAGTAAAAAAAACGTTTTAAGGCTTATAACTATAATTATAACGATTAAAAATTGTTTTGTCAAGGGATTTTATGATTTTTTTCGAGAGGGGTAATTGAAAAAAAATGTACGGATTATGGAATGCGATCGCTTTTAGCGTGACCTTTGGTCAATCGCGTTTTTTTTAAAGGAACAGGTAACAGGTAAAATCGTAAATATTAGTTAGCGTTCGCGTAGCGTGACCTATGGTCAATCCCATAGATATATTTCAGATAATCGCATTTTTTTGGGAGTAATTTTATCGATAGCCACGGAAACATTAAATCGGGAAAGTAATAAATTGTGATAAGTTTTTTTTTCCTGCTCCCTATCTCCCTATCTCCCTATCTCCCTATCTCCCTATCTCCCTATCTCCCTATCTCCCTATCTCCCTATCTCCCTATCTCCCTATCTCCCTTTCTCCCTATCTCCCTATCTCCCTATCTCCCTA
>NZ_JAAHHW010000076.1 GCF_010692325.1 Moorena sp. SIO3I8 | reverse complement strand
TGGGGGAAGGCTTGGAAGTAAGATTGTAGGGGCAGGTGGGGGTGGCAAACCCATGGGAACTCATGAAACACTGGTTTAACCTGTAAATCTAGCATTTATTTGCTTTCATGAGAATGAAATAGCCCTGCTTCACAATCATGTAGCTTGAGTGGAATCAAATAGATTGTCCCAGGGGGCGTTTCGGCATACTTATTGAGAGCTAGTCTGAACTCTATGGTGACATACCCTTGCTTGCTGACAGAGTTCTGTGAAAGGCAAGCTATGAAGATTTGACTTTGCTTGATGGCATTAGGAATTTCCTCACGCCAATTCTGCCCAGGGATGAGGTTTTTTTCATCCAACCAGGGTTTATAACCCTTTGCTTTGAGCCGTTCGTATAGTTTCAGGACTTGGGGCTTATCCTCACTGGCGTGAGCTAGGAAAATCTGGATCTGAGGTTTTTGCCTCGTCTTTGGCTGGGCAATAGATAACTCGCTATTCTTCTCAAGAGACTCAATTTTTACCTTTATTCTCTTGATTTGTTTCTCACATTCCTCAATCCTATTTCGCAGTTCAAACTTTTGTTCAGCACTAGCAGTTATTGCTAGTTCATGCTCATAATCTGCCAGCTTGTTTTGCCAAGTCGATAACGCTCTTTCTAGCTGTGGCTTTGACACTCCTTACCTCCGAACCAGTCCTTTGATTGACTTTCTTTTTTGAATCTGCACCCTGATATATCAAACATACTTTTGATCTCTCTTGTTATAAAAAGCTTGTACCCTAAATTTTACATTTTACAAGTCTCCGCGCTAGAGAAGAAAACACCTCCGCCAAGACTCCGAGCCAAAGCCAGTTATGAGCAAATCGCACGAACCAATAATCCTCACTGCGCAGAGCTGAGTAGTATAGACTCGGGAGGTGTCCCTGAGGTGCCTCTAGACTGGGAACGCTGTAGGTCAGTCTTCGAGACTTTTTTAGGGTTTTCAAACATGGTAATCTACTGATAAGGCAAGTTACTCGGCTTCGGCCTCAATCCAACCCCTGACCATTTCAATGGGAATACCAATCGGGGCAAACAACACCTTCAATGCTTCAATGCCACCTTCTTTGAAGGCATTCTTGAGTCTTGTCTTGAATTTCGGGTTTTTGTTAATCTCTTGTTGGAGAGTTACTGCCAATGCACTCTGTTTTTCGATTTCGGTTGCATTAGGATAAGTTTGTTCGAGTTGTTGTAGAAGTTGTTGAATTTCTGCCGCTGCATCTGCTAGGTTTTGTCTTTGTTCTTGAGGATAGTTATTAATATTGCTGTCTCTATGCTGAGCATTAACTGTATCTGCATCTATAAGTCCTCCACCAAATTGAGCATGCCGTAGATCAAATTTAGATACTTTTTTAGGGACGTTTGACATGATATTTCCTTGATTATAAAAGGTTTCCGTATAAAAAATCGGACGCTTTAGCCCCGTTTTTACCATATTCTCTAAACTATAAATTCGGCTATCTTTCTCGGCTAGTAGTGCATGTCGTTCTGCCTCTTTCCACTTGTCATCACCTAGGAGCTCACGCCGTTGGGTGTAGTTAACTCCTTTTTCACTTAATAGTTCAATTTCATCTTCTTGCTTCGGGGTTCCGAATTGATACTCAATAGCTCTGACTAGGTTCTCAAAACCATCTGGTTCCCAATAGTCCAGCCACTGGATATCTTGCAGGTTCACCCCATAGTCTGCTTGTTGTAATGGAGGAACTTCACAATCATCTAGCTTGAGTGGAATCAAATAGATTGTCCCAGGGGGCGTTTCGGCATACTTATTGAGAGCTAGTCTGAACTCTCTGGTGACATACCCTTTCTTGCTGACAGAGTTCTGTGAAAGGCAAGCTATGAAGATTTGACTTTGCTTGATGGCATTAGGAATTTCCTCACGCCAATTCTGCCCAGGGATGAGGTTTTTTTCATCCAACCAGGGTTTATAGCCCCTTGCTTTGAGGCGGTCGTACAGCTTTAGGGCTTCTACCTTATCCTCACTGGCATGAGCGAGGAAAATCTGGATGCGATTACTCATCAGGAATTCCTTTCCTTATCAGCTAAGGTATGATTTCTTCACCAAAGCCTGTAGTTCTTTTACTTCGGCTTCCAGGGTTGCTACCCTCTGACTGAGCAGCATATCCGATTTGCACCCCAAATACTGTGCCAAAGCCCCAATAACAAAATCAGTCTTAGACTTACCACTTCTCTCAACGTAGCTGTTAAGCTTATCGAGTAAGAATGGGGTAATTCTGACGGCAATTTGAGACTTACTAGTAGACATCTCCAGGAATTGCAAAGCAGTTCTATCACTAGCTTTGAGATGCTTGCGATCATTCACAAATATGACAACTTTCAACGAAATAATAATAGTTATCAAGCTTTGTTTATAAGAATTAACCTAAAAAATATAAACTAAATATCTAATTTGTCTGAAAACAAATTAGGTTAAAACTAACTTAAAATTAAAGCGCCTATTCGGAGTCTTACTAAACCGCAAACTGTAAAAATAACTTTTGAGTAATTTCTGCTATTTAGGCGGAATCTCTCCGAGGCAACTCTAAATGTTTTGATCACTCTTATCAGGTGTTCTACAAATATTCGCTCGCGAGATTTTTTCTTATTATCTTCTTTTATTTCTGGCGGCATTTCTTGATTTGTTTCTTTTTTGGGGTTTTTATTCGGTCTTATCCACAGTAAGCTTTATCGCCATTATATCTTTGGGTTTCTTATAAATTTTTTGACTGTTTTCGCCATAAAATAATATCACTTTTAGGTCCTGGATATCCTACTATTACATCAACTATTTCTTGACCATCCGGAGTAGTAATTAAGCGATGCAGCGCGGTCTTGGGGGTTTCCCCCATGAGCGACTGCATCAAGACATTGATTTTTAAAGGTGTGTATTTTTTTCTTGCCCGAGTAATATTTTTTTTGTTCTTTGTAATCCAGAGGTCTTTCTCTATCTTGTTCACAGCTATCTACAGGTGCGACCCAAGGGCGATTTACTCGCCCATTGGAAAGCGCACCTAAATTAATTCTAATTCTGTTAAAATTTCCTTTACCCATTTCTCGTCACTTGTATTTTTTTTTACTTGCTCTAGCAAGCTACTAGGTAAAATATCACTCAAAATATTGACCCAATAATGAAAAACATTGTTAGCTGTCGATTCCGACACATTGAAATGAATTCCTAAGATTTCAAAGGTAGGATGATTATGTAAATAATATAATGTTAAAATTATTTTATCCTCTGTATTTAAGAGAGATTTTCTTCCACCACCAGCTTTAATTAATCTAATTTCTGTTTGTTCGCGTAGCGTGGCCTATGGCCAGCGATTTCTGACTTTTTTTTATGGTGGTATTTTTGGGCGTTGTCAATTAGTTTATTAAGGTGTTCTTCACTTAATCCTATCAATCTCTTTGTTGACCTTGGATTACGTTTAATATAGCTGACAATTGGAATCATTTTAAAAAAAAATTGGTAATTAACGTCCATTATAACATAAAGCAAATCTAGTTTTTTTATTTTTTGGAGATGTATAGTAGGAAGAAATGGGGTATATCTAAATACTAGCAACAGCATGGCGATGTGTGGCAGATCTGGTTTGCAAATCTTTTGGTTGCATCAATCTTCTATTTAGTCCTTCAACTGGGAAATTTTCACAGTGCGGCAAGTTCTCTACTGGCGTACTTTTGGCGTACTTTTAAGGTCTAGCCAAAGGTGGCAATGCAATTATTCGATGACTCTTGAGGTTATGAGGGAGAGTGAACCAACAAGGTTTTGTCAGATTGTGATAATTTTTTCCTTCCAATAGATTTCGCCGCAGTTGTCAGGCAAAAGGCTTGCAGAAACAAGACAGAAGCACCTTGAAAGCCCTATAGAAACCATGCCACTTGCTGATCTGATTTCCCATCTCCCCGCGCCTATTAACCACATTTACCACATTTACTACACTGCACGCAACGCTAAAATCTGGTAAAATAGGGGAATACTTATCAGCAGGTAGACAAAAATCAACTACCATCAAAGAAGCCACTATCCACACCATTCAGGCAAGTTAGCCCACCAGGCAGCAGGTGTTATCCTTAATTCCACCTACCAAATTATTTAGTAATCCAAAATTCCTCAGAATTTTGCCCTTGGCTGTGTTCGAGCGTCTGGATCAGCGATTAGACCAGATAAAGTCAACTTTGGGCGAAGAGGCAATACTCCTAAAGTCCGATCTGTTGGTAAATCAGAGCATGATGAGTGAGGCTCAGAGCCAGAGGTTTACCCTGATCGGATCAGAACAGTTCAGTTGTCTGCTGTGGGGGGAAGCCCAACCGGAGACCTTAACTGGGTATGAATCTCTGATGAGACTGTACCAAGTGGGATTAACTTTCGCTCCGGATGCGATCGCAAACTTTCTTACCCATCTCAAAGACTCCTACCTAACCTCACCATCAGAATTTGAAACCTCTCAGGATGTTCTCAACCTAATCAAGAGGGCTCAAGCCTCCCTCAAACCCAATAATCCAGCTATCCAGAGCGAATTTACCCTATCATTAATTGATATTCTGTGTGACTACAACACGGATAACTACAACACCGATGCTCCACCATTAGCAGAGCCAGATTATCCCTATGGGTCCATTTGTCAACCCGTAGCAGAAGCACTGCACCAGCAGGTTGAGCAGGAGCGATTGCTCAATCAGGTGACCAGTCAAATCCGTCAAAGCCAAGAGTTACCGCTGATCCTGACCACAGCAGTTGAACGGGTACGACACTTCCTAGAAGTAGACCGATTAGTAATCTATCAATTTGACTTTCCTTACACCTCTAGTTCCACAGCACTAGAGCCAGCACCTGCTGCCACTGAATTAGGCTGGGGTTGTATTACCTACGAAGCTAAAGTCTCCGATGCTATCCCATCAGTGCTGAATGTGATTGAGCAGGAGGAATGCTTAACCCATGTACCTAACTGTACACATAAATATCAGCGAGGGTCAACGGTTGCTGTTGATGATGTTGATCGAACCTATAATACCCATAATTGCTTACTTAAACTGTTGCATCGACATCAAGTACGAGCCAAGTTAGTCGCACCAATTATTGTCCAAAACAACCTGTGGGGACTATTAATTGCCCATCAGTGTTTCGAGCCAAGGCGATGGCAGGACAGTGAAAAAAACTTTCTCCAGGCAATTGCTGAACACCTAGCCGTTGCCATCTATCAAGCGAAGTTATACTCCCAAGTGCAGCAGCAAAACAACACCCTTGAACAACGGGTAATTGAGCGCACCCAAGCACTCCGGGATGCTTTGCAAGCTGCTCAAGCAGCCAATCTTGCTAAGAGTGAGTTTCTAGCTACCATGAGTCATGAATTGCGCACCCCTCTAACCTGCGTAATTGGGATGGCAGCTACACTCTTGCGCTGGTGTTTTGGTCAGGACAGTTCCCAGAGATTACCTGTCGAAAAGCAACAGCGCTATTTAAAAACTATCCAGGACAATGGGCAACACCTGCTAGAACTGATCAACGATATTCTGGATTTGTCTCAGGTTGAAGCAGGAAAGTTAGTCCTGACTATCAGCAAATTTTCCTTAAGTAAGCTAGCCAATCAGGTATTGAGTAGCCTAAACGAACAAGCCTACCAACAGCAGGTGACTCTACAGCTAGATTGGCGAGTGCCACCAGAAAGGGACTGTTTTTCTGCAGACCAACGGCGGGTTAAACAGATTTTGTTTAACCTTTTAAGCAATGGGATTAAATTTACCCCAGAGGGGGGTAAAGTAATCCTACGGGTCTGGCCAGAAAATCAGTTAGTAGTGTTTCAAGTGGAAGATACAGGCATTGGTATTGCCCAAGACCAGTTACCATTACTGTTTCAAAAGTTTCAGCAGCTAGAAACGCCCTACCGTCGCAAGTATGAAGGAACTGGCTTGGGGTTAGCCTTAACCAAACAGCTGATCGAACTCCATAGGGGCAAAATTGAGGTGGAATCGGTAGTGGGAGAGGGGTCTTGTTTTACAGTTTGGTTACCCACTCAACCCATGGTACCAGCGACTTCAGGAAAAGCTATGCCTAAGTCCAACCTAACTCTCAAAGCTCAAGGCACTGTGGCCTTAGTGGAAAACCAAGAAGAGATGGCTACCCTAATTTGCGAAATTTTGACCGCAGCAGGCTATAAAGTAATTTGGTTGATTGATGGTTCCACTGCCATCAAACAAATTGCATTGCTTAAGCCCCAGACGATCATTATTGATTGGCAGTTACCGACTAGGGAGGGTTACGAAATGACTCAATGGCTGCGTCAATCCTCCACAACCGGTGGGGTAAAAATTCTGGCTTTAACGATTCCGAGCCTGCCAAAAGTAGAGCAACAAGAAATGATGGAGGTAGTGGATGATTACTTATATAAACCGATCGAACCCATGGATTTATTGTACAGGGTTATGGCTTTGGTGGAAAGTTATAGCGCTGCGCTATAGCTGCTAAACCAAGGAGTGTAACTAAACCAAGGATGCTGCTAGGTTCCGGCACGTCTTCTGGGACAACGAAAGCATTATCTTGGATCTTGCTAATGCTTGAGTTTCGGCGAATAATGTCCGAGAGGCGAGTGCTTTCTAGATCTGGAGCCAAGGCCAGCAGATGATCGAGATCGTTGAGGAAAAAGAACCGGTCACCATCCCGTGCGCGCCTGAACTGGTCTGAGATCACTGTATTGAATAGTTCACCGAGCAATCCACCGTTGAAGGAGTCCTCAGATATTCCTCCAATCCACCAATCCACATCGTCTACAGACTGGTAGATTTGTTCAAATAGAGCTGCTATTTCTGGGTTAGAAGTAATGCCAAGTTCGGTATCGGTGGTCAAGAAGGCAGTGACCGGATCCAGACCGAGTTCCACACGAGCCTGATTGTAGCCGGGAAGGCCAACTTCCCTTCCCCGTGCAATATTTAGTGAAGCAAGGTCAAAGCCACCGGTGGGAATCGAGGCCAGGAAATTCCGCACCTCGTCCACTATCTGATTGTCAAACTCTTGAGCCACTTGGGAAGCTAAACCGAAAAACAGTGAATCGACGCCGTTATCAATCACCTCTTGGGGAGTGAAAAAGGCATCGGAAAGGGAGACCCCTCCGGGGGAAGTGCCGTCATTGTTAATGCGCTGAAGCTCTGGGGACAGAAAAGTGTGGCCAACGCGGAAGGTACCATTGGCAAATTCCACGCTGACACGTGGGTCAACGGTGGAATCGTAGCCAGAGTAATCGTCCAAAAGGCTATCGCCAATGAATAGCGGTAGGAATTCATTGTATGTGATTACCTGAATCTGAGCGCCAACGACCTTACGAGCTGATTCGTAGATAAAGTCCCCTTTATCAAGTCCTGACTCTTCTAACTTCTCCAAAATCACCGGGTCACCAGCGTCAATTTGTTGAGCAAGTGTTTCAGCTATCCGATTGTGCTCCCGCACGAACAAGGTGTGAACTGCGGTTAACCCAATCTGTTCGTTGACACGAACATCGCCACCGATGAACAACTCTTCTGGTGCTAATGCTCCAGACCGGTCAGTGTTGGCATTAGGCAATCCCCCAGTGTTGAAAGGCAGTAGCTCTTCACCATTGATAATCTGGCTCTTGAGCTTTCCAGTACCATCATTCGTACGCAAAAATTCCGCCCGCACTGAATCAGATCCGTAGACCTGTGAACCATCAATAAAAGAAGTTAGCTGGTTGATCTGCTGGCGCGGATTGCCAGGTCCAGTGCCAGTACCTGGAGCTGTAGGAACCCTAACAAAGGGTATAGATGGGGCGAGTGGATCTGGAAGACCAGTGGAAATGTCAATGGGATTAATTGGGATAGGGGTGAAATCCTCTGGTGGGGGAGCGGCCTCTCCCTCATTGAGATCCAAGTCGTGATCAATGAACTGCCCCCACTGCCAGATCCAGTCGCTGGCGTTGAGGAAATTAGGCACGAATTCAGTCTGGCGGACAATGGTATTGCTAATGTCACGAGCGTTAGGCAGAACATTGCCAGTCGGACCGGTTATTCTTGGTGCGTTGAAGCCATCTTCGTACTCAGGACTCAGGAGCCGAAGTAGTTCTGTTTCGGCTTCACCCAATGTCGGATCATTTAGGTTGTTACCAAATCCGTTAATGGTACGAAATTCTCCTGCTGCAGCAGGCACAGACATGGTAAATCCTAGGGCAGCGAAAGTGGTTACTGCTAGACCAAGCTGACGAGGCTTGAGATTTCTAACCACTTTTAAGTTAGATAAATGATTTTTCATAAGGTTAGTACTTAGGTTAAGATTGCATCCCAACCGCTAATGTGGTAGATGCAGTAAAATACTCTATCTGTTCTAAGAAGGTGTTTGGAAAGTAGCTACATGGTTTGGTAAATGCGGGTAGTTTACTTTAGTTATCCCCAATATTAAATGGTTTTACTTTACGAGTTTTTATATAAATAAAAACTTGAAGTAATTCCCTCATTTCGCGCCAGTAAATAATTTTCCAAACGTGCTATAAGAAAGATTACGTATTTCTACGTATTTCTTTTAGCTACAGAAATTATTGATTCCGTAATTACCCCATATTCAAGATCAAAGATTACTGCTATGTCCTCCTACATTAAAGATATCTGAAATACAGTTATCTGCGACCAAAAAAGAAAAAAACTTTATAGAAACTTTAATTATTTAATGAAAAAATG
Source organism: Moorena sp. SIO3I8 (assembly GCF_010692325.1). Taxonomy (GTDB): domain Bacteria; phylum Cyanobacteriota; class Cyanobacteriia; order Cyanobacteriales; family Coleofasciculaceae; genus Moorena. Next base: position 24,676 of record NZ_JAAHHW010000076.1, on the reverse strand, counting down.
TCAGGATAAACACGGCAAAACAATCAAGATATTGTTAAACTAATAAGTCTTGATGCAAGCATTCAGTAGCTAAGGCACTAGCGGCTGAATGCTTAGTGCCAATAGCTGATTTCTGAGTATCTATAAACTTATCGGGGGAACTACCAAGGATTATGCAGGAAATTTTCAATACCAGTAAGCTGTCAGCTGTCAGTGGTCAGCTTATTTTATTCAAAAGTACTGTGGCTCAGGCTTCCAGCCTGTGACTTAACCTCAGCTTATTTTATTCAAAAGTACTGTGGCTCAGGCTTCGAGGCATCGAACCTAACCCATAAGCTAATAGCTAATAGCTGAATGCTTACGTCTTGATTGTAGATAATTATAGCTTTTTCCACTCTAATGAGGGACACAGGATTTTTTTCCTGTGCCCTGTGCCCTGTTGCGGTGCTCCGGTGCTCCGGTGCTCCCTTCCCCCCCAGGGTAAGCGCAAGAAAAAAAGGCCCATAATGTGCATTGGGTGGATATCGGTTGATCGTGGCTCGAAACCCCTATAATCTCGTAGAACTGTACTCGCAATAGAATTAATTTGTTGAGAATGGCGCGGTTTTTTTATCAATAAGCCTAGGCTTATTGATTCTTGCGCTTACCCTGCCTTCCCCCCTTACTAAACAGGGCTGTTTCAAAATCTTATAAGTTAACACTGATAACAGTCATGATATAATCATTGCTCATAAGAGCCTGTTTGCTTTTAAGGTGTTGACTGCTATTGAAGGTTTTCTCCTGATTAAGAGCATTAAGTGCTATCCGCCCGCTCCTTGTAGAGCAAAATTCCGAGGACTATGAAAGGAAAGGATCTGACATTGATCTTCATTCCAAATAGTATCTAAACTCCAATGGAGTTGATCCTCAATACCCCAATGTTGACGAATAGCACAACAAAGAACTTACTAATCCCCTAACATAGAAGTTAGATAAAATTGAACTTCACGAGTCGTTTTATTCCAAAGATGGCAGACTATGCGCTATATTAAAGATAGTTTAAGGCTTTGATGCCAATTATCTCAGGGAAGATCAACTTCCAAGTTGACCCTACGAATGATGTTATGGAAGCTCAAACCCTTATAACTACCTCTATGGTCGTGCTCAAAACACCATCTATCTTTTTGTAACTGATAGGCTGGAACTATTACCCGGTAAGGATTGTAGCTTGAATTTTACCCCCCTTGATTGACTTCGATGGATTATTATAAAATACACTATAGTTTGTGTCAAGTACATTTTATACCAAATTAGATGAGCTTACCCTGGGGGGATACAGGGCAAACCCATCTAAATTCCAAAACCCTTATCCAGTAAGGATTTTACCAACTGATTAAAAACAGCACTCGATATCTGAAATCCTTGCCCCGCCAGCATGTACAAAAATAAGATGCGTTTGCCCTGTGGGGGGATAGGGAGATGACGGGGTGACAAATAGCATTGAGCGCCTTACTGAGTGTGGGGTGTGGGGTATAGGGTGTTGGTAAACATCAGGAGCTTGAAACGTTGGTAGCGATCCAGTGGCCTGACGGGGGTTTTCCCCACTCGCGCTTTGCATCAAGAAGGCACGGTTTAATCAGGTTGCGGAAGGAACGTTTTTGCTCGGGTAACTCGGAATTCCCTTCTATTTTCCCCACTCCCCACCCCCTAGACCCCACACTCACCTTTTTGTTAAAAACCTACCCTGATCAGACCCCTCTGTTTTCCTATTCCCTATTCCCTATTTCCTATTTCCTGAGCGCTGCCCTATAGCTGCTAAACCTAGGAGTGTAACTAAGCCAATGATCGTGCTAGGTTCGGGCACGTCTTCTGGGACAACGAAAGCATTAGCCTGGATGTTGGTAATCGTTGAGTTTCGGCGAATAATGTCCGAGAGGCGAGTGCTTTCTAGATCTGGAGCCAAGGCCAGCAGATGCTCAAGATCGTTGAGGAAAAAGAACCGGTCACCATCCCTTGCCCGCCTGAACTGGTCTGAGATGACCGTATTGAATAGTTCACCGACCAAGCCACCGTTGAAGGAGTCCTCAGATATTCCTCCAATCCAGAAATCCACATCCTCTACAGACTCGTAGATTTTTTCAAATAGAGCTGCTACTTCTGGGTTAGAAGTAATGCCAAGTTCGGTATCGGTGGTCAAGAAGGCAGTGACCGGATCCAGACCGAGTTCCACACGAGCCTGATTGTAGCCGGGAAGGCCAACTTCCCTTGCCCGCGCAATATTGATTGAAGCAAGGTCAAAGCCACCGGTGGCAATCGGGGCAAGGAAGTTCCGCACCTCGTCCACTATCTGATTGTCAACCTCTTGAGCCACCTGGGAAGCTAAACCTAAAAACAGTGAATCGACGCCATTATCAATCACTTCTTGGGGATTGAAGAAGGCATCGGCAAGGGAGATACTTCCGAGGGAAGTGCCGTTATTGTTAATGCGCTGAAGCTCTGGGGAGAGAAGAGTGTGGCCAACGCGGAAGTTAGCATTGGCAAATTCCACACTGATACGTGGGTCAACTGTGGGATCGTAGCCAGAGTAATCCTCCAAAAGGCTATCCCCCATGAGCAGCGGTAGGAATTCATTGTATGTGATTACCTGAATCTGAGCACCAACGACCTTACGGACTGATTCGTAGATAAAGTCGCCTTGATCAAGTCCTGACTGATGTAACTTCTCCAAAATGACCGGGTCGCCAGCGTCAATTTTTTCAGCAAGTTCTTCAGCCAGACGATTGTGCTCCCGTACGAACAAAGTGTGAGCTGCGGTTAAACCAATTTGTTCGTTGGCACGAACATCGCCAGCGATGAACAACTCTTCTCCTGATATAGGAGGGGTAGTGTTGGCATTAGGAAATCCGCCAGTGTTGAAAGGCAGTAGCTCTTGGCCATTGATACTCTGGCTCTTGAGCTTTCCACTACCGTCATTAGTACGCAAAAATTCCGCCCGCACTGAATCAGATCCGTAGACCTGTGAACCATCAATAAAAGAAGTTAGCTGGTTGATCTGCTGGCGCGGATTGCCAGGTCCAGTGCCAGTGCCTGGAGCTGCAGGAACCCTGATCAAGGGTATCAATGGCGCGAGTGGATCCGGAAGACCAGTAGCAATGTCAATAGGGTTAATTGGGATGGGGGTGAAATCTTCTGGTGAGCGATCTAAGCCTCCCTCATTCAAATCCAAGTCGTGATCTATGAACTGCCCCCACTGCCAGATCCAGTCACTGGCGTTCAGGAAATTAGGTACTAATTCCTTCTGGGGCACAATCGTATTGCTAATGTCACGGGGGTTAGGCAGAAGATTGCCGGTGCTACCGGTTATTCTTGGTGCGTTGAAGCCATCCTCGTAAGCAGGAGTCAGGAGCCGAAGCAGTTCTGTTTCCGCTTGACCCAATGTGGGATCATTTAGGTTGTTACCAAATCCGTTAATGGTACGAAATTCTCCTGCAGCAGCAGGCACAGACATGGAAAATCCTAGGGCAGCGAAAGTGGTTACTGCTAGACCAAGCTGACGAGGCTTGAGATTTCTAACCACTTTTAAGTTAGATAAATGATTTTTCATAAGGTTAGTACTTAGGTTAAGATTGCATCCCAACCGCTAATGTGGTAGATGCAGTAAAATACTCTATCTGTTCTAAGAAAGTGTTTGAAAAGTAGCTACATGGTTTGGTAAATGCGGGTAGTTTACTTTAGTTATCCCCAAGATTCAGAGGTTTTCGTCTAAAGTAATTCCTCAAGTAATTCCCTCATTTATCGCCAGTAAATAATTTTTAAAACGGGCTATAAGAGCGATTAATTATTTATTTTAGCTACATATTTTTTCCGTAACTTCCCCATAGTCAAGATTAAAAATTACTGCTAATTGCCGCTAATTTTAAGATAGCTGGATTTCGTATATCTACCGCAAAAAAAAAAATTTTTTACAGAATCTTTAATTCTTTAATTAAAGATTATCTGGATAGATACGCACGTAAGCATTCAGCTATCAGCCGTCAGCCGTCAGCTTATTTTATTCACAAGCACCATTAGTAGCCTAAGCTATGGGCATAAACTGTTCGGTGTAGCGTGGCCACAGACCTTTAGCTGTTCGGTGTAGCGTGGGCGTAGCCCATTAGCTGATACGCGACACGCTGATAGCTGACGGCTGAATGCTTACAGACGCACAATAAATCAATATCTTGTCAAGCCAATAAATCTTGATTGTAGATAAATATAGTGTAAGGATTTAGGTATAGGGGTTGACAAAAGCATAAAATTTAAAGTAGCCATTGATGAGTAAAGCCACTCTACCTCTTTTGGCTGAGGAATCGCGCCAGTTTATCAACGAAAAACTGGTGGAAATTATGCTTGGGCAACAAAGCTTGATTAATCAGCTATGACTGGAAATATAAAGACTGAAATTCAGCATAAAATTAGACTCAATGACATGATAATTACCCTTAAAATGACCTGATTTTAAAAAGCGATAAAGTCAAAACAAAACACATACAACTACCAAGCAGATCTCCGTAAGAGTCCGTGGCGCTGGTAGATGGAGAGATGGGTAAATAGGGAGATCGGGAGATGGTAATATTTTTATTAAGGGTAATTATCTGGAGGTAATATAATACAATAAACCCAGTGCTTAAACCAATTACTAGATAACGGTTATTAGATTTATGAGCTACACATAATTTTTCCCCGATTCCCGATTCCCGATTCCCGATTCCCGATTCCCGATTCCCTAAAATCCAAAACTTCTGTAGCTTACCTATTTTATAAATGCTGTGAAACCTCTATATATCGATCATCACTTACTGTAACCACCAACAACATGGCAGCTAATTATCTCAATTCAATTCGTCATAGTCTAATTGTTTCTTGTCAGGCACCCCGTGACTCACCCCTGCACCACCCCCTAGTGATTGCCGCTATGGCACAAGCTTCGATAAATCAGGGGGCATCGGGTGTGCGTATTGATACACCTGACCATGTGGCAGCTGTCCGTAGTCAATGTCCCACTGCTCCAATTATTGGCTTGTGGAAGCAACAGTTACCGGAGTCTGAGGTTTATATTACTCCCCAGTTTCACCATGCTAAAGCGATCGCATCCGCTGGTGCTGATATTATTGCCATTGATGCCACATTACGGGAACGTCCTGGAGGGGAAACAGTTCAAGATTTAATTAAGCAGATTCACGATACACTGGGTAAACCGGTGATGGCAGATGTGGATACCCTTGAGAGTGCGATCGCAGCACAAGCCGCCGGTGTGGATTTAGTTGGTACCACCCTCTATGGTTACACTGCTCAAACCAGCCATCTCTCTCCTCCCGGCTTTGGCCTACTCAGCCAGTTGGTGAAGCATTTAGATATCCCAGCCATTTGCGAAGGAGGTATTGCCACCCCCAAGATGGCTCAAACTGCTCTAGAATTGGGAGCCTATGCGGTTGTTGTCGGCACTGCCATTACTGGCATTGATTTGCAAGTTAAGGCTTTTGTCGAGTTATTATAAGTAGGATTAACTGTCCACTAGCCCTATAATTAGCCTTGCTAGAAGCTGGAAAACCTATCTTTTTCTTGAGAATCCAGTTTCTGTAGCCAGTCTTGACCCAACTGAATGGTAATATCTGAGGAAAGAGCGCCAGTGCTTTCTACCCGCACTTCCCCAAATCCCAAATAGTTACGGATAGTGCCAGCACTTTCATCGTCTCCCTGTTGGGCAATAATGCGAGTGGTGCGCAATGGTTCCCTAGACAATTTCTGATCAATACGAACATTCTGGTAGCCACCTCGGTTGAGGTTGCGGAGCATAGCCTTAGCGACTTGAGAAGAATCTGTAGTGTATTGAATCGCAATCCGCAGGGATGTGGAGTTGGCATTGGAGTAGTAGCCATAGCCTTGACCAAAGTGCTGAGCCACCATCTCCTGGATGCGGCGGTGGTTTGGCAACCAGTAACTGGCTTGTTTCTTGCCATCGTTGCTAAACCGACCAGGCAGCATTAGCATTTGGACATTGGCTCGTTTCGTCTTGGTGGCAAAACCCCCTAATGCCACTAGCTCTTCTATACTTAAGTTGGTGTCAATGTGGGACTGAATAACTGAGAGTATTTGTGGGATTCGTGCGATAGTGCTAGGTTTTAGTGCCTGTTCTACCAATGCCCTCATCAGCATTTGTTGCCGCTGAACTCGACCAATATCCCCATACTTGTCATAGCGAAAGCGCAGGAACTGCATCGCTTTATTACCATCCAGGTGCTGTCTACCTTTTTTGAGGTTGATATAAAGGTGTTGAGAGTGGTCAGTGTACTTCATATCCTTGGGAATATAGACCGTAACTCCTCCCAAGGCATCCACCAGTTTTTCTACACCCTGAACGTTTACTCGGATATAACGGTCAATGGCCACATCATCGAGAAGATCACTGACCGCCTTCGCTGTGAGTGCAGGTCCACCGAAATAATTGGCAGCATTGAGCTTAATTTTACCATGTTTCTCAATACGAGTTTTAGTATCACGAGGCATGGAAAGAACTTTGACTTTTTCCCCGTCTGGGTCAAACCGTAGCAGGAGCATGGTATCTGACAAACCCTCTAAGGAATTGACCAGAGCGTGGTATCCCAGGTCTACTTCTGGGGGTTTATCTAGATCAGAGGTTAGGACTTTGATACCAAGAAATAAGATATTAACTGGTCGAGTCAACTCCGGCAAGTGCATGGTGTTGCTGGAGATGGTTTCCTCTTGGTTAAATACAGATTTCTCGTCCGGAGTCAGTTCACTTTGCAGCAAAGGGGTACTTGCCAGGGATACAGCTAGCATTGCACCTGCTGCCGCAGATGACATTGCCACTGCGGTAAAACCTAGCCAAAGCCAGAGCAAATTCCCTCGCTTGACTTTTACCTTTTTTCTGCGAACGGGGCGAGTAGGTCTTCTCACTACACGGCGTTTTCGATAAGTTCTTTGAACTGGCACTGGGCTTCCTCACACACAGGCAATAGGGATGGTATTGACAGAAGAAGACTATTCACTCCTGACCGGTTTCACATGGTTGACCTGGATCTTCCATCTTAAGGTTTAGTATTAATACTCTATAGCAGGTTTTATAACAGGTTGCTGCCTGATCAGGTAAATTTTCGATCAACCTTGCCCAATCCTTCAGTCAAAACCATCATTAGAGTACATTATTTCTTTTAGTAAACCCCTAAACTAGGACAAATACTTGCCCAGGATTCCTTCAGAGATCCGGCTAATCCCAGGCAAGCGTGGTGACTGGCGCTGCCATAAGCGCACCATCACAGCGAAACTGACCAGAAAATAGCCAGATGTCAGCATAGCATTGAGAAACAGCAAGCGTAATGTCCAAAATTCCGACAATTGTGCTCCTGCTGATAATAAACTGTACCCTAGCAACCAACCAAAGGCCAAGGTGACCGACAAGCGACTGACGGTTTTTTCCTCTCTGGTTCCCTGAGAGTGGTACACTGTCCACAGTGCTGGAAACAAGCCAAAGATGGGGACAAGGTAAATAAATAGCTGTAGGCGCTGAATATCTTGATTTTCGGTAGATTTAGTGTTTTTCACATGCTGTTTCATCCGTAGCTTGCCTTGATAATCGCTCAAACCCCATGACTTGGTAGTTTTACCTCTTATCATGACATTACCTAGTGGTTATTCACCAATGGCAATAATATAGTAATAGCAATAGGGCAATGGCAACATGGATAATCAGCTAACCTTCATTATCAAACTCGTAATCCTATCCACGATAATAGCTGTTATTATTAAATACGTTGCTCCCAGTGTACCCATTCCCGCTACATCCGTTAATGGGTTGATTGGTATCCTGGCTCCAACGGTGATTTTAGCGATCGCATTAGTAGGTCGAGCCTGGAGCTATGGGAAGTCTAACTGACAAACTAGTGGTAAGCCCTAACTAGCTTTCGCGGTCGGCGATCATAGGTTTTCCAAGAAGTTAAGACAGACCTTGGCTCAATCCTGATGGTGAAGACGATTCAAGTAACAGAACTTACCTTGCATGATGTGAAGGTCAAATTTGACCTCACCCCAGCAGAGGATGACCAATTTTTCCGAGAGTGGCAGGACGAGTTACCAGAACTTAGCGACACTGAACGGCAGTCCTTAGAGCAAATTAAGGCTCACATGCTATACCTGGAACAGTATCCGATGGTGGAAGACATTGTCAAAATGGTAGTGCTGTCTCCCTTGTTAGGACTAGCGGGCTTTTATGGTTCTCCCTTTCACCTCAAGACAGAGGCTGCAATAGAGATTTCCGCTGTTGAGGAGCACGAAATCCTGCGAGGGCGTATTGATGTGCTGGTGCTACAAGACCAGTTTTGGGTATTAGTGATTGAGTCAAAACAAGCTGGATTCTCTCTCAAGTCAGCAATTCCTCAGGCATTGACCTACATGATGGCTAATCCTAATCAGTTGCGCCCTAGTTTTGGCTTGGTGACTAATGGTACTAATTTCCGGTTTTTGAAACTAACCAAATCCGGTAGACCGATGTATGCTCTTTCCGATGAGTTTACCCTCTATCGTGGCAATGACTGGTATAATGTGCTTAGGATTCTCAAGCGCATTGCTGAATTGGTAGTGATGTGAACTATAGGAGTTCTCAAGTGCTGTGAGGTACTTTCTTCCTAGGTTTTAGGGAGTAGGGAGTAGGGAGTAGGGAGTAGGGGGAATAAAATTGACTGTAAGCGATCGCGTAGCGGCTCTGAACGCGCCCCGCGTGGCCTTTGGCCTTAAGAGCATCGCTCTACGATTGTTATGCATGATTTGTACCTCTGATCGGTTCTTGGAAAATCATTGTTCCCTGTTCTCTGGTAAGCATTCAGCCGTCATAAGCATTCAGCCGTCATAAGCATTCAGCCGTCAGCCTTTAGCTGATAGCTGATAGCTAAATCGAAATGCGATCGCGTAGCGGCTCCATTGGACCATCGCGTAGCGTGACCTACGGTCAATCGCTTACAGCTATGGCGCTATACAAAAAAAAGCCTGCACTCAGCAGGCTACCGATGTTTTCAGAAAGATTTAGTTGATCTAACTCCCGTGAGATCGAAACTATAAATCAACCAACCACAATGTACTCACTATTCACAGCAGCGGTTAGTGTGCCCTGATCCAGCAAAGCCTGATAAACCATCGCAGCTACCTCACCACGAGTGGCCTCACGCACCGGATTGAGTTTCCTCTGGTCAGGGGAATTGACCACAATCAGTTTTTTAGTAGCGGTTATTACTTGATCTGTGGCATAGCTGGGAATATCTCCTTTGTCATCATAGAGATCCAAAGCATTGGGATCTGATTCGTTTAAACCCAAACCATTTACTAAGGAAACAATCACATCCGCTCGCTTAACATTATCGGCTTGTCCGAAGTTGCCATTAGCGTAACCAGAGAGGAATCCACCGCGATAGGCTTTTTGAATTGCATCCTTAGCCCAAGACTTATCACTGACATCTTTGAATTGCTTGGCTGGCCTTTCCGCTTTCGGTGCAGGGTTGAAGGCTTTGCTAATCAAGGCAGCATATTGAGCACGGTTGATCTTATCGTTAGGTTTAAAGTTACTGTTGTCAACACCTGAAATCATACCTTCTGCCAACAATCCTTGAATAAACTCTTTCGCCCAGTGGTTTTGAATGTCTGCGAATGTGGGTATCCCGTCGTCGTCAAATTTGACAATATATTGATTAGTAATGGCGCTGACTGTTCCAGCATCCACCAAGGCTTGATAAACCATGGCAGCTACTTCAGCACGGGTAGCATTGCGAGTGGGGTTGAGTTGCCTGAGATTGCTGTGATTTACGATAATTTCTTTTTTGGTTGCGGTTTTGACAGCCTCAATGGCGTAGGTAGGAATGGAACCGCTGTCATCATAGGCTTGTAAGGCATTGGGACTAGCAGCCGTTAAGTCTAACCCATTCACTAGTGAAACAATTATTTGGGCACGTTGGACCTTGTCTGCGGGTTTGAATGTCCCCCCAGGGTAGCCAGACAGGAATCCACCACGATAGGCTTGTTTAATCTTTTCGTAAGCCCAATAATTGGAAGCAACATCACTGAAATCCTTGGCATCCCTTTCAGCTGAAGGATTGAAAGCGTTGACCAACAAGGCCGCATATTCAGCACGGGTCATTGTTTTTTCTGGCTGAAAGGTGCCATCAGGGAAGCCACTAATGTATCCTTTACTGTACAATCCCTTGATGAAATCCTCTGCCCAATGACCGGCAATATCAGTTAACTTTTTAGTTGGAGATGGAGTAGGTGTTGGAGATGGAGTAGGTGTTGGAGATGGAGTAGGTGTTGGAGATGGAGTAGGTGTTGGAGATGGAGTAGGTGTTGGAGATGGAGTAGGTGTTGGAGATGGAGTAGGTGTTGGAGGCACCTTAGTGATCGCGTCATCAATTTGAACCGGACCACTGACTTTTGAGGCAACTAAAAAATTGCCCACTGAAATCAGCTTAACCGTGGTGTAATTTTTTAAATCAAACTCACCGTTGTTACGCAGTACGTTTTTCCCTGGGTCTCCTGTGGTTCCCAAATCTGGCAAACCCTTGCCCGAAACTGACAGACCAAATCTGTCGTTGTTTTCCATCCGATTCTTACGCAGTATCGGTCGAGCGTCCCCAGAAACCACTATCCCAAAGATGTTTTCAGAGGTTTGGTTCTCGACCAGCCTTGGCGCTGCATTACTATCAACAGCAATGCCATTACCCATTTTTTTACAGGTATTCCCTTGGATGTTCCCTTTGGCATCCCTGGTAATCGATATCCCTTGACCCTCTATACCACTACCAATGAAATTATTATCTTTAACTTCTGGTGTGGCCTCACCTGTGACATTAACCCCTTCACGATTGCACTCTTTGAAGGTACAATTAGCAACAACAGGACTACCAGACTCAATCCAGGCACCAGTGCCTCGGCGCTCCCGATTGGTCATTGTTACTCCCCTGAGTTCGGTATCCTTAGCTAGGATAAGGGTCACGTTTTGACCACCACCGAAACGGGTGTTGAACAACCCATTGCCTTCAATTAAGATGTCCTTGCCTTTGTTTGCTTCATCACCTATAATTTGTACACCGGAGGGAGCTTTCAGCGGAAAGGTTTCACCACTGGCTGTATTATAAGTACCAGGTTTTAGTTGAATCTCGTCACCTGAACCAGCTGACTCGAAGGCTTTGGTAATAGTTTTAAAGGGCGTAGATTCGCTACCATCAGCGCTATCACTTCCAGTAGCTGGATAGACGTATAGAGTTGCCATAATTTAGGATTACCCAAAACGCTTAAGAACACAGCAAAACCGAGGTGTCACCCATCATAGGGTTCACCACTTGCTAATTTCCTGAGCAGGAGGCTAACTTTCTTTAGAAATACTCTTAAGAATTGTTACCCAGATAGTGTGCCTGCTTTTATTGCTTATATCTCACAGTTTAAGCTCGATTTTCAGTAAATGTCCATTAAGACTTAAGCAGATTTACTCTGGATTTCTTGTTCTGGCAAGGTGAGAATCTCTACACCGTCAGGGGTGACAACTATAGTGTGTTCAAATTGGGCAGAAAGTTTGCGATCGCGTGTTACAGCTGTCCACTTATCAGCTAATATCTCCACTTCGTGGGTACCTTCGTTAATCATGGGCTCGATAGTGAAAACCATCCCAGCCCGGAGGCGTTTTCCTTTCCCTCGGGTGCCATAGTGAGGAATTTGGGGAGCTGTATGGAAAATCTTGCTAATCCCGTGTCCAACAAAGTCTCGCACTACGGAAAAGCCGTTGGACTCGGCATACTCTTGGATAGCAGCACCAATATCACCAACCCTTGCTCCTGGCTTGACCTCAGCAATGCCCCGCATCATACATTCTTCAGTAACTTCCACCAGCTTTTTTGCTAGGGGTGAGGGGGTCCCAACAAAAAAGGTTCTAGAGGTATCCCCGTGATATCCATCCAGCTTTGGTGTTACGTCAATATTAATGATGTCCCCATCTTTAAGGATTTGCTTACCGTTAGGGATACCGTGACAAACAACTTCATTGATACTGGTACAGATAGATTTAGGAAAGCCCTGGTAGCCTAAGGGAGCACTGATTGCTCCATGCTCTTTTGTCCAACGCTCAGCTTCATCATTAATCTCTAGGGTGCTTACCCCTGGCTTAACCATGGGTTCTAAATGGTCTAAGAGTGCAGTGGCTAAGCGTCCAGCAAGACGCATTTTAGCTATTTCTCTACTGGATAAGAGCACAATTCTTTCAGCTGCCATGAGTTTTTATTCCGTCAATTACCCCAAAACCTGGGAAAAATTATACTATTTGTGGTTTTTTTAATTGTACAATAATAGGATCCCTAATTAACGCGGGTTGGCATGAGAGCAATAAATGAAGTATATTGTGGATTTTAGGGAATCGGGAATCGGGAATCGGGAATCGGGAATCGGGAATCGGGAATCGGGAATCGGAAATCGGGAATCGGGAATCGGGAATCGGGAATCGGGAATCGGGAACTCGGATCAGGTAAAAATCCTGTTTACCTCCTCTTTTGCTTGCTATCCAAAGCCAGAATATTTCAATAAAATAGGTCAGTTGATCAGAGCAAGTAGGAGTTGATTTTGGAGGTCAAAGCCGCAGTAGCTTTTGAAGCAGGCAAGCCTTTATCCATTGAAACGGTTCAGGTAGCCGAACCTAAGGCGGGTGAGGTGATGGTGGAAATTAAAGCAACCGGAGTATGCCATACTGATGCCTATACCATGTCTGGCGCAGATCCAGAAGGTTAGGCTCTTACCTCTAAAACTTTGTTAGAGCCAACTTCTGCCTTCTGCTTTCTGCCTTGCGCGTAGCGCTATAGCAATGCTCTTTTAGAGCCGCTACGCGATCGCAATCAGTTAGCGATGCTCTTTTAGAGCCGCTACGCGATCGCATCAAATTCAACTAATACAATTCTCGTTACCGTTGTCAGCTCCAGTTCCTTAAGCAGTCGAAGCAGGTTATAGCAGTCGAAGTAAAGGTTAAGACAATTTCTATTCCCGACTCCCGACTCCCGACTCCCGACTCCCGAATGGCAATCAAGATTAGAAAATATCTGATCAACAGGAGTACCCCTAAACGGTTGCGCAGTCAGAATAATCGTGCCATCCTTTGCTCTGACCCAGCCTTGGGCTTCAATAATCACTTTTTTGTCTTGGGGAGGTTGAGGGGATATCACTGATGATTGTTGCTGCTGTAATTGCCGTAATTGTTGTCTGCTGCTGGCTAACCCAGGACGAGTTCGCCACCTCACTGTTCTGTGGGCATTAATCACTGGATCCTCTCGAGTCGGTGGTAAACTTGGTTACGCAGTCGGATATCAACAGCTTGCAGCCTAATATTGCCTTGGTCTCCTGCTGTTTCTGCTGCGATGATTCCCTCGTTGTTAAGGAAGATGGAATTAGCTTCAATCTTTAGGTTCCCTGCTGAACCCCTTGTTTCATTACTAAAAATATCCCCTATCTCTCGATATCCCGATATCACCACACTTCTTTTAGTTATAGATTTACAAATATCAGATGCAGCCCTATCACTATGACTACAACAACTAATCCCACTGAGCTTAACTCTGGTATTGGCGGTACCAAAAATTTCTACAACTGGAATTGGCAAGACAAACACTATCAAGTGGTCTACGAAACCATCGGTGCAGGAAACCCGGTACTGTTACTCCCTGCTTTTAGTACCGTTTCTAGTCGCACCGAAATGAAAGGTATTGCCAATCTACTGGCTAAAAACTATCACGTTACCGTTCTAGATTGGTTGGGATTTGGCGAGTCTCAATGCCCTCCTGTGGATTACAATCCCGTATTATTTTACCAGTTATTAGCAGATTTTGTTAAATCTGTTTTTAATAATAGCTCAATAATTTTAATGGCTGCCGGTCATGCTTCGGGATACGCTTTAAAGTTTGCCCAAGATAATCCAGATAGTATTTCTAAACTAATTTTAGTGGCTCCCACTTGGAAAGGACCGTTAAGAGTAATGGGTTTACCCGATGGAGTGAGAAACGGAGTAAAAAACCTAGTGCGATCGCCTTGGTTAGGTCAGACTCTATACTATCTCAACACTACTCCTTCGTTTCTGCGCTTGATGTATAAACGCCACGTCTATGTGGATGAAACCAAACTAACTCCGGAATTTATCGCCCAAAAACATCAAATTACTTCCAAAGATGGCGGCAGATATGCCCCTGCTGCGTTTGTTACTGGCGCAATCGATCCTGTAGCTAATCGGGAGGAATTTTTGCAGCTTTTAGATTCTGTGCCGATCCCCGTATTAATTATATTAGCGGAAAATGCACCACCTAAGTCAAAAGCCGAAATGATAGCAATGGCGGAGTTAGAACAGGTGCAAACCGTTCGATTAGCTGGAACTTTAGGTATTTCTGAAGAGTATCATGAAGCGGTAACAGCAGTGATTCAGGATTTTATTTAGGCTTTTATCGCAGTTATCAGCACGTTTTAGGTAATTTAGTTCTGGGTTTTAGGGAGCAAGTAAGCATTCAGCTCTCAGCTCTCAGCTCTCAGCTGTTGAATATAGCGGCTTATAGCCTAATGAGGTACACAAAATTCCCTATTGCCTATTGCCTATTCCCTGTTCCCTGTTCCCTACTCCCTACTCCCTACTCCCTGCTCCCTTTGCTACACATTTCACCTTACAATCTACCTTCTATTTTATCAAAAAACTGTTTACATTCTTCAAACACCTGTTTTTTCCTTAGTTCATCCCAAACAATAAATCTGTTGTCTTGGAAATTTTTAATTGTTTGTAAAAGCCCAACAATGTCTTCCTCTCCTATGGTTGGGCTGTTTCCGTAACCGTGGTAAGACACTCCCCATATAATTGCTAGGCAAGTAGTAGCTATAAAGTTTTTACCATTTTGATCGAGAGAAACTTCTATATTGTTATTTACAGATAATACAGCCCAAATACTTCCTCCCAATAAACCAACAACAGTAGCCCCTACCTGTATACCAACTAGCGCTGCTGGTCCAGCAGCAACACCACCAACAGGCAATCCAATCATAAAACCGATTATCCCACCTATAACACCACCGATTCCAGTCCCAATGCCTGTACCAGCAGCTGCACCATCAACTACATCTTTAGGCTTTGAAAAGTTTTTTTTATGAAAGTTAAGGTCATTAACTCCTTTGAGTGGATCGTCTGCTGCTAAGTCATAAAGGTTTGACACGTTTTCATTAAAATCTTCTAATAACTGTTTAACTTCATTACGTATTTCATCAATGAGATTATTTTCTGGTGAAGTGTTATCAATACCCTTTTGTCTTTTGACTTTGCTGCATCCTTGGATACAGTCATGCATTAAATATGAAGCTTCCCTTAAAATTTCCAGTTGTCTATTTCTGAAATTTGCAAGGTCTATGCGATATCTTTCTTTCTTTTGACCAGACAATAAATTTTCTACATAGCTATAAATCCGAGTCACTTTGGAAGGGTCATCCCACCAACCATCAAACATAATGTAATTAGTGATATGGTTTCGTTTAAAAAAATCTTCCCACTGAGTTATTCGTTCGACATGCTGTTCATTTCTTTTTATGCTTTTATTTCCAATGCCAATAATCGGCTTATTTAATTCCTTTAAAAGTTCAATTTCTTGATCATGTCCTGTTTCCGGCACATCATTTAACGTATCGACAACGTATATTACCACATCTGCTTCTTGCTCTACTCCTTCTATTGCTATTAGGTCATATTTCATCCTATCAACATTTGGAAATATGTTTGCTAATATCTCTGGATAAAGCCCTTGTTTTTTAGCTCTCATATAGGCTAAACAAGAATCTGGAACCTCAAAACCTGGACAATCAAGGAACCAGGCTTGCATAGTCTCATATGGAATCGTTTCAGTCTTTTTTGTTGCATGTGCTTGGTCAGCAACTAGACCGACATTGCTCTTGGTTAACGTTCTGATCAAAGTTGTTTTACCGGAATTGGTATGACCAGTTACTGCAATAACAGTTTTTTCTGTATTATTCATCAGGTTTTCCTATTCAATCAACTGACATTGTTTTTCATCCACATACTCAATGGGAACAAATTCTAATCCGTGGTAAGCTGAATCACATGTTGATGGTATAACTTTAACTCCCCCTCCTGGTGGCTTTGTGCGGTTACCATCTAGTTTGAATTTGACTGTCCCAGTTACACCTGAGTAACTAAAATTATTTTTCCTTAAGGGCTCTACCGAACTTGCTGTGTAAAAATCTGATCGAATAATTCGTATAATCCTTACTGGGCGGGAATTTGAGTTTTTAAGCGATGCAGCGCGGTCTTGGGGAGGCAGCGCGGTCTTGGGGGTCTCCCCCATGAGCGACTGCATCAAGAGATAGAATGATTTTTTATAAATAACCCCTCCCATCAGACCTAGTCGGCAATAAGCGCGGTTTTATACACACTATCTTTGGTAGAGCCTCCTTAAGGCTTCTTGTAACTTGACTCGATTGGGGTTTGGTAAAGTCTCCAGAGCCTTAGCAATGGTCATGATGGCATTGTATGCATCGTATGAATTGGCTGTTCTCCAGTTTATCTGAGTTTTTGAAGCTTGATCGCAAAAGGCTTCTCCCTCAGGAGTATCTACACACCCTTCCAAGGGTTCCCCATCATAATAAGCTATAAACTTCGATAATACACTTTCACTCTCGTTATGATCATCGGCAATCAAGATCCTCAGCGGTCTACCATTGATCTGAGCTTCGGAGTTATTGATATAGTCTTGAGCTTGAGCAATTCCTCGAAGTAACTCTTTGGCTTGAGCTTCGTCTCCTGTGATAGGAATTCCAACCGCAATAGTATAGGGCTTGATATTGGGATATATCTCAAAAATTTTAGAATTATTCCAGTAAATTATAGTTTCTGGATCTTTAGCTTCCTGCTGAAATGAAATTTGAAAAAATATTGAAGCTTTGTCATATCGTTTGTCATGATAGTATTTCATTGCGTACTTTTTATTTAGTGGCGGTAAATCATGAAAAAGACTCTCTTCACCACAACTTATATGATCGTCCATCTTAAGTGGACAAGTTTCCGGCTTAGTAACAACAGGCTTAGTAACAATTATAATAAAATTTTCAATTACTCCTAGTAATAGATAAGCAAAACCAATTAAAGAAACTACAATCAATAGAGCATATAGTGGATTGGAAAATAGTTTTCTCCTAAATCTAATAATACTTATCTTAAGCTGAGTCTTGTCATATGCAGGGATTTTAGACTTAGAATCAAGGAGTTGGTCTAAGTCATTCAATATCTCTTTAGCTGACTGATAGCGAGCTTGGGGTTCATAAAGAATCATTTTGTCTATGATCTTTGCAAATGCATCGCTAATCTGTAAAGGGCTTTTCCCAGGAACGTGATAACGCCATATAGTTTCTTTAGTAGATTGGTGACTAATAAGCTGAGGATTAATCTGAGATCTGATCATCTCAATACAAACAACTCCCAAAGCATATAGATCGTCTCGATACCTCTCTTTATTCCCTTTGGGTGGTTTGTAACGATCATTATATTTGTCTAGAGCAATAGACACCTTGCCGGAAACTAGCTGTAGCCCACCGATTTCGTTTAAATCTCCAATATCAAGAAGAGTTAGTTGATCGTCTCCTAAATATATTAGGTTAGAAGCCCTAATATTACCCTGAGCTATTTTAGCTTGATGTAATTGATCTAAAATTTCTAGAGATTTTTTGAGAATTTTCTTAACTGTTTTCTCTTGGAAATACTTGCCATTTTTAATCTCTACCTCAATAGTATTCTCTTCTATATAATCTCGAAGTATATAGAAACTAGTGCCTTGTTGAAACTGATACTTAATATTGGCTATACCGTTAATTTTTAAAGCCCTTATGTCTTGGACACGTTCACTGAAGAGCTTTTGAGCTTCTTGCATTACCTCTGGTTCTTCAGACAGAGGCTTATATTCTTTGGCTATATAGTGACAAGGTTGGGCCGCTGCACTCTCATCATTTACCTTATAGGTTCTAGAGTATATTGAATTGTTATATTCTTGAAGAATACGATAGCTATGTGCTATATATTGTTCAGCCATTAGATAATTATAAATAAACAATAAGCGTTTAATTTAGTGCCGAATTTAGACAATCGTACTTACAGATATTATGATGTAAATCTACAGCCTTAATCGAGGTAGACCTACTCAGATTATTCAATTTTCTCGGTATTATTCCATGAATATAGTGAATTGTAAAGATTAAGATTAGCCTCAGCATTACCTCAAGCAAGATACTGTTGAGAGTATCAAAATTTATGCTATTTAGGGTATAGGTATGATAAACTATTATAGGGTTATTGCTACAATTTTTGCTAAGCAAAGCTTGTAGGGGAAAAATGCAATTTTTATAAAAATGTACAACAATACATTACACTCGATATCTTCTCTTGAAGAATCCTTTCGAGTGTGGTGCCAAGCCTACCTGTAACTCTGCCCTTGTTCATCAGGAAACGGAGGCGAGTGGCAGAAACACTTACTAAATCAGCCCCTTATGCGGTAGAAATCATCATGGCTGGAAAACCATTGCGTCAGCGGTGAGAGTATTATAACCGAAATTGGATTAACATGCAAGCGCTAAAAAAAACTATTGCACTAACTCACCAATTACGATGGATCGGTCAGTGGCTCAAAACAACTATTGCACTGACGCACTAAAATGCTCACCAGCCCATAAAAGAGCGATCGCAAACTGACTGCGATGCTCTTTCAGAGCCGCTACGCGATCGCACAAATACAACTATTTCCTCAAATCCCCCCTTAATCTCAAATCCCCCCCTTATTAAGGGGGGTTAGGGGGGATCCCCCACTCCAAAATCACTGCAACCCTTCCAACAACTGTTGCAACGCCCTATCAAGAGCTTGCCCTAACTTACTGCCATCTTTTCCACCAGCTTGAGCCAAGTTAGGTCGTCCACCGCCACCACCACCGCAAATTTTAGCGATCGCACCAATAAACTTCCCAGCCTGCAAGCCTTTCTGATTAACACCCTTACTAAAGGCTGCCACTAAACTCACCTTGTCGGGGCTAGGCACTGAACCCAACACTACTGCACTTTCTCCCAGCTTCTGCTGTAGCTGTTGCGCAACACTTTTTAAGCCCTCTGGTTCTACTCCCTCCATCTTCGCTACCAGAACCTTGAACTCACCGACTGACTTAGCTTGTGCCAACAATTGGTCAGATTTTGCCAAAGCCAGTTGTTGCTTCAGGGCATCTAACTGTTTATTAGTAGCCTTGAGTTCCTGTTGTAAATTACTAATCCGCTCAGGTAACTCTTCCGGTTGTGCTTTAAAGCGATCGCATAAATCCTTAACCACCTTATCCCGCACATTCAGATAATCCAGCACCGCCGGTCCAGCCACTGCTTCTATGCGCCTAATCCCAGAGGCGACCCCTGCGGAAGAGATAATCTTAAACACGCCAATCTCAGCAGTATTGTTGACATGGGTACCACCACACAATTCCATCGAGACACCAGGGAAATCAATCACTCTGACCTCCGAGCCATACTTTTCCCCAAACATAGCGGTTGCGCCCTTAGCCTTAGCTTTTGTCAAGGGCATCACCTCTACATCAGCAGAATGGGCTTCACTAATCCAAGTATTAATTTGTGTCTCGATCTGGTCTAACTCTTCCGATGTCAGAGCGCGAGGGCAATTGAAGTCAAAGCGCAAGCGGTCAAAAGCCACCAAAGAGCCTGCCTGAGAGATGCTTGGGTCAACAATTTTTTTCAGAGCCGCTTGCAGTAAATGAGTCGCACTATGGTTAGCTTGAACTCGACGGCGACAAGCCCGGTCAATTTGAGCAGTTACTGTTGTGCCTACCCCTAGATTTCCCCGTTCGATGGTACCGAAGTGGACAAAGAAATCCGATTCCTTCTGAACATCTTCGATCCGAACCAATACCGAATCCCCAGACAGATAACCGCGATCGCCTATTTGTCCCCCAGATTCCGCATAGAATGGGGTCTGATCCAAAATCACCTGGACCTTACTGCCAGCTCCAGCGGATTCCACAGACTTCCCATCAACTAGCAAAGCCTCTACCTTAGCCATGGACTGGGGTTCAGTGTAACCAAGGAATGCCGTACTATCGATCTGCTCCCCTAGCTGATCTAAGCTACCCTGTACCGTTAAGTCAATAGTTTCATGGGCAACTCTAGCCCGTTCCCGCTGGCGTTCCATTTCCACCTCGAAGCCATCGAGGTCTACCGTTAAGCCCTGTTCTTCAGCAATTTCCTCAGTTAATTCCACTGGGAAACCATAGGTATCATAGAGCGTAAACGCATCTGTGCCAGAAATCTGCTTAGGCTTCTTGGCCAAAATCTCAGCTAGCAGCTTCTCTCCCCGTTCCAGGGTTTTCAGGAATTGAGACTCTTCCCGCTGCATTTCCGCTTGGATAGTTTTTTCCCGTTCCCGCACATTAGGATAAGCTGATTCAGATAATGCGATCGCTGTTTGAGCCACTTCCCAGGTAAATTCCCCATCAATCCCAATCAAACGGCCATGACGCACCACTCGACGGAGCAAACGGCGCAACACATAACCCCGTCCGGTGTTAGAAGCCGTAATCCCATCCGCGATCATATGAACAATTGCCCGGATATGGTCACCAATAACCTTCAGAGAAACCTTCGTCTTCTCATCACTCTTGTTATAGTTAACCCCAGCAATTTCCGCTGCGGTTTTTACAATCGGGAAAATTAAATCAGTTTCATAATTATTCGGCACTTGCTGGAGGATTTGCGCCATCCTCTCCAGCCCCATCCCCGTATCAATATTTTGCTTATCTAACGGAGTGCGGTTACCCTCGGCATCCTGGTTGTATTCCATGAATACCAGGTTATAGAACTCAATAAACCTGGTATCATCTTCCAAGTCAATGCTCTCGTCTCCCAGTTCTGGGTGAAAATCGTAGTAAAGTTCTGAACACGGACCGCAAGGACCGGTTGGACCCGATTTCCAATAATTATCCTCCTCACCCAAGCGCTGGATGCGATGGGCTGGGATGCCAATTTTATCCCGCCAGATCGCAAACGCTTCGTCATCATCCCGAAACACACTGACTACTAAGCGTTCTGGTGGCAAACCGAATACCTCTGTAGAGAGTTCCCATGCCCATGCGATCGCTTGTTCCTTAAAGTAATCCCCAAAACTAAAATTCCCCAGCATCTCAAAAAAAGTATGATGCCGTGCCGTGCGTCCCACATTCTCTATATCATTGTTGCGGATACATTTTTGGGAGGTGGTGGCGCGAGGGAATTCCGACTGACGTTGTCCTAGAAAAATCGGTTTAAACGGCAACATTCCCGCAATTGTCAGCAACACCGTCGGGTCTTCCGGTACTAACGAAGCACTTGGCAATACATTGTGTTGCCGTTGGGAGTAGAAATCGAGGAAAGTTTGCCGGATTTCGTTACCGCGCAAATAATTAGGGATATCGGGCATGGTTCTCTACAAGTCAGCTTTAGGCTATGGGCTTATGGGAAGTAAACCCCTATCGCTATATTTATTAATTTACCTATGATCTATTGTGACATAGAACCGAAGGTGAAAGCCCACCCTTTATAGGAGAGCAAACCATTGTGATGCTTGGAGGTTGAAGGTTGATAGCTTGAAGGTTGATAGGTTGAAGGTTGGATGGTTGAAGGTTGGATGGTTGAAGGTTGGATGGTTGAAGGTTGGATGGTTGGAGGTTGGTTGGTTGGAGGTTGGTTGGTTGAAGGTTGGATGGTTGAAGGTTGGATGGTTGAAGGTTGGATGGTTGGAGGTTGGTTGGTTGGAGGTTTGATGGTTGAAGGTTGGATGGTTGAAGATTAGAGGCTTAACAACTGAAAGCCGGATGTATAACTAGCAATCTGTAACGTTAAACCTGTTACATATAACCTGCAACCTGTAACCTGCAACCTGTAACCTTCAACCTGTAACCTTCAACCTGTAACCTGCAACCTGTAACCTTCAACCTGCAACCTTCAACCTGTAACCTTCAACCTGTAACCTGTAACCTTCAACCTGTAACCTTCAACCTGTAACCTTGGCCTTTGGCCACGCTACGCGAACAACCTTCAACCTTCTTAATCTAATCGTTGCAGTTTGTAAAGACTCCTTAACTTTAACAACAAGTATTCGTAATCTCCAGAAAGCCGTGTTAGCTTTAAAGAGTGGAAGTCATCCTTCAGAAAAAAACCTGAAGCTAAGAACCAAATGGGCATAGATAAGATGATTTCTACCGGTCTATGACCCAGCCACAGTAGGCACCAATCGAACATAGCATCAAGTGGCCAAAAACCAACAGAAGTTGGAGTAAGCCAAACCAAAGTCCGGAAAGACACGACTGTGTGAGATGTAGTATTAGGTGTATCTGTGTAGTTTGCCAACCATAGTGATCAAAACTGGTAGTCAGAAAGTTAACTCGTTGAAAATTTGTCTTTTTCCACTCAGATGGGTCTAGTCAATCCTGGCTAGGCCCTTTGAGTATTGGTGCAACCTATTGGGGAAATCCCAGACCCTTCATAATTTTTCATCTAATCGTTGCAGTTTGTAAAGACTCCTTAACTTTAACAACAAGTATTCGGAATCTCCAGAAGGTCGTGTTAGATTTAAAGAGTGGAAGTCATCCTTCAGAGAAAAACCTGAAGCCAAAACCTAAATGGGCATAGATAAGATGATTTCTAGCGGTCTATGACCCAGCCACAGTAGGCACCAATCGAACATAGCATCAAGTGGCCAAAAACCAACAGAAGTTGGAGTAAGCCAAACCAAAGTCCGGAAAGACACGACTGTGTGAGATGTAGTATTAGGTGTATCTGTGTAGTTTGCCAACCATAGTAGTGATTCAAAACTGGTAGTCAGAAAGTTAACTCGTTGAAAATTTGTCTTTTTCCACTCGAATGGGTCTAGTCAATCCTGGCTAGGCCCATTGAGTATTATCGTCAATCGAGCTAAGTTATTGGTAAGCATTAACCTTGCTAGCTTGGGCTGCGAGCTTTAAGGGGAAGCTGATTAACCGGTGTCAGAAAAACTGATTGAGTATTGACTATGGCAGTAGTACAGTTAAAAGTTCCCAGTATTGCGTGTGATGTCTGTGCTAAGACCATTACCGAAGGTATACTCCAACAGGAGCCAGATTCTAAAGTCGCAGTGGATGTAACATCAAAGACAGTTAGAGTTGAAACCGAAGCCTCTGAAGATTCAATTAGACAGATCATAACGACTGTCGGTCACACCGTGGAGTAAGCTACCAAGTAAGCTAGTGTGATTTGATTGGCCGATTTGCTACTTAAGGCCTTGGCCGTTGGCCACGCTTGGCCTTTTGCCACGCTGCTTGAGGTGCGAATGGCCACGCTACGCGAACGGAAAAAGTCGTCAATCCCTCTGCCACTCTCCCCCTCGTTCTAAGTATGCAAATTAGATGGGTGACAGCTTAATCAAAATTGCCGAACGGCTAATGGTTAACCTTTGACTATCAACCTTCAAACATTAACCTTTCGGCAAAGCCGACGCTACGCGAACGACAATACATCAGTAAGTTATATTATTTTGGTTAACTAGGTGTTGGTTAACTAGGTGTTGCGCATTTAAATTGGATATTATTCAGTTATAAAAAAACCTGCTCCCTTGCTCACCTGCTGTCAGAACAATGGAATTTAAATGAATACCAGCTTAGGTGTTGGTTAACGATGTAGGGAATGTAGTCTATCTTAGGTGGGAACAAAGATGGTCATTGAGTTCAAGGAAATACAGGGATAAATTCTGTAGCTAGTTTTCATCCTAATTAAGCAGCAGACCACAGGCTCTCCGGCTGCAAGAAATTTTTTAGATCATGTCGAAATAATTACCCTTAATAAAAATCTCCCCATCTCCCCATCTCCCCATCTCCCCCTCCTGGGAGGGGTTAGGGGTGGGTCCCCATCTCCCCATCTCCCCACCCTCCCTCTAATTATGGGTATTCAACCTGACTTGATATTAGAGGTTAGTGGGAATAATAATGCTCTCACTCAGTTGAACAGTTAGGTGTTTTCACCATCTTCGATAAAGATTTAGAAAAATTACCTGGATACCAGGAAATTGCTACTGCCACTTGTGATAAAAACAAGAGAGTATTAGAGGAAAGTATAAATAGAATAATCCCTGTGCTCAGCTTCGGCTGAGTAACCCCTAATTAACTATGTGCCTAAGATGTGCCTAAGATGTGCCTAAGTTGTGCCTAAGTTGTGCCTAAGTTGGCTTTGGATTCATCGGGGATTAAACTAATTTTTATTGTTATTCAGGTTTATGTTCAATAAAACTAGTTAAACTAAAAACGATATAACAATTGTAAACGAGTTGTGAAAATCTATAAACCCAAAATCATGGTATTATTGGCATCCTGGCCGCTTGATATTTCACAACCTATTTATAATTGCTATATACAATAAGATAGTTTAAAAATGATTGTTATAATATCAAATTACCTAATTTATCAAGAGTTCCACAGCTCGTGATTCACAATCCATATCGGGGAATCGGGAATCGGCAATGGGAAATTGGTAACTGATCCAACTGTACTTGAGCTCCCAAACGATAGTCAGCAATAGGAGAAATTTATCTAGTTATCTAGAATCTATCTATCCCATAGCCAATCC
>NZ_JAAHHW010000075.1 GCF_010692325.1 Moorena sp. SIO3I8 | reverse complement strand
AATCCGTATTAATCCCTAGATTTGCGTAGTGCTGATCAGCAAAATTACTTAGGATAATCAGCAATATAGTCAATTGTTTTGTCGATTTTTATATAGGTAGAATTAATGGCGAAATAGCAGTGCCATATGACGAGAGAGTTGTTAGTGACTTTACCGAACTTTTTAATCATTGGAGCCCAAAAGGCTGGAACTACCTGGTTAGCCCATAATCTCAGGGAACATCCTGAGGTATTTATACCTGCAAATGAGATTCATTACTTTAATAAGAGGTATAATCTCAATCAAGGTATTGAATGGTATAAAAAACATTTTGCTGATGTTAATGGGAAAAAAGCAATTGGAGAAAAAACTCCTAATTACTTATGGATCGAACCATTGCCTGATGCCCAGGGTAAAGTCTACTATGACCCTCTCGAAGAAATTTCCTATTCCCATCGACTAATCTACGAGACATTGCCTGAAGCCAAACTTATTGTAGTCCTAAGAAATCCAGTTGAACGAGCCATTGCTGCTATAAATCACTTTATCAAAAATGGAGCTATATCTCTAAATTATGACCTTGATGACCTATTAATTGGTGATAAACAACCCCTAGTTGAGCGCTATGGCATCATCGATATGGGACGATATTATCGCCAACTGCAAGCCTACTATGAATACTTCGATCCTAAGCAAATGCTAATTCTAGTCTTTGAAGAAGACATTGCTCAAAACTCAGAGGATTCTATGAAAAAAGTTTGTGAATTCCTTGACATAGATTCTTCCTTTGATTTTAGTAAAAAGTCTAAGAAAGTCCATCAAAGCACTAGTTCACCAATTGCTCGTTATCTGGGAACCCGTTTCCCATTTATGCGTGGGTTGATCAATCGTGTTGATCAGCGCTTACCCTTACAACACCAAAAGCTTCGCCCCAGTCCATCAGCGATTCAAAAACTCTACACCATCTATGCCAATGACAATCAAAAGCTATTCAAATTATTGGGGCGGGAGATATCGGCATGGTATAGCAAAGAATTAGTGGGATTAAGCAGCTAGTCAGCCTAAGGGTGAGGATAATGAAAAATTAGCCATCTAAGCAGGAATAAATCAGATAATATATAAGTTGCCTTCAGAGGTATTATGATGCTAACTTTTATAGTAATATCTTTGATGGCAACTTGGTATAAGTCATACCAATTCCCTGATTGTCTTCTTAGTCTGGGTAATCAGAGATAATTTTCGATCAGTTACCAACTTGGCAGATAATCCTGGCAGCGAAAAGGTATGCTCCAAATTACTTGATATGAATTTTCAATCCCTCAAATCCAGGCTCATTGGCATATTTCAGAAATCCCTAGTACGTAACACCTTGTGGATGCTATTGGCTAAATTTCTGAAGATGATTGTCCAAGCCGCCTACTTCGTGATGATTGCTCGTACCCTCGGTGCTCAACAGTATGGTCTGTTTGCTAGTTTGACGGCTTTAGCGGCGATTATATCCCCTTTCGCCACCTGGGGGAGTGGAGATGTTTTAATTAAAAATGTTTCTAGAAACCGAGCCTTATTCAAGGAATACTGGGGCAATGCGCTGTTGATGATTTTTACCTCTAGTTTGGTGCTAATTGCCTTAGTTATGCTTATAGCTCCAGCTATTTTACCTAAAGAAACGTCGCCCCTGCTAATATTTTTGGTATTTTTGTCTGACTTACTCTTTTTGAAAATTTTAGCCACCGCTGGTCAGGCATTTATCGCGGTCAGTCAGCTTAAGCACACCGCCCAGATTCATTTTTTACTCAGTCTAAAAAACTTAGTGGCAACACTTTGTTTTGTCAGCTTCTTTCAGACATCAGATATTGTAGTTTGGGGAGCTTTATATCTGGCTAGTACAGCAATAGCAGCTGGGGTTGGATTTCTGATGGTACATCGGATGTTAGGAACTCCTAAATTGGCAATATCAAAGATCAAGCCGGAGATGCTTCAGGGATTCTACTTTTCTCTCAACCTTTGTGCTGAAACGGTTAACAACAATGTAGATAAAACCATGCTAGCGCGTCTTTCTACATTACAAGCTACAGGTATATATGCTGCTGCATACCGTTTAATTGATGTGGCATTTGTCCCTGTACAATCTCTGTTAGCGGCTTCCTATGCCAAGTTTTTTCAGAAGGGAGCCGCTGGCATCCAGGGAAGTCTCAATCTGGCCAAGCGTCTATCACCAATTGCTGGTATGTACGGAATAGCTGCTGGTATCGGGTTGTTTATCTCCGCTCCAATGGTACCCTACATTATAGGTGATGACTATAGGGAGGTAGTCAATGCCTTACGTTGGTTAGCACCGATACCGTTTTTTAAAGCCATGCAGTTTTTTGCGGCGGACACCCTGACTGGTGCTGGATTTCAAGGGTTGCGTAGTAGCATACAAGTAACGGCAGCTCTGTTGAACTTTTCGTTAAACCTTTGGTTAATTCCTCTGTATTCATGGAAGGGAGCTGCCTGGTCAAGTTTAACCTCAGATTCCTTGAGGATGCTCAGCTTATGGCTATTAGTGTTTGTCTTATATCGGCAAGAGGTGACTAGAAGCAAGCGCCTTCAAGAATCGGAACATTAATCTTTATCCCCTTTCTCTAAGAGGGATGTAACCTAAGATTGTTAGGTAATTGCTCATGGGTAATTGCTCATGGGTAATTGGTCATGGGTAATCGGTAATCGGATCACCATTACCCATGACCTTGGCTGATTTTTACAAAAAATTTGCTGTTACTTAGGATGAAATTTCACTTTCTTTAATAAAGCTTTACATAATTTTTACGGATATTCTCTTAGAATCAACTAGAGCTAGCAATAAGTCTCTGGCAAAGCCAATCAGCACGTTGGCTTGCTTTTAATTCCTACCTCGGACTTTTAACTAAAGTCTGGGTGAAATGCTATTGCTCGTACTTTTGACAAATCTCGTAAGGAATCAAAGATAGCCAGTGATCAACTAGACCGCCCTACTATGGCAGGTAGGAGTTAGGTAAATACTTAGTCTACAAGACTTTGCCTACTCCTCTTGATCAAGTAGTTCGTCCAGTGACCCTACAGTATTTATAGTGTATGACTAGCATCACCAAAATTCCTCAATTCTTGATGCAGTCGCTCATGGGGAGGGGCTGTGTGCGGAACCTGCGTCCGCACCTTGTAAGCCCCGTGGAAACCACGGCAGTCGCTCATGGGGGAGACCCCCAAGACCGCGCTGCCTCCCCAAGACCGCGCTGCATCGCTTCCAACCCCTGACTATTATATTGATCCGATGAATACAAAGGGGGATATTGCCGACAGATTTACGATTCATATCTTTTCAAAAATCTGAACTACTCAAAGCGTTTGATATTGCTTAAAAAATTAAGCTGTATTTAAATAGTGTTCTAGATATATCTAGTCAATATAAAGTAGGAAATTGTAGTAACTTTGGATAACTATTATTGATAATATAGTGATATTATACATTTTAAATCTGCCTAATTTATGGAACATCTAGGTTATTGAATAATTACAAGTCAGTGCTGATAATTATCATGATTAATTCTATAGCAGCAAACAACTGAGAGTAAGAGTAGCCGTATTATGAAGATTACATTAGTATGCCATGATATTCCCTATCCGCCCATCCATGGGGCGCGATTAGACATGTGGCGAAGGATAAAAGCTTTCTCTAATTTAGGGACTGAGCTACAAGTTATCTGCTGGTGTAGCCATACTCCAAAACCAGAGGAAGTCCTGGAAATTAGGAAGTATGCCAAGCAAGTTTTTTTGATAAAGTTTCCAAGGACACTCGGCTCTTTTATTCGGCGGATAATTGACTTACTCAAGTATCCTTTGGAAGTGACATCTAGAATTGTCAGAGGTAAAGAATTCAAGCTATTACTGTCTGATGTGGCTGCGTTTAATCCTGATGTCATCTTCCTAGATGGTATTCACGGTGGAGAAGTAGCAAGTCAGTTAAGTCAACACTTGAATCGGCTGCTGGTTATTCGCTCTCACAATATCGAGCATTTGTACTATAAGCGAAAACTTGCGTCTGCCAAAGGGTTCAACAAGTTCAAACGATATTTATCATTGTCTAACTTGGCAAATTATGAAACAAATTTACTAAAAAAGAGTACTTTATTTTACGATATATCCCTAGATGACCTAAATTTTTGGAGAAGTCAAGGATTGAAAAATGGTCGCTACTTAGCACCTCTGATTGAGTTTACTGAAGAGAATAGGGAAGCAATATCCAGAGATAAACTAAGCACCCATCCTGTCTATGATATCGTTTTTTTGGGTAACCTCTTTTCGGACAACAATGTAGCGGGAATAATCTGGTTTATTACCCAAGTTATGCCTATAATACGTTTGGCGTTACCAACATTTACTGTTTTAATAGCGGGTTCAAATCCTGTCCAGCACGTTAGGCAGCTATGTGAGGAAACTCCAGAAGTTGATCTGAAAATAAATCCAGTGTCTTCTGCAGAAGTATACAAGTCGGGGCGGGTTCTCATTAATCCAGTTTCCGCTGGGAGTGGCGTTAGTATAAAGTCCCTAGAAATGCTGGTTTCTGGTAGAGCGATTGTTTCCACACCACAGGGAATAGCAGGTCTACCAGAAGAGGTTCATCACTACTTTGAAATTGCTGTGGATAAGTCATCCTTTGCAGAAGCAATTATCCGATTTTTGTCCCATCCTGTCAGGGATAATGTTAATCCAGGTGTGCTTGAGGAATTGTTTGGTTCTAAAGCAATAGAAGGCGTGATTTCGGAAATAGATTCTCTGGTTTCACTTTCAAAGTATAACCAGTTAGCTCGATCTAAATCTTGATATAGCTAAATTTTGATATTTTTCATACTATTTTAGTGTTTAGTGTTGATTAAATTTTAGTTAGCATAGTTTTAGATAATTTTGATGGTTATATTTAAAAAAATACACCCCTAATTAATTGTTTTGTTTGATTTACCATCAATAAAAATATTAAATGTAAATTCAGTAAAATATAAATGAGAAAACAACGTTTAATTACTAAGACCAGCTACTATCTTACCTCGTGGTTTTTGAATCACTGGCAAGTTGGCAAACGCCCAATTTTGATTTTAGGTCATGGTCGCAGCGGTACCAGTTGGGTCGGGAAAACATTGTCCACCGCAAATCGTGCTATATACTACTACGAGCCATGTAATCCAGCTATTACTGGAAAAGGTAACATGGACACATGGTTCCAATATACACGACCTGGTGAGCGAGATGACTTGCTTGAAAATGCTTTTGATAATGTCTTCAAAGGTCTACCTTTTGGAGGCGGTTGGTACCGAGGTTTTTGGGCTAGAGCACTGCCTAATTATCAAATCATCGTGAAAGATGTAGCATCTCTGATGTCCATCGAGTGGGTTTTCAAGCGCTACAATCCCAAACTATTGGTAATTGTTCGACATCCTTGCCCTACCGTATTATCAGAAATTAACAAAGAAACTCCTGCTGAGCTTTCGCGAGATACTTTATTACATCAATCTAGCTTATTTGAAGATCATCTCGAACCCTACCGCTCAGTGATAGAGGCAGCAAAAACGCCAATAGAAATATTTGCAGCTATCTGGGCAGCAAGACATCGTGTTGTAGCCGATGCATTGTCTCGAAATCCTGAATGGTTATTGGTCTTTTATGAGGACTTATGCTTAGACCCTATTGGTAAGTTCAAACAGCTATTTGAGCAGTTTGAATTGCCATGGAATAGGCGGGTAGAAAAGCATGTACTCCAGAGTTCAACTAACAATATACCTGGTCGTTATTCCAAGGTACGTATAAGCAACCAACAAATAAATAAATGGAAACAAACGATGACCCAATCTGAAGTCGAGGTTGTGCGTAATTATGTTAAACTCTTCGATCTACCGTTTTATCAGTCTGATCAATTCTGGTCACTAGAAACCTGAGAATGTTTACGTTTTTTTAAAGCTATGAAGTAGTTTGCGGTAGACACCTTGACTGGTCCTGGATTTCAAGGTTTAGGTAGTAGCGTGAAAGTAACGGCAGCTCTAAAGTTAACCAAAGCTCAATGGAGTAGGTGAAATATGAAAATTATTGCTCAACCAGCCTTTAAAGATCGTGACAAAAACCCTTATACCTGGCTAGTTTACACCCACCTGGCTACTTTGGGGGTTGATGTCCATGAGTTTTCTCCTAAAAAATTGCTGATAAATCATTATTCTATCTGGCATCGGCACTGGCCAGAACGAAACTTAAATGAACCTAACTTCTTCAGAGCGATCGCAAAAACATTAGCTCTATTATTCTTGATGATTTTGGCTCGCTGGCGGGGAACAAAAATTGTCTGGACAGTACACAACTTAGCCTCTCATGAACAGCTTTACCCGCAACTAGAGGCTTGGTTCTGGAAAGTCTTTACAAGACAGTTGGATGGTTACATTAACCTTAGCAAAACTGGGATGAAAGCTGCCCAAGAGCGCTTCCCTCAGTTAAAGAATATTCCAGGTTTTGTAGTACCCCATGGTCACTACCGAGGGCAGTATCCGAATCAAGTCAGTTCTCAAGAAGCTCGCAATTACCTAGGAATTACCAATTCGGCGAAAGTATTGCTTTTGTTTGGCAGAATTAGACCTTACAAAAATGCTCCTCAATTGATTCGAGTTTTCCGAAAGTTGTTTGACTCAGAAGCCATACTCTACATTGTGGGTAGTCCAGAATTTACTGAATTAGCAGCAGAAATTGAAAGGGAATCCGCCCTAGATCAACGAGTGCGAATCAACCTAGATTTCATACCCCAAGACCATATGCAATGGTACTTCAGTGCTGCTGACTTAGTTATTTTGCCCTACCGCGAGATTTTAAACTCTGGTAGTGCTTTCTTAGCCCTCTCTTTTAACCGACCCATATTAGTTCCTAAAATTGGCGCTCTCCCTGAAGTTCAAGAGCAAGTTGGTGAAGAATGGGTCTATACCTATACAGGAGAAATTACTGATTATGACATTGAAAAAGCTTTAGATTGGGCATTAAACACTCCCCGTCCAGAACAAGCTCCTCTAGAGGCGTTTGATTGGCAAGAACTAGCCAATCAAACGATTAATGCCTACAATGAAATTGCCAGCTACTCCAGAAAAAGAAGGAAGAAATTGCAATAGCTGAACCAGAATCATCAATTTATTGATGCCTGCACAATTCGTGCGCTACCTCACTACATCAATTAGTTTTTTGGGGGAAAAAAAATGGGTTTAAAACCGTAAGCATAAGCTGAAAGCACCTCAAGTAGCGTGGCTATTCCCGTAGCGTGGCCTTTGACACCTCAAGTAGCACCTCAAGTAGCGCATATGCTTACGGTAAGCTGATCATTTTTATTGGTCTTATTGAGATAACTAAACCGATATTTTTTTACCAGAAATACCGGCATTTTTTCCCAAATAAGCTTTTTCTGCTATTTTGTCACCCCCTCAGGGATAAATGGCTGAAATAATTAAAGCTAAGCATATTACGTGATGGTTTCTAGGAGTAAAAACAAGTTAATGATTGGACGACGTGAATTATTACTGGGTTTAGGTAGCTTAGCCAGTGTAGGCCCTCTGACAAGGTGTCAATCTATGATACATAGTCACCAAATTCAAGCTATTGATGACCCGAAGCGAGACTTTGCAGTAGCTCAAGGAGCTTCTTTAAAAGAGCGTGCGGCGGCAAAAGGATTAATTTATGGAGCCGAGAGTCGATTCCCAGACTTATCCTCAAACCCAGCCTTAGCCACCCGTTTTGCTCAAGAGTGTGCCATGCTGGTTCCCGGATGGGGACTCAAGTGGTTTATTTCTACTCCTTCTTCCCCTCCCCTGTGCCCTCACCCCCATCAGTTTGACTTTACCGTTGGGGATTGGATGGCAGACTTTGCCCAGACTCATAGATTGCTGTTTCGGGGACATACCCTAGTTTGGCACATCTCGTTACCCCCTTGGTTTGAGGAGACAGTAAATCGCCAAAACGCTCAACAGTTCTTGGTTAGACATATTAAGACAGTGGCTGGGCGTTATGCTGGACAAATGCACTCCTGGGATGTTGTTAATGAAGCGATCGCTACCTTCCAAGGACGGGCAGATGGTTTACGCAAAACGCCATGGTTAAAATTTTTAGGTCCGAAATACATTGACCTAGCCTTTCGCATTGCGGCTGTTGCTGACCCCAAGGCAATGTTACTCTACAACGAGTATGGACTGAGTTATGATTCGAGTGATGAGCAAGCCAAGCGTAGGGCTGTCTTGAAGCTACTAGAGGGGTTGAAGTCTCAGGGAACCCCCTGTCATGCCTTGGGAATCCAGGCTCACTTGCGAGGGAATAAACGGATTAACCCCCAAAGCCTGCGGAAATTTCTCCGGGATGTGGCGAGTATGGGTTTTAAAATCTTGATTACTGAACTAGATGTCAGAGATGACAATTTACCAAAGGATGTGACTGTACGCGATCGCATGGTGGCTCAAGCTTATGAAGATTATCTGTCTGTGGTACTTGATGAGCCAGCAGTGATTGCAGTAGTGACCTGGGGATTTAGCGATCGCTACACATACTTAAGTAGCTTCCATCCCCGCTCAGATGGTGCCCCAGTGCGACCTCTACCTCTGGATGCAGATTTCAAGCCCAAGTTAGCCTGGAATGCGATCGCTCGTGCTTTTGATAATGCTCCTAAGCGTTGAATCATTAGACCTTTGGGGAAATTAACTTTCAGCTGAGATATCAATTGGGTTAATGGTTCATTTTCACGCTTATGTTTATATATAGCAGTTCTCAATTGGGTGAGGTAGAAAGTCCTGGGTTAATGGGAGTAGGGAGTAGGGAGTAGGGAGTAGAGATACAGCGGGGTCTTGGGGGACCTCCAAGACCGCACTGGCTCCCTTTGACCGCACTGGCTCCCTTTTACCACCCTGCATCGCTTTACGAACGACGTTTTGCTTGCTCAAAGGCTTGAGAAAGGTCCTCGAAAGAACAACCCAGTATTTCAACCAGGAGCCTGACGTGCTTTAAGCGTGGTTCGGCTTTGCCATTTTCCCAGTCACTAATCGTCGTAATGCTGACACCAACAGCAATAGCTAATTTCATTTGAGTCAGATTGGCATTTTCCCTGAGTTGTACCAGGGTAAGAGGTTGATCTTCTTGGCTTTTCATAATAAATTGTTTTTGTTCAAGAAAACTTGAACGCTTTGCTTAAATAGGGCTTGCGGATGAACTCTACATGTAGTTTTATAGTTACCCTCTAAAACCTACATGTCGTGTGTCGATGGCTAAATTGCGTAAGCCCTAATTAAAATAGGGCAGTTAACTTTGTTTTCTGCCCTTTTCTTGTTTGCCAGACAGCAGCAAGCAGTTTGGCTCTATCACATAGGGTTATTAGCTAGTTCAGTAAAATAGCTTACCACTAACCATACCGTAGATAAATTTTCTGTAAAATGTTTGCACCAAACAGCTAATATTCCCGAAGCTATGCCAAGCTAGAGGCAAATCATCGCGCAATCGAAAGTAAGCCGCTTCAACACCAGCAGACTTACCTGATCAGGGGAATCTAACCCGCAACTAGTCACGGTGACATTTCCCAAACCTCTCTATCGATTAGGTGTAGGCTTTTCGCCAACCCCAGCCATCGCTATTTCCTTACGGAAACGCTTCTGCGTTCGGGTATAAGGCAAGCTTTACTTATGACGGGATGCCCCAGCCAAATTTCTGATTTTGATTGCTCTATCCACAGGAGGTTTGATGTCTACTGTCGTTAACCGGTGCATTTTCGCCTTTGGTCATCAACTTTAATAGACTTTAATTCACCATTACTTGCTCGTCTATTATAACTGATTAGACAAAAAGTGAGAAGAATTAGACAAAAAATAAGCAGAACTGTCACGCTGTGTTCAATTCCACGCACAACTTAGTACATATGTACTAATGCAGCCGGTCATTAATCCTGCCCGCTCATTATGAGGGGCTGTAAGCCCTACGTAAGCGTCCGCACATGGGTTACCCCATCTCACGAGCTTCCCAACGTGTAAAGATGGGTCGCTGATGAAAGTGGAAGCTAATTTGGCACCAAAT
Source organism: Moorena sp. SIO3I8 (assembly GCF_010692325.1). Taxonomy (GTDB): domain Bacteria; phylum Cyanobacteriota; class Cyanobacteriia; order Cyanobacteriales; family Coleofasciculaceae; genus Moorena. Next base: position 23,550 of record NZ_JAAHHW010000075.1, on the reverse strand, counting down.
TCAAGTGTCTCAAGGAAAAGCTATAAGGAAAACCTATGTTGAATTATACAGAAAAGCTAAATCCCTGGATCATTGTCCTTTTGCAACCCAAGCTCAGCAATATCACCGTTGGCCGATTTCGACGGCGCGGCAATGCTGAAGAACATCTACGGGTTTTAAAGCAGATGATGCCTGAGGCAAAATTTTCCATTATGTTTGATGTGGAGACTATTAGGGAGGATTGTGTTAACTAGTGGCTAAAGTGAGTCATTAGTCATTACTCATCTGTCGTAAGCATTCAGCCGTCAGCCTAATGCCGTCAGCTTATTTTATTCAAAAGCTGTTCGGTGTAGCCTGCCCTATGGGCATAAACTGTTCCGGTAGCGTGGCGACAGGCCTTTCGCTGATACGCGACACGCTGATAGCTGATAGCTTACCATCTGTCATCAGCAACTACCGTTACTAATGTGTGTGTGTTTTTCACTAAGGACTAATAGAACTCTGGTGAAAATCATGGCTCTACTCCTTGTCAGGTCTAAGCTAAACGTTAATTTTCCCAGAGATCTAATCACTAATGACTAATGACTTTTTTAGTAGGATTAGTTAACCGTTCAAGTCAAACCCCTAAAAGAAATTCGGTTGATGGCGAATTAGGTTGAGAAATTCCTCACGAGTTTTTTGATCCTCTTGAAAAATCCCGACCATCGCACTGGTGCCAGTCCAAGACCCTGGTTTTTGCACACCCCGCATCACCATGGACATATGGGTAGCTTCCATCACCACAGCCACACCCTTGGGATCTAGGACAGCTTGAATGGCTTCGGCAATCTGGCGAGTCAGCCGTTCCTGAACTTGCAGTCGCCGTGCATACATCTCGACCACACGAGCTATTTTACTGAGTCCTACCACTTTTTGGTTAGGGATATAGGCGACGTGAGCCTTACCCATAAATGGCAACATGTGGTGTTCACAGAGGCTAAAGAAATTGATATCCCGCACGAGTACCATTTCATTGTGACCTTCGTCAAAAATTGCCCCGTTGACTATTGTCTCTAAAGACTGATTGTAACCACTAGTCAAGAATCGCATTGCCTCGGCTACCCGCTTAGGGGTTTTGAGCAGTCCCTCTCGTTGCGGGTCTTCACCAACACCCAATAGGATAGTGGTGACAGCGTTGATCATCTCCTGGTTCAGTTCTTCCAAAGGAGGTTGTAAATTGGGCTGGTGACCATTCTGGGTATTGCGCTCAGGACGGGTCTCTAGCTGATGTTTCTCATTACCATTGATACTTTTAGCAGTTGAAACAGATTCAACACGGTTGAAACCATTGGAAGAAGCAATAGTCATGATTAATCTGATTAGATTGTAAACAAAAATGAACTTGATATTGCCAGACCATAGGGACAGGTTGAATTGACACAGCAATAACCTTAAAGTGTGCTATTATTTTTACCTATACCCTAAAGAATTCCGGCACTGGGCATCAGAGTCAAGGACTCGATGACAGCCTGTTGTGGGAGCTCGACGGTGTGCAAAATTGACTGGGCAACAATTTCTGGGGTCAACATCCCTGACCGATTTAATTGCACCTGAACTGTATCTGCATCCCATAAAGGGGTATTGACTGCACCTGGACAAATGCTTACTACCCGGATACCATGGCGGCTTTCCTCCGCTGCTAGAGTCTTGGAGAGGGCAATCATACCTGCCTTACTAACGCTGTAAGCCCCCCATTTAGGCAAGGCTTGCTTAGCAGCAATTGATGCCACGTTAACGATCGTGCCTCGGTGTTGGGCACGCATAGCAGGCAGAACCCCCTGGATGCACTGAAACACACTGGTCAGATTCAGGTCAATTAAGCGCTGCCAATCTGATAGCGGTGTCTCACTGAGATATCTAGCGTCAGCTATTCCCGCATTATTGACGAGAATAGTGATAGGAGCAAAATCTGCTGTGATTTCTTCTATCCAAGATCTAACCTGCTCCAGATCAGCTAAATCATATGGATAAGCCTTAGCTTGCACCCCAGCTGCCCTAGCAGCAGCAGCAACCATCTCTAAGTTGTTCCGGGAACGGCTGACTAAGGCTACACTGATTCCTGCCTTAGCAAAGGCTAAAGCTGTTTCCTTGCCAATACCACTGCTCGCTCCAGTAATTATGGCGCGTCGCTCAACAGTCGATGTCATCAAATTTTACAAGATTTTGTTACAAATGCTTCTCTACGGTCTGGATAAAACTCAGGATTGCTCGGAAGCAAATGCCCACATAACGCAGTTATTTGGTTTAAATCTGCTAGCTTTAAATCTGCTAAGCCAGCTACAAGGTCACCAGAGGTGGAGGCAGTCGAATTAACCTTAGGTTCAGTGAGTTGGTTAGGCACCGAGATTTTAGACACTCCCTTAGGGCAGTTAATCTCCAAAGGCACAGCTAGGTTTTCGGTGTATCCGAAATTGTTTAGCAAACTGACTAACTACCTTAGAATATTGTGAACATTTGTTAATTGTATCATCATTCGCAGACTATTCAGCTACCAAGTCGGCTGTCAATAATAAACTTTGAGGATAGAAAAATCGGGATAGGGTAATTGGTAATTGGGCTACCAAGGTAAACATCGGAGAAAATGGCGAGCATGATTAGCTCAATCCCCCAGAGGATGACCCCCTTGCTATATATAAAGTTTTATCCCTGAGGTTGGTAGCCCTAATTGGTAACGAATCTAACTATACTTCAAATCACGACCCTTGAAATCAGTTTTTAGTTGAGCAACGCCGCCGCGAAGGTGGGAGATATACCTCTAACCGGTTTACCTATTCACCCCTTCAAGACTAACTTTCTACAAAAATCCCCATATTTCGGAACTTCTGATAGCGCAAATCCCGGCGCTGTTGAGCGGTTAATTGAGTTAGTTCTGCCAGGTTTTCCAATAGAGCCTCTTTGAGGATAGAGGCGGCTGCCAAGGGATCCCCATGAGCTCCCCCTATGGGTTCCGATAAAACTTTGTCAATAATCCCTAATTCTTTGAGGTCCCAAGCGGTAATCTTTAACGCTGCTGCGGCTTGCTGTCCTTGGCTAGCATCTTTCCAAAGGATGGCGGCACAAGCTTCTGGGCTAGCTACGGTGTAGACAGCGTTTTCAAACATCAAAACCCGATCACCAACACCAATTCCCAAAGCACCACCAGAACCTCCTTCACCAATGACTGTACACATAATGGGCACATCCAGGCGAAACATTTCTCGGAGGTTATAAGCGATCGCTTCTCCTTGTCCTAGTTCTTCCGCCTTCACACCAGCCCAAGCACCAGGGGTATCAATAAAGGTCAAAATTGGCATATCAAAGCGATTAGCGTGTTCCATCAGCCGCATCGCTTTACGGTAGCCCCCAGGCGCAGCCATGCCGAAGTTGCGAGCTACATTATCTTTAGTATCCCGACCTTTTTGATGTCCTAATATTACCACAGCACGACCCACCAAAGAGCCAATCCCCCCCACTAAGGCTGGGTCATCATAACCACCGCGATCGCCATGCAACTCAAACCACTCATCAGTGATTGCCTGAATATAATCGAGGGTACTTGGACGCCTAGGGTGACGGGCTAGCTGTAGCCGTTGCCCTGGTGATAAACTATTGAAAATTTCCTGACGCAGTTGGATTGCTCTTGTCTCCAGTTGGCGGATTTGGTCAGAAACATCGACATTGTTTTCTTCTGCAAGTTCCCGAATTTGCTTAATTCGTTTTTCCAGTTCAACCAGTGGCTTTTCAAAGTCGAGACTAAAGGTTCTGTTTTTGGCTGGTGACATAGTTACTGGTCATTAGTCAATGGTCAGTGGGTTTCTGGGTCAGATTACAGGGCATAACTCCAGATTAGCAAACCCATCAAAAGGTGCGACCCTAGGCCGCGAGGGATTGCTCGCGGCCTAGGAGGCGCGCACCTAAAGAGATTGGAATCCCACGCTTCTCTTATATCATCTGGTAGCATTAAAATTTTTGACAACTTACATTTGCCTCAATCATTTGCCTCAATTGACCCTCTGCCCATCTTCCCATCATTAGGATAAACCGCAACGATATTATTACTAGGCATTATTACTAGGCGTAGAGCTGATCTCGCGCAGGCTTGGCTCAATCCCCAAATCTAGACATAGTGTAATTGCTATTGACCTGAAACTTTGCCAGATTGGTGAATTACTGGGGAAAATAGAGATCTGAACCAGAGGATGGGGAAGATTGGGAAGTAATACCATTGAATATCCAGATCATAAGTAACTTAGGGGGAATAAATACCCCGGCTCGTTTTTCCGCCCTGGTCTCTCGTTTCTCTTCCCTAGTCGCCCATAGGCGGGGTTTGCAAACTCGCGCTTGATTTTTGATGAGGAAAATTCGTGACACAGCTATCTATGTTGATGAACTGGATGACTATATTCCTTATTACCAATCAACTCAAAGATTTAGCGCGAGGGTTTTAGGAAGAGGAGATTGTGGCTTTAGTGGAAAACTATCTGCACTGGGAACAAGAGCAATGAGTGTCACCACGAGGAATATCCCTAATCTTGACTTAACCAACTTCACTATTTTGGTGATTGATGATAATCCCACCAATTTAGGAGTAGCTGTTGATTATTTGGAAGATGCTGGTTTGACGATTTTGGTAGCCCGCAATGGTGAGAGTGGCTTGAAATAATTTTGCTGGATGTGTTGATGCCAGGGATGGATGGCTTTGAAACCTGCCGCCGTTTGAAAGCAGATGACGAAACCAAAGATATTCCTGTAATTTTTATGACGGCTTTATCCGGTATAGAGGATAAGGTGAAAGGATTTGAGCTTGGGGGAGTCGATTATCTGACTAAACCGATTCAGTCACAGGAGGTGTTAGCAAGAGTCAAGGTACATTTACAACTGCGTTCTTTGACCAAAACCCTTGAAGACCAAACCAAGACATTGGAAGAGCAGAATCGACGTCTGAAAAACGAAATCAAACAGCGCATGGAAGTGGAAGCAGAACTGAACGAAACCCTGCAACAGCTGCAAGCTACTCAAGACGAGTTGATCCAATCTGAAAAAATGGCTGCTCTCGGACAATTAGTAGCTGGAGTTGCTCATGAAATTAACACTCCTTTAGGTGCTATTAACTCCTCAGTTAGGAATCTTGCTAACTTTTTAGCTCACCACCTCAAGCAGTTACCTTCCTTTTTTCAAGCACTTTCCAAGGAACGCCAATCGGATTTCTTTACCTTACTAGAACGCTCCAGCCAACAAACGACTCCTTTATCTACTCGGAACGTCAAATCAGAAAAGCCTTGACCGGCCAGATGACATCCCACTCGATTCAGAAAGCAGCAAAACTCGCCAATATTTTAGTAGGAATTGGGGTTTGGGACTACCTACACCCTTTGTTGCCTCTACTGAAAGACCCAGAGGGAGAAAAAATTTTACAAACTGCCTATCAATTTGCTAATCTCCAAACCAGTACCCGTAACATTGTTACCGCTGCTGAACGAGCTGCTAAAGTGGTGTTTGCCCTGAAAAATTATGCCCATGATGATTCTAGTGGTAACAAGATAGAGGCAAATATTATTGAAGGGATTGATACTATTTTAACTCTCTATTATAACCAACTCAAATACGGTGTAGAAGTAATCATAAATTATGAGGATTCCTTGCCTGCTATTCTTTGCTATCCCGACCAACTTAATCAAGTTTGGACGAACTTGATTCACAATAGCATTCAAGCTATGGATAGTAAGGGAACCTTAACCATTGATGTCAGACAGCAGGATGATCAGATAAAAGTCAGTTTCAATGATAGTGCTAAAGGAATTCCCCCGGAAATTATACCAAAAATATTTCAGCCTTTTTTTACGACTAAACCCCCTGGAGAAGGTAGTGGTTTGGGCCTAGATATTGTCAAAAAGATTGTGGATAAACATCAGGGTCAGATTGAGGTGGAGTCGGTGCCTGGAAAGACGACATTTACAGTAGTGTTACCAATCGAGATAGTTTCAGAGTAATATCCTAAATCCTATAGCCCTGCGCTTTATAGCAAGGGAAGTATAGTTTATGACATAGTATTTTCGTTTAAAGGGAACAGCGGATCTGGGAACAGCGGATCTGGGAACAGAAATATGTCTTAACCTTTACTTCGACTGCTATAACTATTAAACAACTGCTAAAATAACATATCCTCCTGATTTGTCAATGATTTTAACGAACATTACTGAATCTTTTAATTCCTAGAGAGACTAATTGGTTGGAGCCCAAGATAGTAACTGGAAGTTTAACTAAAACTTAAATAATTATTAATGTAAAGTACCCTTTGTTTACTAAGTTTCGCAAAAATTGTCAAGTCCTTGTCTTGATGCGTCGCTTATTTAAAAATACTGAATCCTTTACTCCGTATAGGATTTAGAACTATGACCATAAAAAATATTGAAGATTTGTTACTTATTTGGTTAAGGTTATGTCTTCTTTCTATAAGTCTGTGTATACTAATAATTGTTGGTTGGCTGAAGTTAACAAACCTGAAGCTAACGGACATTTAAATTTACTGCTTTTTAGATGAGCTTTAGAGGTCTAGTGATAACAAGGCTTAGCCTCTGAATATTTCTCTATGAAATCTAAATTTAAATGTCCTAGGAGTAGACCACACCAAAAAAGGTTAGATAAGGATAACCTAAAAATGAAGATGATGCAAAAATTATTGCAAAAGCTAAAAACAGCAACAGTCATAGTACTGATCAGTGTTTTTGTTCTGTTAAGTTCTGGATGGACAAGCACCGCAGTTGCTCAACCCCCTATGGATGAGCTCGTAACGGGCTACGTATCTAAAGTAAATGTCGCCGATCTCGGCCGAGCCATCTTCTTTTACCATGAGCTTTTGGGCATGGAATGGGATCATTCCCAGGATACATACCGTTGGACGCAGTTCTTTTACCCCAAGGTGCCTGGCACCAAAATTGGCGTCTACGAAAGCAAACCTACAGGAACGGGAGAAGCAGCACTAACACTAGTTGTAAACAATATAGAGGAAGCTAGCGATTTCCTGATGTCTCGAAGGATTGAGGTTTCACCGATTCAAGATGTTGGTGGAGGAGTTCTATTAGCATTCTTTAAGGATTTTGATGGCAACAGCTTAACTCTTCGCCAGAACGGGTGGTAATTGGTCTTGACTGGTAGTTGGTATTAACTTTTCAGTCTTGACTTTTCACAGCAGAACGAAACAAGAGGAGTGGTGATCATAAATCCTATTTAATCCTCTTTGATTCACTAATCCCCCTTTAGCCAAAACTACCCTTAGGTAGCGGTGATACAAACCGTGTCTAAATCAACAAAGTAGCTACCTCAAGGACTAAATTATACTAGATTCTAAAGGGGGTTTTTAACCAGCATTTGGAATTATTGGAATTATTGGGATTACAAGACTAAGTACTACTTCAAGCTATTACTTCAAACAACGGCTATCTTAACCCAACTATTTTCAAATAAAGCGTTTCGCTCAAATTTCGGATGAATCCGAACAATATAAATAGATTTCTGATCACTAGCAGATGTTTTATGTTCCGCTTCAGTAATTTTGTACCAATCTAGAGCAAAGCATTCACGGCTGTACAAGCTGTAGTAAATATCATGGCTTGTTAACAGGGATGGTGCTAGTTTGAATTTAATCGATTCTCCTTTTTTCAAGGCACCATAGTAAAATTTTGTTTCTGGATTCGGTACAGGTAAGAATACTTTTTTTACAAATGCTTGGGGTAACCATTGCTTAAAGCGCAACAGGTTGAAGACATAATAATTCAACCAGACATGAAGCCAATTTTTTCGTTTAATTAGGTCACGGTAAAAGCTGTTAATATCAGTAGGGGCGTTAATTTGCTTGGCATCTACTACTTTAACACCATCTGCTTTAACAGTAGGTTGCTCTACTGTTTCTGACCAGTGATAATACCGCAAACCTAATAAGTATTTACCTGGTTTCAAGCTCACGGATTCCCATTGGTTTTCTCCGGATACGGTGAGGGAGCTGATATTAGTGATAGTTTCAAAATCTGGTAGACTGTAAACTACTAATGTCCAGGATTGGGCTGATTGTTTAGCTGCACTGGCATCAAAGCTAATTACCTCTTTGACCTGAATCGGTCCAACTAGAGAAATAATAGCGTGAAGATTCCAACGAGCTCGACTCATTGCCCAAATTAATTTGATGGGCTTTTTTAAAAACTCGGCTGATACGAGTTGCCACTGGAGATTTTTAGTATTTTTTTTGGAGGTAAAGTATCCCCCTATGGTTTGCATCACAAATCTTAGGATGCGGGAAAAGATGAAGGAGAGTATGGATAAGGGGATTTCCCATAAAAGGTCTATATTAGTCATTTGTTTGTATAGTGGAGAGAGCAGGGAGTAGGGATTAGGGAACAGGGAACAGGGAACAGGGAACAGGGAACATTGGGAAAGAGCTCAGAAGATTTTTTGGTGTTATTATGAATCAGTATTTGGTTTCATGAACTAGTTGGTTTGGCTAGTTGGTTTGGCTATATTTGGTAATTGGTATTGTTAAGTTTACCTGTTACCTTTTCCCTGTTACTTGTTAACTTGTCACTTTTTAATTTTTCAGCTTTAATCGGTTGTTGGCGATAATTGCAACTATAGCATCTGGTGCATCAACATGGAGGTTATGTCCTCCTGATAGTTTTACTGTTTGAGCGTGAGGTATGGCAGCTTGTTGTAAGGCTAGGTCTTCGGCTCGGTTAAAGTTACTATTATTTCCATAAACTAAGGTAGTGGGAGCTTTAATTTGACGAAGTAGCTGTGTGTATTTATCTCGATTAAACGCTGTTCCACTTAAACCAATTCCCGTACGAATTTGCAGTCTTGGATCCCAGCGCCAGCGTACACCACCATCACCAGGTTCCGTAAGTCGCTCAGCATGTTTTAATGCTAATTCTTCAGAGAGGTTGGGGGTTAAGCGGCGCAGACGATTAGCAGCAGCTTCGATATTCCCAAAGACCTGGTGTTGGGGTGGGGATGCTAGATAATCTAGGTGGGTTGCCAACTGTTGAGCTGTTTCATCTTCCTTCCCTTCCCCTGGTAGCACCGGCTCCAGCAATAGTAAAGATTTGACCTTTTCCGGTCTGACACTGGCAAAGGTGGCAGCAACCACAGCCCCCATGGAATGACCCACTAGAATAAATGGCTGGTCTGTAAGTGCGATCGCGTTTGGCTCTGCCGTGCCAAAAGCGATCGCATCCAAATCCCCCAAGTAATCGATTAATTGATAAGACCCTCCCATCCCCACATGCTGGGAACGTCCATGGCCTCGCTGGTCGGGTGCAACGACTCGATATCCCATCCTTGCCAAGGGACCAGCAATTTCTTCCCAAGCCGCTCCATGTTCTAAAACACCATGGATACATAGGATTAAATCTCCATCCACCGGACCCCAACTACACAGACAAAGCTGTAAACCCCGCACGTCTAGATAAGACTCTTGCATCGCTTCAAGTTCAACATTAGCTGGTTGGGCTGAAGGTTCAACCAGTAACGGCAATTGATAATCCAACCGTGTCGCTACTTCTTGGGCAAATTTCCCTAAAGGCTGGGGGAGCTGGATTTGCTGCCAAACTTCTCCCAAAGCCGAATCAATTTGCTTATGGTTGCGGAAATTGGGGTCATCTACCGGTAGGGATTGGGGATGAATTCCATCGGTCATCCGCTGGCCTTGATAAGGCTGTAAAACCGCCTCATCAAAAGGAATACCGAGAAACTCACACAACCTTGCCATCACCTTAGCAGGTTGCTTGACTAGTTCCTCGTAATACACTAAATGATGATTGGATGGTGCAATTTCCTCGAAGAAATCTAGGATATTACGGTTACAGGTTGTCCAAACTTCCTCTGCTAGCCAATAAGGGTCTACCTCATCAATACCAAAGATTTTATCCATCCGATTTTTCACGAAGGAATCAATTACCGCATAGGGATGACGTACCAGATGAATATACTTCGCTTCTTCAAATAAATCTTCCGCGTGCCTTAGGGTTTCAATACTGCCAGCATAGGTAGGAGACTTATCCACAAGAGTACGTTTACCCGTTAGTTCCTGTAACCTGCCATAAACCTTCTGAATTGACCAGTCTTGCTGGGTTATCTCCTCCACCAGTGTTGTACTGGCTTGGGCATCTAGGTTCATAATTTCCATGAAAGCTCGCGCTAACCCTTCTCCTAAGTGAGTTGAACCCAAGGATTGATTGCGCTCAGCCATCGTTTCAAAGGGCAATAGGTGTAATTCTGGTGGACAGAATAAATCCCGATGACCAGCTAGCATCACCCGCAGTAAGGTGGAGCCTGACCGAGGGCTAGATAGCACAAACACCATGCTCCGATTGCGCTGGGTGGGTTTGGTAAATTTGCGTTCGCTATTGTTCCATGCCCAAGGATTAGCCCAATTCTTAATATCTGAGAGACTAGTAGTGGTCAATGAGGTTTGGGTTGGCTGGGGCTGATGAAGCCGTTCCATCTCCAAAGCCAAGTACTCAGCTAGAGCTGTAATCGTTGGTCGCTCATAAAACTCCCTAGGATAAAGCGTTATCTTCAGGTCTTTCTTACAGGCATTGAGTACTTCTACAATCATCAAGGAATCAGCACCCAAATCCATCAGGTTGCTCGACCCTGAGATTTCCCGACTTATCCCTAAAGCCTTAGCAATCTGTTGCTTAAGGTAATCTTTTAATAACGCTTCCCGTTGGGTTGTTGTACTACCGAGCAGTTGATCAAAAATCCCAGAATTGTCGTTTTCCCGATCCCCCTGAGGCGGTAGTGTTTCTGTTGTGATTACCTCTGATAGGAATAACGGTAACTCTACCGGTAGTCGTTCTTTTAACTTTGACCACTCCACCGGTAATACCCCCACCTGAGCCCGATCTTGTGCCAGAAGTTGTTCGAGTATCTGTAATCCCTGTGGTGCTTGAATCGGCTCGATTCCCAGCATTGCCATCCGTTTCCCGACGCCAGCGGCTAAACCCATCTCAGCCCAAGGTCCCCAATTAATACTTAAAGCGCTTGCACCTTGCTGTTGTCGATAATGGCTGAGGCTATCTAAAAATCGGTTAGCTGCGGAATAGTTTCCTTGACCAGGGGTACCTAGGATAGAAGTAGCGGAAGAAAATAGTACAAATAAGTCTATGGCCATCTCCTGAGTCAACCTGTGTAAATTCCAGGCTCCCTCAACTTTCGGCTTCATCACCTTGGCAAATTTTGCCCAATCTTGATGCAACAGCACCCCATCCTCTAGGACCCCTGCACCATGGATAATTCCTTTGAGGGGGGGTAGGGAAACCTGAATTCTGTTGAGACAGTCCCTAACTTGTGCTTCCTGGGATACATCCACCTGCTCGAGGACCACCATCACACCTTGTGCTTCTAATTGCCCAATTATTTCTGACGCCCTAGGATTTGGTTCGCTTCGTCCTACCAGTACTAAATACCTTGCGCCCTTATCGACCATCCATTCAGCTACCTTTAACCCCAGTGACCCCAAACCACCGGTAATTAAGTAGGTGCTATCTGGTTTTAGCTGCAATGGTAAAGCGGGGGGTTGGGACTGTTGCTGTTGATGAATCAGGCGAGGCACATAGGCTTGTCCATCCCTCAAAGCAATTTGGTTTTCTCCCTGTGGCTGTAATATCTGGTTGAGCAGCATTAATGATTGCTCTTGGTAGTGCTCCTCATTGCTCAGTGCTGAGTCTTGACTTGGTTCTAGGTCTATTATCCCTCCCCAGATTTCTGGATGTTCTTGGGCAATAACTGCACCTAAACCCCATAGGGGAGACTGAGCAATCTGTAAAGATTTTTTCCTCTTACCTACCGGTTGTGTGCCTTCGGTAACTAACCACAGACGAGGGGATTGAGCTAATTCTGCTTTGACTAACCCTTGCAGCAGATGCAAGACACTACCACAACCGTTTTCTAAGGTGGCGTCTAGGGGAAATGTTTGAAACTCGTCCAGTGCGGGAGTATCTAAACTCCACATATGAACCACAATCACAGATGTTGCGTTTAGAGATTCGACTTCTTGATCTAAAAGACGCTGAAAGTGTTGCGGTTGTGCTGGGTTAATTTGGTAATGGTTTACTTGTAATTGTTCATAGCTTGAGCCAGGGGAAATTAGCAAAACGCGATGTTCCTTTGGAACCGCTTTGTCAACACATTTTTCTTCCAGCTGTTGAACTAATGTTTCTCCAAATGTTTCTCCAAAGCCCTCTTTATCGGCAAAAATCAACCAAGTTGTACTAGATTTAGATATATCTACTGATATATCAGATGAATCTACATCCTTAGGTTGCCATGCTATTTCATACAACCAATCCCGATAGGAGGGAGTGGAGAGTTGACCATAGGAAATCGGGGATAATGGTTTTACTGAAGTGGTATCTAGCCAATACCGTTGCCGTTCAAAAGGATAAGTGGGTAGGGAAATTAGGCGACGGGGGTTATGCTGATGGAATCTTCCCCAGTCTACTGATGCGCCATGTTTATATAGGCTTGCCAAACTTTCCAGCATTTGCCGACTATCTGGTTTTCCTGGGCGCAAACTTGGTATAGCTGTGAGCTTTCCTTTCGGTAAACACGCTTTGCCCATGCCCAATAGGCTAGGCTTCGGTCCTACTTCCACACACAGATGATAACCCTCTTGATAAAGGGTTTCCATGCTCTGGTAAAATTTCACGGACCCACGCACATGGTCACACCAATACTCGGTCGTAGCTATCTCAGCAGTGGCTAATTGTCCAGTTACATTCGAGATTATCTCTATTTGCGGGGGATGTAGGGATATTTCCGATAATACCTGAGCAAAATCTCCCACCATTGGTTCCATGAGGGCAGAATGGAAGGCATGAGAGACTGGCAACTTTAGTGATTTGACCTTTTGAGAGCGTAGTCGGGCTATCACGGTTTGAACGGCCTGACTTTCCCCAGAAATCACAATATTTTCCGGACCGTTAATGGCAGCGATTGAGACTTTTTCGGATAGGGATTGAATTGCCTCAGTGACCTGCTGCTCATTGGTCAAAACCACCGCCATTTCACCACCTTCTGGCAACTGTTGCATCAAACGCGCTCTTTCAGCAATTAGCTTTAGCCCATCTTCTAAGCTAAAGACTCCTGCTACAGTTGCTGCCACATATTCCCCAACACTATGACCCATCACCACAGTTGGTTCGATTCCCCAAGACCGCCATAACTGAGCCAGGGAGTATTCTAGAGCAAATAATGCCGGTTGGGTGTAGGCCGTTTGATTTAATAATGTGGAGTTGTCACTGTTGTCGCTAAAGATTTCCCCATACAGGACATCCAGTAAGGGTTTTTGTAAATAGGATTGCAGAATTTCGGCGCATTGGTCGAGATAGCCTGCAAATATTGGTTGGGTTTCGTAAAGTTGCCGTCCCATACCACTATACTGAGAGCCTTGACCAGTGAAGAGGAAAACTATTTCGGGGGGAGTAGGGCTATTTTGTGCTATTTTCTCCGAAATGGTTTCCCTTTCTGTCAACTTGGTCAGTTGTTGCTGCAACTGGTCAGTGGATTGGACTAGGAGGGCTAGACGATAGTTAAAATGCGATCGCCCTTTATTGCTGGTCAAACAAATATCTGCCAGTGTGCTTGATGGCTCAGATGCTATGAAGTCTATGTATCGCTTTCCTAGGGTTTGCAGAGCGGTTGCTGTTTTGGCAGACAAGGTAAATAGATGATCGTTTTGCTCTTGATCGTTTTGGTCTCTATCATTACTTGTCGCTTTTGTCAACTCTGGCGCTCCTTGTAGCACCACATGAGCATTGGTTCCTCCAAAACCGAAAGAACTTACACCAGCAAATGGTGGAATCACATCCCATGGCCAAGGCTCCCCTTGCTGCTGTACTTGCAGGGATAGTTGCTCAAAGGGAATGTGGGGATTTGGCTCCTGGAAATGGAGGCTGGGTAAACGTTCTTGCTGCTTGAGGGATAGGGCGACTTTGATCAAACTAGCAATACCAGCAGCTGCTTCTAGATGACCGATATTAGATTTGACCGAGCCAATCGCAACAGGCTTGTTGGTAGGATGGGTTGATAACGCACCGTAGTTATCAGAGTTATTATCAGAGTTATTGTCAGAGCGATGTTCCTTTGGAACCGCTTTGCGAGCGCGTTTTAGGACATTTCCCAAGGCCATCGCTTCAATCGGGTCTCCCAGTAGGGTTCCGGTGCCATGGGTTTCTACATACTGCACATCTGACGGTGAAATGCCCGCGTGCTGGTAGGCCGAGACTAGAACAGCTTCCTGAGCGTCTCGATTGGGAGCAGTTAGCCCATTAGTGCGCCCATCTTGGTTCACCGCACTGCCTCGAATCACAGCATAAATTGGATCTTTATCGATCAGGGCTTTGGATAGGGGCTTTACTACTATCACCCCAGCCCCCTCGCCCCTGACAAAGCCATTGGCACGGGCATCAAATGCCTTACAGCGACCATCAGGAGATAAAGCCGTTAACTTACTTAACCCAACCGTCACCACTGGGGTTAGCATCAAATTCACTCCCCCTGCTATGGCTACGGTTGACTCACCATTCCAGATACTCTGACAAGCCAAATGAACAGCAACTAGGGATGAGGAGCAAGCGGTATCAACCGTTAGACTTGGCCCTTTTAAATTCAGTAGGTAGGAAATGCGATTAGCTGCCATAGTGGAAGCTACACCAGTATTGGTATAGGTATCTACCACCTCTGGAGTTTGGAGGAGCAGCTGACCATAATCATGAGTAGAAATGCCAACAAAGACCCCCGTTTGGCTACCACTGATTCGGCTAGGCACTTGGCCTGCATCCTCTAGTGCTTCCCAAATTACTTCCAACAGTAGTCGCTGCTGGGGGTCGATATAGGTAGCTTCCCGGGGAGCAATGCCAAAGAATTCTGGATCAAATTGATCAACATGGGCCAGAAAACCACCATAACGGCAATACATTTTGCCTGGTGCTGTGGGATCAGCATCGTAAAATTTCTGGATATCCCAACGGTCTGGTGGCACTGCAGTAATAGCATCAACACCATTTTTGAGCAGTTGCCAGAAGGAGTTTGGGGAAGAGGCACCTGGAAAGCGGCAGCCAATCCCGATAATAGCAATAGGTTCTTTTAACCCTTTCCTTTTTTGCAGCTGCAACTCAAGAAGGGCGCGTTTTTCGGGGGAGAGATTGGCAATCCGCTTAGCAATATCATCCACTGGCAACATAGATCGAAACATAGATCTAGGAATTATTTGATGGGTTTTCCCAGAATTTCTTGGATTTGTGCTTCTGAGAGCATTTCCAACTCAGCTAAGAGTTGGTCTACCTCTTGATCACCACTGGAGGAAATCGATTGAACCGTCACCGGTGAACGATAAAAGGGTGTCGAGGTGAACCGATCCAGATTCTGGAACTGTGCCTCCCATAATTGTTGCATCTCAGTACCTGCACTCAAAACTCTCGGTTCGATTTTTCTTGGGCTGTCCTCCTGGTTTGAGTTGCTTTTTTGACTTTCTTGAGCCAGATATTGGGCAAGGGACTCGATATTGGGATAATCATACGCCAGTGTCGGAGACAGAGGCACCCCTAACCATTCTTCGAGATCATCAGCTAATTCGACTGCTGTTACTGAATCTAGACCATAATCAGCAAAAGACTTGCTGATGTTAATAGACCCGGCAGGCAGTTTTGTTTCTCGCGCTAGCCAATTTACTATCCACTTTTGAAGTGTATGCCGGGTTTGCGCTTTGCCGATAGTATTAGTAGTGGGTTCTTTTTCTGGTTTGGTTGGGGCAATGGTTGGGTGTTGCCCCAACCTCGATTGCCCTACAACTGTCAAGGTATTGTTTAGAAATCCAGCTCGACAAGCATGGCGCTGTACTTTGCCACTGGATGTCTTGGGAATACTATTGGTCTTGAGCAATAACACAGCATAAACTTGAAGCTGGTACTCTTGGGAGATGGCACTGCGGATTGCTTCAACCACTTCATCTACATCTAGTTTCCGAAGGTAATTCCTGGAGACTTCTTGGACAATCACCAATTGCTCAGCCTGTCCGACTTCCACAGAAAAAGCTGCGCCATAGGCAGGGCGAAGAGCCGGATGACTCTTTTCCGCCGTCAATTCTATATCTTGGGGATAATGGTTGCGACCCCGGATAATAATTAAATCCTTCAGACGACCTGTTACAAACAACTCGCCATCCTGGATAAATCCTAAATCACCAGTACGCAGCCATGGTCCTAAACCAGTATCAGCTAGATAAGCATTAAAGGTTTTTTCCGTCACCTCTGGTTGATTCCAATAGCCTTGAGCAACACTTGGACCTTTTACCCAAATCTCTCCGACAGCACCTGCTTCAACCTGGGTAAGGGATTGGGGGCATGCGATCGCAATTTTTTCATTTAACCAAGTCCGCCCACACCCGACCAGGATTCGAGTCGCCACATTACCATTAGACTGACCATTAGACTGACCATTAGACTGATTGAGACGATTTTCTGGCAGGGGAACCACTCGATTTTGTTCAAGAGCTTGCCCTTCAAATTCCCTTACCACTGGAGGTTGGTCTTTCAAGCCTCCAGTTACTAATAATGTGGTTTCTGCCATGCCATAACAGGGGTAAAATGCTTCCCGACGGAAACCAAAAGGGGCAAATTTTTGAGCAAATCGCTCTAATGTTGAGGCTCTAACTGGCTCAGCACCGGTAAAGGCCATTTGCCAGCTGCTCAGGTCTAGGGCTTCTAATTGCTTAGCCGTAATTTTCTGCACACACAGCTCATAGGCAAAATTCGGAGCACCACTGGTAGTCACCTGGTATTTGGAAATTGCCTTTAGCCAGCGGTAAGGCTTGCGGAGGAAATCTACTGGAGCCATCAGGATGATGGGAAGACCAACATAAAGGGGTTGTAGGATGCCACCAATCAGTCCCATATCATGGTAAGCGGGTAACCAAGACAATCCTCTGCTTTGGGGTGTATCTTGGAAACACTGATTGATCAAAGCTGAGTTATATAACAAATTCCCGTGGCTAACCATTACTCCTTTGGGTTTACCCGTTGAGCCAGAGGTGTACTGTAGAAAAGCCAAAGTATTCTGTGTAGAGTCCGGGTGCTGCCAATCTGATTCGTGGTGCGTAGGCAGATTGTCAGTTGCCAGCCACTTCAGTTGATTGTTGGCGGGATTTTCAGCTAGCTGAGTCTCTATTTTCTCTAATAGAGGGGTAGTAGTGAGGGCAAATTTGGCCTGAGCATCTGCCACAATTGCCTCTAGCCTGGACAAATTTTGATTGGAGCGGGGGGGATAAGCGGGAACGGCTAACACTCCCGCATACAAACAGCCGAAGAAAGCTGTGATAAACTCTAAACCGGGTGGATAGAGTAGCAAAGCTCGCTCCCCTTTTGCGTTTTGGTGTAGAAGCTCGGATGCGATCGCTTGGGCGTGGTTGTCTAACTGTTGATGGGTAAGGTAGCGGTCTGGGGTTTCCCCGTTCAGTAGAAATGAATAGATGATCTGATCCGGCTGGTGTATTGCTCGGTAACGTAGCAGGTCTACTAAGGTAGAAAATTTTGGTATATTCTCGCTCATCTGATCTAAACTGTCTTTCATGCCTGCACGCCTTATTTTCACAGCCAAATCGTCGTCCATCCCCTGATCGATAGATTTATTAGCCTTTTTCTAGGCTACAACAATCGTTTATTATCTATTAAGATGGGCATTATTGGCCAATAGCTTAATGAACTACCAATTCCCCTTAGTAAGGTAAGCATTCAGCTATCAGATTCAGCCAAGGACTTGTGTCCACGCTACTTGATGTGATTTTGAATAAAAGAGGTAAGCTAAGGCCAAAGGCAGCACTACGGGAACGTAAGGTCTGAGTTACGGCTGACGGCTGACAGCTGTTCGCGTAGCGTGCGCGTAGCGCTTATGCTGATACCTTAGGTTTCGCTCATAACTTTCAGCCGAATCAGCTGCTCTCCACTCTCGTCCAAAGGAACTTCAATCACGTCACCCGCTAGACGATCCATACAGGTCAGCAGCAATCGCAAGTGGGGAGTACTTGCCCCGGTATCTACATACAATCGGTCTGACAGGCTACCTAAACGCTTCCAGGTAGTATAGAGTTTGCCAACAGTCTTTTCTAGTGCCAAGGCTTGTTTCACTAAATCAGCAGCAGTGTTTAAACACTCAAGCCGTAGCGCTTCATCTAAAGCTAGTTCCATATCCAAGGATGTGTGATTAATAGCTTGGACTTGGGCAGATGCATCTAGATACTTGGCTAAGCAACGGGCATCTGAGGTCACGTGTTTAACGGTGTCCACATCTGGGTTTGTAGCAATTGCTTCTTGTAATGGAATCAGGTGGCTTTCTGGCAGCTTTTCCATCTCTTTGACCAATGGAGCCAGGTAACTGGATGGGAGACCCCCTTCAGCAGATTTTTCTTTAACTTCCTCTGGTAGTAATTCTGAGGACATGGCAGTCCATTGATCAGACGCCTGTTTGACCTCCCGGCGGGTAATGCGATCGCCTTTTTGAGCTCGTTCTGTCACCATCTGCTGGACTTCGGGAGCAGACTTAGCTGTTTCCACAAATGCCCGTTTACTGAAGTTATTAATGGCATCATGACTAAGCTGACCCTCGGTTAACAGAGTATCGGCACTGTTAGCCAGTTCAATCAGGGAGTAAGCCTGACTCTTACCGATTTCCCGACTTTTGAGCCAATTTAAAAATCCAGCTCCCCTTCCTTCACCCCCTTTTTTCTCCCTGTCTCTTACTACTCGTAGAATCCGTCCCCGCCAGATATCGGTCTGTAGGTCAACGCGATCGCATACTCGCCAAGCGTGATCGACTAGCTGGTCAAAGTCAGTTTCCTGAATTTCCTCATCCTCTGGATCCGGGAGTTGGAAATCTAGATCCATCGGTTCGTTGAGGAGGGCAGCGAGTTCGGCGGTAGAGTCAGGCACTTGCACCATAGGGAAAGATTATCCAGTCACGGTAAACACGATTATTGCACGGTTTCCAAATTATAAGACTCTACGCTACCCCTAGATGAGTCTGACTTAATTATCTGGCATAATGCACCAGATGTATAGGTTATTAGTGGTTAGTCATTAGTTTGGTTGCTTTTGAGAGCCAGGTGTGACCGTAAACTTATTAACTGGCATTTAACAATTGGGGGGTGTTTGAGGGGGTCGAAATTCCCCATCCCTCGTGATTAGTGGGGATGGATAGACCCCCTCAACAACTGTTTCCCCACATCCTCCCGATGGATTTTTGATATATTCTTTTACTTTTTATAATGGCGCTCCACCACAGAATACAATACATTTGGAGTCGTGCCATAACTTCCGGAATCTGTGTTACATTGATTGTCGTCTAATCAGCGCGACTGAAGAAAACTAAGGAGGTGATTACACTGTGGCGACGTTAAGACAGACATTTCGATTGTACCCAACGGCATCACAACAATCCAAGTTATTCTACGCTCGTTCTTTGCATCAATTGTTATACAATGCCTGTCTGGCTCATCGTCGCTATGAGTGGAAAGTAAACCAGAAAAGCGTTAGTTATTTTGAACAACAAAATATTCTACCGGCCTTCAAGGAATGCTGGACGGAATATAAAGGTCTTTACAGCACATCATTACAGGCAACAGTTAAACGGGTAGACCTAGCTTATAACAGTTTTTTCAGTGGACTAAGAAAGTTCCCAAGATTTAAATCTATTAGGGACTATTCTGGATGGACTTACCCCAGTGCTTCTGGCTGGAAAGTTAACAGTAATGGAAAACATGGAACTCTTATCCTGAATGACCTTAAAATTAAAATCAGGATGCGAGGTAAGGCTAAATATTGGGGTAAGCCAACCACTTTGACTGTTGTTTACAAACCACGATTAAATCAATGGTTTGCATCGATCACTCTAAAAGTTGATACACCTGAACCATTATATGGAGCTGAGTCAGACTTAAGCTATGAGTCGGTTGTAGCTTATGATTTAGGAACAGAAACAGCTATTACTACCTTTGATGGGTCTGAGTTCAACGAGATTGAAAATCAGCGTTTTACTCGTACTTTAGAACCATTATTAAAAAATGCTGGCAAGGCTAAACGTAGAAAACGCGCTCCTAATCGTAGACAGCGAGTGAAGCCATCAAGTCGCTGGAAAAAGGCCAATAAACGAGAATCTCAACTCAAGCGTAAAATTGGTAATCAGCGTAAAGACTGGCAACACCAGGTTACGTCAGATTTAGCTAGTCGTTATGACATCGGCGTAACTGAAAAACTCAATACGAAAGGAATGACTCGTAAAGCTAAGAACAGCTCAAAACGCCAAAGACAAAAAGCTGGGTTGAATAAATCTATCCTTGATGTTGGTTTTGGTTCTCTTAATAAGATGCTGACCTACAAAATCGAACTAAAAGGTGGGATCGTGCTTCAATTACCTACCAAGCAATTGAAGCCATCACAACGTTGTCCAAAATGTGGTAAAGTTCATAAAGAATGGGCTGATATTTCCAATCGTTACCACGTTTGTGATGAGTGCGGGTTTGAATTTCCACGAGACAAAACCAGCACAATGGTAATGTACAACGCAGCATTAGGAAAACAGCCGGGGTACGGGAATGACCTCGATAAACGTGGATTTTCTAGCTCTACTTCAAAGACCAGTAAGCATACTGGATCGATGAAGCAACTAGGGAAGATGAAGCGTCAAAAATCACGCTCTCAGGACGGGTCTGCTGAAACCCCGTCCCTCTACAGGGCGGGGTAGTTCATCCAACGTACTGTGATTAGTTTGACACCGATTGAATCGGGCAATTAGTTAGAGATCAAGGCGTTGCCCAATTCTGGAAGACTCAAGGGTAATTGGTATAGAAAAGGGAACAGGGAACAGGGAGTAGGGAGTAGGGAACGATGAACAAAAATTATCACAATTAATTTAGGTACCCTATAACTGGCTCAAGTATAAGCTGTTGTGCATTTAAACTTTATATTAGTCAAATCACATCAAAAAGATAGATCCCAGTCCCCTTTTGCCAATAGCCATGCATGCTTTTTGCCTTCCTAAAAAGCATTTTAACCGTTTAGCTTACTTGAATATGATTCCGATATTCAGCAACGGCGAAGCGACCCGGTCAATTACCTTACATTGCCCTTTAATTATTCGTGAATCGACTCTCTCAACCACAACCAACAGATAGTGATCAATCTCGATGGCATGGCAGCCTTGAATTACGCTTTGCCTTAGCCCATGGAAAAACTCAACCTATTCACACCTACGCCAGAGCTCCCTTGAAGGTACAGCGACCGTTTTATCCAGAAGGGCTAGGGGTTTGTCACAGTGTGGTACTTCATACCGCTGGAGGAATGGTAGCAGGGGACAGGTTGTCTCAAGATATCCACCTTGAATCGGGTACTCATGCTTTAATCACCACTGCTGCTGCTAGTAAAGCTTATGGTAGGGGCAGTTCTAGCGCTAGTATAATAAACTATAGCGCTAGTTTAAACCAACCAGAAGTTAAAGAAAATTTATCTAGCGCTAGTTTAAAAAAGCCAGAAGCTAGACAAATCAGATCTAGCGCTAATCAAAAAAACTATAGCGCTAAGCTAAAAACCCCAGAAACTAGACAAATCATCCGGCTCCAAGTAGAGACTGGTGCTTGTTTAGAATGGTTGCCCCAGGAAACGATTGTATTCAATGGTGCAGTTTACCGGCAGGATTTGCGGGTAGAATTAGCGCCGGGAGCCAGTTGGTTAGGCTGGGAAATTACTCGATTTGGACGGAGTGCCAGAGGAGAAAGGTTTGTGGAGGGAAATTGGCGATCGCATACGGAAGTTTGGCAGCAAGGACATCCAACCTGGATTGACCGACAATGGTTACCAGCTAGCGAAGCCACCTTCTCTAGTCCTTATGGTTTAGCGGGACAACCAGTGGTAGGAACATTAGCTTTGGTAGGGGAACCGGTATCATCTGAGATTCTCGAACAAGCCAGGGAACTTTGGAGTGCTAGGGAGTATGTGGGGGAAGCTGGCGTAACTCAGCTGATGTCAGGATTATTATGCCGCTATCGTGGTGCTTCGACTGAGGAGGTGAGACACTGGTTTATAGAGGTTTGGCAACTGTTGCGTGTTAATCTATTCGGGCGTCCTATGATTAAGCCACGAGTTTGGCTATTGTAATGTCAAAATTGTTACTAACCAAAATTGCTACTAACCAAAATTGCTGCTAACCACACGATAAAACAATGCAACTGACACCCCAAGAAAAGGATAAACTACTAATTTTTACTGCTGCCTTATTGGCAGAACGGCGCAAGGAAAAGGGGTTGAAGCTAAATTACCCAGAAGCCGTTGCCTACATTTCTGCGGAAATTTTGGAAGGTGCTAGGGAAGGACGTCCAGTAGCTGATTTAATGAGTTACGGCACCACGCTGCTGACCCGGGATGATGTCATGGAAGGAGTTCCCGAAATGGTGAATGAAGTCCAGGTAGAAGCAACCTTCCCCGATGGGACTAAACTGGTTACTGTACATGACCCAATTCGTTAGTCCCACAAAAAGCTTGATAAATAACTCTTTAACTCATCTTAAATCATCAGAAGATTCACCGAAGTTGACGGAGTTCTTCTGTGAGATGGATAAGTTGGTTTCTCAGGTCATTTATTTGCTCACTACTCAGTTGTGCAGTTCCTTGATGATCTACGATGTTATTTAGGCTATTCAGACAGTCATTAATCGTATAAAGACAGTTATCAACAACCTGGATTCGTTTCGTCAAGATTTCTTTGAACTTAGGCTCAGTTGATTCAAGAATAGTATTGTTGTTGGGTTGAGATTCATTCAGTTGGAACTTGAAAATGTTCCATAATTGAACTAGTGAAGGGAGTCCCATAAGCACCAAACAATGGTAAAAAAACTTTAAAAAAAGCAAACACCAGACAGAAAAAGTGAAAAAGTAGGGAGAGTAGTCATGACTATAGTCATAACTAATTTAATAATGCTATAATTTGCGAAAATAGTTGCCAAAATAAATTTCTGAATAACTGGCTGCTGAACAAGCAAAATTTTTCCATAAGTAGGATAAAATTTCTGGCCATTAGTATAGCTTTAAAAGCCATGTAAGATGTCAGAGTTGACCAAAAAGGAATCATTAACTGTAGAAATAGAACCATCAACGAGTTAATAAGTAAGAATTAAATAACACCTATATCGATTATTCAGAACAGACTAGAGAAGTCAGGATTAATTGATTAAAGACTGTGTAAAGAAAAGAGAAACTAGATAAAAAAATATGGTAATGGTAATCGGGAATAAGCAATAAGTAGTAGGGAATAAGCAATACAGCGGTTTGCAATTCAATTAGGTACAAAGTTCTGGGTTTTTAGGGATCCCCCCTAACCCCCCTTAGTAAGGTAGGGCTGTTTCATTCTCGCCAAAAATAGATGGGGAGATGGGGAGATGGGGAGATGGGGAGATGGGGAGAAAAGGAGCGCGAATAGTCGGAATTTTGGCCAAATTTATCTAACCCTCCTCGAAGGCCG
>NZ_JAAHHW010000074.1 GCF_010692325.1 Moorena sp. SIO3I8 | reverse complement strand
AGATGAAAATCCGTTCTAGAGGTACCAATGTCAGTGGTTCCGTTTGATGAGGAGCCGGATGATGTGAAAATGTCACGTCCGGTTCTGAAGACGAGTCGGTGAGGCGACTCACCGGCTTAGTTTAATAATGGTTGGAATATTTTGGGAAAAAGTTTGGTCGGATAACTGTTGCAGTGAATCCAGCTTATACAAGTCAGAATTGTTCCAACTGTGGCGAAGTGGTCAAGAAATCGTTATCAACTAGAACCCATGTTTGCAAGTGTGGATGTCAGTTAGATCGAGACCACAACGCCGCTCGAAATATCTTAAGTAGAGCCTTGGGTACGGTGGGGCACACCGGAACCTTCCAAAACGCTTGGGGAGATCTGTCCTCTACTCTTCCTGGCTCCGGCCTGGTCGAGCAAGACGGGTCTACGATCCAAGAATCCCCCGGCATAAGCGCCGTGGGGAGTGTCAATCAGAGATCCAATCAGGTTGGAATCGCAAGGCAGAAGCGGAAGTATAAATTAAGGAGCTAGAAGGGCTACTAGAGGAGTTGGAAAAACGACTTAATGCTAATTTTGCCAACAATCCGGAAGTCTGCGGTGACCTTAGAAGATCATTAGTGAGATGCATCTAACGCGATCGCATATCCTTTCCATCATAGATCGTCCCAGGTCGGCAAAAGATTCCTTAGGTAATCCTGTAGGCATGAACGCTCAACTGGAAAGTGCTAGCGTACAGCATCTTTCAAGTCATTTCATGATACAGTTTTGCATGAATAAACTCTTCCGATGTCTTGGTGCGCGTTCCCATGGCGAAGGAACCTCGCCGGGGTCGCACCGCTATCTAGGAATTATTGTCACTCTTATCTTCAATAGTATCGGGCTACACTCCTGTACCACTCAAATTAGTCCCTGTCACATTCAAACTGAAGAAGCTCGAAGTATAAGTGTGCAGTCTAATGAGCCTATCTATAACGAGATTTTTGGCAATCAAGAATGCTCACCTCAAAAGCTTGTCTTGAGAATTCCTGTAAACTCAAGACAAGAAATTCCAGATACCAAGAGTTTACTGAATCATAGATATACTCCCAAGATTGTAACATTATTAACATTTTCTCATCAAGCTAAAAGTTTTTATATCAGACGTATTGATAACCATAACGACGGATGGGTTTATAAAAAAGCTAGTTGCTTAGCTTGGAAATGGTCTAGGGAAGATGAGCAACAAGTTTTAAATTTAAGTCTGGAGAGAAATCTCCAAATTCGTGACCCTAAAATTAAAAGTGTTATTTTTATAGTTTCTTTGCCCTTTGAAATCAAAGATGCTCAACCCAATGTTGACCTTCAAGTTTACACCTGGGACTTATTTGAAGGAATTTATTATTTAAAACTCAAAAATTATCCCAATTTAAAAGAAATATTAAGACAAAAGGATAGGAGAAGCATTCAAGCAAGTAATGCATTTCGTGATGGAAAAACTGTTAAACATGAAATTCAAAAAGAATTAAACCAGATAGATGATATTGGCGGAATACATCTTAATAATTATTTTGAGTCAATACTGGATGGAGAATACCTCAAAAAATATACTCCTAGTTCAGAGTATACCTATTGCGAAATACCGGAGGATTTAAAAAAATTATAACGTTTAGGACTAGTATGAGTTTGGGGATTTGGACGACAAATTATAGGTAAAACCAAAGCTATAGCACTACGCATTCAGATGTTTAACATTTCTAAACTCCGAAACCTAGTCCTAGCTTACTTTTGACTTCTGACTTCTAACTTCTGACTTGCGCGTAGCGCTAGGCTCCAAATGCTTCACCGGAAAAGAGTAAACTAACCAGACCTAGACACTACTCTACTTAATCAACTGATGTGATGAGATATGACTGAATTTGAACCAGCAACTACCAAGTCTGAAAACTATATTGAAAAGCCGGAATATCGAGAAAAGCTTGAAGATTGGTATCGCAGAGAAAAAAGACTTCAAGTCTTAATAATTTTGATATTTTTAGCACTTTTAATCATTTCTAGTTTTGGACAGTTTGCTCTATTAGATTACTCGTTTGGGGAAAGACTTGCTCTGTCAAAGGGTGATAAAATATTTGGAATTGAGACTAATAATTTACTCAGTTTATTGGTAACAGGTGCTTTACCCATAACCTCCATAGTAGATGGGTCTGGAATTATTAGCAAAAAAATTAAGATACCTTTACCATTAACTAATGGATTATCTATAATTTGGCTGGTGCTCTTAGGAGATATATTTTTGAATTTCCAAGCCGTATTAGTCAGCAACGAATCCGGAGCAGTAGATCAGTTAATACCGGTTATTGCTTTTGTTGTAGCCATAATTTTTTCCACAGCTTCTTTTTGTCTAAGTAGAGGCATAGTAGCCGCTAGCAAAAAATTCATGACCGCCAGAAAAAATCTTCAAATCCTAATGGTATATGGGATTAACCCTACCCCCTTGTATAAGGATACCGAACAACTTAAGTTAAGAGAAGAGACTCAAGCAGCAAGAACAGAGGCTGAACAGGAACGAAAAATAGTTGTAGAAGAAATTAATCAACACAAAGAAGCTTTAGAATTGGTAATAAAACTCGACAAAAATAAACTTCAATCTCCCAAAAAATAAGAAAAAAAACTACCAAAAAGATCGACGGAATTAACCAAGTAATTAAAACCCATTTAGAGCGTTTATTTAAAAACCAAGGAAAAGGAAGGATGAATTACATGGATAAAACGGCAAAATAAAACTATAATAAAAAACGAGTTATTGACGAAAATAAAGTCTTTAAAATAAGCATTAATCTATCAGCATTAAGCGTGGATATGAATCCTAGTATCGTAAGCTGTTAGGCATTAAAAATGCCTAACAGTTTAGCCATTTTTTGATAAACCGCTTGCGACCCATAGACGCGAAGCGCGGCTCCGGTGCGCGGTAGGACGCGAAAGCGAAGGAGGTTGTGTGCTCTGAGGGAACAGGCAAGGGGCAGCCAGAGGTTGGGCACAGGTTCTGATACCCTTTCTTGAAAAGGGATGCCACATTCGATTGTCGGGTCATTGGCTCGGGGTAATCGGTAATCCTAGGACCATTACTCATGACCCATTACCAAAAGGGAGGGAAAAAAAGTCTATACTCTGGGATTTGAGCAACCAGACATTCTATATTGAAAGAATTTAGGGAATAATTAAGGGAAATTTGGCGAGAAGGTGCCAGAAGAGGTGAAAGAAAAGGCGATGGAGACCAAACAGGCAATTGTTGATCACACAATTCAATTAACAAGCGGGAGAATGGCACCCTGGTTAAGGTCAAACCTAGACTCGATATGGAATAGGAGATCACTAGACACCGATTGGGATTTAGCTTATCGACCATGACCTTCTACTTAGGGAAAATGACTTGGTATCGACAGATGTGAGTAGCCGCGATGGAGTGTTGTCAGCATTGGGTCAGAGAGTCAATCAGAATCGATACAATCAGCTGCTGTTTTTCCAGAGGAATCTGGCCGGAGTTCCCTATTGTACAGCTGGCAGTTATTGTGTGAGGATGTTAGATCAAATTGGAGTCAAAGGTATTACTCCTCCTCCCGTTGCTATGGCAGTTATGTGAAGTACCTACAACCAAATCGAAGATTATGGTTGAGGCTTCCAGTTTCATCCGCCATCGCCTTCTGCGTAGAATCCCCCGTGCTTGACGCGAGGGAGAGTTCAAAAAAGAACACACAAGCAGTGTTAATTCGCTTCCTTTCACTTATCAGGAACCCATTGCTAATGTTTAAGGAGTAAAGTATATAAACAATCATGCCCAGTAAACAAGTTTTTGTTCGAGAATACAAAGTAAGAGCCCACAGGCGTACTATCCATACACGGGTTTACAAGTTCATTTGCCACTACTGCAATACGCCTGCAGAGAGGGAGACTTATGCTACCTGTTGTCCCAAGTATGGAAATCGCTGCAAAGGAGTAGCCAGAAAGTGTCTTCGCTATCAACACGCTAACGAATCTGGGGGAAGAAAGTAGATGTCTTATGTTCCATCACAGCCATCGCTACCATCGCAAAGTCACAAGATGTTAGAAGATTTGGTTGATTACTACCGACAAATGGTAGAGTATCATGAACAAGCTGCCACAGTTGCAAGAGAACAGCTTAGCCATGCTAAAGCTTTGCTGAATACCAATGCATTAGCTTTACCAGAAAATAACTCCAACAAGTTCCTGCCTCCTGGAAATCGCAACCACAACCAGCAGGAGAAATACTACCTCACCACGCCACTACCTGAATTGCCCGCAGACTTCTCCACTGAAACTGAATTAGATGAGTCAACATTAGCACTCAAACAACAACTCGATTACCAGGAGCAGAGGATTACAGAAGCCATTGACCGACTTCTGGAAACTCACAGGGGTACGATCCTCCACGTTGATTACCTGATCAGGGAGCTGTTTGGAGAGTTGGGCAAAGACGATATTGCCTCGAAAACTTCTCTGGTCAAATCCATCTTGTTGAAAGGAGAGAGCCAGGGGTTATGGCACTCTGTCCCTGACTCTCCAGGTTGCTACACCTTTTCTCTTCAAGATTTGCCCGATTTAGTTTCTACCAATAAACCTCAGAGAAAACCTGCCAAGAACAAAGCTCGTCGGCCTTCTCCGCTACCTAAGTTAGACCAATTAAAGTATATGACCTTATATGAGCTAGTGGCTTCTGTGTTAAGAGAACACTATCCACAGATCATGAGTGCTGCAGATGTTTTGGACGTGCTTTATCCTAATGGTTTGGATCCTAAGAAGAAAAATGTAGCTCGTAAATCCATTAGTAACACCTTAACTAAAGGATGTGAATCTAAAGGTTGGAAACGAGTCCAGCCGGGGCGATATATCTGGGCTGGCGGTTTCACCTAAAGCTGAGTTACGACACAAACGTTATTGATTATTAAGAAACTATAACAGGACTTAGGGAGTGACTCAACCTGTAGGGGCGCACGCCATACGTCCCTACTTGATATGTATTTATAGTTCTGTTCCGATATCCGAAGTTCCCTATTCCCAACTACTGCGGCGAAGTCTCATCAAGTAGATACACAATCTCAACCACCGTAACTCTGCCATGCCTGCCAAAACATATAAATTGATAGGGAAAATAACAGCGTGCGAAATCCATTGCTCACCAGTTGGTCTGGTAACTTTGGCAGAAAGCGAGTACTAATTTGCGCTCCCAAAAAGCCTCCTATACCCAGCAGCAGTCCCTCAATCCATAAGACATTTCCTTGTAAGGCATGTCCTGCAGAGGCTGAAACTGCTGTAATGACGATTACCCCTAGACTTGTCTGAATGGCAGTTTTAATTGGTTCTCCTAGGAGCAACATTTGGAGTGGAACCATAATTGTTCCCCCACCAATACCAAATAGACCAGCTAATAAGCCAGCTAAACCACCTGTCGCGATCCTGGCTACAGTAGCTTTGATGGGAGAGTTTGAAGAAAGTCTGTTGTTTGGTGCTCTTTGAGATTCCTGTTGCGCTCTAGACTTAAGCTGTTTGCGTAGTTGGATCAGATATATCGTCACCAGTAGCAGTATCCCAAAGGCTACCAGTAATAAGTAAGGAGGGAAGAGGTCGGCTAGATAGGCACCAATTTGTGCTGTGATTAGAGCCGGAAATCCGATGCCAATTACACTTTTTAGATTAAAGTAGCCCATCCGCCAGTTTTGCAATGTACCAGAGCTAGCCGTAATCACAATCGACAGACTACTGGTAGCCGCTGCTTGAACTGGTTGATATCCTAATGCCACTAACAAGGGGACGAGCACTACACCGCCGCCAATGCCGAGAAATCCGGCAAGAATACCTGCTAATAAACCGGAACCAGCAAAAATTAATAAATTGGTAGGAGTCATCCCTTTAGATCGCCTTTGGCTCAATGAACTTTTTTGCTAGCATAGCTGCTCTTGAGTCGTTTTTTAATTAGCGATCGCGTAGCGGCTCGTACCGAGCATCGCGCCCCGCGTGACCATTCGCGTAGCATGGCCTAAAGGCCAAGGTCAATCCCATTTAGCTGGCAATTTAGCTTCATCCGCTCTTATGCCTCACATCTCAATGGGCAGCATGAGTGTCAGATGAATTGCGGACAGGGTATATCTCGTTTATATTAGATATAGTAGGGAAGACAAATTAAGAGCTAACCGCCACCTACTAATCAAAAATATAACTTATTGTATTGTTCCGGCGGGTCGGGGCATCCCGGAGACGAAACCTTAGAATAGGGCAGCCTTAATCATAAAGTTTTAACCCTTTACCCATAACCGACTAACCATAAAGGCTGCCCTATTCTTGCGGTAACTTCTGACCGTGTCGTTAATAAAGCTTACCGAACGCGCCCCGCGTGGCCAAAGGCCTTGTATCCGTTCGCGCAGCGTCGGCTAAAGCCGATACCGTTGGGTGGAGTTGGTAAGAAGCCCACACTGTAATCTTTGATAAGCGTGTGGGAGTATGTCACTTCTGGATTATTTCATTGGGTATCGCTACTTTAATCACAACAGTTTCACCTTCGGCTTCCCAATGAGCGCTCGCCTCCACCTGGGAGTTTAGTTCTGGATTCATTGGTATTGCGACCTTGATCGCCACTTCTTCACCGACTCTTTGAGGAACACTAGGAGCTTTTACCCTAGGCTGAGCCACTAATGAAATAGGTGTGAGCAGAGGTTGGGAGCTATTGTCTTCTTGGAAATCAGCAACAGTTGCCATCGCCTTTGGTGCTGGTGCTACCACAGCAATCCCATCATTGAGTTTGGTAAGGGTAGAGCTTGGTACCTCAGCGGAGCTAATTGTGCTGAGGTTTGGATTACGGTTAAACACAAATCTGGGCTGGAGCAAACTTTTTAATAAAAGCCACAGCAAGCTGAATTCTCCAGGGGTATCACAACGTTTCCACTGACCCACACCACAAAACAGCATTTCAATTAAACACCGTGTCTGGGGTAAACTCATCTGCTGATTAAATCCTATTTGGAAAGTGGGGCTTTCACTCGTGAGGTCTGTGTGAGTAATCTTTCCTTGTAGTCGCAAGTTCTCCCCCATTATTTTCAGACTTACTTTGATATTGTCTTTAAGGGAGATAGATAGCTTCTCAGTCAGCTTGATTTGAGCACCTACTTGGGAAATCCACTTAGTGATGCCCCAATAGGTTTGACCTCCTATATTTATTCGCACCACTTTACGTAAGTCAAACCATTCGTCAGTATTGGGATTAGGAGAATCCAGAAGGATTAGTAAGGCGATACTCAGCACCAGGAGATTGTAGCCACTCCAAATCCAAGCTAAGCTGATGCCTTGGGTAAGTTGGGCTGTTTCTTGGGATGGCAAACTGCTGGCTGGTATCAATAATTCGGTCAGATTAAACCCAAAACTAATTGCTGTAGCAACGAATACAATAATCAGCGGCGATGCTAACTGCCAGTTGTAATTAAAACTCTCCCGAGATATTCCTTTCGGGGTTACTTTAAATCCTCTCGAAAAAGGATTCAGCATTGTCTGCAACACCGTTAATCCAATGGGGAAACATGACACTACTGAATAAATATCTGACATGAAAGCGGAGCGAGAGCGGCAGTTTATCCACGAGAATACAGAAAACTGTAGCAAATAGAAAGGAACTAAAAAACACAAGACTTCAGTAGCTGTTGCTTTAAAGGGAATAATCCCGAAAAATGCATATGCTATGGGAACAATTAGAAAATAAATTCGTGACCAGCTAGTAAACCAATAAAGCAACCCATCTAAATGAACCAGTCTTTGGAGATTAGTAAGTCCAGGAATTCTTAATGGATTTGCTTCTAGAAAAAGTCCCTGTAAGGTACCTTGTGCCCATCTTAGCCGCTGAGATACATGACTTGCTATATTCTCTGCTGCCAAGCCAGCACTTAATTTTTCATCAAGATAAATTAACTTATAGCCAAGAGCCGATAAACAAACGCCAGTATAGTAATCTTCAGCGATGGAATCGGTAAAAAAGCCACCAATACTTAAGAGTGCGCTGCGCCTGACCACAAAAGACGTGCCACAACACACAATACTATTTGCGCTATCCCGAATTGGTTGAATGTGTCGATAAAATAATTCTTCTTCTGCCGTCAGAATGTTTTCTAAACCTAAATTATAGGCAACCGGATCCGGATTATAGTAGCTTTGGGGAGTCTGAACTAGAGCGACTTCCTTATCCTTAAAGAAACCCACAGTCCGCTTGAGGAAGTTCCTAGTAGGAATAAAATCAGCATCAAATACAGCAATTAAATCCCCAGAGGTTTGAGGAAGGGCATTGTTTAAATTACCTGCTTTGGCATTAAGATTATTTGGTCGCGTAATATACTCGCAGCCTAGCTCAGCTGCAAGTCTTTTCATCTCAGGACGTCTAGTATCATCCAGAAGATAGATCGTTTTTCTTGTATAGTCTAAAGCTTGACAACCAATAATTGTTCGCCGTAGAATAGAGGGATGTTCATTATACGTAGGAATCAGGATATCAACAGAAGGGGTAAAACGACCACTAATAACCGATAATTCACCCCAATCAGCTTCCTGACTTCTATCTTTTATCTGGGACAAGAAAAACAGCTGAATGGTGCTACCAGCTAGCCTCAGTATTTCCGCTAGTAATAACCCCAAGCTAAAGACGCCATTGACCACGGTATCCAGATTGAGGGTAAACAGCGATCGCCACAGTACATACTGAAGAGTCAGCAGTAGCAAAATCCCTACCACCACAAGCTGCCACTTAGAGCGAGTTTTTGTCATAATCCCTTAACTGTAATTCCAGTATTGTCATTAGTTCTTGGCAGAAGACCCCTATTACAGCCAATTGGGTTGAGGGGAGGGGATTGCCATCACCTGTAGGTTCATAACTAGTCTAGGCTCATAACTCGCTGGTTAGGACGAGCTAATTCCTTAGCTTCCCTCACCAGCTAAGGGGTACACCGTCGCTTCCACCGTTCTTTATCTTAATTAACATTTAACTTGCTGATTGTTCACTGTTGACCGTTAACCCTTGACAGTGAAGATTACTCTGGTGTCAACACAAAATCCGTTGCTTAAATTATTATGCAGGTTAAATGTGTATCTGCCTGTGACCATTAACCCAACTTAGTACAGTCTAATCCAACCTTGGACCCTACCTATGTTCCATAACTTTGACAGAGTCGCCCCTACCAAAGCGCTTGAGCGATGATGGAGCCACTGTATTGGCACTTTGAATGATACTATGGGTCGATTACCAACAGACTCTTAAAAAGGTTTAACCTAGCTTAACTTAACACAATACTTTGTTAATTGGCGGGGGACATCTCGGCTATTATTTCATCCTCCTCTTGTCCAACCACCCAATTAGCAAAGCGCTTGGCTAGGGGTGGCACACATACCAGGGGGTTAGTAAAACCAGAAAATATATAAACTCCTTCCACACCACTGACGGAACCAACCACTGGCAGACCAGTGTTGCTGAATGCTACTAAACAATGATGCCAGGTTCCTGGTAATTTCTCAAGAGCTGGTAGAATTTTGCCCACTTGAGTACGAATTTCCGATTCTCCTTTCTCTGGCGCTATAGTCGCGTAGGGGTCTGTCAGCACACGGCTCAGCTGACCCATCCGTAAACTGCCATCTAAAAACTGCACTGCACCTGCATCAAGAATGGGTCGTATTACCTCATGACCAGGCTTATCCCACAAGTGTTCAACTGACTTATTACTGGCTTGCTGTTCCAGTTGAAACCGTTTCGTATTTGCTGGAATAACCATTGTCTGCAGCTGGATGTCAACTCTGGGAGTTTCAATCATCTCCTCATGAGTGAAATACAAGTATACAGGAATTCCGGAAGCTTTCAGTAAGGTGCGACTGAGTCCACCAGCACAGACAACCGTGTTAGCCGTGTGGTAAGTTGCTGATAATGTTTTGACTGCCTTGATAGCATCTGAGCTCCTTACCAGTTCAACCACACGGGCAATTTGGATTTCCCCCCCACAACGGCGGAAAGCGTTCAGGTAACCTTGGGTAGTCTTTCCCGGATGGATATGCCCGTGACGGACAGTAAAAGCTCCTGCGATCGCATTTCGATTGAGTAATGGTTCGAGGGCACAAGCGTCCTCCACACTCAACCAACTTGGGGGAGTAGCACAACGGGCATAATCTACTGCCAATTGCTCATAGTCATCGTTGAGGTCAATGGTCAGCAATAAGTCTAATTCCCGGAACTGGGTATCTGTTTCTAATTCCTCAGATAAAGTTTGATAAATTGCTCTAGCTTCCTGACATAGCACTCGAGTTAACTTTGATGTTCCTGACCAATAGCCAAGACTACCATAGCTATAGCGAGTTGCTCCCTCTAGGGTAGGATGTTGCTCCAAAATCAGAACACTCAAACCCTGGCGAGACAATTCGTACCCGAGTGCTGCTCCAGTAATGCCACCACCAACGACAATCCAGTCATATACTTTCATCGTAATAGTCGCACATCCTAAGTCTAATCGGGTGTTTAGCCCAAAACTGACTCAATTCTAATGATTAAGGGTGGCAGTAGCAGGGAACCGGCTACAAAAATAGCAGTTATCGCTGAGATCAGCACTGCACCAGCCGCACAATCTTTAGCAATTTTAGCCAGTTCATGGTATGATTGTTTAACTGTTAGATCTACGACCGATTCAATAGCTGTATTTAACATCTCCATAGCCATGACTAGCCCAGTGGTTAGTCCAATCACAGCCAGTTCTACGAGGGGTATTTGTAAAAAAATGCCCAAGGTAATCGCTAGAATGCCAATGGCTGTATGGATGCGGAAGTTACGTTGGGTGACAAAGGCATAGCGAACCCCAGCCCAGGCATATTTGAAACTAATCATTAATGTGGGAGCAATTCGCCAAGCCAAATCTCGGTGAGGTTTGACTTTGGAGTCAGAGTATTGGGGTACTGGTATAGATAGCTCTTGAGTCATCGGCAAGGTATTAGACACGAAAAACTGAGTTTAATAAGATTCGGCCTTTGGTAACACCATTTATTGGTGCAGGTATAGGTTTTGGGTATACCTTAATCTTTCCCATATGGGGTAGAAGGATTAACCTTTAGGGATATACTGGAAAGCACAGCAGACTTCTAGGAATCATTAGAAAGACCTACGCTCTGAAGTAGAGTCTCCTGCTGATCCAGCATTCTCACTAGACTTTCCTCATCCGGATGATCCCATCCTAGAAGGTGAAGTAAACCATGGGTTGCCAGCCAGGCTAGTTCCGTGGATAGAGAATGCTTATGCTGTTTAGCCTGTTGAACAGCAGTATCTACCGAAATCACGATATCACCCAAGTATAGAGGCACCGATAATTGCTTTTGGGGTGATAACTTAGGTGAGTTTACCTCTAAAGCTGCAAAAGCAAGTACATCTGTAGGCTGATTTTTTTTTCGGTACTGGGAATTAAGTGCTTGAATTTCACTATTGTCGGTAAGGCGAAGACTCAATTCGTAGCTCTTCGCCTCCGGTAAATCTGTTTCGAGACTTCCTAGCCATTGGTGAAACCAGCTTTCCCAAGTGTGGAGGGAAATTGGGCTGCTGAATTGGTTAGTAATGGTTTCAGTGGAATGGGAGCGATTAAAGAAACAATCCTGTACACTCAATTCAAAATTCACACCTCAAAAACTCCAAAAGGCTTGGCTACCAGTAGAGTGACCTAATCCCATGACCTAGCGAATGGGCTAGGTCATGGCTTCCTTCAACCTGGCACTAGGACTCCCTTACTCTTGCTCTATGATTCGATATAGCTGTCAAAACTAAGTTTAATGTACTTAAAAACTCTTTACCTAACGGGTTAGGTAGGCAAGACCCACCAGTAAGGCCAATAAACCAGAAACGGTTAGGAAAAAGTGTCTCAGAGATTTACCTCCCTTACGCACCATATTGCGCATGGCTAACTTGGTGTAACTAGGCTTAGGTTCACTTGAACCGCTATCGGCTGGGGCTGTAGTTGTATCCAGACATTGTTCTGGCTGTTGGGTCGGTGAAGGTGGGTTGCTCATGGAACACAGGTAGTCTACGTCAGAATTTCTTTGCTGATTTTAATGTAACAACAGACTTAACAATTTTTACCAGGACTTACCCAGAAAATCTATGTGTAGGGTTCCTTATTAACACACCCTACAGAAAGGCGCGTTTGTTGCCGAATTTTGCCTGAGTCCTGCTTACTTGAAACTTGACCACTTACTATTGATATTGATGAGTAATAATCAAGCAACTTTGAAATCACTAATTACCAATCATTACTTATTAGTTAGTTAACTGATTTTCTTGACGGAGATAGGCTTCAATGAATAAGTCAATATTACCATCAAGGACATCATTAACTGCTGTAGTTTCCACACTAGTGCGCAGGTCTTTCACCATCTGGTAAGGATGAAACACATAATTTCGAATTTGGTTTCCCCAAGCCGCTTCCACCATGTCCCCTCGAATTTCGGCAATTTCTTGAGCTCGTTGCTCCTCAGCAATCACCAGCAACTTAGCTTTCAGCAGTACTAAGGCTTTTTCTTTGTTTTGCAATTGAGAACGCTCCTGAGTACAGCGCACAGCCAGGCCGGTAGGAATATGGACAATCCGCACTGCAGTTTCTACCTTATTGACGTTTTGCCCTCCCTTACCACCAGCACGGGAGGTGGTAATTTCTAAATCCTTCTCGGGGATTTCCAGCTCAACGGTATTATCCACCGCAGGCATCACTTCTACTCCAGCAAAACTAGTCTGTCGCTTACCGTTAGCATTAAACGGGGAAATCCTAACCAGTCGATGAGTACCTTTCTCGGCTTTCAGGTAACCATAGGCGCGGAGTCCGTCAATTTCCAGAGTGGCAGACTTAATTCCAGCTTCATCTCCTGGGGAAAGTTCTGCTAGGTGGACTTTATAACCATGGTTCTCTGCCCAACGGGTGTACATGCGAAGTAATAGGTCAGCCCAATCTTGGGCATCAGTTCCACCAGCCCCCGCATTGATGGTGAGGACAGCACCTTTAGCGTCGTAGGTACCAGATAACAGCTGTTCCAACTCCCAGCGATCCAGTTCTTTATTCAGCTGAGTCAAGTTGGTTTGAGCTTCTGCAAGCAGTGCGTCATCGGTTTCTAGTTCTAGCAACTCCAAGATCGCTTTAGTGTCTTCTAAACTAGATTGCCACTGTTTATACCGTTGGAGGTTAGATTTTAGGTCGTTGAGTTGTTGAAGGGTTTGTTGAGCAAAGTTTTGGTCATCCCAAAAATCCGGTTGAGCTGCCAGCTGCTCTAAATCTTGGATTTTGGCTTTCACAGCAGCAATGTCAAAGATAGTCCTGGGTTTTACCCAGGCGCTCCGACAAGATTTCGACTGCCCGTTTCTGCTCTAAGGTTTCCATAATGCTTCAATCCTTTACAAAACTATTATAACACCACCAGGGTATATTGTTAATTTTACATTTTAACTATAGTCTACCGATAATTACCCCGATGCGATCGCCATGTCAAATCTCCTGGTAAAATTCCAATGTCCAAACGTAATTGGTAAGCATTCAGCTATCAGCCTATGCGCTACAGATGGTGCTACTTGAGGTGCTTATGGGCTATGGCCACGCTTTGCGAACAGCTTTTGAATCAAACAGGTAAGCATTGGAATAATGCTGAGTTACGGAAAGCTGCTAGGGATTCATAGTCTTTGGCTGATGGGCAAATCCCCAGACTTTCAATTCTCATTAATCTCGAACTATTAGGTGCGCACCTTGAGCGAATTTAATTCTTAATGGGTCAAGCGCACCTTTAAATTCTCCCCTTTGCGCATTGCCCATTGGCGCACGCTACGCGAAGGGCGCACGCTACGCTGGGTTGATTTTAAGCATGATAGCTGACAGCGGTAGGCTGAATGCTTACCGGAATTGGACATAGTCTAAGGATAATTTACTCGATGCGATCGCCATGTCAAATCCCAATGTTAAAACGTAATTGAACATTGAATCAAATTCCCCCAAAACGTTTTAAATTAATCGAGTATAAGTTTTTAAACTGTTAATAAAAACCCAATATTCATTGATATAAAAATCGATTTGATTTACTCCAATAATCACGCTTAATACTACACAATACCTTGCTTCTTTTCTATAACATATCGATTTCAAACTTTATCATAAACTTTACCATAAATAGCGCTCACTTTTGATATTGCCATTTCCTTAGGGATTCGGAGTTCAGCAACATTTCCGTACTATCACAAAACCGCTTCAGAACAGGACTTGCCCCTATTGCTGGCCTGTAGGCAGCAATAGGGGCACAAATCAAATTTACTGGCCATGATGCTGTATTTCAGCCTCTGTTCGGGTTTATGGCTTCTATATGACGTCTAAGCTGTTGTGCATTTAAATTGCACAGCAGCAAGGCAGAAGGCAGAAGGTAAAAGAGTTTCAGGGTTTTTTTCCTATTTAATAGGTGTATAGAAAAAAATCGGGGTACAGCATTACCGTCCCCGATCAGGTTCTATCGTCTAGCACTGTCTTAGTCGCGACCATTAAGAGCAATCAGCAGCCGCAAAATGAACACGAACAAGTTAATATAGGTCAAGTACATTGACAGGGCAGCAGGTAGATACTGGTCATCACGATAGGCGCGAGGCAGGATGAAGAAATCCACTACAGCCGCACCCGCAAAAATAACCACACCGATGCCAGAGATAGCAATTTCTAGAAAGCTGGGTGTGTATACACCAAAGAAGGATAAAACTAGCTGAGCCACCAAGACCACCAGCAAGGCAATCATACCCATCTGGACGGTTTTGGCTAAAGCAAAGCCATCTTCCTCTGAGAGATTAGAGCCAATTTGACGGCCAGCCATAAAGGCAACACCACAGCCAAAGGCAGCAATGGCAATGCCTTGCATGCCCACACCCCCTGTTCCTAGGGCAACGAATATTAAGCCACTGAGGGTGTAGCCGGACAAGAGACTGTAAGTAGCTAGAAGAGGCAAAGCTACAGTGTTGTTTCCGTTCTCAGCCACACCACGGGCAACGAAGAAAAGAATAAGTTCGGCAATTAGGGCAAGCCAGATGGTGGTCATAAATAGCCCTGGGTTGCTTGAAATCACTCCCAGACCACCATAGACACCTAGTGCAGTTAAGACTAGTCCACCACCCAGGAAGGGCAGGGCGTTAGCAATAACATTCGGACCAACTAGGGCTCGACCTTGAGATTCACGAATTGCTTGACGAAAGTTACTGGTACTACTCATGAGATTTTAGTCAAGAATTTTCTGGATAAAGTATCAGGATTGATTGATAACTACTCCTATTTTGAACCATATCCGCAATCTTGTGGCAGGACGGAAAACCGACTTGCCTAGTACTCCGTCCAAATTTAATTGAGGGGTAAACTATACTTTTTCCGAATACCTAATACCTAACAGCGTAAGCATTCAGCCGTCAGCGGTCAGCCGTGAGGTAAAAGCTCACGCTACTTGAGGTGCTTATTTTATTCAAAGATAGCGTAAGCATTCAGCCGTCAGCGGTCAGCGGTCAGCGGTCAGCCGTCAGCCTTGGCCACGCTACGCGAATGGCTGATACTTGAGGTGCTGATAGCAGCTTGTCGGGTGGGCAAAAACAGTTTGGTTCTTTTGAGTATTCGAGATTATACTACTTTGCCCACCCTACTTTAATTGGTCTGATAGCTTGTAGGGTGGGCAAAAACAGTTTGCTTGTTTTGAGTATTCGAGATTATACTACTTTGCCCACCCTACTTTAATTGGTCTGATAGCTGATAGCTGATAGCTGATAGCTGATAGCTGAATGCTTACCTAACACCTAATACCTAACACCTAATACCTAACACCTAATACCTAATATCTAATACCTAATATCTAATACCATTAACCTTGCCCTAACCCTCAAAACTAAATTGACAGAGTACTAGTTGCCACTTTTTGCTAGTTGCCACTTTTTGCTAGTTGCCACTTGCGCGTCATTAGGTTATATATTATACCAAATTGAAGACGGTATAGGAATTTATCACTATCTTGGCCTTGGCGTTTAAATTTGCGTGATTGTACAGAGAAAACAAAAACGGTAGTTTGTTTTTTCAGTAAAAAGACCATAGTAGCAAAGATAATCTCTACAGACAATGAGTTGAAGAAGATTAATTGCTTAGGCTAAGCCTCGTGTCGTAAATAGGTTTCCACTTCTGGGATATTTTGAGAATGGCTATTGGGTCTGTTGGTTTTCAAGGAATGGAACTTCTGATTGCGTACTACCGAAATCCATCAATTCAACTTCGCAATCAGATAGTAAGATTAAATGCTGGGTTAGTGAGGAAGATTGCTCATATAGTCAGCCAGAAGTGTGCTGAACCTTATGAAGACCTCGAGCAAATGGGTTACATCGGCTTGATTCGTGCTATTGAGCGGTTCGACCCCCATCAAGGTTGTGCATTCAGTTCCTTAGCAGTGCCTTACATTCGCGGTGAGATGCTACATTTCTTGCGCGACAGGGGTTCTCTGGTCAAGATTCCTCGCCGATGGCAGGAACTGCAGCAGGCAGGGAAAAGAGTCAGCAAAAACTTAGCAACTAACTTGGGACGCTTCCCCAGAGATGAAGAAATTGCTAAGGCTTTGGATGTATCACTGCAAGAGTGGCAGGAAAGTAAGTTGGCAGTTCAAAATCGTTTGCCTTTAAGTTTGGATGCCACGGTTTCTCAGAAGGTCGATCAACCCATGACTTTAGGAGAGACTCTACCGGATTACTATGAAGAAAATTTACACTATTGGGAAGAAGACCGACAACAGCTCCACGGTGCCTTGAGTCAGCTAGAAGATAAAACTCAGGCAGCTATAGAGTTTGTTTTCTTACGAGAACTCCCCCGCAAGGAGGCAGCTAAACGAATTGGAGTGAGTCCGATGACAGTGACGCGGCATGTCAAAAGAGGACTTCAAGAGTTGGTTACCCTGATGAAATCTCAAGCATCGGAGCGTCTGGCAAGTTAGGAAGAATTAATTCTTAATTCTTAATTCTTAATTCTCAATTCGAATTTCCTTATACTTAATTGCTGTCGGTATTGATATCGCAAAAGAGAGTTTGCCAGTCTCGCAAACCATCAGTTGCTTCTTTGACTTCAAAGGTGACATTACAAGCCTTGGGTTGCTCTAGTACCTGAACACAAAGTTCAGCAATATCTTCCCGACTTACTTTACCTCGGATATTGTCTCCTTGAGCAAACACTAAGGCTTGACCTCCCGGCTCTTCTGTCAAAGCACAAGGTCTGATGATGGTATAGGAAACACCACTGTCGCGAACTGCTTCTTCTCCCCGGAGTTTCCAGGTTAGAATTCCCCCCAGTTGGTCGTTCATTCGTACCGCTGGTGGTTCTTCCTCGAGGTTAATTCCTGGACGACCTGGACGAGTTACCCCGGCTGAGCTAATCATAATGAATTGGGGCTTGGTGATACCCCCATAGGCTTTAATAGTTTCCAGCTGTAGGACAAAAGAACCTGGAGCAAATTTTGGGTTGAGCGCGCCATCATATTCAAATTTACTCAGCATTAGCTGTATAGCACAGATGCGACTGGGGTTGAAGGGAGCAGCATCTTTCAAGGTTTTGGCTCGAAATACCGGAATCAAATCAGCAAAGGGAATCGAAACATTCATCCACTGATCTTTCTGGGTGTCGAAGGAATAGCAGTAGGCAATTCCATCCCATTTCGATTCATTACGCAATATAAATTTATACCGTTGACCATCCCCTTTAACTCGCAGTTCTAGTCCTTCGTACTCAGCTAAGTTGAGGGGAGTTGGGAGATTGCGGGTGCGTACTGACACAAAGCCCCCAGAATTTGCCGTTGAGACATTGCCAGTAAACAGGGCAGCCTTGTCGATGAGGCGAATTGAACTCTCGCTGACACCACCCATTACTACATCATCCACAGCACCCCAGGTTTCTTGTAAGTCATCGGAAGGGTTTTGGAAGTCAAATAGGAGTTGTTTGCCTGGTTCGAGAGACTCGGCTGCGGCTTGTACTAAGTTCTTGATACCCTGATACTCCACTAGTTCAGGGCTATCGACCACTTCTGGCCTATAGAACTTGATGCCCTGATCGTATTTTTCCTGGTTCGGGGTGTCTCCTTCTATGGATTGCACCTGCGCTCCCGTACAACACACTACAGCAGTAATGTTCTTGTACAGTGCTGGAGTCAAGGTGTCTGGATTAGTGATATCTGCCTCAAATAGTTCCAGGTTATCCCCAAGGATTTCCCTAGCTTTCTCGGCATTTATAACTAGGGCACGTACAGGATAATTCTGCTCAAGCAGACGGCGAACCACTCGCTTACCTACACCGCCAGTTGCCCCAGCTACCAGTATTACTCCCATATCTTTGTCTTTACCTTGGCTCGATTTTTGATTATTGGCACGACCTGTGAATAATCGCTGTAGGCAGCTCAGGAAAGGGATAACCTCAAAGTAGCTTAGGGTTTGTATGAATCTGCCAGCATCCCATGGGGAGCGATTGTTTTGGGTCATAATCGCCTCAAGTGCATTTTTTATTCAGTTTATCGAAATCTGAGTGACTCTGAAGGTTACCTTGAGCATAGTACTGGATCCCTTCAGTGGATTTTTTCGATCTGGTAATTATATCATAGAAATTTTGATTTATACGCTTATTAACGAAAAGCCATGCTTTTCGTTAATATAGAGCTGAAAGTTATTCAGTATTAACGAAACTGATAATAATGGTTAGCGCTAACAGAGCAGGTCAGTATGTGGATCAGCTTAGTGGATATAAAGCTTTCATACCGAATCTGTTGCCGCCTGTGCCTGACATCATTATGGATGACGAGATGTGGCAGCTTCTATCTCAGGCGGATCGTGCACTGGGTAGGCTAGATGGATCAACAGATGCTCTGCCTAACCCTGACCTATTTGTGTTTATGTATGTTCGCAAAGAAGCGGTTTTGTCGAGTCAGATTGAGGGAACACAGGCATCTTTGATAGATGTTCTGGAATTTGAATTCCAAACACTCGAACCAGATAATCCTCAAGAAGTGGCTGAGGTGGTTAACTATATCGCTGCTATTAACCACGGTCTTGAGCGCTTGAAGGATTTACCTGTGTGTTTGCGCCTGATTCGGGAAATACACCAGAAGTTAATGCAAGGAGTGCGAGGTTCTGAGCGAGCTCCAGGTGAGTTTCGTCGTACCCAGAATTGGATTGGTTCTAAAGGATGTTCCCTCAAAGACGCTACTTACGTTCCACCTCCACCCCATGAAATGGCACAAGCTTTAGATAATCTAGAAAAGTTTTTGTATGATTCAAAACCAATGCCCGCTTTGCTCAAAATTGGATTGGCTCATGCTCAGTTCGAGACAGTTCACCCTTTTCTTGATGGCAATGGCAGAACGGGGCGTCTACTAATTACATTTCTTCTATGTGAGCAGAATATACTCAAGCGCCCACTTTTATATCTCTCTTACTATTTCAAGAAATATCGCTCTGAATACTATGACCGACTTCAAGCTGTCAGAGATAGTGGCAATTGGGAAGGCTGGCTAAAGTTCTTTCTGCGTGGTGTTTACGAAGTCGCTCAAGAAGCGTCCGCTACTGCCCGCAACATAGTCACCATGAAGGAAGAACATCATCAACTACTCCTCAATACCATGGGTAATCGAGCCGGACAGGCTATAGTACTGCTAGATAGCCTTTATTTTAGACCAATTATCACTGTTGAACAGGTTCAAGAAATTATTAAACGCACATATCCTAATGCCAACAAATTAGTGAATGATCTGTGTGATGTTGGTCTTTTAGAAGAAATTACCGGGCAAAAACGTAATCGCGCTTTTGCTTACGCTCCATACTTAGATATTTTTAAGGAATCTTAGCAACTTCACCCTAAGTATTGATTCAACCCATCAATTGGATAGATTGCTAAATTATTCGCCTTGAAATTAATCACTAGTTTAATCCCTAGTTGAATGAATAATTTATAATTTAGAACTTAGAATTTATTCATTCTGCATTCTTCATTCTTAATTCTTCAGTTTTCAATTACTCTTTCTCAGTAAGCGCTGGAAAATCTGCAAGTTCTGATCGAGCCAATCGAGCCATTTCAGACTACTCGATAAAGATTTCGGTGGGTCGGAAATCAAGGTATCTAGAGCAATCAGGCGCTGGAAATTGATCTTGACTGGATCATCACGCTCTGTGGAACCGTCTTTGCGATAAAACTTGACACCAGCTTGTTGCTGCATAATGGTGATCAATTCTTGAGCAACGATACCGTAGCCAATGGTAGTGGGGTGAATGCCATCTAGGGTGAAGAAACCACCGCTGGTGCGACCAGTAGCATCGGATCTAAAAAAGCGAGTATCCGGTACTGGTGAAAGAGCTTCCAGTTCGGGTGGTAGCTGATAGGGAGTCCACCAATCTGGTCTGGCGTCGGGGTCTTCAATATAACGTCGATAAGCTAAGCAATCCAGTAATCCTGCTAATTCAAATAAATACCAATCTCGACCTTCTTTTCGAGCCTGACGTACAGCATCAGCAATATATTCGTTGTACTGGTCAATGACGCTATCAATTGCTCGGGCTTGTTGTGCGGTAATGTGCGGGTCACGGTTGGGGTCGAAATCTTCGTCGCTAATCCAAGGACGGGTGTAGTAGGGGAAGTATCGCGAGCCAGTAGCCATCTTATGTCCTACTCCACGACCAATGGGCGCAATGGTGACATGGGGAACTGTAGCCCAAATGACATGGCGAGCTTTAATTTGCTTGATTTGCT
Organism: Moorena sp. SIO3I8; assembly: GCF_010692325.1. Taxonomy (GTDB): domain Bacteria; phylum Cyanobacteriota; class Cyanobacteriia; order Cyanobacteriales; family Coleofasciculaceae; genus Moorena. Next base: position 13,089 of record NZ_JAAHHW010000074.1, on the reverse strand, counting down.
CCACTACTTGATCCAATTCAGCTTTGAAATCTTCCGGACACCAGACCGTAGGTCGCTGATTGGGCTGGGGTGCGTTCAATCGCGATCGCAACTCCATCTGACCTGTAGTTGAGCAATGCTGCCCATGGCATTATTCGCCCCAATCATGACCATGAGGGTTTCAATACCATCTCCCTGACCGTTTTCTAAACTTCCTTCTTGCCCTAGTGCTACCGCAGCTTGGACTGGGGTCAGTGCTTTACCCTCTGAATCCCGTGCGGAGTCCAAAACCCTCAATGCCCCATGTTCGTTAGCATTCTCAACGATTTGCCGCAATAGATCATCCGTTGGTGCCTGGATTGCGTTTCTGAGAGTATCTGCATCATTAGAGATAATGTCTGTGAGATTCCACCCATAAATAGCAAGATTATGGTTAATCCCTTTGTCCATAGCAACAGTAGAGCCAACGCCCCCTTGCCAACCAGGACCCCGTTCCCAATAATCTTCTATGTCATCCATCCATGCGCGGATTGAAAACAGAGCCGGTCCTAATTCCCACCACTGTATCTGGTCACCAAACTGTGCCTCTAACCGCCTAACTAAATACTCCAGATTCAGGGGCAATCCACCAAATTCACCATATTGGCTGGGACGGCGCAGGTGTTCTTCCCAACCCATTTCTTGAGCAATCATCATGGGATAGGACAGATCAGTTTTAAAAATTGCTCCATTCTGGACGCCCTGGCTGAGGGAATCACCAATCGTGACCAGTCGATGTCGGGGAGTGCCTGGCTGTTGGTTGACTTCAATACTTAATTCCGGACGGATACCCAGAGTAGGGTCTGTTTCCGGTGGACGCCCTTGAGGTTGGATAACATCCTTGACTTGATCTGGAGCGTCAAAGTCGAGCATGTCTTTGGTAAGCAAACGTTTGACCATAGTTGCCTGTTTATGAAAAAGAGTGATGATTAGTTATTATATAATTCACTGATGCTGAGGTTAATTCCAGAAAAGTAAGCATATGCGCTACGCGCACGCGTGCGCGTTCAGCTTCAGAGGTATGGCAATGTGATAAGCCCGTTTTTATCTGGGTTCTAAACACAGGTATTGCTTTAAAAGGCAAAAGGCAAGAGGCATGCATGCTAGACTGGAGTTTTATTGGATAATAAAAAAAGACCTCCTAGGTTTACATCTGATTTAGAAACACGCTTATCAGTTTTGAATTGGTTGAGGTACCTTGTCCTAGGTTTTAGGGAGGGAGTAGAGAGTAGGGAGTAGGGAGTAGGGAGTAGAGAACTTCGCAAGTGGAAAAAAATCCTGTTTACCTCATTACTATGATCAGCCCTATAATTTGCTGACAGCCTGGTAAGCAAAGAAACTAGAGACGTTAGATCTCGTTAATAAAGATTTGGTAGTTTCATATAAGATTAGGTTAAAACGGTAAAGAAGTGATTAATTCCCTGGATAATTCCAATATATACCCTACAAACTATGAATGCAAAACCTAGCATTAAACTCCCATGGATATTTATCCGTCATTTAAATAAGACTGTCTGGGTGATTTCTAGTCTTGCCCTACTGACAGTAGCTGCCGAATCGTCTTTAGGAGAACCCTCACCCCCTACCCCGACAACACTAACCCTAGAATCCCCTGCTCCTGAACTCCCAGTTACCCCTTCAGCCACCTCTTTATCTGATCATTTGAACAAAATTGGTGCTAAAATGTATGGGGCTTACTGGTGTCCCTATTGCACAAAGCAGAAGCAAATGTTTGGTGAGGCATTTAAGCAAATTAATTATATTGAATGTGACCGAAGGGCTGAAATCTCCCAAACTAACCTCTGTATTGAAGCGAAGATCAGAGCCTTTCCAACTTGGGAAATTAATGGTCGGTTTTACCCAGGTATGCTGTCCTTAGAGCAATTGGCTAAATTTTCAGGCTACTCAGCAGAAGGTGCTACAGAATCAATACCAGTGGTGGAGGAAGAACAAACAGAAAAATAAATAATAGCAATAGTGCAATGTTTTACCTTTAAAAACCTAAGGTAAGCAGTCAGCAGTCAGCAGTCAGCAGTCAGCTTATTTTATTCACAAGCTGTTCGGATCTCAAGTAGCGTGGCACAGGCTTCGACGCTGTGACCTAGCGCATTAGCTGATAGCTGATAGCTGATAGCTTAATCCTTACGGAACTCCCTAGGCTGAAAGCCCCGCGTTTTTAAACCGGGTTAGAAGTTACCGCAAGAATAGGGCAGCCTTTATGGTTGGTCGGCTATGCATAAAAGGTTTAAAACTTTATGATTAAGGCTGCCCTATTCTAAGGTTTCGTCTCCGGGATGAAAGCCCATAGCGACTTTAGTCGCCGTGAGAAAAGATGACTTGTGACAGTTTACGCTAAATACGTTAAGATAAAAATGTAACAGAAGAGGTCGAATTCTGATGATAATATTAGAGTTTAAAGCATACGGGAAGTTTTCTCAGTATCAAGCTATAGATGAGGCTATTCGGACAGTCAAATTTATTCGTAATAGCTGCATACGTCTATGGATGGATAACAAAGGGATAGGAAAATATGATCTTAGTAAGTACTCTAAGATACTAGCTAAAGAATTCCCGTTTGCAAATAAATTAAACTCTACTGCTCGCCAAGCTGCGGCTGAGAGAGCATGGTCATCAATATCTCGCTTCTTTGAGAACTGTAAAAAGAAAGTCTCTGGCAAAAAGGGCTATCCTCGTTTCCAGAAACGCTGTAGGTCGGTTGAGTATAAGCAGTCAGGATGGAAGTTATCTCCTGATCAAAAATCAATCACCTTCAGCGATAAAAAAGGGATTGGGAAGCTAAAGCTCAAAGGCACTTGGGACTTGTGGCGCTTCGATAAGAAGCAAATTAAGCGAGTTCGCATAGTCAAAAGAGCTGATGGGTACTATGTTCAGTTCTGCGTATCAGTAGATATAAAAGAAGATCTAGAGCCATCTAGAACAACTATTGGACTAGATGTAGGACTAAAAGACTTCTACACTGATTCTAATGGTCATCCTGAACCCAATCCCCGCTTCTATAGAAAAGGGGAAAAGCGATTAAAGTTTTATCAACGTCGAGTTTCTCGTAAAAAGAAAGGCTCATCTAACCGAAAGAAAGCCATTAATAGATTAGGTAGACAGCACCTCAAAATAAGTAGGCAGCGTGAAGAACATGCAAAGAGACTTGCACGTTGCGTAGTCCGATCTAACGATCTGGTAGCCTATGAAGACTTGAGGGTTAAAAACCTGGTTAAAAACCATTGTCTAGCTAAATCTATTAATGACGCAGGTTGGTATCAATTTAGGAAATGGTTAGAACACTTTGGCAAAAAGTTTAGCAGAGTCACCGTTGCGGTGAATCCTGACTATACAAGCCAAAATTGTTCTGAATGCGGTGAGGTGGTCAAAAAGTCTTTGTCTACTAGAACCCATATCTGTAAGTGTGGATGTGAGTTAGATAGAGACCACAACGCTGCAATAAACATTCTTAAAAGAGCCTTGGGTACGGTGGGGCACACCGGAACCTGGATCATAGATCCGAACGCTTCGGGAGATCTAACCTCTACTGTTCTTGGTTCCGGCCAGGTTCAGCAAGTCGGGTCGTTGAGCGAAGAATCCCCGCGTCTTTAGACCGGGGAGTGTCAAATCTAGGGATTATTTAATAATAGAAAATGTTACCGATTTCCTGGCGAAAACAAAAAACGTTGTAATATCTATCCAAATGCCTTTTGCTGTGGCTAATCGCTCAACGGCTGCAAAGAATTCATTTTTGAATTGTGCTAATTTATCTGGAGAAAGCTGGAAAATTTCCGCGCCAAAGGCACTCTTTGAGTTTCCCCGCCAAGAGTTTGCTGCTACTGTTTTAATATCACTGCTGTAGTAACCAAGTTGATCGGTTTTGACGTTGATGTCTTGAAAACCTGCTTCGGTGAGTAGCTGGTGACATTTCTCGGGACTACCAAGGGGTCCATTGGGATTAGGAATTACAATGCCATAGTCTCGTGCTTTTTCTCGAAACAGACCCCCTGTGGGGAAGGCGTTTGCGGCAAAACAGGAAAATCCGACTAATCCTCCTGGTTTTAGGAAGCGATACCACTGGCGTAAAGCAGCAGGGATATCTGTTAAGTATACAATGGCTGAAGAACATAGAATCCTATCGAAACTATTATCTTGGAAGTTGAAATTTTCTGCATCTGCTTCTATAAATTCGATGTTGTTGAGACCTTCGGCTTTAACTTTTCGTTGGGCTAGATTGAGCATGCCTGAGGAAATATCTACACCGACAACAGCTCCAGAAGCACCGACAATTTTGGCGGCAAGAATTGCTACTAAACCTGTGCCGGTAGCAATATCTAGAATTCGTTGTCCAGTTTTCAGGTGGGATAGTTCTACTAGACCCTTGGCTAGCCGAGGGTGAAAGCTTCCTTGATCATAGTTTGGTCTGGTGTTAAAGTCAGCTTTAACGTTTTCTTTGAACTCATTTATACTTATCTGGTGTTTCATGCTTGGTGGAAATGGAAAATCTGATAACTAGAAAATATAATAACTAGCTTAACTACAATGAAGGAGGCTTTATCACTTCAAAGTCTGACTCATCTAGAGATAGTATAAATGGTTGATCATTCTGCTCAAATGGATTTTCCTCTAATCTGACTATCCAACGACCGGATTCTTCCTGTGCTTCAATACGACCCGAAAGACCCGCAACATAATCAGGATAAATCACTCGAACTAAGGTTCCTACTTTGAGCATCTCAATCACTATCTATACTCCCAATGTCCACCTGATTTTACCTTTAATTAACCAAATCTTAAATTTAAATTGTTACAATACCAGATTAGGTTATTCCAAATCAGCTCACTATTTTCCCCCAAGCCAGTCAGGAGGATTGATCCTCACCGGGGAAGAGTGTGGGTAGTGTGGGTAGTGTGGGTAGTGTGGGTAGTGTGGGGGGGAGAGTTCAAGGATGCCTAGACACAACGGTTAATGATAATGCGATCGCACAAAAGTTAATGCCAATGGTTAATACTAATGGGATGCTCAGCAAAGAGCCGCTATGCCATCGCACCATAGCATCTCTTTTATACTGATCCGAATTTTCCTAGTTCCTATTCCTTTTATAGTAACTACTACTGATAACTGACCGCTTGAAAAACCTGTTCAGCATTTAACCTTAACTCTGGAAAGGTTGAGGATAAAATACGGTTAGCTCCTCGGAACTGACTAACGTTATATTCGCCATCTATCAATTGGTAAACCGATAAAGTAGGTTGTTTGGGATTGCCAATAAATCGCCTACCACCTAAGAGGTTGTCTCATCGCTATTCCCAATTCCCAGGGCGTAGCGCTATCACTAAATAACTTAGACCTTGCTCAGCTAACTTTAAAATCAGAAATCGTCTCAATCCATACCCGTGCTCCACAATTTAGGGGATCATCTGGGCGATACATGACCCGACAAGGGCCATTGACTTCAACCGTATGACCATAAATGTTTTTAGAGCCACGTTTTACGGTAATCACCGGATTGCGTTCGCCGGTGTTGTGATTTTGGCGAATCACTTTTTGATTCACGTGGATCACAGCTTTAGTGTACTGTGTACGCTTTGACCAATTCCGCTTCGGTCCACGAGTACCAGGGGTGACCACTGGCATACCGTCAAATAAGGGAATCACCCAAGTTCTACCAACCTTATACGCTCCTTTGACTCTGCCCTTGCTCAAAAGGAAACGGACGCGAGTGGCAGAGATACCTAGTAATTCAGCGGCTTGTGCGGTAGAAATCATCATGGCGAAAAACCATTGTTTTAACGATATTGTTACTTTAACACAATTTTTGAAAAGATGCAATGGGTTATATAGGTGATGTGGGTGTTTGAAAAAAAACTATTGCATTGTCGCAAGGTGCAGTAAGTGTGGTAAGGGTGGTTAGAAAAAACTATTGCACTATCACAAGGGGTGATAAGGGTGTTAAGCGTGGAAACTTTAAAAAAACTATTGCACTGTCGCAATTAAGTCTTGATTTGAGAATGACAGGACTTACGCACTCAGATATATAAAATCTCCCGATTCCCGATTCCCGATTCCCGATTCCCGATTCCCGATTCCCGATTCCCTGTTCCCTGTTCCCTGTTCCCTCAACAAAAAAAAATTCGGTCAAGTCCTGGTTAATTCCAATGCTTGACCGAATTATTTCTTTTAATAGTCAAGAGCCCTAGGATTCTTGACTATATGTTCACCAAATCAACAACATACCAACTTAGGTTTCAGACTTCGTACTTTCTCCTGAGTTTTGACCTGTCGCCAGGGATTGGCATCCCTGGCAAGTTGCTATCTTAATCTACCAACAGATGTCGAATCAATATACTGATCACCTCACCAGAATTTCCGGTAGGTTGAGGAGTGCTCCACTCATGAACTTGTGCGTAGCCACGGCTATAAAGATTATAGATTGTGACCCGCACGGTTTTGGGAGAACCGATCAATATATGTTTGATTTGCTCCCGTCCTGGCTGGGCTTGGCCAGATAATTCAGGGAGATTAGGATTGTTGGGATTATACTCAAAAGTTGCGAGAAAGTTTTCGATGTCCATAAGTTTTTTTGTTGTTTTTTGGGACAATTTTATTATAGATAAATATTTTTTATTTTGTCAACTATTTTGACATTTTTTAAATTAGCGGTAAAAATTTTTTTTAGGGTTATTTAAAAAAAAGCGATCGCTTTTAGCGTGGCCTACGGCCAATCGCGTAGCGTCATATTCGATGAATTTATTAGTTTTAAACTTATAATAAGCTGTTTAAGCATCATTTATTACTTAGTCAACATCATATTTTTTTAAATTAATACGGTAATTATGGTATAGTATTTGAGTTAGAGTTTAATTCTGGGATAGCATTTAATTTGATAGAATAATTATGTGTTCGCGTAGCTTATCTTTCAGAGTATCGAACTTTCTATCGCATTTACTAGATTGATCCCCCCCAGCCCCCCTTAATAAGGGGGGAGCCCGGAAATCTATCTGAAAAGTCCCCCTTATTAAGGGGGATAATGGGGGATCCAAATCCATGCAAAAAACCCGACTCCCTAAATTGCTATAGTTAAACTAATCGAACATAATTACCAATAAATTATCTTAGCTTTAAAAGTATAGTGTAGCTGCCATGCCATCACTTATCTGTTAGTTGAGATCATTAAGTTTATTAAATTAATCCCGTAATACTGGGATAGCATTTAAGTTGAGAGTTTAATTATGGGATAGCATTTAAGTTGAGAGAATAATTATGTGTTATAGTAGGGGATATTTCAGAGTATCGAACTTTCTATCGCATTTACTAGATTGATCCCCCCCAGCCCCCCTTAGCTAAGGGGGGAGCCTGGAAATCTATCTGAAAAGTCCCCCTTATTAAGGGGGATAATGGGGGATCCAAACCCACGCAAAAAACCTGTTACCTACTCCCTACTCCCTACTCCCTACTCCCTACTCCCTACTCCCTACTCCCTACTCCCTACTCCCTACTCCCTACTCCCTACTCCCTACTCCCTACTCCCTAAATTGTTATAATTAATATAATTAACGATAACTAGAGATCAATGATAGAACCCTTGTCAGTATTAGCCGGTTGGGCAATCCCGAAAATAGGGGAATCGTTGTTAGAGATTGTTTCGGGACAAGGATGGGATAGCTTAAGTCAAGCTCTGAGTAAAAGCGATGTAGAGAAGGCAATCAAAGCGGGAGAAGAGGCAGTTAAGCAATGGGAAAAACAACGGGATCCGAGCCAGCGCTTATTTTTTCGCGCTAGACCGGATGGCTGGAATGGAGTTAATAATTTTTTGCGCGACTATTTTACTAATTCGGCTGTTGTGGCGGAATTACAGAAACCCTTACTTAATCAAGGTAAGCCTGATCGGGAGATTTTAAGCACGGTATTTCAACAGCAAGCTGAAGCCAATGACATTAAACTGAATCAAGATAGTATTAAGCCTTGGATAGAGAAATTTATTAATGCTTATTTTCAGCAGACGGATACTTATCTAAAATTTCAGGTAGCTAAACAGGATTATTGTGAGCAGCTAGCTAACTGGTTTGATGATGTTAAATTTGCTGGCATTGCTGTGCCTGGGCAAGAAGTAGAAAAATCGGAGAAGTTAGCGCAAATTTTTGTAATGCCAGATGTGGTGGAAGACCTATCAACTGCTGGCGCTTGGGAACGGGATTGGTTAGCAGCTGGTAGTGGGGAAACCTCAGAAATAGCACTATTGGCAAAGACAACTGGCCGGAAATTCTTGGCGGAGCAGTTATTGAGCCAAAGTCAGTCGAGACGAGTGGTGATATTGGGTGCGCCAGGCTCGGGAAAAACCACCTTGATGAGTTATTTTGCAGTAATGTTGGCTCAGCAAAATCCTGAGATTTTAGGATTAGATGCTGATACGGACTGGCTACCGATTTTAATTAGGATGCGAGATTTTGCGATAAATCTCGATAAAAGCCTGATCGACTATGCTCGGGTATTTGCTGAAAACACGATGTCAGTGAAACCGTTACCAGTAGGATTTTTTGAGCATTGGTTGTCTGATGGTAGGGCGTTGATATTGCTAGATGGTTTGGATGAAGTCGCAGAAGACGCTAAACGGAATGATGTAGTCAGGCGCATCGAGAATTTTTTGGGACAGTTTGACAGAAATCGCGCTATTATTACATCTAGACCGGCTGGCTATCGGCGCGACTTTTTCCGCACTGAGGAATTTCCCCACTATCAAATTGAACCGTTTGATGATCAGAAGATTTCAGCGTTTATTGATAACTGGTATAACAGCAGGTTTCAAGACCAAGCCGAAGCTGAAAGGCGCAAGCAGAGTTTACAAAAGGCTCTGGATGATAATGACAGGATTAAGCTATTGGCACGGAATCCGTTATTGTTGACAATTATTGCATTAATTCATCGGTATCAAGCCGTATTGCCCAAAGAACGGTTTGAGCTTTATAATTGCGCTGTCAAAACTTTGTTAACCTCTTGGGATGCTAACAAAGAAATCAGCAGTCATGGAATATTTAAGTATCTAGATTTATATGATTTGCGCCGATTGATGGAATTGTTGGCTTATTGGATTCATACCCAGGGCAATGTTGAAGATAACGACAGTGGCACCTTACTTGACCGGGATGATTTGATTGATCAGTTGAGTCAGCAGATTAAAACCTTGAAGCAGGTGCAATTATACCAAGCTGAAGAAGAAGCAGAGGCATTTGTAACGTTGATTCGCGATCGCACGGGTTTATTGAATGAGCAAGGGCAAAATTGTTATGGATTTGTCCATAAGACGTTTCAGGAATATTTGTGTGCTGAAGATATTGACTATCAGGCGGATAATGAGGGATATTTTGGGATTGTTTTGGATGAGATTCGAAAACATTTGCATGACTCCCACTGGCGCGAGGTGTTACTATTGCTGATAGCACAACAAAAACCGAAAAAGGCGGCGAGGGCGATTCGGGTAGTTTTGACTAATAAGAGTAACTATGAGCAGTGGTTGCATCGTGATTTGTTGTTTGCTGGTAGTTGTTTGGCAGAAGACCCGAAGAATTTGCGTGGTGCTGCTCCTGAGTTGGTACAAGAGATTTTGAAGCGGTTGTTTGAGTTAGAAGTGAGTAGTAAAGATCGGGTTGGTGAGAGGGTTGATGAGCAGGTTTTTCAGATAATTTGTAGTTTATATGAAACCGATTTTCAAGCACAGGTATTGGAATTGTTAGAACAGCAATCCCATCGAATTGATGAGTGGCGATTGCTTAACTACCGAGCTGAGTTAGGGGAAAAAGATCAGGTAATTAAAATATTGTTGACACGGCTAAAGGATGATGATTTTGATGTACGTTGGAGGGCAGCCGATGCTTTGGGTGAATTGGGCAATAGCTCAGAAACCGTAGTCAACGCCCTCTTAGCAAGGTTTCAGGATGAGAATTCTGATGTGCGTTGGAGGGTAGCCATAGCCTTGGGCGAATTGGGCAATAGCTCAGAAACCGTAGTAAGGGCTCTAATTGCACGACTTCAGGATTCTGATGCTAGTGTGCGTGAGAGGGCAGCCGTGGCCTTGGGCAAATTGTGCAACAGGTCAGAAACTGTAGTAAGGGCTCTAATCGCAAGGCTTCAGGATCCCGATGCTAGTGTGCGTGGGGGGGCAGCCTATGGCTTAGGCAAATTGGGCAATAGTTCAGAAACCGTAGTCAACGCCCTCCTAGCAAGGCTTCAGGATCCCGATGCTGGTGTACGTGGGGGGGCAGCCGATGCCTTGAGCAGATTGGGTAATAGCTCAGAAACCATAGTCAACGCCCTCCTAGCACAGCTTCAGGATCCCGATGTTGGTGTGCGTCGGTGGACAGCCTTGGCCTTAGGTAAATTGGGCAACAGTTCAGAAACCGTAGTCAAGGTCGTCCTAGCACAGCTTCAGGATGATGATTCTCGTGTACGTCGGTGGGCAGCCATAGCCTTGGGTAAATTAGGCAACAGCTCAGAACCGGTAGTCAACGCCCTCTTACCAAGGCTTCAGGATGAGCATTATCGTGTGCGTCGGTGGGCAAGCGAAGCCTTAGGTCAATTGGGCAAAACATCTAATCATATTCTCCCTACTGTAATTGAATGGATTGAACAACACCAGGATTCCGACTATGTGGGCAGTGGTATTGATGTGCTGTGGGATTTAGTTGTAGGTGAGGAATAGATCATAGCCCTCTGTGTTATAGTTTTTAAGGCTAATAATCTTATCCCCAACACTGAAGCGATCGCAATCCCCTCACGACCATGGAACAGTCGCCATCCCTGGAACATGCCCTTAAACATTTCTTTGGTCACGACTGTTTCCGTCCAGGACAGCGACAGATTATTGAAGAGGCGCTGCAAAATCAGGATTTACTGATAATAATGCCCACTGGCGGTGGTAAATCCTTGTGCTATCAACTGCCAGCGCTACTGAAACCCGGATTAACCGTTGTGGTATCTCCTCTGATTTCCTTGATGCAAGACCAAGTGACATCTTTGGAAGATAATGGCATTGGGGCTACCTTTATCAATAGCACCTTGAGCTTCAAACAAATGCGATCGCGGGAAGCTGCTATCCTTGAGGGTAAGATAAAATTACTCTACGTATCACCAGAACGGTTACTAGCAGAGCAGTTTATCCCATTTTTGGATAGAGTGCGATCGCAAATCGGTATTCCCACCTTTGCCATTGATGAAGCTCACTGCGTCTCACAATGGGGGCATGATTTCCGCCCAGAATACCGGCAACTAAAACTATTACGTCACCGCTATCCCCATAGCTCAGTGCTGGCCCTGACCGCTACTGCTACCAATCGAGTCCAACAGGACATTATCCAACAACTAGCATTGCGACAGCCCAAGGTTCACATCGCTAGTTTCAATCGCCCTAACCTTTACTACGACGTTCAACCAAAACAACGGCAAAGCTATAAACAGTTATTACAACACATCCGTTCTCACCAAGGTTCTGGTATTGTCTACTGTACGAGCCGCCGTTCCGTAGACGAAGTGGCTTTCCGGTTACAGAATGATGGCATTTCTGCCCTACCTTACCATGGCGGAATGACGGATAAGGCTAGGGCAACCAATCAAAATCGGTTTATCCGGGATGATGTGCGGGTAATCGTAGCTACGGTAGCCTTTGGGATGGGAATTAATAAGCCAGATGTACGCTTTGTGATTCACTACGATTTACCTCGTAACATCGAAAGTTATTACCAGGAATCGGGACGAGCAGGACGGGATGGGGAACCAGCTACATGTACGGTTTTATATAGCGCTAGTGATATCTCAAAGCTTCATTATCTGATTGATCAAAAGCCCGATCCCAAAGAACAACGGATTGCCTATCAACAGTTAAATCAGATTGTTGACTACGCAGAAGGCACAGATTGTCGCCGCCGGATTTTGCTGGGCTACTTTGGTGAGCGGTTTCCAGGGAATTGTGAGAAATGTGATAACTGTTGCTATCCTAAGCCACTAGAAGATTGGACTATTGAAGCTCAAAAATTCCTCTCTTGTGTAGCCCGGTGTCGGGAACGGTTTGGCATGAACCACATTATTCAAGTGTTGCGGGGCTCAAAAAGTAAGAAAATTGAGCAATATGGCCATCACTTACTCTCTACTTATGGTATTGGTAAGGATAGAACTGTAGAAGCTTGGAAAATTCTAGTGCGATCGCTTTTGCACCAGGGATTAGTAGACCAAACCACCGATGGCTACTCTGTGCTGAAGCTCAATAAACTAAGTTGGGAAATCCTGCGCAAACAACGTTCTGTTTATGTTCCCATTTCCCAGTCATCTGTAGAAAAAGCCTTAGGAGAAATTAACCCTAGAGCAGTTGAAGCGGAGCTTCTGCTAGAGAAACTGCGGAAACTAAGGAAACAGCTAGCTGACCGGCAATCGATTCCGCCCTATGTAGTGTTTGCCGATTCCACACTGAAACTGATGGCACAGATGAAACCCAAAACCTTAGAGCAATTTGCCAAACTTTCCGGTGTGACTCAGTATAAAGTCACCCAGTATGGCGAGCAATTTATTTCAGAAATTCGGGCATTTTGTCAAGAGCAAAAACTACCAGAACCCCTGCCCTCCAGTACCTATATGAAAACGCTGCAATTCTATCAACAAGGGTTAAGTGTAGAGGAAATTGCTAAACAACGAGGGTATACTACCAGAACTATAATAGATCATTTGAGCCAATTAATTGAAATGAATCAGCCAGTGGATTTAAAACGACTGGTACCATTGGAACGCCATGAGCCAATTATTACAGCCATTGAAAAAGTGGGTGATCAGTATCTGAAACAATTACGGGAATATTTAGGAGAAAGTTACTCCTATGACGACATTAAACTAGTCCGTGCTTGGTGGCGACGGCAGGGTAATTGATATATTTATTGCTATCCGCAGCACTAGAGATGATTATGAATTGACATCCTCCCACCGCGCTCATCGGAGATTATAGCGGGGGATTCCTAAGACTCACGACTTAGGTTTCTGCTTCCTTCTCCCTTTTGGAGAGTTTCTCACACCAGCCTTCCGAGATTTGCTCTCCT
>NZ_JAAHHW010000073.1 GCF_010692325.1 Moorena sp. SIO3I8 | reverse complement strand
GTTGTTCATCACTAAGCTGGTCTCCCTAAACGCGGCACTGAAAGCTTAGGGGTTAATGATTGATTGGATTCCTTCCCACTCAAGGTGGGATGCAGAAGTGTTTAACTTTAGATCAGGGAACTTCGGATGAACTAGTTTTAGATTAACTTGGTATCTTTAACTACAGTTTTTAGCATCTTTATCCTAATTCTTGCTCTGTTCACAACAACGATAGACAGACATTAGCAATTTTGGTAAACTTTGATAGCTGGATTAAACACTTCTGGGGAAACCTCTAACCTTAGGACATCAGGCTAGACAAAGATAAAGCCGAAAAAAGTAAGCAGATACCAGCAACCTACGCCGTAGACGGTGTAACTTTAGCAGCCATCTACCATGTCACATCCAACACTCCTGAAAGGAAAGTGTGGATGGTAGGATGATCAGGTGTCTGGGTCAGATGTTAACTGGAAAAGACTTGGACAATTTTCTGTCCAGAAAAAACGGTTACTTGAACCCAGTGTCGGATTAATCTGTAAACCATTAGTTGGAGGTGCAGCATTCATTCCCACCTAACTCTAGGAGTGTAGGTGTGTTATACTGCCGCAATAGAAGAATGAAAATTCCCAAATTACTATCCCTATGTGCTGTATTTCTACTTAGTTTAGTCCTAGCTATTAGCTGCAACCAATCCCCAAACACCAAACCCTCAGATAACTCCCAAGCCGTTAAAGATTCTACTCCCATTGTTATGGGATACAGCAGTTGGCCTGGTTGGTGGCCGTGGTACATTGCGGAAAAAGAAGGTTTATTTGAAGCCAATGGCCTTAATGTACAACTAAAATGGTTTGATGGCTACCTAGAATCCATGGAAGCTTTGGCAGCAGGAAAACTAGATGCTAATTGCCAAACCCTTAATGATACGATATCTTTTGCTGCTGATGCTGTTAATGGTGAAGTAGCGGTTCTGGTGAATGATAACTCTGCTGGCAATGACAAAATTATTGTCACAGCAGAGATTAATTCCCTGAAAGATTTGAAAGGTAAAAAGGTAGCAATAGAAGAGGGAGTTGTAGATGACTTCTTGCTTAGCTTAGCCCTAGAAGAAGAGGGAATGTCCAGAAAAGATGTGGAAATTGTACCCTTAGAAACTGGGGCAGCAGCAGCAGCATTTGCAGCGGGTAAAGTAGATGCCGTGGGTGCATTCCCTCCCTTTTGGCTCACTGCCCTAAAACGAAAGGGAAGTAAAGAATTAATTAGTTCCAAAGCATTTCCTGGGGCAATCCCTGACTTACTTGTCGTTACTCAAAAGCTGATTGATGAACGTCCTGGCCAAGTTCAAGCTCTAGTAAAGACTTGGTTTGATATCCTAGAGTTTATCAAAAATAATCCCAAGAAGGCCGATGAACTGCTGGCGGAACGCGCTAATGTTAGTGTTGAGGAATTCCAACAGTTTAAAGAAGGAACTCGAATATTTACCCTGGAAGAAAACCTAGAGGCATTTATCCCTGGTAATAGTATGAAGCATATGCCGTTTGCCGCTAAAAAGATGTCTCAGTTTATGCTGGATGTGGGATTTATTCAAAAAGTTCCTGATTTAGATAAGATACTTGATGACCAGTTTGTCAAAGCCTATGCCGCAGGTCGTTCTTAGTCATTAATAACCCATCTAATTAAACCGGTGCGTTACACGTCGTTAACGCACCCACCACATTTCTTAGACTCTTTAATGAATAGTTCCCAGACAACCAAAACTCTAAAACCCACCGTTTTTTGGCGCATTGCTGAGGATATTCCCAAATCCTTAAACTGGATATTAATTATCCTATCAGTTACTATTCCGTTTGTTGTTTGGTGGCTCATCTCAAGTTTTGCTGGCCTTGATTCCGTCTTCCTCCCGTCACCGATTGACGTGGGTAAAGCCGTTATCCGTTTGTGGCAACAAGGCTTTCTTATTCAAGATACTATTGCTAGCATACTCAGAGTTTTTGCTGGCTTTCTGTTAGCAGCACTTATTTCCATTCCCTTGGGGATTTCCATGGGAGCATTTGCCAGTATCCGAGGGTTAACAGAACCAATAATTGGTATTGTTCGCTATATGCCAGCTCCGGCATTTATCCCTCTATTCATTATCTATCTAGGTATTGATGAAGCACCGAAAATTGCACTTATTTTTATCGGTACTGTCTTTTTCAATACCTTAATGATTATGGATGCAGTAAAGTTTGTTCCCAAGGATTTAATTGAAAGCACCTACACTTTGGGAGGACTACGAAGACAAGTCCTATTACAGGTGATTACTCCCTATGTGATTCCCAATATTATTGATGCATTTCGAGTCAACATGGCAGCATCTTGGAATTTAGTGATTGTAGCAGAATTGGTCGCAGCAAAAGTGGGACTAGGTAAACGTATTTTGCTAGCCCAAAAGTTTCTAAAAACCGATGAAATATTTGCCTGCTTGATTATTCTAGGATTAATCGGATTTGCCATTGATTTATCCTTCCGATTGCTGCTCAGACTTACCTGTAAATGGGCGATTGATTAGATTTTTTGTTAACGGTTGTTCGCGTAGCGTGGCCGAAAGGCCAAGGTTGAAGGTTGAAGGTTGAAGGTTGAAGGTTGAAGGTTGAAGGTTGAAGGTTGAAGGTTGAAGGTTGAAGGTTGAAGGTTGAAGGTTGAAGGTTGAAGGTTGAAGGTTGAAGGTTGAAGGTTGAAGGTAAGCTGTCAGCTAATGGGCTACTTCCCAGCGTCGAAGCCCACGCTAAGCGAACAGCATATGCTTACGTAATCACAAGCAAAAGGGAAAAGGCTTGCAGGAAAATTGAGAATTACAATACCTAATACCCAATACTCAATATACCGAATACTCAATACCCAATACCGAATTACCAATATCACTAATAATAAAAAACCATGCACTTAGAAATTTATCACCTTTACAAACAATTTCCCACGAAACAAGGTACTATTGTTGCCCTAAAGGATATTAATATGCATGTTGAGACAGGGGAATTGGTCTGTGCTGTGGGTGCATCTGGTTCGGGTAAGTCTACCCTGTTGCGTCTGATAGCTGGTTTAGATATGCCTACAGCTGGAGAAATTACGGTTGATGGTTTGACGGTGACTGGACCTAGTTCAGAGCGAGGCATGGTTTTCCAACGATATACCCTATACCCTTGGATGAATGTGATCCATAATGTGGAGTTTGGCTTAAAGCTGCAAGGTGTCCCAAAGCAAAAACGCCGAGAACAGGCTGGTTATTATTTAGATGTGGTTGGGCTGTCTGGGTTTGCTAAGTCCTATCCGAAAGAATTATCTGGGGGCATGAAACAACGGGTTGCGATCGCAAGAGCTCTAGCCTGTCATCCTAAAATCCTGCTGATGGATGAACCCTTTGGCGCACTTGATGTACAAACTAAGGAAACCATGCAACAGTTTTTGCTTGAGGTTTGGCAGCGGACGGGTTGCACTATATTAATGATTACCCATGATGTAGAAGAGGCAGTGTTTTTGTCTCAAAGGATTTATGTGCTGACAGCACGACCTGGTACAATTCAACGGGAATTGCGGATTGAGTTACAGGGTGAGCGCACTTACAAAATCAAGCGTCATCCTGAATTCCATCACTACACTGAGGAAATTATGGATTTGCTCCGGGATAGGCCAGAGGAAGTAAGTAGGAGTGTAATATCAAGTCCGGTTTAATACCCATAATAAAAGTATGGAGCCTCGGCGCGGATTGAGTTAGAGGGTGGGAGGTGTGGGGAGATGGGGGAGATTTTTATTAAGGCTAATTATCCTGAGATGATATTAAGGGTTGACAGTTAACCGTCAACCCTTAACCGTCAATCGTCAACGAAAACAAACATCAACTCATACAAAACAAACCTAACTGCAAATGCGATCGCAAACACTAGCCCCTCATTATAGAAAGTATGAAATGTGTGTGAATCGTAGGCCATGACTATCTAATGGGGTGCATCTTTACTTAAACTTTGACTTAAGCTTTGACTTAAGCTTTGACTTAAGCTTTTCTGATTAATTATCAAAACTAAACCCATCAATGGCCTCAATCAACCTATCAATTTCATCCGGCTGGGTGAAGTAGTGAACACAGGCACGGACACAGTCTGGGTCCCGGAGAGTTCGTAGCAAAAAGCCTTGCTGCTCCAGAAACTCTACTAACGTGTTATGGCGCTTGCCATTAGTCAACACAAAGGACACCAGACCAGCTTTGGGAGGTGAAGTAGCCAAACACCTGACTGCTTCCAACTTGGATAAGCCTTGCCATAGGTATTCACTCAATTGACAAATTTGCTGATAACGTTCCTCAGCAGTTCCCCATTGCTGATGAATTGCGATCGCACTACGTAATCCTCCATACAGGGGATAAGCCGAGGTAGCCACTTCAAATCTTTGTCCATCTGGTTGCCAATCCACAGGTTTCCCAGCTTTATCCAGAATAATCCCCCGCCAACCAATAAATGTGGGATTGAGGCTGCTCAAGGCATCTGGACTCACATAGAGACCTCCCACTCCTTCTGGGCCACACCACCACTTGTGACCGGTAAAGGCATAGAAATCTGCCCCCAGTTCAGTTAGATTTAAGGGCAAAGAACCTACTGACTGAGCTGCATCCACTAGAACCCTCACCAATTGGCTACTCTGATCATAGTTGTGACACACATGAGTTATATCCTTGAGTGGCAATACTTGACCCGTATTCCACAGTAGATGACTCAATACCACCAATCGCGTCTGAGGTCGTAAGTATTGCTCAATAGTTTTAGTGGGGTCTCCCTGATTTAGAGTTGCCATAATTGGACAAGTAGATACCTCTACCTGATACCGACGGGAGATTTCCTGGGCAGTAGCGATAATGCCTTGGTGTTCACAATCACTCATCAGGATGTGATCACCCGGTTGCCAATCAATCCCCCACATGGCAATATTGCAGCCAACGGTAACATTTTCGGTGAGGGTGATGGTTTCTGCTGATGTCCCCAACTCTAATGCGATCGCACTTCGAGTTTTGTGGGATTCCTCGGTAACCCAGTCATTGACTTTACCCGAGAATGGGCCATAGCGCTGCACATACTCATAGGCTTGTTGGATGGCATTTAGAGATACCAGAGGCAGAGTCCCTTGGCCCCCAAAATTGAAATAGGCTTTGTGGGCTAATGCCGGAAATTGCTGTCGGTGGATGTCCCGTGGAGTTACTGTAGTAGATATACCAGTCATGAGCATTTTAGTCAATCCCATGGTATTTTATCTTATCAGCCCCGTGGACAAGCTAAAATTTTTTGGATATATTGGACTAAGACATATGTCTTAATTTAAAGAGCGCGAATTTCGTGCATTTCTATAGCGCTTCTTTAGCTTGTCAAGTGCATATGTATAAATTTTCAGCAATTCCTCAGTTGACGGTAGCTAACACTAATCCGTTAGTCTTGGGGTTATTTTATTATGTATGCACCAGTAAACTAACTCTACTACTGTCTTTGGATTAAGTCCATAGCAGTAAGCTCGAACCGTTCTAATTATCCGTATTAATTATTAAAGTTTTATTAAAGTTTTATTAAAGTTTTATTAAAGTTTTATTTTTGACTAGGTCAATGAAAAGTTTATTGAATTGAACGTTTTTTGTTGAGTTGACCCTATTGGACAGTCAACATTCAATAGTAAACCAATAGTCAACAGTCAACAAGTTCATGATTAGATTATAGTGTTAAACACCAACCAATTAATTGAACTATGAGTAAAGTTTTGATTGTGGAAGATAACCTGGCTCAGTTAGAGTTAATGGCTAGATACCTACGGGACAGTGGTAACACAGTTATTTGTATTGCTGATGCTAAAGATGCTTTGGATAAGGCAGTAACCGAAAAACCTGATGTTATAGTTCTAGATATAGTTATGCCAGGAATGAGTGGCTTCGAGTTGTGCCGCAGCCTGAAGAACCATCGGGATACCACTAGCATTCCCATTGTTATTTGTTCTTCTAAAAATCAGGACATCGACCGTCTCTGGGGTATGAAACAAGGCGCTGATGCCTATCTCACCAAACCTTTTTCTAAACAGCAGCTAGTGGACATTGTTAAGTTGGCTGTGGTTTGATTCATCAGTTGAGTCCTAGGAGTAGTAATACTAATTATACCCTAATCTTTTAAAGAGTTTATATATTAAATAAATAAAATAAAATAAATAAAATAAAATAAATAAAATAAATTAATACATAAAAATAGATTTACTTCATAGTAATTTATTTCGGTTGTTATAATAGCTAGCTTGCTATTATTATTGTTTTTTTATATAGAAATGACAGATAAAACACTCCTGTCATAATAATGCTAGCATTTAAAAAATATGGTTCTTCAGTACCTGCTATGCGCTCATTTCAAGTAAAAAAAATCAGAAAGCTTACTCTACAATGGAAATGATGCTATTTAATTAACAATAATTTCTAAATACTGCCTCTTTCCACTGCTCCCTACTCCCTGCTCCCTGCTCCCTTTGCCAAGCGATGCAGCGCGGTCTTGGGGAGGCAGCGCGGTCTTGGGGGTTCCCCCCATGAGCGACTGCCGTGGTTTCCCCCATGAGCGACTGCATCAAGAAAGTGTTAATTTAGCATAACAAGTACGGAAGAGCCAAAAATATTCAAAAAAATAGGTAAAGTACACAAGTTTTGGATTTTAGGGAACAGGGGGAAAATAATTGTCTGTACCTGATTACTGATTAATATAAGATCGGCTATATATTTTATTTTTTTAAAAAAAAATCTATATTATTCTAGTTGAATAGTTACTCACTAATGACAGGTATACAATTGCGCCCGGTAATCAAGCCAACCACTAGCCTCAAAATTTCTTCCTCTCAACAAAGCAAAAAATCACACCTACAATGGTTTTATAACTTACCAGTTAAAACCAAGCAAATTGTTGGTTTGTTTTCCTCCGAAGTAATCTCTGTGGCTGCACTGATGGGTGTAGGAGCATTATTAATTATCATAGGGGGAAGAGCTCAATTACGTGGGCAAGCTCAGTCAGAGTTGGCTGTCACAGAAATAAACTACAACATTAAAATCAACCAAATGGGGTTTGGGTTCCGTGGTCAATCGGAAAATACTGCTATTATTGAAGCTGCTCTTGCCCATAGTAGAAATCAGTTATTGTCCAAATCACTAGAGGGACAAGTTAAGCAAATTCTCCAGAATGAAGTTAAAGCTCGCCAGATTGAATATGCCACTCTGGTGGACAAAGATTTACGAATTATTGTTAATGCTAATGCTGACCGGAAAGGAGAAACGTTTAATCCCAATAACCTGGTTAGTCAAGTCCTCAAGCAGTCTGAGCAAATTACAGCTAATCAAATTGTCAGCTGGCAAGAATTGAGAAAAGAATCACCCCCTTTACTTGAGGGGTTGATGAAGCAAGATGCCCTAAAGCAAGGTGCCCTAATTCGTTACACGGTCACACCAGTAAAAGACCCAAAAACTGATGATGTGATTGGTGCTTTGGTTTCTGGGGATATTGTTAATGGCAAGGAACCCATTGTCAAGGAAACCCTGAAAACCTTTAACGGAGGCTACAGTGCTGTTTATTTGCATCAGCCTTCGGGAGAATTTACCTTAGTAACAGCCTTAGACCAAGGTAAAGCTGCCAATTGGGAGCAAGCCCAATCTGATATTCCCTTACCTAATCCATCCCTACTTGAGAAAGTCGTTAATGTTGGTAAAGTAGACGAGTTAGTTACCGACCGTCAGAAGGTAGGAAACCAAACCTACACCATGGCAGCAAAAGCTCTAATGGATTCTCAGGGAGAACCGGTGGCAGTATTAGTGCGGGGGACTAGCGAATCTGACCTGAATGCTTTTCTTACAGGTAGCCTACTGCTACAAGGGTCCGTTGTGTTCTTGGCATTAGCAACAGATGTATTTTTGGCAATTCTGCTGGGGCGGTCAATTGCTGAACCGATTAAAATGCTACAGCAGACTACCCATAAATTTGCCGCAGGCGATCGCGAAACCCGTGCTGAGGTCATAGCTACTGATGAACTTGGTCAACTGGCAGATACCTTCAATAAACTTGCTGACAACATCGTATCTAAGGAAGAAGCTCTCGCTCAACAGGCTTTTCTCCAGCAAGCCATAGCGGAGCGCTCCCAGTTATTGGCTGAGTTTACCAGCCTTCTTTATAAATCTGTGACATCAGAAAATATCCTAAGTACTTCAGTAGATGGAGTTCGCAGCATCTTGCAAACCGACCGGGTGCTGATCTATAGCTTCAATGAAGGGTGGGATAGTGGAACAATCATGGCGGAATCCGTAGCACCTGGTTGGATTGAAGCCATGGGGAAAATTATCAATGACCCATTGCGGGAAGGGTCTTTGGATCGGTTCAAAAGTGGGCGAGTCTGGGTTTGCCATAACGTCTATGAAGCTAGCTTAACGGGCTGCCACTGTGATATTCTCGAACGGCTACAGGTCAAAGCCAATATGGTTGCGCCCATTTTGCATGAGGAGGAACTGGTAGGTTTATTATGTGCTCACCAGTGTTCTGAGCCACGGGACTGGCAGCCAGAAGAGGCCGATTTATTAAAACAATTGGCCATTCAGATTGGCTTTGCCCTCAAGCAAGCTCATCTGTTTGAACAGTTACAACAAGCACGAGTAGACGCGGACTTAGCGCTCAAGAAAGCAGCATCAACCTCTGATCAAATCGAACAAGCCCGCCGGGCGGCGGAGTTAAATGCTATTGAGCAACGTCAGCAAAAAGAAGCACTCCAGCACCAAGTTTTGGAACTCTTGTATAATGTCGAAAATGCTGCCAAGGGAGACCTCACCGTCCGAGCAGAAGTGGGTGAGGGGGAAATTGGTACAGTGGCGGACTTCTTTAATGCCCTGATTGAAAGTTTGCGGCAAATTGTGCTCCAGGTCAAACTTGCCTCAACCCAAGTTAATAGTGCTGTTGCTGCTGATGAACAGGCAGTGGGTGAATTAGCCCAGCAAGCAATGGCTCAGTCAGATAAGATTACCCACACACTAAGCTCTATTGAGCAGATGATGTACTCGATTGAAGCCGTCTCAAATAATGCCCGCCAAGCAGCAGAGGTTTCTCACATCGCCTCAAACGCTGCCCTTACTAGTGGGCAAGCTATGGATAGCACAGTTGAGACTATTGTAAATTTACGAGAGACTGTAGTCAACACAGCAAACAAAGTAAAGCTGCTAGGGGAATCCTCCAAGGAGATTGCTAAAGTAGTCGGGTTGGTACAGGAAATAGCTGTACAGACTAATTTACTGTCAGTCAATGCTGGGATTGAAGCGAGCCGTGCGGGAGAAGAGGGAGAAGGGTTTCGAGTAGTTGCGGAACAAGTGGGTAGACTAGCAACCCAGTCAGCCAATGCCATCAAAGACATTGAACAGGTGATTGACACCATTCAGCAGGAAACCCAAGAGGTGGTCAAAGCCATGGAAGACGGAAAAAAACAAGTGGTTGATGGAACCCAAATGGTTTTCAAGGCTAAACAGAGCCTAGAAGAAATTGTTGCCGTCTCCCATGAGATTGACCAGTTAGTCCAATCTATTTCTAACGCCACAGTTTCCCAAGCCAAAACATCTCGGGACGTTACTGACTTAATACAGGAAATTGCTGCCACCTCCCGACAAACCTCTCATTCTTCTGGCGAAGTCTCTCAATCCCTACGAACAACTGTCGAGGTTGCCCAGAAGTTGCAGATGTCCGTTGGTCAATTTAAGATTGGTGACGAATAGCTGAGGATCTGAGGAGGTTGGAAGCAATCTTTTACATGTCCCCTTTTGCCTACAAGCCTTTTGCCATTAGAGGTGCTTTTCTAGAGTATTAGCCAAGGTAGTTTTGGGGACTGCACCCACCACCATATCTACTCGTTGGCCTCCCTTGAAAATCATCAAGGTTGGTATACTGCGGATACCATAATCACCTGCCACCTTAGGATTTTCGTCGGTGTTCAGCTTAACGACTTTCACCTGACCTTCGTACTGCTGTGCTATCTCATCCACAACCGGAGACACCATCCGACAGGGACCGCACCAAGGTGCCCAAAAATCTACCAATACTGGGATGTCGCTCTCAAGTACCTCTGCCTGAAAGCTGGAGTCTGTAACTTGTGGGGCGGCTGTTGACATGCCTGGAAATCCTTGCGAATACTTTTGCTACGTACCTCCGAAATTTTACCATAGTCACAACACCGATTAAATATCTTGGGCAAAAGTTAACACTCCCATAGGGCGGAACAGGTGAGGCGGTTACAAGTTACAGGTTACAGGTTACAGCTTGAAGGTTACAGGTTGAAGGTTACAGCTTGAAGGTTACAGGTTACAGGTTACAGGTTACAGGTTATCGTCTCAACCTTGGCTTTTCGGCCACGCGTTCGCTGAAAGCGGGACTTCGTCCATCGCGTTCAACCGGCGTTGCGTCAGTCTTTGAATGAATAGGAGTAGAGTGGGCATCCTGCCCGCCCCAAAATAAGCATGAAACTGGCAAGATGCCAGTTCCACGCAAGATGCCCATTCCACGGCAAGATGCCTATTCCACAGGTGCGACCCAAGGCCGGGTTCCCCGGCCTTGGAGGCGCGCACCTAAACACTCTTAAAATCATTCCATTATTAAGCAACGCCGTTCAACCTACCCTACACCGAACGCCAAAGGCGAACAACCAAACAACCTTCAACCTTCAACTTTCAACCTTCAACCTTCAACCTTCAACCTTCAACTTTCAACCTTCAACCTTCAACCTTCAACCTTCAACCTTCAACCTTCAACTTTCAACCTTCAATATAAAATAAGGAACCGCCCGAACTATGTCCGGGCGGAGTGTGGTGTGAGGAGTGAACGGAAACATTTGTCTCCGCTTTTTCCATTGTATGTCACCGTTGATTTTTTTTCAGCAATTTCCAAGCCAGTCGAAAAATTTTGACGATTGGCGGTGGTCGCGATAAGTATCTATAATCATCGCTTTAACTATTTAGCTTTAACTATTTAGCTTTAACTATTTAGCTTTAACTATTGACAACAGTTGTTCGTGAACTTTAGAAACCTGTAAAAAAGCTGTTCAATTTATGAATTACCATAATATTTGGGAATTGTCAATGGTCAAGTTTCAATTTTCAATTGATGAACAACTAAGAATGATCAGTATTCAACTAGACACTATACTATTTCCCCATACCCAACTGCTGAGCTTTCTGGTACACTTTTCCTTCTGTTAGCAGAGAGGGAGCAATCACTACTTCCACTTGTTGCATTTCCTTGAGGTTTTTTGCTCCGAGGGTTCCCATACTGGTTTTCAAGGCTCCCAAAAGGTTGTGGGTGCCATCATCCATTTGGGCTGGTCCAGTCAGAATTTGCTCAAGTGTGCCAGTGCTGCCCACTTTTATTCGTGTCCCACGGGGTAGCACGCTCGAAGGGGTTGCCATACCCCAATGAAACCCTTGTCCGGGAGCTTCTTTGGCACGGGCAAAAGGAGAACCAATCATCACTCCATCAGCACCACAAGCAATACACTTACAGATGTCACCTCCTGTAATTAAACCGCCATCAGCAATCACTTGGACATAGTTACCGGTTTCCTGATAGTAGTCGTCACGGGCAGCAGCGCAATCTGCAACTGCTGTTGCCTGAGGTACACCGACACCCAAGACACCCCGAGAGGTACAAGCAGCACCAGGACCAATACCCACCAAGACAGCAGTTGCCCCAACTTTCATCAAATTGAGGGCAACATCATAGGTCACGCAATTCCCCAAAATTACTGGCATGGGCATATCCTGACAAAACTGTCCCAAATCCAGGGGATTGATAGACTCTGGTGACAGGTGAGCTGTTGAAACGACTGTTGCTTGAACAAACATTAAATCAGCACCAGCCTCTGCCACTACCTGACTATATTTACTGGCTCCAGCAGGGGTCAGACTCACAGCTGCAATACCACCTTGGTCCTTGATTTCCCGAATTCGCTGGGTAATCAATTCTGGCTTAATCGGTGAACTATAAAGTTCCTGCATCAGGGGAACAAACTCAGAATTTCCCACCGAAGCAATGCGGTCTAGAATCGGTGATGGGTCAGCATAACGGGTTTGAATCCCTTCTAAGTTGAGAACCCCCATTGCCCCAATTTGGGATAACTTGACTGCCATGGACACATCAATCACCCCATCCATAGCGCTGGCGATAATAGGAATTTCTCGTTCAATACCGCCAATACGCCAGCGAGTATCAGCCAAACTGGGGTCGAGTGTCCGCTGTCCGGGAACAAGTGCAATTTCATCTATGCCGTAGGCTCTGCGAGCTATCTTACCTCGCCCAATTTGAATATCCACGCTGTTTTTCTTCCGAGATTATTTTAGCTAGGTTATCAAATTGGAGCGAAGATTGCTCGAACTATACAAAGAAACTATGAATTGTGAAGCATGAAGTATAAATTATGAATTCTTAATACGTAAGCATTTAGCTATCAGCTATCAGCTATCAGCTATTCGCGTAGCGTGGCCAAGAGCCTTGGCCAAAGGCCACGCTACTGTTCGCGCAGCACCTCAAGTAGCGCAATCGGTGCTTTTGAAGCAAATAAGCACCTCAAGTAACGTGAGCCAAAAGCTGACGACTGAGCGCTGAGTGCTGAATGCTTACCTTCATACTTCAGGTGCGACCCGTGGCGAATTTAATTCTTAATGGGTCAAGCGCACCTTAGCCTTGCCCTGATTTGGGTTTCTTGATGCTTGGGTGGTTGACATACTCCCCCGTTAAATCGGAGATTCTAACGGGGGATTCTCACAATATGTGATTCTTGGTTCATTGAGACAACTTATTGAATCAAGTTTCCTCTCATCAACAGAGGTTGCACTCTCCCCAAGCGTTTCCGAATCAACGGCAGTTTCCCAATGCCCTTGGGTACTCTCTTGGTGCGCGTTTCCTAGCACGGGGAACCCGTGCGGGGTCGCACCGCTGTTGTACTCAATACCTAAAACTTCTAAGCCACGCTTCAAAATGTTGAGAGCAGCGTTCGTGTCTCTACAAATTTCTGTTTGACAACGAGGACATTTGTGAGTTCTGGTACTGAGAGATTTTTTCACCCGATAACCACAGTTATAACAATCTTGACTGGTGTAGTTTGGGTTGACCGCAATCACAGTCTTATCCCAAATATTACCGTAGTAGTTTAACCATTGGGTGAATTGATACCAACCGGCATCGGATATCGACTTTGCCAAGTGATGGTTCTTGACCATATTGCTTATTTTGAGGTCTTCATAGACAACCACATCGTGAGAGTGGACTACGCACCGAGCTTGTTTTACAGCCCAGTCTTTACGCTGTCTTTGAACCTTCAAATGGCATTTACCCAGTCGAATTCTAGCTTTGTGGTAGTTATTTGATTGAGGTTTTTTACCTCTTACAAACTTTCTGGACAATCGACGTTGTAGTTTTTTTAAACGCTTTTCAGCTTGCCTAAGATACTTAGGGTAGATGGCAGCATTGTTGTTTTGGTCTTTGTAAAAATACTTGATCCCTAAATCAAGACCCGCCACATTCCCAGTATAGCTACCTTTCTCTTTTCGGTTAGCATCAAAGCAGAACTGGGCGTAATAACCATCGGCTCGTCTGACCACTCGTACCCGATTGATTTTGAGTCTGAACAAGTCCTCTCGTGTTTCATAGTTGCAGAACACAGAAAACTGACCCGCCTTGAACCCGTCAGTGAAGTTGATGGTCATGCACTCAGGTGAAAGTTTCCACCCCGTGGTTTTATACTCAACTGAGCGAGAATGTTTCTTGAACTGAGGATAACCTTTCTTTTTAGCACCCTCTCTACAACGTCGATAGAAGTTAGAGATTGATAGCCATGCCCTTTCAGCAGAAGCTTGACGAGCCATTGAGTTCAACTTTTTAGCAAAGGGAAACTCACCAGCCAATTCTTTGCACAACAGAGATAGACGAGCCTTGTTTACTTTTGGCTGATCACGCCATAGTCTAACGGCCTTGTTCCTGATGAATTGAGCGGTTCGTATAGCTTCATCTAAAGCTTGGTATTGGGCTAATGATCCGTTTAGCAGTTTAGCTTCTCTAACTATCATAAATTTATTATACCACAAATCAACGTCGGATTTGGACAATCTCCCCGTCCTTTTTTTGTCGGCATAAATTCATCTCACCGCCATAATCTTTGATTTGGCGGTGAGATGAATTTATGAATTTCGGGTAAGGTGGTTTTTTTCGGTAAGGTTTGAGGTGGCTGCTGCCCGTGATGGGATGATATCGGTGGTCGGGGTTTTCTTCTCCTTTGGTGTGATTGTGTTACTGGTGATTGTGCTACTGTTGTGAGTCATCATCTGGCGGATTTGACTAATCAACTCCCCTAGCTTGCCTTCCTCTAACAAACCATTAATCATTGATAAGCCACTGGTAGATAGTAGCAGTTTGTTGATGTCACCTACACTGCTAACTCCGTTACCATTATTGCCATTGACACCGGGGAAGGAGTAAATCCGAGTATCTCCCAAAATTCCTGGCTGGGGAGCCAAGGCTTTGGCAATTTCTGGTAGTTGATGGGCTAACTCTGGCCATATGGTAGTGATAATTTTAGCAGTTAGCTGAGCATCACTGATGGAATTTTCGGCTTCGATCAGGGATCGTTTACCTTCTGCCTCTGCCAAGGCTTTATCCCGATTTGCTTCTGCTAGGGTGCGGATCGACTCAGCTTCTAGTTCTGCTGCTTGTCTGGCTGCTTCAGCTTGACGAGACCGGCGGAATACATCGATTTCAATCACGTTTTGCTCACCAATCCGCCGTTGTTCGGCTTCTTGTTCAGCAGCAATGATAGAAAGGCGTTGTTGCCGTTCGGCTTCTTCTACTTCCGTAGCGGTGGCTACAGCGGCTTCAGCTTGAGCTCGTTCGGCTTCGGAATTGAAGCGATCGCGTTCTTTTTCGGCAATTGCGATCGCAGCGTCTTGTTGAGCAATTTTTGACTCTCGTTCTGCTTCTGCCAATTCTACCTGAGAATTAAGCAAGGCAGCATCGACGGTTTTCTGACGAGTAACTTCTGCTACTTCTGCTTCCTGTTTTTGCAGGATTTGTGCCACCTTGAGGGTTTTATTCCGTTCTTCTAATTCAATATCTGCCTGAATTTTCTTAGCTTGGACTGCCAGCTGTTGTTGAACCTTTTCCTCTTCTAAGGTTTTCTGACGATTAATTTCTGCCAATTCCGCTTCTTGTTTTTGCAGAGTTTGGGCTACCTTGAGGGCTTTATTCCGTTCTTCGAGGGTAATATCGGCTTCAATTTGGCTTTGCTGCAAGGCCAGTAGTTTGCGAATTTCTTCCTCTTCTACAGACTTATTCTGTAAAATTTTAGTCCGCTGAATTGTGGCTGCTTCTGTGGCTTTAGCTTCTTCTATTTCCCGCTCACGCTGGGCTTTTAGGGCTTCAACCTCAAGCTTTTGCGCCAGTTTCGCTTCTTCTTGTTCTTGGGCAATGCGTAGGGATTGCTTTTCAGCGTTGAGTTCTTTCTCTTCAATGGCAACTTTGGTATTTAGCTCAACTTCAGTTTTTTGCTGAATTGATTGTTGAATGGTTTCCGTGCGCAGACGTACTCCTTGGGCATCAAAGAAGTTATTCGTATCGTAGGTATCACTCTCTTCTATCTCAGAAATCGCGATATTATTGAGAGTTAAACCGACTTTTCTTAAGTCTTGCTGAATTAAATTCAACACTTCATCAGCAAATCCTAATTTATCGGAATCAATTTCTGCCAAATTCTTTTTCTTAGCTGCTGCTCTAATAGCATCATCCGCCCGTTTTTCGATAGCTTCTTTAATATCTTCGGGGGAAATTTTACCTTCACGAGACAGTCGTTGGGCAGCAGTAATCACATCTTCTTCATTGGCATTGATACAGACATAAAAGGTTACCCGCATATTAGCCCGCAGGTAGTCTTGGGTCCGAACTGCTAGGTTACCGGTGCGCTCAACATCAATAGAAATTTCTCTGAGTGGGACACGGGTAAGTTCATGAAATCCTGGCAAAACCACACACCCGCCACTGAGAATAACCGTTTTCTTTTTGACAAAGACACCACCTGTCCGCAAAAATGCTTCGTTGTTGGGCGTGATGACATAAACTCTGGTGTAAGCCCAGATGCTTAATAGCAATAATACAATCAGACCTCCAATCACACCGGGGAAAAATAGAATTCCAGGAGGAAGCTGGGCTATAGATGACTGTACCGGAACAGTTTGCACTGTTGTATTCATCGATGAGTTTGACATGGCTAAATAGATTTGCTGATAAATGGAGCTCTATATACTAATCAGGGAAGATCAGAAAATTTATGATAATCTTGAGGAACTGATATACATCACAGCAGGTTATCACAGCAGGTTGTGCGCCCTTGCTGACTAATAAGCATTGTCTAACCAGGCTTGCTGATCAGCACTATCTTTAAGGACTACGAGATAGTTATGATGGTGTCGGTCAATCACTAACACTTTGTTCCCCCGTTTAGGAGTAACTGTTGCCCAAGTTGGTAAGGTGGCATTAACTGTAACTAAATTACGAGCTGGATCTAGGACATCGACTTGACCGATTTTGCCTTGGTTTTCCTTGGGAAGGGTGGCAGAGGAAACTGTACCGTGACAGCCAACTAAGCGATCGCTACTGGTATCTTCTCCAAAGGAGGCGAAAACTTTTCCTATCGGTCGAGAGATGAATCCTCCGGTAACTAGGGTCAGAAACAATGACATTACTGATACCACCCCAGCTAAAAACCCAGTGGGAATACTGCCAGTAACACCACCAATCATGACATTGAACATCCAGCCGAAAAGTCCCAAAAGGCTACAGTCTGTTGCCAGGAGCAAAATTAGGGGGGCTTTGCCGATACCTAGCCATCCTAGAATCTCAATACCACCTTCACCATCGGCATCAGTATCTGTATCAGTACCGAAATCTGCATCTACATCCAGATCCACATCCAGATCTACATCTGCATCTATATCAATGTCATCGTCTCCGCCACCGGAAACAATGACTAACACAAACAATAGAACTCCCATACCCAAAAAGATCCAGTAGGGGAGGTTGGCTAGGTCAAATAGCATGGGTTTATGCGATCGCGTTTTTTGAATGAATTGTTGCTCTATATATCCAGCCTAACGACTGGTTTCTTGGAAATCGGGAAAATGTATAGTATTTTTAATGTTTTTGAAAGATTAACCTTAAGCAGATATTCCGCACTTTAAAGTGTCACATTAAGAATTAACTGAAAAAGGAATAGAAGGCTATTGCCGATCCGAGAATGTATCGACTGGAGACCGGCACTGTGGTGTCGAAACCCCACTATCAGAAAGGGGGCAAGCCCAAAGCTCGAACCCAACCGAAGCACATCACCTATCACGTTCAAGCCAATTTGAGTCTCAACCCAGAGGTTATTGCTATTCCAATCGTGTCATGGGACGGTATTCCATGGGGCAACTCTAAAAACCTTTTCAACCACAATTGCAACGCTAATCTGTAGGTCTTTATCCCCAAACATCCATCGGCACCACATAATACTGCTAACAGGGACACAGTGACCATATCGACTAAGTTATGCTGTCGTGTTCTTTCCACTCGGGGGTCTTCTAGGAGTTTAAAATTCTTCAGCAGACTACGCTTGCTGCAGCGGAAGCCTCTTTTTCCTCTCTGGGGCTCAACGCCTTTTTAACAAAGTTTTTTGCAATCTTTTGCTCGGTCACATTTTAGATTTCTTTACATTAACAGCTAAGCCTGATTCTCAGGTGAGCACAACTTCTCTGTCCTCTCAGACGTATCAAATTTGACAAATTTCAAGTAACATTTTATACACTAAAGATGGCGATTACCCTCCCCCACACTCCCCTTTTTTTTACAAATATGAAATGCACCCAATTAGTGATATCCTTTATCAATCAATTTCAGTATAGATATGAAACAAAAACTGACCTGGTGGCAAATAGCTAAACAAGGGCTGACTTATCTTTTCATGTTCGCTCTGAGTAGTTTTCCCTCAGAGGTAGTCGCTGAGACCTTTCGTCTCAGGGAAGCAACAATCGCAGAGATTAACGAAGCTTTTGATAAGAATGCACTCACTTCCGAACAATTAGTGCAACTTTATCTCAATCGTATTGAAGCCTATGACGATCAAGGTCCGAAAATTAATGGGCTAATTTCTATCAATAACAATGCCCTTAAAGAAGCAAGGGCGTTAGACCAAGAACGCCAGCAGAAAGGACCGCGAAGTCCTTTACATGGCATCCCCATCATTCTGAAAGATAACTATGACACTACCGATTTACCCACAACAGGAGGATCGGTGCTGCTGGAAGGTTCCTTACCCCCCGATGATGCTTTTACTGTTAAGAAGTTGCGAGAGGCAGGAGCGATTATTCTTGGTAAAGCAAATATGAGTGAATTTGCTGAATCCTATGGTAGGCTAGGTTACAGTTCCCTTGGGGGACTGACACGCAATCCCTACAAATTAACTCGTGATCCTTCGGGTTCGAGTGGAGGCAGTGGGGCTGTAATTGCGGCAAATTTTGCTGTTTTAGCCACCGGAAGCGATACTTCAGGCTCAATTCGTGGCCCTGCAGCAGTAGCAGGTCTTGTCGGTATCAAACCTACTCAGGGACTGGTTAGTCGAGATGGTATCATCCCCCTAACCCTCTCCTTTGATAGTGCGGGCCCTATAGCTCGAACCGTGACAGATGCAGCGATCGCTTTGGGTGTAATGGCAGGGGTTGATCCCAATGATTACCGTACCCTGGACAGTGAAGGGAAAACATATAAGGACTACACCCAGTTTCTCAATAAACAAGCCCTAAAAGGGGCAAGAATTGGGGTGGCGATTGATTTTCGCGGTGGTAACCCTGAGGTAGATGCTGCAACTGATGCAGCAGTTGCTAAGCTGAGGGAATTAGGTGCAACAGTTGAGTCGGTGGATTTCTCTCCCAAATTGGAAAACCTCTGGCCTTTCATGGCACCGGTAACAGAGGCTGAGTTTGAACCCCAGATCGATAGTTACCTCAAAAACCTCCAGCTTCCATTCCCTGACACCCTGAGGGAAATGTATTCGATGAGCTTATCTAACCCATTAGTCAATTCAGAACAGGCTCTCAATCCCGGTCGCGTCGGAGGGTTTGAAGAATCTCTAAAGCATCCAGAACTGGCTGATACCGAATATCTTTATATTCTCCATTTCGAGTTTCCTAGGGTTCGGCAGGAAATTTTATCGATTATGAGTGCCCAAAATCTCGACGCGATTATTTGGCCCACCATGACTTGTCCTGCCGGTCCGCTCTATAATGTCGAGGATCCAACCTATCAATGTGCCTCAAGTGACCCCTACATACCAGGGTACTTAGCCAACGTTTCTGGTTTTCCCGGCATTTCTGTGGCAATGGGCTTTACTCAGCAGGGATTACCCCTAGGACTGACTTTCTTTGGTAAGCCTTACAGTGAGCCTACCTTACTGGGATTCGCTTATGCTTACGAACAGGCAACCCAGTTTCGGCGACCTCCAACAACCACTCCTGCTTTGCCCGGTGAAAATTTTGAATATTAGTGGGTAACTGAGATTTTTTGGGATCTAGACCAAATCATAACTAACTGAGTCTCAAGGTACTACTAGTGCTGCTAAGTGAGGGAATCGGAACTATTTTAGATTACCTGATTCAGCAATCTAGTAACAACCAATAAATCAATAGAAATCATCCACACACCCCTACGAGTTATTGTAGGGGTTTTTATAATCTCCTCTCCAACCTAGGGAATGTGGGTTTAAGCATTCAGCCACAAGAGTTAAGATTTCCTGGGGATTTTAGGAATTACTAGGAAAATTACGACAATCAACACTTTAATTAGTAGTGGGGCAAAAACAAAGCTTAGCAACAGGCAAATTATCACAATTAATAATGATGCCACTTTCAATATTTCTTCCGTAGTGTTCAGAGAAAGGTAAGTCGCTACTGCAGCAATCACCAAACTGATTAGTAAGGGCATATACTCTCGATTGAGTCACTAAATACTAATCAGGGTTAACCCTTAACTTTTATGGCTGAGATGGGCGTTTTGTAACAAAAGTTAACTTAAGTTAACTCACAGGAGTTTTGATGTTGCTTACACTACATATGATAGGACTTCAAAACAGTTTGAGGTTCTCTAGCAAGGCATCAGCCCACAACACTAAGCCAAAAAAACTAAAAATTAGCAATAAAGCATCCTAACCACGGGAAAACTAAAGGGTACAACTACTTGATACCTGTAAGTAAGCGATGAACTTTAGCTTTAACTTTTTTGATCTGTTCTGGATTTTTTTGATCATCTCCTCGTTGCAGCCCTTGTGGCAACGTCGTCAGATGCAATATAGACGTTTTCGAGCTTTGCAAGAATTCGAGCATAAGCGAAAAAGTCGGTTAATTTTACTGATTCACCGACAAGAGTCTATTAGCTTGTTTGGCATCCCTGTATCCCGCTACATATCTATTGAAGATTCTGAACAAGTGCTCAGGGCAATCCGTCTAACTCCACCAGATGTTCCTATTGATCTTATTTTACATACTCCTGGGGGATTGGTGCTGGCTACAGAACAAATTGCTAGAGCTTTAATTCGTCATCCTTCTAAAGTTACTGTCTTTGTACCCCACTATGCCATGAGTGGTGGTACCATGTTAGCCCTAGCCTCAGATGAAATTGTGATGGATGCCAATGCTGTCCTTGGACCGGTTGACCCTCAACTAGGGAATACTGCTGCTGCTAGCATTCTCAGAGTTGTGGAGCAAAAGCCCGTTGAGGCTATTGATGACCAAACCTTGATGATGGCTGATTTGGCAGGCAAAGCCATTAAGCAGGTGCAACGTTTCGTGCGAACGCTACTGCTAGACGATATCCCTAAGCAGAAGATTGACCCAGAACACATCGATAGAATTATTGACTTTCTTACCACTGGTCAAATCACCCATGACTGTCCGATTACTGTCGAGGAAGCCTCTGAACTAGGTCTACCTGTCACAGTTGGTCTACCTAAAGCTATCTATAAACTAATGGATTTGTACCCCCAACCTCAAGGTGGACGTCCATCGGTACAGTATATTCCTCTGCCGTACAAACCTACTCCTACTTTACCGGATACCACCAGCAGACTGTTATCCGACAAGTAGTTTTTGATAATGCTGGAATGATGAGATAATCGGGTGAAGTGGATAAAATCAATGGCTCCACTCAGGGCTTAGTACGTAAGTTACAGTACTCTTACTGGATATAAAAACCTTAGGGAAGCCCTACCATACGATTAAACCATCTGAAGAAGGAGAATTTAGGATAAATCTGGCAGGGCATACATCAACTTATTCCAGCATATCCCAATTTGGGGTTTTTGTGTCTTTTTCAGATGGCAATTAGTAATTAGGTAAGCTATCAGCTATCAGTTATCAGTTATCAGCTATCAGTTATCAGCTATAAGCTATCAGCTATGAGCTATCAGCTATCAGCTATGAGCTATCAGCTATCAGTTATCAGCCTATGAACACGCTGCTTGAGGTGCTATCAGCCATTAGCTATCAGCCATTAGCTGTAGGCCAAGCTACGGGAACGAGACAGCTTTTGAATAAAATAAGCTGACCGCTGAGTGCTGATTGCTGAATACTCACGTTATTGGTAATTTGATCAATCTTAACTTTCCCACTCCTAACCGAATTATCGGATAATACAATTGAGGTATGCGTTTGTCTCTGAGCCTTGATTCAATCTGAAACCTTAGAACTACTGGAATGGTCCCGCCTGTGCCAACACCTGGCTACGTTTGCGGCTACTAAGCTGGGAGCCTTTGCGGCTCGTTATCTCCACCCCCCAGCAACTCAACCGGAAAGCCTAGACCTGCTAGCCCAGACTAAAGAAGCCTATCAACTGGAAACTAGTTTAGACACAGGACTAACCTTTGACGGCATCCAAGATATTGGTGAATCTCTGGATCGGGCAGAGCTCCAAGGCATTTTGTCTGGTGAGGAACTATTAGCGATCGCAACAACCTTAGCTGGTGTGAGGCGTCTACGGCGGTTTATTGAAGACCAAGAGGATGTACCAATTCTGAAGGAACTGGTGGCTGACAGCCGCACTTACCCAGAACTTGAACAAGAAATTCACCGTTGTATCGATGAGCGAGGCGATGTAGCTGACCGGGCAACCCCGAAGCTGGCAGGGATTCGGACTCAGATGAAATCATTACGAGACCGAATTTATGAAATCCTCCAGGGGATTGTCCAGCGTAAAGGGGGGGCATTACAACAACAGTTAATTACTCAACGGGGTGATCGGTTTGTACTCCCGGTTAAAGCTCCCCAGAAAGATGCTATTCCTGGTATTGTTCAGGATACCTCTAGCACCGGTGCCACCCTATACGTGGAACCGAAGGCCATTGTTAGCTTAGGCAATCAACTTCGGACCCAGCGGCGGCAAGAACAAGTGGAAGCGGAAGCAGTACGTCGTGCGTTGACCGAACAAGTAGCAGCAGTTAAGCCAGACTTAGAACGGTTGCTGGTTGTAGCAACTACCCTAGATTTAGCTACCGCTAAGGCAAGATATAGTCTGTGGTTAGAAGCCAATCCCCCCAGATTTATTGACCGCAATCAGAATGAAAGCATTACTCTACGGCAACTACGCCATCCTCTACTGGTATGGCAGCAAAAACATGAACAAGGCACATCAGTTGTTCCCATTGATGTCCAGATTCAGTCCTACATTCGGGTAGTTGCTATTACCGGTCCGAATACTGGCGGTAAAACCGTTACGTTGAAAACCTTTGGTTTAGCGGCACTGATGGCAAAAGCGGGTTTATTTGTGCCAGCAAGGGAACCAGTAGAACTTCCTTGGTTTGAGCAAATTCTGGCAGATATTGGGGATGAGCAGTCTATAGAACAGAGTTTATCCACTTTCTCGGGTCACATTCGCCGGATTAGTCGAATTATTGAGGCGATAACTACCCCAAAAGAAGAGTTACAGGTTGACAGGTTGAAAGTTGGAGGTTCTCAAGAGTTTCAGGTTGGTAGGTTGAAAGTCCTTCGCGAACAACCAGATAACCTTCAACCAGATAACCTTCAACCAGATAACCTTCAACCAGATAACCTTCAACCTGCCAACCTTGAAGAACCTTCAACTCCTCGTGCGTCACTCGTACTATTAGATGAAGTAGGAGCAGGGACTGACCCCGCAGAAGGCAGTGCTTTAGCGATCGCATTACTGAAATACCTAGCAAACACCACACAATTAACCATTGCGACTACGCATTATGGGGAACTCAAAGCACTAAAATATCAAGACGAGCGGTTTGAGAATGCCTCGGTGGAGTTTGATGACCAAACCCTCTCACCCACTTACCGTCTATTGTGGGGTATTCCTGGTCGCTCCAATGCCTTGAGCATTGCTAGACGCTTAGGGTTAAACCCATCGGTGGTGGATCAGGCTCAAACCCTTTTGGGGGGAGCTTCGGAAGATGTGAATGAGGTAATTGCCGGTTTAGAAGCTCAACGGCGCACTCAGGAAACTAAAGCCCAACAGGCAAATCAGTTACTGCAACAAGCTGAATCTCTCCATCAGGAACTCTCTGAACGGGCAAAACTTTTGCAGGAGCGGGAACGGGAATTGAAGCTTTCCCAGGAACGGTCTGTGCAAGATGCGATCGCACAAGCTAAGAAAGAAATTGCCCAAGTGATTCGGCAGTTGCAGCAAGGCTCCCAAACCGCTCAAAATGCCCAAAAAGCCACAAACGCTCTTAAGGAGATTGCCGAGCGTCAAATCCCAGCCGCACCGCCTCCTAAACCAAAACCAGGATTCCGCCCCAAAGTAGGCGATCGCATTCGCATTCCCCGATTGAATCAGACAGCCGAGATACTAAGTACCGCAGATAATGGGGAACTAACGGTACGCTTTGGCTTAATGAAAATGACCGTTGCCCTAACAGATGTGGAATCCTTGGATGGACAAAAGCCGGAAAATGTGGTAAAACCTACATCAAAACCAGCTCCAGCCCCAACCCCAGTCTCGCGGCCAGCTACGGCTGTGCGCACCTCGAAAAATACCATTGATATTCGAGGAAGTCGGGTAGCTAATGCAGAGATTGACATCGACCAAGCAATATCTAAGGCGATAGAGTTTGGAGTACTCTGGATTATTCATGGCAAAGGAACTGGTCGATTAAGACAAGGTGTCCACGCTTTCTTGGAACAGCACCCTCTAGTGGAGCGTTTTAAGCTAGCCGAACAATCTGAGGGTGGGACTGGTGTTACCGTTGCTTACCTTAAATAAGGTCATAGGTTAGCAGGTTAGTAGGTTAGCAGGTTAGCAGGTTAACCGGTTAGCAGGTTAGCAGGTTAGCAGGTTACAATGCATTTTTGAACATTCAACCAGACAACATTCAACCTTCAACCTTCAACCAGACAACCTTCAACCAGACAACCTTCAACCTTCAACCTTCAACCAGACAACCTTCAACCAGACAACCTTCAACCAGATAACCTTCAACCTTCAACCTTCAACCAGACAACCTTGGCCAAAAGGCCACGCTACGCGAACAACCAGATAACCTTCAACCTTGGCCAATAGGCCACGCTACGCGAACAACAGACAACCAAAGCTTTACCAGCAGGAAACATACCTTAATCTTTCGTAGTCCTGTTTCCAAACCTGTAACAGCGACGGGTAAACCGGATTTGCTTTAGTAAAATAAAATTATGGTTTCCACTGTCAAGATGCCAAAATCACCTCCTGCTTGGGAGGATTTGCCTCTGAGTCAAGCCGCAGACTCAATCGATCTCGATAATATCAAAACCCAGCTAGATTTAGTCTTGCTTAGCCTAGAAGCTCTAGCAGGTATTGGCTCAGAGGAGATGCTGCAAGCTGCTGCTGAATTAAATTTAGAGTCAATGATCACAGACCGAGTAGCATTGTGGCGTCTGCGTCAGTCTAATCCCCTGCGCAAAAGTTCAGGAGGACGGAAAAAGCTGGATGTGGAGGAAGCGCGATCGCTAGTTTTAATCATCTGTCACTTGGCTAAAGACCATCAAGAACTAATCCGTCGTGCGGTGGCTTTACTCGAACAAATGACACAACAAAACAGTGAACCTCATCGTGCTGCTTTATTGGGAGATTATTTAGACAACTTTAATAACACTTACCGAGAACGGATGGTGCAAGAAGAAAAGGTGTCAACTGATAGTTTAAAGCAACTGGCTCTTAAACTATTAATCAAATTACTCTTCTATAGTGGAGCAAAAGGTCATCAGCGTTTATGGTTAGCCTTATTAGGTAAAGTATCTTAAGGATTGCATCCAGGAAAATATATAGCATTTATCAATTGGGTGAGGTACAAAATCCTGGTTTTTAGGAAGTAGGGAGTAGGGAATAGGGAATAGGGAGTAGGGAGTAGAGAGTAGGTAACTCATAAATGGTCAAAAATTATGTGTACCTCATAGCTATGATAAACGCTATAGCATTTTTGATAAAAAATTGATTAAAGAACGGAATAGGAACAGTAAACAGAGAACATTAGGAAAGAGAGCAGAGGATTTTTTGGTGTTATGATAAATCAGTATTGGGTTTTATGATTTCTTGGGAAATGCTATAGAAATCAACGATTAACGATTAACGATTAACGATTAACAATTAACAATTAACAAATGACTAATAAATAATCACCAATGACTAACATAGTCCTGCGACGTTACACTCCTCCTACCTGTACCCTATCAATTTGGGCAAACCGCTCACCCTTATCCCGCTGGGTGGGACAATCTGTGGTGAAGAAGTTGCGGTTTGAGTTGCGTTTTGATGACCCCCGCAAGCCAGAAGAACAACAGGTAACGTTACGAGGCAACGCAGAGGATTTAGATGTGTTGTATGAAGCGGTAGATGGCTATGTTCAGCACTTCCTTGAGCCGTCCCCAAAGCAACTGGTTGCCTCTGGAAACTCTAAGGCCGTAGGCCACGCTACGCGATCGGCTGAGGTTACTCCCTTGACTGTCCTAACTCTTCCAACCCCTCAGGCAGAAAATGCCACAGCAGTTCCAACTCAGCCAATCCATCTGCAATCGAAAGGGTTACTGAGCCATAGCCTGTTTCTGGGTAAGCTGGCTAATGAAGAATCTGGGTCAGTGGTTGATTTAAGTGCTACACAGCTGTTTGATTTAGCTACCGCTTTGGATGAATATGCGGCTGAAGTAGTATCCCTACCAAAACTCAATCAGCCCAGTTGGAAACCAGAATCATCCGCTTGGATGCGTACAGCAGCATCGATGGTGTTGGCAGTGGGTGTAACAGCGGCAGTGATTAAGTTGCTTGAGAAACCTCAGCCTGTTGAACAAGGGAAAACACTAACCACAGAAGTCCCAACAACAGCATTAGAGTCCAGCAAGATTGGGAAAAAGCGAGCCATCTCCCAGGTACCCCCAGCACCGAGCACTCCCATCCCAACTCCATCGGTACCACCCCGTCTGTCCCCAGGAACCAAGTTACCCCCACCGCCTCCCCTTAAGCCACCCTCTCCACCAGTACGCACTCCGCCACCGCCTCCCGTTAAGCCACCCTCTCCACCACCAGTACGCACTGCGCCAGCAATAGCTTCACGCCCGAATTCACGTCCGATGCTCAAGATTGTTCCTGCTCCAGCTAGGACACCAGACTCTCCCAAACTGAGTGCTGCTAGTTCTGTAGCTAGTTCTGCTGTTAGTCCTGTAGCTACTTCTGTTACTAGTCCTGTAGCTAGTTCTGCTGTTAGTCCTGCTGCTGCTCCTGGGGCTAGTAACGGTGAGGCACCTGTTTCTGAGGCTAGTAAAACTAATGTACCTACTGCTAAGGCAAATACCCAACCCAAACCAACTCCACCCAGTCCCATCGCTGTAGTACAAACTTTGTCAGAATTGCCGGTTATTAAACCAGCCCCTTCTCCTACTGAGCTGGAAACTCAGGATTCCTCTAGAGAAAGTCTATCGATCCCCACAGAAACAGTGGTAATCCCTGACGTTGAGTCTTCGATTTCTTCTACTTCTACTGCTTCGATTTCTTCTACTTCTACTTCTTCTACTACTAATGTGGCGGTTCAAGCCATCCCTGCTCCTCAACAGAATGTGTCTACTCTCGACAGAGGTTCTTCTACCTCTAGAATTATCGATCAAGCTGTGCCTGGACTGAATGTCCCGAGTAGCTCTGTTATCGATCAAGCTGTGCCTGGACTGAATGTCCCGAGTAGCCCTGTTTCTGATTCTTTAAACCCATCCGAGCCTACCGTTGCCAATCAGATATCTCAAAATACCCTGTTTGATAAGATTTCTCAGGTAGCAGAAGCTAGACGATATTTCCAGGAGCGCTGGCAACCTCCCGAAGGGCTACAGAAAACCTTGAACTATAGTTTGTGGTTAAATAATAATGGTACTATCCGACGTATAATTCCCCTTGGGCAAGCAGCGAAAACCTATATAGATAACGCCCCCATACCTCTGATCGGTGAAACTTTTGTGTCCCCTTTAGAAGGGGAAGGTATACCAAAAATTCGCGTGCTGCTACACCCGGATGGTAAGGTTCAAACGTTGTTGGAGGGAATGAATTGAGGTTATTGATTGTCAGAAAAATTTAGACCAAAGTAATCCTCCACAATCTGTACTATACGCTCCGCCGCACGACCATCCCCAAAGGGATTAATGGCATTTGCCATCCCCTGATAAGCTACTGAATCACTCAACAACAAACTTGCCGCCCCTACCATCTGTTCCGGGTCGGTTCCTACCAACTTACCAGTCCCAGCTGCGATCGCTTCCGGTCGTTCCGTGGTCTTACGCAATACCAGCACTGGCTTACCCAAACTCGGTGCTTCCTCCTGCAATCCGCCAGAATCAGTCATCACTAAATAACACCGTTGCATTGCTGCTACCAATTCCACATAATCCAGTGGTTCTGTTAAAAATACCCGCTCATGGTCACCCAAGATTGCCCTCAGGGGTTCCCTGACCGTAGGATTGCGATGGAGAGGTAACAATAAGGCTGTATCTGGGAACTTATCTAAAATCTGGAGAAACCCCTGGGCTATATCCTCCAGTGGTTTCCCCCAATTTTCCCGACGGTGTACTGTTGCTAAAATCGTCCGGTATCCTTCCCAATCTAAACCCGGAACCTCACACACTGGTTCCCGCTCAGCTACCATCAACAGGGCATCAATCACGGTATTCCCAGTTTTATGAATTGCGCCAGTCACCCCAGACCCCTGCAAATGCTCTACTGCCAGGGGAGTGGGGGCAAAATGTAATTGAGTAATCTGAGAAATCAGCCGTCGATTGGCTTCCTCTGGATAGGGATTAAACAAATCATTGGTGCGCAATCCCGCTTCGACATGACCCACCGGGATACGTTGGTAAAAGGCTGCCAAGGCCGCAGCAAAGGCTGTAGTTGTATCCCCCTGCACAACTACTAACTGGGGCTGCAATTCCTGAAATAATTCCTCTAACCCCCGTAAACTAAGACAAGTAATATCGGTCAGAGTTTGCTTGGGCTGCATAATTTCTAGATCCCGATCCGCCCTCAGGTCAAACATCCCCATCACCTGGTCTACCATTTCCCGATGCTGACCCGTTAACACCACCTGAGTCTTAAATTTACCAGAGCGTTGGAACTGAAGAA
Organism: Moorena sp. SIO3I8; assembly: GCF_010692325.1. Classification (GTDB taxonomy): domain Bacteria; phylum Cyanobacteriota; class Cyanobacteriia; order Cyanobacteriales; family Coleofasciculaceae; genus Moorena. The sequence continues at coordinate 5,351 of NZ_JAAHHW010000073.1, read as the reverse complement.
TCACTGGAGCTAACTTAATTGCCTCCGGACGAGTTCCTAATGTGATACAGATTTGAATTGGAGACTTGGTTGAACCCTGGTTTAGGGTCTTGGGTGTAGGGTCTGGGGGAATTTCCAGGGGTTTCATAATTACAGCATTTCTCAATTGGCTGAAGTACTTTCGTTCTGGGTTGCGCGGGAATAGGGAATAGGGAATAGGGAGTAGGGCTAAGAGTCAGCGGGCGTGGGAAAACCGGGCCCGGGGAGGGAGGGTTGGGCTGCGAAAAATGTTCAACCGTTGCTACCCGTCAACACTCAACACTTAGCAATAACCCAAGCGAGTCAATAATAGAACAATTTCATCAATAGCATTACGGAGTTTAGCAGCAGATTGGTCAGATTGATTTACCAGAATACTCAATACCAAGGTTTGATAGTCAGGAATATCAAGATAGCCTGATAAGGCTGAGACACCACTTAATGTACCAGTCTTAGCCTGGAGCTTACCAACAGCTGCGGTATCACGAAAGCGATCGCGTAAAGTTCCACTAACCTCAGCCGTAGCCAAGGATTCTCGATAAACCTGAGCTAATGGGGTTTGTGCCATCAGTCTCAGAGTTTGTGCGATCGCAAACGGACTAGCTAAATTATGGCGAGATAGCCCAGACCCATCAGCCATACTATAGCTTTTTGGGTCAACCCCTAACTCCGTTAAGCTCTGTTGAACCGCTACCAGACCAAACTTAGGGCTAGACTCACTCCTTTCCTCTGTCTCCAGCTGGTGCAATAATGCCTCAGCATACAAATTATTACTCTGCTGATTGATTTCCTTTAACAATAGCGCTAACGGAAGAGATTCCACTGCTGCCAACTCTCTGGTTCTTTCTGTATAGGACTTACGAAGTTTACTTGGTTTTGCCCCCCTAACCCCCCAATTTTGGGGGGGAATGATGTTAAAGTCCCCCATAATTGGGGGATTTAGGGGGCTTTGCGTAAGTCCTGCTGTATTGGTTATTTTGGTTATTTCTGTATTATTAACCTCTCTTCCCATCCCCTGATCTGATGATCTGACCATCTCAGCTGAACTGTCTTTCACCAATGCCTTAATCACAGCAATTCCCTCAGCTTCTAGGATACGGCGGAAGGACTCCAGGAAATAATGGGCTGGGTCGCGAACTGCTAACCCCCAAAAGTCTGGTGCAGCATCTGCTGCCAGTTGACCGTTAATCACTAACACCGGCTCACCTAAAACTCCCATTATTTCCACTGAGTATGGTATTCCCGCCTTACCCGTAACAGCACGATTATCCACACGCCACTGTCTAGCCGCTACCCCATCACTCCAACTAACGCGCAATGGTTTACCAGGCTGTTGGGGCAATAGGGTTAGTCCAACAGTATTTTGATTGAGAATAAGTCGATTAACCGAAGCGCCATAGTATAGATAACTATCGCTCCACTCCCAGGTTGGATTGATAATACCATAGGGAGTATAGCCATCTTCTACAATTAACTGTTGCACCAACCTTACCCCTTGACCCTTTAGTTGTTGTGCCACATCTGTTAACTGGGTATTGCTTAAGCTTGGGTCTGCTTGTCCCACAATTCGTAAGGACGTCAAATAGGGGCTAGTGCCAGTACCATAAACCGGTGTGCGAATCCGGTATTGCTCACCTAGTTGACGTAACGCTGCTGCTGTGGTAAAGAGTTTGATATTGGATGCTGGGATAAAGAAACGTTCTGATTCAAGACTGTAGAGGGGAGCTGAGTCGGCTAAGGGTTGAATCAAAATCCCCCAACGCGATCGCATAAATTCGGGACGACTGATTATGGCATCAATGGCTGTAGTTAAGTCAGCAGGACAAATCTTTTGTCGAAAGGATTCCGGTTTCTCAACTACTTCAACTACTGTCGGTGTCGCCATCACCCCTTGCTTGATGACTAACTGTACAGCTAACCACAACAGCAGCAAAGTTATTGGTTTTCCCCATCGATGTAAGGGATTTGGCATAACTCACAACTCATAACTCACAACTGACCCACTGACGCCCTCAGCACTCAAATCATTTGTCTAATCCGCTAATGACTAAACTATTAAAAATTACTCCTCAACGCTGGTTTATTATTCTCTCTCTATTGATTATTACACCATTAGGGATTTTTTCCAAATACTACTCTGGTCTTGGAGAAAAATGGGTTCATGACTACTCTGGTGCTATTTTATATGAGATTTTTTGGTGTTTATTGATATTTTTTATTATCCCCAATCGCCAAGCAATAACCCGAATTACCTTAGGAGTTTTTAGCGTTACCTGTGCCATAGAATTATTACAACTTTGGCAAACCCCTATATTAGCACCGATTCGTGCTTCCTTAATCGGTAAATTTCTCTTAGGAACTACCTTTGTATGGTGGGATTTCCTCTATTATGCCATTGGCAGCGTCTTAGGTTGGCTATGGTTACGGCAAATTTCGCAGTTCGGTAAACTGATTAGATAGGGTGCATCTCATATTTGTAAAAAAGAATGGGAAGTCTAGGAAGTGTGGGAAGTATGGGAAGTTTCTTAGACTTTTTGCCTAATTGTAAAAGCGATACATCGCTACTCCCGACTCCCGACTCCCTACTCCCTACTCCCGACTCCCGACTCCCGACTCCCGACTCCCGACTCCCTACTCCCGACTCCCTACTCCCTATTCCCTTTGTTATACCGGACTTAATATTACTCAAAACTAACGGATATTTCTACCTTGTCTTTTGGATCTAATCCAATATATTGAGCACGAATAGTAGTACCAGATTTAACAGGAACTAGGGGAGTCATGGAGCCTAAAGACAGTAAATCGCCTTTCTTCAAAACTTTACCTGATGCCTTCAAAGAATCTTTTAACCAAAGTACTACCTGTAACGGATTCCCTAATAAAGCACTACTTTTACCAACAGCTAACTGATTGCCAGCCTTATCTACCATTACAATCTTGATATTTTTTAATCGTTCTTCCCAATCAGGGGTAGCAGATAAAGGAATCGGTGTTCCTAAAACTCCCAAGCGAGCACCGACATTAATGGCTGCCAAAGCAGTGCCATTAAGACTCACTTTTGGGTCATAAACTAAATCTGGTAGTTCCATGAAGGGAATGACAGCATCAAGAGCAGCTAATGCTTCTTTAGGGGTAGTAGCACTATTAATCTCTTCGCTACCAACTCTAACGATTAAGTCTCCTTCATATACAGGTCGAGCACCAAAGTTGGCAGGGACAACCGCTCCACTTTTGAGCAACATTTTTTCGAGAAGTACACCTCGTAAGGGTTCAGAGACTTTGAAGCGCTGTTGAGCAGCAGGATTAGTCAGTCCAGCTTTGTAACCTACAACGTTTCCTAAACTAGAGCTCAACTGTTGTACAAATTGGTCTTGCAAAGCCTGAGCTTGTTCAAGGGTTAGCTTAGTCGCAACTGCTCTAGCTGGGGTTTTGTTGAGATAGCTAGTTGTCAATTCCTCCACCAGACGAGCATCAGGGGTTTGATCTAAAACTTTAGTAGAAGAGCTACTAGTTGAGTTGGAGTTCTTTTTAGCCCCAGTGAGGTTGCAGCTTGGCAGATATAGAACCGAAGCCAATAGTAAAATTGCTAGGGAAATAGATTTGATATGTTGCATGGTGTTGCTAGAGCTGTTTTCATGATTCAAACCATTTGGCATAACTCAAGAGCCGAAAATTGCTTTAGTTCCATTTTGTGGTGTTACTTCTGGCGTTGCTGATTATGGGTATGGTTTTGCCCCCCTAACCCCCCAGCGAGCAATCCCTCGCTGGGGGGAACAAAACTCTCAAAGTCCCCCGAGCGAGCAATCCCTCGCTCGGGGGATTTAGGGGGCTGTAATAAAACCAGATGATCGCGCATTCATTCCTTAATTCAGCAACGCCTTACTTCTGAGTTACAGAAGGGGAAGTATACAGATAGAGAATTCACGACCAAGAGGAGTCATTGAGAAACAAAACCCTATCTTAGCAATCTCTCAGTCTTCCAACAAAAGCATTCAAGGGGGATATTATAACATCCATTCTCGGAAGATTCGCTTTGAGGTGATCGATACTGGGATAGGAATCAGTCCTCAACAGTTAGATAAAATATTCCAACCCTTTGAACAAGTAGGGGATACCCAGCTTCGGATAGCTGGAGCGGGTTTAGGCTTAGCTATCAGTCAGCAAATCGTTAAATTGATGGGAAGTAAAATAAACGTTAAAAGTCAATTATGCCAAGGTTCAACATTTTGGTTTGATGTCACCTTACCTGTGATATATATTGTTGCTAAAGCAGAAATTACTGGCATTATTGGAGAAGTATTTACAATTAGAGTGGGTTGATCAAGAGGTGCCGTAAGCAGTCAGCAGTCAGCAGTCAGCTTAAAATAAACCTATGCAGGCCTATGGCCACGCTACGGGAACGGCTCAATTTAAGATTGAGATATTAATGATAATTTAAAGTCTGGGGATTTGCCCATCAAAGCTGATAGCTGATAGCTGACATTGTTTAGTTATAAAAAAAATTACTTTCTTAACAGGAATAATGTAGTCAATATCAGCACTAAAATTGCTTCAGTTCCCAAAAGACCGTAGATGGTTTGTCTTTGCTCAGGGGTGGAGGCAAAATAATCGATAAATACTGTGTAAATAATAAACTGAGAGAGAATTCCAAGTAAACATAATCCAATGCCCCACAATTTTCGTGCTCCTAGTCCAATCACGGCTGCTGTATCGAGGATGCCATAGAAAACATCGCCAATTCTCCAGATTAAAGGTGTTTCTAACCACGGCATTTCCCCAAAACCTGCTATATTACCAAAGTGGACAATCGCGCCATAGGCAAAGACAAAGGCGAGGATTCTTAAATAAATGCTCATCCAAGGGCGTTCTGTAGCTTGGATAAAATAGTCAACCATAGGTAATACGTCCGTGAAAAAAAACGACTTCTGTCCACCTTTTAGAAGAATAGTAGATGGTTTGTCTGTAGTGCAAGCTACCAATCAAGTTTTCTTAGGGCAATATTTGCAGTTAGAGTGGGTGTATCAGCCAATACCTCAACTAGATGATAAATTTGTTCCCTTTGCTCAGACTATATCGAATTATGCTAATGAATTTAAATTACCAAAAATTAGACTATTGATAGAAAAGTATCTTGAAAATAATTAGTATAGCGCAGGGAATCGGGAATCGGGAATCGGGAATCGGGAATCGGGAATCGGGAATCGGGAATCGGGAATCGGGAATCGGGAATCGGGAATCGGGAATCGGGAAAGAGAGGGAAGTGTGGGAAGTGTGGGGAGATGGGGAGATGGGGAGATGGGGGGAGGGGGAGGTGGGGAGAGGGGGAGATGGGG
>NZ_JAAHHW010000072.1 GCF_010692325.1 Moorena sp. SIO3I8 | reverse complement strand
CTTGTTTCGCTTCCCAAAAAGCTCGTGACCGCTACTATCGAAAGATTACCTTCTCTCTGATTCAGGAATTTGATGCCTGGGCCTAAATGTACTGCTAAATGTACAAAAAAAAGTGTCCGTCAGTCAGCTTTATACCTTGACTCCTTAATAGAAAATATATATAATAGTAATTAAGGTCGATAAAGAGGTTGAGTGTAATGAAACATAGAGCCGTCAAAGTCAGAATCTATCCCACCCAAGAACAGGTTCAAATCCTTGCCCAACATTTTGGGTGTGCTCGTTGGTGGTGGAATTATGCGCTAAATCAGTGTATAGAAACCTATAAAGAAACTGGCAAAGGGCTAAAACAATCTGCACTCAACTCTATGCTACCAAAACTCAAAAAACAAAAAGAGACTGAATGGCTAAAAGAATGTTATTCTCAGGTTTTACAATCTGTGAGCCTCAATCTTAGTCGTGCCTATCAAAATTTCTTTGAGGCTAGGGCTGAATATCCTAGGTTCAAATCATATCATCAGCGCCAATCGATTCAGTATCCCCAGAACGTAAAACAAGTTGATGACTGCCTTAAATTTCCTGGGAAATTAGGATTTGTCAAGGCAATAATTCACCGACCACTAGATGGAGAAATCAAAACTGTAACCGTCAGTAAAACCCCCTCTGGGAAGTACTATGCTTCTGTGTTGATGGAATATGATTCGGATTATTTACAGCCTTCCACAAAGGGAAAGTTTATCGGAATTGATTTGGGCATTAAGGATTTTGCTATTACCTACGATGGCGAAAAGATTTCCAAGTTTAGGAATCCAAGGCACTTAGCTAAGTACGAAAATAAACTGGCCAAAAAGCAACGTATTGCTGCCCGAAAGAAAAAAGGCAGTAATGGGCGCAAAAAAGCCAAAAAGATTGTAGCTAAGGTATACGAACAGATTGGAAATGTCCGCCAAGACTACCTCCATAAGCTATCTAGGAAGATAGTTGACAACAACCAAGTAGTGGTAGTCGAAAACCTAAATGTCAAGGGCATGCTGTGCGCTACGCGCACGCTTCGCGAACGTAACCATAAATTAGCTAAAGCAATATCTGATCTAGGTTGGGGAACTTTTGTGAATTTTCTTTCTTATAAGTGCGAGAAAGAGGGGAAAGTGTTGGTCGAAATAAGTCGATGGTTCCCTAGTTCCAAAACCTGCTCTAATTGTCATTACCGAATCAAAAAGTTGCCACTGGATATCAGGACTTGGACTTGTCCAAATTGTGGAACTCATCACGATAGAGATGGTAATGCGGCAAAGAATATTAGGGCAGAAGGCATCAGAATGCTAGCCTCCTCTGGGACGGAGGAGGTCAACGCCAGTGGAGAAGAAGCAAGACCAAGACGTGGACGCCCGTCCAAGTTAAGGCATTCTTCCGTGAAACTGGAAGCCCCGACCTGGCCGTAGGCCACGCTTTCGGCAAAGCCGTTCGCGAAGCGTGGCCTACGGCCTCCGCTGCGCGAACGCGAACAACGTAGTAGGTCGGGGTAGTTCACCTACTTATGCTGAGCAAATGGACTTAGAGACTGAATTTGATATGGCTACTGTCGTCCGAGAAGGCAATCAGCTCAGTAAGAAAAAGCTCTATGGTAATTTTGCCGTGGATATCGTATTGTTCAATGCTCAATTCATTGGTAGTATTACTGGTTTAATGATTGCTTCTATCGTCTTGAGTTGGACTGCTCAAGTAACAGTATTACCCAGCTTTATGCTCTTTGGCTTTGCTGTGGGAACCTTGATTAAGACCCTAGTGATGTACCCAGATTTCAAGCAATCGTCTCGATCGGATATCTTCACCTTAATGTGTGACCCCTACGCCAGTCCTTTGCGTGGTCGTCCCGTGAAACTCCAAGGTGAGTTAATTGGTCGCGGAGATCCTGGCTATAAATTTGGTTCCGATCTCAAGCTTCAAGACCCCAGTGGGATGATTTATACGCGCTATGCTTCTCGCTTTGGTCCAATCGGTAACTTCCTCTTTGGTAGCAGTAAGGTGCAGAACTTAATTGGCTCCCAAGTCAATGTAGTTGGCTGGTTCCGCAGAGGAATTGCCCCTTGGCTAGACTTGATCCACTTGGAAAGCAATAGCGCCACTGTCAACAGTTACCATCGTTTCTGGTCATTGACTGTTGCAGTTGGAGCAATTATTTTGGGATTTGGACTTTTCTTTGTCCTCTGATATCCTGTCCAGTTGTTTCGGTAATCGGTAATCGGGGGGTTTGAGGGAATAGGGAGTAGGGAGTAGGGAGTAGGGAGTAGGGAGTAGTGATGCAGCGCGGTCTTTCCTACTTTTCCCTGTTCCCGATTCCCGATTCCCGATTCCCGATTCCCGATTCCCGATTCCCGATTCCCGATTCCCGATTCCCTTTGTTATACTTTAAAACTTAATCTACTCTCACCTCTTTTGACAGGTGTCTAAACCAATTAAAGTACAAACAAATAGATAGGATAATAAATAAAAACAACAGGATACCAAAATTATCCCAACGTTTCATCATCAACATGATTCCCATTAAAAACAAAACTATCTGCCAAGGAATTCCGATCAATGTAGATAGAATATCCCGCCGATTTTCGTTCCTGATTTTTGCCTGACTATTAGCTGGGAGGTTTTGACGGATTACTCCCCAAAATCCAAACGGTCGAGTGACTCGATAGAAATTATCCATCACCTCCCGGTCAGTTGGCTCAGTTAAAAATGTTCCTACGATACATCCTAGTAATGAGCAAACGCTGGGAATGAGAAACAGCGCATATTCCTGAAATTGAGCGTAATTTAAATTGGGTATTACTATTGCCTTGGTTAAAATAGCCGCTACCATCCCCGCCACTGTCCCAAGGGCAAATCCATAGCCATTAAAGCGCCACCAGTACCATCTCAACACCAGAGGAATAGACAGTCCAGCACCTAGTCCCAGGGTTAGCCATCCCCAAATGTCATTGATATTGGTGATATTGAAACTAAATAGCAATCCCACCACTACAATTACAATTGATGCCCAGCGGCTTTGAATAATTAGTTGTTGGCTAGAGGCTTGGGGATTGATATAAGCTTGATAAATATCCTTAACCCAGTAAGCAGCACTAGCATTGATGATTGAGTCAAAGGTAGACATAGCTGCTGCAATAAAACAAGCTATCAGCAACCCTTTTATCCCCACTGGCACATATTCTGCGATCACCGTTGGTAAGATAAGTTCAGGGTCAGCAATTACCGCCTTAGTGGTTCCGTAATGGATACCCAATACTGCAAAGGCTGTAACCAAGGGCCAACGGAAAGAAAGCAAGATTATCCAAAATAGGGACAGTAACCCAGCTTCGCGATCGCTTTTTGCGGCAAAATAGCGTTGGATCATATAGCCACCCCCGCCGCCAAACCCTACCATAATTTCTTTGAACAGATAGAATAAAATCACGCCACCGAACAAGTTGAATATGGCATAGTCTCCCGGTAGATCAACTGTGATTGGGGGCGAGATGCTGCTCCACTCTGTGAAATTCCAAGTTTGCAATTGCTCAGCCCCAGGAATCGAGACCGAGAAGGTATCCGGGATAGTTGCCGTAGAGAATGCGATCGCACAAATATAGATAATCGCAATAAAAATCAAAATACCTTGAAATACATCCGTCCATACCACGCCGTAAAAACCGCTAACAGCCGTGTATACCAGGGCGAGCAAAATCAAAAATATCGAAGCATAGCGGTCATCAATACCCAGAAATTCCCCCAAGAATTTGCCCCCCCCAACCGAAAAGTAACTCATTGAGCCAATAGCAAAGATAATATTAGCAACAGCACTTATGATCCGAGCCGTATTGCCTTCCCGTCCTGAGCCGAAGCGCAAGTGCATCCATTCCGCCAAAGTCATCACCTTTGCCCGTCGGTTCCACTTGCCCATGAATATCATAAAAATAGCCATAATTAAGACAACGCCACCCCGGATTTCGATGAAAAATCCCTTCGTTCCCAGAGCATAAATTAAGGCGCTGATCACCATCGTCCCAGCCAAATCAGTATTGGAGGCCATTCCAGAAGCCCCCAAAACCCACCAGGGCAGATTGCGATTTCCCAAAAAGTAGGATTCTATACCCTCAGATGCTTTCCGTTGAAGAATAACCCCAAAAAGGACTATACAAATCAGGTAAATAGTAACAATGATGTAATCAACTGGATGCATTAATTTTATTATGAAGGATTAAGGATTAAGTATTTCGGCTTGGGCAATCACTACTGGCTTGATCTCGGAAAAATCAATGGCGACAAGAAAGTTTTGCATGATATCAAGTCCGAAGCGCATTGGTATTGTATAACACAAGAGTCTTCTGCAGGTGTTGAGGCTATGGACTCTCAATACCAATAACAAATGACAACGGACTTTTGACCAAAAAACTAAGACTATAAACGAACGACGCCAGCAGACTTGATCTGATCTAAACAGTCAACTATTAGCAGTCGGCTAACGATATAGCTTTATCCTGGACAAGCAGTTAATATATTCCTCTTCTGTCACTCTCCGAATTAAATAAGTAATAAATATGGAAGTTTATCAAGAATAAAAAAATGGTTTAACCAGAATTATTTACGGGTAAATCTGCCCAACCTAATTCACTTTTAGTTTGTTTAAATCCATATTCCACCCAAGCTCTTATTTGATAGATTTGGCCAACTTTGTCATAGGTGATTTTGGGAATTTTCGTCATGACAAACCAAGTTGAATCGGCTGGTATTCTCTCTTTATCCGTTGTGCTCTCCCAATATTGTCTTAATCCTCTCTTTCCCTAAATAACTTCTCTGTCTTGATGCAAAGGGCGAGTGGTTTGTTCGCGTTCGCCTTTGGCGTGGCCTACGGCCAAGCGCGCCTTTGGCGATAGTTACCGTAAGAGAGGGTCGCCTTTATAGTCAGCAGGTTATGCAGAAAAGGGTTAAATATTTTTGAATAAGGCGACCCTCTCGCTTCGTTTCGTCTGCCGTGGTTTCCCCCACTCGCGCTTTGCATCAAGACAATGGTGTAATCCTTGTGCATTTTCTAACCCTACTACCTTAGCTATCTCTGGTCAACTCTTTCAAAGTCACTAAGCACGTCCCAAATGAATGTATTTAAAGTACTCCTAGGCTCTTACTTCTACAAATAAGTTTTTGTACAGTTCACAGTATGTATCTACTTTTCTCACTGTGGAAGCAGCCTGTCTCGCCTCTACCATACTCGACTGACGGGTTTAATAGGTTTGCTCTTCATTTTACAACTCCCTGAGTGACAGAAGAGAGGTAGATGCGTTTGCCCTGCTTCAGTGTGTCAGTTAAGGCTACAAAAAAAATCGAATTTACGAGATAATCAACTAATTCACGAGATAATAAAAAGCTAGTCAGGGTTTAAGGAGTTAGTTAGTGATTCCAGGCGAAATCATTCCCCAAACAGGGGAAATAGAACTCAATGCTGGTCGTGCAACCATCAGAGTACGGGTAGCGAATACAGGCGATCGCCCTATTCAAGTAGGGTCTCATTTTCACTTCTTTGAAGTCAACGAAGCTCTCCAATTTGACCGGGAAGCCACTAAAGGCATGCGGTTAAATATTCCAGCTGGCACCGCTATCCGCTTTGAACCGGGAGACGAACGAGAGGTGGAATTAGTCACTATTGTTGGTAGTCGTCAGGTCTACGGCTTCAATGGCAAAATAAATGGTCAACTTGATAGCTCAACTTGATATATAATTACTATTTTTTTTCTAAAGCAAGCCCTACCCACAGGTAATCCGAGAGTTTGGCCAAGGGGATAAAATTACCCATTACCCATTACCCATTACCCATTACCTATTACCCTCAATCAAGGAGTTATTGATGAGTTATCGTATGGATCGTCGTGCCTACGCCGAAACTTATGGTCCTACCGTAGGCGATCGCATCCGCTTGGCTGATACAGAACTAGTGATCGAAGTGGAACAGGACTACACCACCTATGGTGATGAAGTTAAATTCGGTGGTGGTAAAGTGATTAGAGATGGAATGGGACAATCCCCCATCTCCCGCGCTGAGGGTGCTGTGGATTTGGTGATCACTAATGCCCTCATCCTGGATTGGTGGGGTATTGTTAAAGCCGATATTGGTATTAAAGATGGCAAAATAGTCAACATTGGCAAAGCCGGAAATCCCTACATCCAGGACAATGTCACTATTATTATTGGTCCTAGCACCGAAGCAGTTGCTGGGGAAGGAATGATTCTCACTGCTGGGGGGATTGATGCTCACATTCACTTTATTTGTCCCCAACAGATTGAAACTGCGATCGCATCTGGTATCACTACTATGATCGGCGGTGGTACAGGTCCAGCCACTGGCACTAACGCCACAACCTGTACTCCTGGTGCTTGGAATATTCACCGGATGCTGCAAGCTGCCGATGCATTTCCTGTGAATCTAGGGTTTTTAGGTAAAGGCAATAGTGCCAAACCCGAGGGATTACAGGAACAAGTGATAGCAGGTGCCATGGGATTGAAGCTGCACGAAGACTGGGGGACTACTCCAGCCGCTATTGATACCTGTTTAAGTGTGGCGGATCAGTTTGATGTCCAGGTGGCAATTCATACCGATACCCTAAATGAAGCCGGGTTTGTGGAAAATACCATTGCTGCCTTCAAAAACCGAGTCATTCACACCTACCACACCGAAGGAGCAGGGGGAGGTCATGCTCCAGATATTATTAAAGTGTGTAGTGAAGCTAATGTATTGCCCTCTTCTACCAATCCTACCCGTCCCTATACCCTTAATACCCTAGAAGAACATCTGGATATGCTCATGGTGTGCCATCACCTAGACCGGGGCATTCCTGAAGATGTGGCCTTCGCTGAGTCCCGGATTCGTCGGGAAACTATTGCTGCTGAGGATATCCTTCATGATTTAGGGGCTTTTAGTATGATTGCCTCTGATTCTCAAGCCATGGGACGGGTGGGTGAAGTGATTATCCGTACCTGGCAGACAGCCCACAAAATGAAAGTGCAACGGGGAATGTTATCCACCACTACTGGGGAAACTGGGGAAAATGACAATTTCCGAGCCAAGCGTTACGTTGCCAAGTATACGATTAATCCTGCGATCGCTCACGGAATTGCTAATTATGTCGGTTCCATCGCAGAAGGGAAGCTAGCGGATTTGTGTCTGTGGCGTCCAGCCATGTTTGGAGTCAAGCCAGAGATAGTGATTAAAGGTGGTGCGATCGCATGGTCCCAAATGGGTGATGCCAATGCTAGTATTCCCACACCCCAGCCGATTCATATGCGTCCGATGTTTGGTAGTTTTGGTGGTGCGATCGCAGCCACATCCGTTACCTTTGTCTCCCAAGCTGCCTTAGACCAAGACATCCCAGCTCAAATTGGCTTACAAAAATCTGCTGTTGCCGTTTCCAACACCCGAAACTTGAGCAAGACCGACATGAAACTCAACGATGCCTTGCCACAGATTGAGGTCAATCCAGAAACCTATGAAGTCAGAGCTGATGGGGAATTATTAACATGCGAGCCCGCAACGGTTTTACCCATGGCACAGCGTTACTTCTTATTTTGATAATAGCAGTTATCAATTGGGTGAGGTACAAATCCTTGGGTTTTAGGGAGCAGGGAGCAGGGAGTAGGGAGTAGGTGTAATATTTGTGGAGTTGGAGACCCGGAGCCAGGGAGGGGGGGGAGTGAACAAAAATCCTGTGTACCTGATGAGTATGATAATTGCTATAGCCGTTATAGGGTTTACCATATTTATAAGGTACATTCAACTAGTTACCCCTACTCCCTACTCCCTACTCCCTACTCCCTACTCCCTACTCCCTAATGTTAAGTTTTCTGCTGAACTGACCATAGAGGTATCGAGCTAGAGGTATAACTTAGTTCAGTTTGACAAAAAATTTAATGATGAATCTAAGTATTGCAGCAGTACTCTTATACGGCATCTTAGCCCTGATCGGGGGAATCATGGGCTATGCTAAAGCCAAAAGCAAAATATCTCTCATTTCTGGTATAATCAGCGGTTTATTGCTAATATTTGCTGGAATAATGCAGCTTCAAGGACAACCCTGGGCACAAACCTTAGGGATAGCCGTAGCAGCTGCACTGGTGATTGTCTTTGCCATCCGGCTCGCTAAAACTCGCAAGTTTATGCCAGCTGGACTCATGATCATTGCTGGTGTGGTGTCTCTAGGGGTGATGCTTTATCCAGCTATGGCTTAAAACCAGGCTTTTATATAGTCCCCCCTGAATGCATTTGATCAACCAGAAAAGCACACCATGGATTTTTACACACAGATACCGGATAGACTAACCGATAGACTAATCTGAGTCTATTTGGTATCTGTGTACATCGGTATCGTGCTGAGAAGAGCAAAATGCCAACAGTCTTAGCCCCTAAACTTCCTTTGAGCTTATTTTTATTCCTGTCTTCGCAGTTGACTTATGTATAAATACTATCTATAAATCCTATTTATAAATGGTATGATTGGGCTAGAAACCCCTATAGCCTAGGCGGTGCTTTACCTGTAACCTTACCAATAGTAATAATTATTAGTCAAGTGTCTCTCACCACAGATCTCTATTATAACTCAACCAGTCCAGCCATCGCCAGGACTGCTAACGGTAGCCGTAACTTGGTTTTTGAAGAATTAGCCGAAGTGAGTCCGATGGATCAAGCTGTTTCTCTAGTGTTGATCAATCCCCAACAGCCTAGTTATGAGCCTAGTTATTCTTATTTCCAAGAAGTCCAGTTTAACAATCCCATAAATCTGGAAAATGTGGTCAGACCGACAGTCAATTTTCTTGAAAACCCTCAATCTACCCTACCTGTCGAGAATCTCGTTATTGGTTTTGTCCTAATTTCCATCTTCTCTTTCATATTTATGAAGAGTTCTTGAAAGCTCAAAACCCCCGTGCTTGGGGCGGGGGACGAAAGCTACACCAAGTCTAGTACCTTGCGTTTCTGAGTTAGTAATTTTTAAGGTATAAATCCAGGTTAATTAGCTATAAATAAGAGCTTGAGCAGCCAAACAATTCGGTATTATTTCCAGGAATTATCGATTATTTGGCTGAATTATTATTACTTGTTAAGTGTTAAGTATTACTTTAAAATTGACCTTTGACAAGTAACAAGTAACAAGTGTCAAGTTTAAAACCTAGGAGAGATGTGAATGTCCTACAGTGATTTTAAATCTCTAGACACACTAGCTTCTCTAGGGATTGATATGCTAGAACCTGTGCCATCTCTGATTCAAGCAGACCCAATTTACCCCAGTGACTTTCTTCAGGAAGCTCTCAGACGCTTTGTGCCACTAGCAACTGCTATCAATACTGAAAAAGCTCGCTCTGAATATCTAATCGCTCCTATTTTAAGTGAAATTACAGTCATAAACCCTCGTATTAGTCTGTTTTCTGGCAAAAACTTTAATGTAGATCCAGCACAGGGACTTACTGGATTTTTTGATTTCATCCTTACTGATAACCCAGATAAGTTAACGATCAAAGCTCCAGTGGTGGTAGTGGTAGAGGCAAAAAACGAAAATATTAATGAGGGACTCCCTCAATGCCTGGCTACGATGTATGCAGCTCTATTGGTTAACCAAAAAGAGCCAGAGATGGCTGAGCGAACAGTATATGGAACTGTTACGACGGGACAAGTGTGGCGATTCCTGGCTCTGACACCAGAAGGCAAGGCGATGGTGGATCTTAATGACCGCTATTTAACACCTGTGGATGAGTTACTGGGAGTGCTGGTTGCTATGACAACTCGATAGTTTACTAAGTCAACAGTAACGGTTGGCCTGACATCCAGTTTCGTGGAGGACCTAAAGGATTCCTCAAAGTTCTGGACGATAAAACCTTGGGTTTTGTGGATTTTCAAGGAAATCTGCAATACATCAGTGTCGGTAACTTGTCTGAAAGCGATCGCGTTTTTCTATTTTTGATGGATTACGCTCACCGTCGCCGATTAAAGATTTGGGGAAGAGCTCAAGTTATTGATAACAACCCACAACTGCTCAATCAATATTCCCTAAAACCCAGGACTCTGTACCTCACCCAATTAAAAACCGCTATAAGTAGTCGGACAGGTGATGATAGTAGCAATCTCAAGCAATAATTAGAGATTCCAACAATAAACCTAATTTCAGGAGGTTACCATGCAGATTCATGCAGATTTAAGTCAACGAGTTGTTGTCTATAGCGAAGAGCTACCTTGGGTTGATTCTCCTATGGCCGGTGTACAGCGTCGGATCTTGGAAAGGGATGGAGAGGAAGTAGCCAGAGCAACGTCTCTAGTTCGCTATGAAACTGGTAGTTCCTTTTCTGCTCATACTCATGGTGGTGGTGAAGAATTTCTGGTTTTAGATGGCATATTTTCTGATTAAAAAGGAGATTATCCCCCTGGTACTTATGTCCGCAATCCCGTAGGTTCAAGCCATACTCCTAAGAGTGAATCAGGTTGTACGATTCTGGTGAAACTATGGCAAATGTCTCCTGAAGATCAAGAGCGAGTAGTAATCGATACAACTAACAACTCTTGGGTTCCAGGTTTAGTTAAAGGATTACAGGTAATGCCATTACATACTCATAGTACAGAGAATGTTGCCCTAGTGAAATGGGAACCTGGAACTGTTTTTAAACACCATAGTCATTTTGGGGGAGAAGAAATTTATGTAATTGACGGGGTGTTTGAAGATGAACATGGAACTTATCCTAAAGGAACTTGGATACGTAATCCTCATGGCAGTACTCATACTCCCTTTAGTAAAGAAGGCTGTTTAATTTACGTTAAAACAGGACATTTAAATTAAATGTAAATTTAATTCTAATAGTTTTTATAGCGTTTCTAGGATTTATGAGGTATGGTTATCAACCTCAAAGTCCCCCTTGATAAGGGGGATTTAGGGGGATCCCTTTGTACCTCATGGCATAGATAATTGCTATCTTCCAAATCACTACAGAGATAATATCATGAAACTCAAAAAACAAAATCTTCAAGAATCCACTGACAAAATTTACGACACAATTATTGTGGGAGGTGGCGCAGGAGGTCTCTCTGCGGGAATCTATCTCCAGCGTTACTTACTCAATACTTTGATTATCGATAAAGGCAAAGCCCGCTCTTTTTGGATGCAGGAACTCCACAACTACCTGGGTTTACCTCCCGATACCCCTGGTCGTTCTGTTCTTAGACAAGGTAAAGAGCATTATTTGTCTATCGGTGGCGATTTACTAGATGCTTTTGTCGAAGAAGTAATTGATGAGGGTGAGACCTTTGCTGTGCGAGTAAAAGTCGGTCGAAACAATAGTGAATACTATACCTTTCGGGCTAAATATCTGATTGCTGCTAGTGGCATTATTGACTATTTGCCAGCCTTGTAAAATATGCGAAATGTCTATGATTACGCAGGTTATAACCTCCAGGTCTGTCTCATTTGTGATGGTTATGAAATGGCTGATAAAAAGGTGGGGGTATTTGCTAGCACTGCAGGTAATGCGGAAGTAGTTTTTCCTCTGGGTTGGTTTACTTCTGAAATTACTTTATTTACCCAAGGATTGTTCGAGGTAAATGATGAATTGGGACAAAAAATACAACAACAGGGTTATCAAATCATAGAAACCCCAGTTGAGCAATTTTTAGGGGAAGACCATCAGATGACTGGAGTGGAATTAACCGATGGTCGAGTAATTGAGTTAGAAGCTGGCTTGATTTCCATGGGTTCCAAATACCATGCCCAATATCTAGATACATTTGATTTGGAGAAAAAGGGAGGGAATCTGGTTACAGATAAGATGGCCCGCACTTCCCATCCTCGTATCTTTGCCATTGGTGATTTAAAGGTAGGACTGAATCAGGTTGTCATTGCTGCTGCCGATGGAGCATTAGCAGCTACTCAAATTTGGCGGGATATCCGTCGTAGTCAGCCTCCCAAAGCCGCTAATACCGATAGGGTTTTGCGGTGATTAGGTTTAGCAGCTGCAGATCCTGAATGTCTGAGTTTGAGGCAATTTTTCCTTTCCTTTGCCTGCTATATTATGTTGATGCAGTCGCTGCCCATGAGCGACTGCATTGCTTGTGGAAGTGGTACAATTTGTTGTACGTTAGTAAAATGACTCATGAAAATTATCAGTGTCACCGAAGCTAGAGCCAATTTGTTGTGTCCTTTTACTTAACCCATGTAAGGCTCAATACTGCTGACCCAATCTTAATCTGATGGGTGGCTTTTTGGTTAGTATTTTCCAATACCTGCTTAGCCTGATCAGCTTGTTTTAGTTTTGTAATTAACTCATCTAACTTCAGTGCTGGTTGTCGTAGATAAGAAACAAGATAATCATGCACCAATTGATAGCGGTGAGCAACAATATCCGGTACCTTAACCACCAACCCCGACTCTACTAAAATCCTTAACACCAACTCTAATTTATCAGCTTCTGTTCCTAAATGATTAGCTAACTCAGCCTTGGTCTTCAGTGGACGATTCCCTTTTTCATCTGTCAGTAAATATAGCACCAGTTCCGCCACCTGCTGATTCTCTGGTCCACAATCCTCCACTACTCCAGTCAAATACCGCGCCATCAATCCTTGCTTTGAACCCCCTTCCCAATAGTGTTCCAGGGTAGTAATACTCTCGGCCTGCAATTGCGCTCCTACTACCTGCAATTCAATCGGACGTACTTCCGAGAACTCCCCAGCTAAATCCTGTACCAATTCTTCAATCAAAGCTGGTTCCAGGTAAAAATGCGATTGTTTAGTTAATTGCTCAATCACCGACTTGGCATCATCTCGGGAAAAATTCCCTAAAGGATAGCGCACATGCTTACTCAATATGTCATTGCCAATAATTTCCATACTCAGCATGGGATTAGCGCTACCCGACCATGCTGCGCGTTCGCTGAAAGCGGGACTCTCGGCAGAGCCGACGCTACGCGAACGTCCATCGCATTCGAGTAAATAATGGAGATAATCCTCCCGCATCGACAGAATCACCTTCACTGACGGACTAGTAAGACACTCTCCTAGGAATTCAAAAAATTGCCGTCGCTCAGCTTTATCCAGGTAAACAAAGAAAAATTCTTCAAACTGGTCAAAAATCAGTACTGTCCGCAAATTGTGCTGTTCATTTTGCCGCAATTGCTGTATAATAATATCTGGACTTTGTAGAGATGTTCCATGCAATGTCTCTAAATTTATTCTATTTAATGCCTCTGCCAATAACCGTCCCAATTCTTCTACCCAATTGCTATAGACTGCCATCACTACAGGCAACACATCTTCTGTACCAATCACAGTCTGTTTCAACCCTGGTACTAATCCCCCATTCACCAGAGAACTCTTGCCCACCCCCGATTCCCCATGAATCACAATTAGCTTGTAATCATTGCTTCCAATCCGTTCAATCAAGCGATTCACATCCTGCTGTCGCCCAGATGCCGCAATTTCTAGCGCTATAGTTTTTCGATTCTCCTCCTCTAGGGGGGCAAGGCGTTGCGCTCCGATCAAATTTGTTGGCAACCCCACCAACCTTATCCGTTGTCGTGGCTGTAATCGACTAGCACCAATAAACCCTCCCCAACCATACTGTTGCGCTAACGATTGTTGATATTGCTTAAGTTGGAAAGCTTGGAGATACTGCCCCTGCTGGAAATAAAGCGATCGCAATCCCTGCAAAATCCGACTGTAAAACCGAGGATTATCCTGAGGTGCAATAACCCTTGCCTGTTCTAGGTGTTGGAGTGCAGCTTCAGCTTCACCTAGCCGTTGCTCAGATTGAGCTAACAGTAGTAGATACAGACTAGTTTGAAGTGAGTGCATTGTCTGGAGTGCATTCTCCTGAATGCCGACTCCTGAGTTAAGACATGGTTTTGTGCCCTCTGTACCCTCTGTTTCCTCTGTTTCCTCTGTGCCCTCTTGTGCCACACCAGAGGAAACTGTCGCTATAGTGTCTAATGCTTTCTGAGCATTTTGCTTAGCCTCTTGCCAACGAGATTGGTTAAGAGCGACTTCTGCTAAAAATCCGTAAGCTTGGGCTTTTAGTGGTGCCAGACCTTGCGCCCCTAATAGGATTTGGCGTTGCTGTAACCCTAGGGCATTGTGAGCTAAGTGATACAAATCATCCCAATCCTCTAGACGTTGCATCACCTCACCTAGTTGATTGATCAACTTAGTGACTAAATCATGACGATTCAACTGCTCAAACCTATCAAGACACTGCTGGAATAATCCTCTAGCATCGTTCCAATAGAGACAGTTTTCTGGTTCCCGAGACTTTTCCCCCTGCTGGAAATAACACAACCCAATGTAAAACAGGACGATTCCCTGACGCTCCAGGAATTGCTGATCAGAAACGGTAATCTCATTTACCGTAGTATCACTCCCGTTTTCTAAGTTATTTATATCTTCTAAATTATCTAGATATTCTAAGTTATCTAGATATTCTAAGTTATCTAGATATTCTAAGTTATCTAGATATTCTAAATTATCTAAATTAGATGAAGAAACATTTTTCCCACTCTCCCCATCTCCTGATCTCCTGATCTGGTAATCTCCCCATCTCTCAGTCTCCCTTGGCGCTGGTTGCCAAAATGCCAAACTTTGCTCATAGTGAGTTACTGCACTACCCAACTGAGAGTTAGCATAGGCCTGTTGACCGCGAAGGAATTCTATACTAGCTTTGAGCGCAGGTTCTAGGGTTTCACCGCGATGCTGTAAATCCTTCAGAGCAGCATCAATTTCCCGGTAACGTAGAATACCTATATCAGTAGGGACAAAATATGCTATAATATTAGATTTTAAAATATAGTCAAAGATAGCATCGGTAGTCTCTTTGAGTTCAGTAATTAAGGTTTCTGTTGCGATCGCGTAGCGGTTCCAAAGGAACATCGCAAATTCTATCGGTGTCCCCAAACTCTCGAAATCTGGAGCAAACTGGGTTAGTTGCTGCTGAACCTCATCTGTAATCCATAACACTAAGGGGAAAGGAAGATTTTTCTGAAACTCTTCGAGCACTTGATTAGTAACACTCAGCATCTGTGCTAGATTCTGCACCGATTCTAAGCCCAACACCATCACAGCACTAGGGCGTTCTTCTCCCACTATTGACCGAATGGTGTCATAGAGCACGTTGTCTGATGGCTTAAGGGTTACGGTATGAATGTCAAGGTCCCAGAGTGTTGATAATTGCGCTACCAAACGGAAACGCACCCTAATATAATTACAGCGGGCTAAAATCAGCTTGAACTGTCCCTGAGAGGCTTCTACTGCCGACGCCAGTTTTTTCAGGGCATGCTGATTATCAGTTGCGATCGCATTAGAGTTATCCATCGACCAATGTAGGGTCTTCCCGCCATTTAAGTAGCCATCTCAACTCTCAACTCTAACATCCAAACTCCAAAAAGGGACGCCAAGAGCCAACAACCCTCAACCACCGATTGCTAGGATAACTGTTGCAAAGCCAGTCACATTCAGACGGTCTTCGTTATATAAGGTAGTACGCACTACTAAATCGAGATAAACTCTAGGGCGTAATTCTCCTCGCCAACTAATCGAGTCACCCCCTTGGCGGTAGGGAGACTCTCCGGTCGGTAATCCACCCAACTGCGCACCTTTGTCGGTTTTGCCGGTATAACTCAAAGTGGTACCAGGAATTGTTTCTCCCTGCTTGACTCGGTATAAAACTGGAACCTTGTAAACGACTAGACTGGGGTTTGTTTGAGCCGGTACCTGCGGTACCCAACCAGGTTGAGAAGATACCCCATCTACCGTTAGACGAACAGTACCACCAGCCTGTAGGCGTTCATCACTATAAACTAATACCCGCTGGTTGAGGCGCATTTCGACTCCCCTCAGAGGACTTCCAGTCCAGTCTAGAGAGTCACCACTGCGCTTAAATGCCCGCTGTCCATTGATCAACACTTCAGCAGTTTTATCCTCCGTCCTACTGATGTACCGAATATCAGTCCCTGGTATCAATGAACCAGCTTTCACCTCCTGCCTAACTGGTCCTTTGTAGACCAAGGTAGAGTTTGACCGAGGCTGCCGTTCCAATAGACTGCAACTAGTTGTGGTAGGGACAACAGCCAACAGCACCGCTGTGGCAATTAGTAAACGTTTAAGCAAACTGAGTGCTGAGTTTTGAGTGCTCAGTCCATTGTCTTGAGTGCATTTTCCGGCGTTGCTGAATAATGGAATGATTTTAAGAGTTTTGTAGAATGGGCATCTTGGTGGAACTGGCATCTTGCGTAGAACTGGCATCTTGCGTAGAACTGGCATCTTGCCAGTTTCCTCCTTATTTCGCGCGGGCAGGATGCCCACTCTACTCCTATTCATTACTTGATTGAGCAACGCCCATTTTCCTAAGTCGTAAGACGTGCTCAAGACTGAATCACCTAGTTTATGCTCAGCTCTTGCAGTGTAGGATCTGTTTTCCAAGTCAGGTTTCATGTTTGGCCTCTTTTACATGCAAGCTTGCCCCCCGATCTTCGGTGAATATTGGGGGATAACCTTTTGCCTTTCTTAATTCCTACTATAGCGATTACCAAAACCTATCTGGCTTGGTTAACATCAAATTGGTCACAGTTTCTGCAGTGAGGGCTTCATCAAATAATAATCCTTGTCCATATTCACATCCTAAATCTTGCAAAATTTCTTTTTGTTCTTGGGTTTCTATTCCCTCAGCAATTACCTCAATTTTTAGCTTTTTAGATAGATTAACTATCGCTTCTAGCGTATCCAAAGTTTTGCCATTTTTTGGAAATCCTTTGCTAATAAAAGAACGGTCAATTTTCAGGATATCAATTGGCCAATCATTTAGATAGGAAAACGATGAGTATCCGGTGCCAAAATCATCGATACACAATTTTATATTTCTGTCTTTAAGTTTCTGCAAGATAGTGCTAGCAACTGAGGCATTATCTACCAACACACTCTCAGTAATTTCCAGCTTCAAGTTCGCCCCACTCAATTCTAAGGTGGTGCAGATTTGGTCAATCTGGTCAATCAGCTGGGGTTGGTTGAGTTGAATACCAGACAGATTCACACTGATACTCAAAGAAGAATAATCAGGAAACTGGTCTTGCCAAAAGCTTAACTGTTTGCAGGCTTCCCGCAAAATCCATTCCCCAAGGGGGATAATTAGTCCTGTTTCTTCTGCTACCGGAATAAACTCACTAGGACTAACCTTGATGCGAGTACGGTGCTGCCACCTCGCCAAGGCTTCAAAACCAATAGTTTTGCCCGTTGTCAGGGACACAATTGGTTGATAATTCAGATGCAATGTTTCGTATTTAATTGCCTGTTGTAAGTCGGTTTCTAACTGTAGTCGCTCAATAGCTCTCTGTTGCATACTAGGATGAAAAACTTCTGAGGAGCCAATACCTTCTAATTTGGCATAATACATCGCCGTATCTGCCGCTCGCAGCAAATCTTTCGGTTGCTCATACCCCATGGTACTCAGGACAATACCAATGTAGCAATTAGAAGACACGACTCGCCCATTGAGTTCAAATGGGATGGAAATCTCCTGATGGATACGCTCAGCTGTCTCTTTCACCTGATCTAAGTCTTGGATATTCGAGAGCAAAATCCCAAATTTATTCTCTCTCATCTGTGCCACTATATCCTGATCACCGATGCATTTCTGTAAGCGTTGAGCAGTAGCAACTAGGAGTTGTTCACTGAGTAGATCACCTAGACTGTATTGGATAAGTAGGTAGCGACTGAGAGTCAGACATAGCACAGCAAATACATTATCCTTCTGAGTGTTTCCAACAATTGGTTCATCCCAGCAAAGAGTTGGTAGAATCGGGTATGCCATCGGTAGACATTTGCGATTGTGAATTGGCTTTACTGGCTTAAACCACTGGCGAAGGTAGTATAAAAACAATGTCCGATTAGGCAAACCGGTCAATTCGTCATAAAACGTCAGGTCTTGTAACCTCTTGATTGCCTTCCGGTAATTTTTGCGCACCTTTGCTTCTCTTAACTCCCGCTCCACCGCCGGAACTAATCGTGCTAACTGGTGTTTAAGTAAATAGTCATGGGCTCCCGCTTTCATAGCAGCGATTGCCATATTTTCCTTAATCGAGCCGGAGACGATAATAAACGGTAAGTCTAAGCCTTTTTTTTGTAAGAGGAGTAAGGCACTAATGGCGCTAAACTTAGCCATGAAGTAATCAGCAATCACCAGATACCACCCTTTATTATCTAGGGCTTCGTTCATTGCTCCTGGTGCTTCCACTCGTTCATAAATTGCTTCGTAGCCACCATTTTTTAGTTCAACCACTAGCAACTCAGCATCATCTTCTGAGTCTTCGACAATCAAAACTCGCAGTGGTTTATTCATAGATTTACCCTATCTATTCATCAATAATTTTCTACTTGATTAGAAAGATTGTGTCTTAGGAGATAAGTAATCTCCTTCTATAAATACAACTAGCTTAATTTTACCTCATCTTGAGGTAATTAATGGGCAAATTTTGATGAGTATACATGATCCAAAATTCAGAAATCAGGACAATAATTTAGCAAGGTTAGTGGGAGGAGCAATAACGATTAGTGGATTCCCAAGCCAATTTCTCCTAAAAATTCCTGGAAAATCAATTATTCTGACTCGAAGCTCCTAACTCGAAGCTTTTGACTCGGAGGATAGTTGGTTATGTATAATTCAGGTAATTTTAGGTTTAATCCCAACAGATCTAGAACGAGTTAAAACAATTGAACTATCCTCCGCGTCAAGCACAGGAGATTATAATTGGTTATAATAAAAGCAGGCTTGAACTACCGACTTTAGTATAGGTGCGCTTGACCCATTAAGAATTAAATTCGCCACGGGTCGCACCTCCTGTTGACCTTGGTGAACAGGAGGTGCTTTGTAGTGCGGATTATCCTGGAAATCTTTGCAAAGTTGACCATAGGAATACTCTTGTGTTTTCGACCAACTCGGTACATATCATAAGCATCAAAGTAAGTGTAATACTGACAGTTTTCGTTTAGAAGTCTGTCTTACTGCCTACCAAGCCTGCTTGTACATGTTGTTGGCTGGTTCACACCATAAAACAAGGAGGTCATTAGTTTCATCTGGTATGTTCCCAGACAATAATCCAGATAATAATATTTTCTTTGTCCCGTATTGCACTAGTTAGATCACCTCCTAATCACAAACAAAGTAGACCAGGGGTGTGCATCCCCTAACTTATTTTCATCCCCCGCGTCAAGCATGGGGGCAAACAAGCTGCGATTTCTGTAAATTCAATTCCTAACAGCTTAAATTTACTAAGCGCCATAATTAACCTTAGCCATCTTCAATCCTGAATTTTCATAAAAAAGAAACCCATGGCTGCCATTTTGCCATTTTTATGTTTGGATTTGCATTAAAAATGAAACACATGGCTGCCATTTTGCCATTTTTATGTTTGCAAACAGATCATCAATTGTAATTTAACTAGTGCTAATCATTAGATCAGTAGTGATGGCCATAGTTTTCAGGTGTGGAGGAGACGAAGCAATGGTGTTATTATAACCAATAATTTGTGAAGGGTGGAAAGGTAAAATAAAAGGTTGCTCCATCGGGTCACCGCTAACTCTCGAAAGCTCTAGCAAATCGTCAATGAGTTTCCACATATGCTGACTGTTAGCAGATATACGTTGGAGATAGACTAATCCTATAGCCAACGACTAGCAATTGGCATCCGCCAGCCAGTACCAAAGGCGCGGTCAGTAACCTTTAAGCCTGGGGCAGCTTGTCGGCGCTTAAATTCAACACGAGCGACTAGTCGGATGATTTTGTTAACCACTTCGGGCTGATGACCTGCATCAATAATTTGCTCCGGGGCTTGGTGCTGGTGGATCAGTCGCTCCAGAATATCATCTAGGATATCGTAGGATGGCAAGGAATCTTGGTCTACTTGACCAGGTTTTAATTCAGCGCTAGGGGGCTTAATTATAATGTTAGAAGGAATAATTTCTGTTTGGCTTAAAGGTTGTTCGCCTTTGGCGTTCGAGTCAGTTAGGTTAGCCGGTTGAGGCTGATCAGGTTGAAGGTTAGAAGAGGAGTCTGAAGGTTCAACCTTGACCCTACTAACCTGCAAATCCTGATTAACCTGGGACTCCTCTGCCTTAGAATTTAGCCACCGACATAGGGAGTAGACCCGGGTTTTGGGAACATCGGCAATTACAGCTAATCCACCATTCATATCACCATAGAGGGTACAGTAACCCACTGCCATCTCTGACTTGTTGCCAGTGGAGAGCAGGAGATAGCCATATTTATTGGCGATCGCCATCAGTAAGCTGCCCCGAATTCGGGATTGAATATTCTCTTCAGCCACACCAAACTCTGTCCCGGCAAATAGGGAGGCTAAGGTTTGGTCAAACCCCTGCATCAAGGAACCAATAGCTAGGGTGTGAGTCTTAATACCTAGGTTTTGTGCTAATGAGAGAGCATCTTTGACGGAGTGGTCAGAACTGTAGGGAGAAGGCATGAGAATCCCCAAGACATTGTCTGCTCCTAAGGCGGCGGTGGCAATAGCAGCTACAAGAGCAGAATCAATCCCACCACTCAAACCAATTACGACTTTTTTAAAACCACACTTACGGGTGTAATCCCGGACTCCTAGGACTAAGGCTGACCAAATTTCTTCGTCTAGGCTGGCTGGGGCTGGTGCTATGGCTGCCGATGGTGGAGACTGTATAGTTGTTTCTGGTGGGGTGACCAGATCCTGTGTTTCTCGGTCATATTCCAAAATGACTAAGTCTGTTTCAAAGGCACGGGCGCGACATACCATCTCACCAGCCTGATTAAATGCTACACTACACCCATCAAATATCAGGTCATCATTGCCTCCTAGCTGATTGGCGTAGAGGATAGGTGTATGGTAACGGCTAGCGCTATGGCGCAACATTGCTTCCCGAGTTTTCTGTTTACCCGCGCTATAGGGTGAGGCGGACAGGTTTACCACTAGGTCTACACCCTGTTGAACTAAGTCTGTGATCGGATTGACTTGATAGCTGCGTTTGCCCCAAAACTCTTCATCGTTCCACAAGTCTTCGCAAATGGTAACACCGATTTTAATTGGGGAGTGGGCATTCTCAGTTGTGATTCGTGATGGTTGGTGATCAATGGTGAAGGAATTACTCTCCCGTCCTGGTTCAAAGTAGCGGTTTTCATCGAAAACATCATAGGTGGGCAAGAGTCGCTTGTGAAAAATCTGCCGTACTTTTCCCCCCTCTAGTAGAGCAATGCTGTTATATAAAGGTTTGCCACCAGCAAGCTCTGCTTTGGTATTCGGTGTTACTGTCCCCACCAAAACCGCTAGAGACATTGGTAGCTGCTGAGCTAGTTGTTGCACTTGTGTAGTCATCGATTCTCGAAACTTGGGATTGAGCAGCAAATCTCGTGGTGGATAGCCACACAAGGATAATTCTGGTGTCAGCAACAGACGCACATCCTGACTCGCAGCAGTCTTGGCTACTTCAAGAATCTGTTGAGCGTTGCCTGTAATATCACCAATGGTGGGGTTGAGTTGAGCGATCGCAATCTTCATCATTTTTGCTTGTTTTTTATAGTTTAGGCCATCTACTTCACACAATCTTTAGTAATCTGGGTTTGGTTAGTAATTAAAGGCGAAAATATACAGTTTATATCGTATATAAAAAATTTATATAAAAAGTAACTGGCTCATGATTAGCATTTTTATTGGAAATTGCTTGGCTGGTTTTATTCTTTGATTACCTTGGAAAATAAACTCCAAAGCTTGCTGCTGATATCTTTGAACAATTTCTGGACAAACATAAATTTTAATAATTCCTAATACCGGTAATTATATAGGCATCTCATTTATGAAAATTTAATCGTTATATTTATTGATATTCAATTTAAAAATAATCCTAGGATTTTAACGAAATTAAACATAAACGTAAACTCGAACGTAAACCCTAACGCAAACCTAATACTTGATAGTGTAGATTAAGTAATCAAAAATAAATCATGAACGTAGAAGAACTCGAAACCCGTTATCGAGAAGAGATTCAAAGTCTAGCCAACCAACTTCAAAATGCAGTTCTCGGACTGTCTCAGACAGAAGCAAAAATTGCTAAAATGGGACGGTCTATAGAGAACCTGAGCGAAATCCTTCAGGAATTTCTCCTACAGCAGAATCAAAAAAACTAATTCCATGACTGATGAGACAATCAATGTCAATGATTTCCTTAACAGGACTTACGCAACAACCTTATCTGTAGGGTGCGTTATTAACCAACCCTACTTACTACTTAAGGGAACTTCTGGCCTAGTTTTGCGTAAGTCCTGCCTAAGACTTCAAACTCATATCATCTCCGGTACCATCGGTATTGTATACCACAAGAGTGTTTGGCAGGGGGCTCAACTTTGTGGCTCTCAAGACAAATGACAAAAAAAGCTGACTGGATATCAATTGGTTATTTCTTCCTCTATGGCTTGTTCTATTTCTCTGAGAAGCGCTGGTTTGACTAGATAACGACGAGCTCCTAGTCTGAGAGCTCGCTTTTTGTCTGCTGGGAAGGAGTAGGCAGAAAGGATAACTATAGGGATTGTTGCCCATTGGGATTTCTTGAGTTTTTCGATCAAGGTAAAGCCATCAACTTCTGGTAATTTGAGATCCAGCAGAATCAAGTCAGGTTGAAAGTCGGCGAGGTCTCGTTTAATGGTTAACCCATGGGGTAAAGCGCAAACGTCATACCCTTGCAACTGAAGGTATTCAGTGATAACTTCTCGATTAAAATCGTCATCCTCAATGAATAGGATTTTATGAACCACAATTACAGATGTTTTTTCATTGCTAAATAAATACCAACGGTTTATCCTTTAAACGAGCATATGCCTCCGCATCAAAGCGGTACAAACTTCATGGATGACCTGCTCCCTGAGACACTTTTCAACTAGTATCAGCCAGGAAGCATAGCTTTAAAAGACGAGGGCTAAAATTGTAATAATCAGAGACGTTTTCAAAAAAAAATGTGGTGTACAGTCGATAAATAGTATAGATATTTTTGATGGTAAATACATCTCGGAACAGGTCAAAGGCGACAGAATTGTCTGCCAATTTGTTGCGCAAATGCCGATAACCATAGTCCAAAATTTGATTATGGTCAAAGGCGAGCTGCGGCACATGCTCGATGGAATACCAGGCAATACCACTGACATCATCTGTGTTGAATTTAGCTTCTTCTAGTCGCTCTAGGGCAAAGTAACTGACGGATAGGTAACCCATGGCGTAGTGGTGGTTATAGGTAACCTCGACTCTAACCAATTTTGGTTGATAACGACCTAGTTCTCCGAAAGTGTACAGTTGCTCTAGGTTCACGTTGTTAACTCGAATTTTCTCTGCCCAAATCCGTTCGCGTAGCGTGGCCAAACGCGCCCCGCGTGGCCCAAAGGCCAAGGCCAATCGCGTAGCGTGGCCAAACGCGCCCCGCGTGGCCCATTCGCGTAGCGTGGCCAATAGGCCAAGGCCAAGGCCAATCGGCAGCATGGTCTAATGATTCTCCGTCCCACACCAAGGTTCCTGGTAAACTCGATTTACCGAGGAAGGCTTCCTCTTGGAGTACCAAAAGGCGGCTTTGTTGGGTATTGACGGAAAAAATCACATGACGGGCCCTGACCTGGAGGTTGGCTAGAGCTGGTAGTTTGACCTTTATATTGCTGCTTTGGGTCATTGGTACAACTGCTCTTGATGGATATAGTCCTTAACCAGAGGAGTCAGTGCTGTTGTATCACCATTCTCACGATACGCTGTAGAGGAAACTGATGGTACCGTAATATTAGCGATCGCTAATTGTGCTCCTAGATGCTTCAACTTTTCTAAACTAGCCTGATCTACTCCATATCCTGAACGAGGTATCACCAGCAACTGTACTTGTTTTAACAATTGTTCAATTTGATACCAACGGGGCATCTGACGGATTAAATCAGTACCAATCACCAGAGTCAAGTTTGCCTGTAATCCCCAGCGCTGTTTAACTAGTGCTATGGTTTCCAAGGTTCTCGGGCTACTCAAGTCGGGGCTGACACGGATCGGATTTTGATACGGGTCAATCTCCTCAATCAGTAACGTGAGCATTTGGGAACGTTGTTCTAGGGTGGTCTGATGAGACTTGAATGGATTATCTGATGCCCAAACCACCACTTGGTCATAGTGATGGGATAGCCACTGGAGAATGGCTTGATGAGCACAAGTTGGGGGATCTGCACTGGTACCAAACAGGGCAATATTGACCATAGTTAGTTAAAAGTTAGTTAAAAGCTCAAAGGGGTTTGAGATTAGGTTTGCTCTTCAGCATCTAGTGCGTGAAAAGTGATCTAAGCCTAGCGTTGGGTTTTAGCTTCAGAATTATAAAATTTAAACGCGCCACGGATTAGGGTACACTCAAAGGAAACAGAATGCGATGGACTTCGTCCCGCTTTCAGCGAACGCTTGAACTGCTACAAGCTATATATAGCTTATTTGCTTAAGTCCTGATACAAATGGTGATAGCCCCCTAGTTGAAAGACTTTTGTCAATCAACTAGGGGGCATGACAGTAGGTACAATGGACAGAACCTGAGAAATGGGGCAACTCAAATAGGATTTACCCAGAACTCCAACTGATCAGGACTTACCTAGTAACTCCCTTGAGTAAGGTGAGTTGATAACTCACCCTACTAAGCTGTCGCCTATTTAACTTGTCTATTTTTGAATAAGCGGGAAAAACTCTACAATCCTCTCCCCTTAGAGATTCAATTTATAAATCAATTAGATGTAGAGGCTACCGATATCTGCCTGATATAGATGCCTTAAAGCTGACTTAACCCTCTTACCGCTGTTCCATCTGTTCCATCCCACCACCAATCATCTCTCTAAAAGTGCAACGCCCCTCAAACTGTGGGAGTTTCAACCGCCCGTTCGCTTAGCGTGGCCAAACGCGCCCCGCGTGGCCCAAACGCGCCCCGCGTGGCCAATAGGCCAAGGCCAAGGCCAATCGCTTAGCGTGGCCAAACGCGCCCCGCGTGGCCCAAACGCGCCCCGCGTGGCCAATAGGCCAAGGCCAAGGCCAATCAACTGCTGCGATCTCACCTCCATTGCCTAGGCCCTATTGTTTCAAAATAAACACCGGATCCTGAAAGTTTAATTCAATGCCCTCCTGGTCAAAGAAATCCTTGATCATTTTACGAAGCACTAGCTTAATCAGGCGGTGCTTTCCAGGTTTAACTTTGGTAACGGTTCTTATGGACAGATCAAAATCCCCAAAGTCCTCGATTCCATCCACCTTGGTCGGTTCAATTACCTCGGAATACTTCTCTTTTAACTGGTGTCCCACCTTTTCGATCACCCTGTACACATGATCCAGGTCAGCATCATATTCTATGCCAACTTCCACTACAGCATAGATATAGTCCTTGGAGTAGTTGGTAATTGAGCCAATATCCCCGTTCCGAATAATATGCATTTGACCATTGAAGTGTCGAATACGGGTAGTTCTCAGTTCAATCGCCTCCACAATCCCCTCGGCTTCCCCTGTTTGGATATAGTCACCTACCAGGTAGTAGTTTTCAAAGAGAATAAAGAATCCACTAACCATATCGTTAATGAGATTCTGCGCCCCAAGACCGACCGCTAGCCCCACAATGCCAGCACCCGCTAGGATTGGGGTGGCGTCAATTTCTATGGTATCGAGGATCAATATACCCGAACCGAAGTAAATCAAGTACTTCAGTAAACTCTCTAGTATGGGAATAATCGTTAACCGCTTCTTTCGCTGCACATCAGTCAGCTTCGGGGACCTAAGCAGTGCTTCTTCGAGGAACAAATTGGCGATCACGATCAAGCCACGACTCAGGAAGATGATACCGATAATTTTGACAGCTTTCGATCCATAGGTGGCTAAGTTAGCAATTATCTCTACTTGCTCAACCACCAGGGTGGCCATGGTAACATAGATTATATATTCTAGGCACCCCTTAAAGAAAGGAATCCGATGCCTGAGATTGCTATAGAATCGCAGGATATTATCAGGGCTAGAGTATTGAACAGTCAGGTTGTCTATGCTATCGATAATGACCACGATGGATCTCAGAATGAGCAACCCGATTCCAATAATCAGATAGATGTTAAGAAGAACGTACAGATACTTAGTTGTGGATTCTGGCACTTTCAGAAACTGGGTACACCAGATTAGGGAAAGCAGCCAGAGTCCACTGGTAAGGATTTTGGTTAAGTAACTGAACAAATCCTCAATGCTTTCATCACTAGCAGTGATTTGTTCTAGTTTCTTTGCCCGAACGCAGCCATAGTTGAGCAAACGCTGCAAGGGTTTCATGGCGAACGCAACTAGCATCAGAAGGCAGATGCATTTGCCTAACCCAGTGCCAAGGGTTATCCAGAATCCTTTGGGAATATTGCTCACTAACCCAAGTGTGTATTCCTTGAGGTCTTTCCCGCGATAGATCAGCCAACCGTTGCCACCAACAATTAGAAGGCATAGCGCTATACAACAGATAACGATCAGCGCCTGGAGGTTCTGGCGGAGGTTTCTAGCATTGCTGTTCACCTTTTGGAACCAAGCAACTCTGATCAGTTGCTTGAATAGTATACCCACCAGCCAGTTGACTAGACAGAAAACTACGATGACCAGGCTGACTTCAGCCAAGATAATAATTATGTTGTTCACTTAACAAATTAGCTCAACCTTTCAGTATAATACAATACTTTACTTAGTAAATATAAATTATATTCTTAACTACAATTAAATTGATACCACTACAGGAAGGTTCATCCACCGCCTCATAGCCAGAAGTTGATGAAGGTTTCAAAAGGTTTTTCTTGACAGTGTTCCATGGACAGGAGACCCCTAGGTCGATCTGCGCCATTTGAGCACAACTTGAGCTCAGATCATCAGTTGAGCTTAATTTCACATTATTTCACATTTATTTCATAATTAATCCCTGTTGTTACTTATGCTTCATAAGCTTTGCTTAAAAGGTTTAATGGTGTATTGTTTTATTTAATTAAAGAATTAAACAAGTATCTAAACCTGGAAAAGCGAACATTCAGATGAGAGCAACAGAAGTTAACCCTTCCAAAGCTGACGGCTGAGGAGCTGATAGATGAATAGTTACCACCTATTAGTTTATCGAATTTAGGCTCTTCCGTACTTGTTATGCTAAATTAACACTTTGGCAAAGGGAGCAGGGAGCAGGGAGTAGGGAGCAGTGGAAAGAGGCAGTATTTAGAAATTATTGTTAATTAAATACATTTCCCTTGTAGAGTAAGCTTTATGATTTTTTTTACTTGAAATGATCGCATAGCAGGTACTGAAGAACCCGAATTTATAGCACGGAAGTGCCGGTGATATCCCTGAGGATCTTACCTAAAGCAATTGCTATGGCTCTATTACAGAAAATAGGGAATAGGGAATAGGGAATAGGGAATAGGGAATAGGGAATAGGGAATAGGGAAAAAATTATGTCTACCTCATTAATATCAGAACCGCTATATTAAAAATAAGTAATAGATATAATAAAGTCAATAGAGAGAATAAAATTAAAAAAATATTGATTAAATTGCCACCTAGTTTATTCTAAAAGTCCTAAGGGATGTTTTTTTTAGACAAGGTTGATTGTAAAAAGGTTGACTTGGCTATAATTCAGTCTATTAATCATTGATCATTGATCATTTTTCACAAGCCTTTATCCTGTTTTAAATAATTTTATTGACAGTTCTAATTCGTGGTTTTTAGAAAGGTTTAATCGCCGCCATTGCAGCAAGGGCGTGATTGCCCACTCACGAAGCCAGGTAAGGTTGAACGCGATGGACGAAGTCCCGCTTTGCTGCGAAGCGCGTGGCCTTTTGGCCAAGGTTTGATGGTTGATGGTTTGAAGGTTGAAGGTTGAAGGTTGAAGGTTGAAGGTTGAAGGTTGAAGGTTGAAGGTTTGATGGTTGATGGTTTGAAGGTTTGATGGTTGATGGTTGATGGTTTAAGATAGAAGGTTTGATGGTTGATGGTTTGAAGGTTTGATGGTTGATGGTTGAAGATTAGAGGCTTAAGAACTGAAAGCCGGATGTATAACTGGCAACCTGTAACGTTAAACATGTAACATGTAACCTGTAACGTAAAATATAAACTTTATAACGTTAAACCTGTAACCTGTAACCTTGGCCAAAAGGCCACGCTACGCGAACAACCTGTAACCTTGGCCAAAAGGCCACGCTACGCGAACAACCTTCAACCTGTAACTTTCAACCTGTAACTTTCAACCTGTAACCTTGGCCAAAAGGCCACGCTACGCGAACAACCTGTAACCTGTAACGTTAAACCTGTAACGTTAAACCTGTAACCTGTAATCTGTGACCATTCAACTGATCAGGTGATATATGCTAAAAAAAGCCATCGTATTAGTATCTATAGTACTGCTTGCCTGGGCTACAGTTGTAGCAATTGATACCTTCGAGGGATATCAAGAGAGGATAACCATTGCGATCGCAGCTCCGTTAAGCAATGCTAGTGAATCAGCCCAACGCTCAGGCAGAGCAATGGTAGACGGTGCTCAACTTTACATTAAGCAAGTTAACAAGGCTGGCGGTGTTAAGGGGAAAAAATTTAAGCTTGAAGTTTATGATGACCAAGGCAATCCGGATGTGGCACAGCAGGTTGCGAAGAAGATTGCTCAATCAAATGCGATCGCAGTGATTGGTCATTACAGTAGTGGGGTATCTACGGCTGCTGGCAAAGTTTATCAAGACTATAAGATTCCTGCGGTGACCGGCTCAGCTACTGCTGATGGGGTCACCCAATCGAACAGTTGGTATTTTCGCACCATTTTTTCTAACAGTGCTCAGGGTACTTTTATTGCCAATTACATCAAAAAGATTCTGGGATCTTCAAAGATTAGCCTAGTTTCCAGCCCCAGCACTTATGGCTTGACCTTAGGGAAGACTGTTGAAGAGACGTTTCGGCAGTTAGGGGGAGAAGTAGCCAGTAAGTGGGTATTAGGGGATGATATAGACCAAGCCATAGAAACGATTTATCAAGATTTATTGGCTTTAAAAAATAGCGGGAAAGACCCAGGAGTGATTGTGATGACAGCGAATCGCAATCAAGTGGCTCGATTAATTGCCAAAATGAAGAGTTCTAAGATGGATTTCCCCATTTTTGGCGGTGACTCCTTAGCCGAAATATCCCTGGCGCAACGGTTTGAATACTCCCCAGAGGAGAAGGATGAACCAGGCTTCTTTACCAATGGAATTTATGCCATTGCTCCGATTATTTTTGACATTTCTGATGATAGCGGTCAACAGTTCAGAAACGAATTTGAAAAGCAGTACAAACAAGCGCCGGGATGGGTGGCGACTTGCTATTATGATGCGGCAAAAGCCATTGTTGAGGCAATTAAACGCTCTGATATTACCTGGGACGATTTACCGAAAGACCGTTTGATGCTTAAAGAAAGCTTAGCAACTATTAATAGCCAGGAAACGGCGTTCAAGGGGGCAACCAGAAATATTTATTTTGACTATTATGGTAATGCAGTAGCACCCGTTTTTGTGGGTATTTTTGATAGAAGAAATTTTATTTCAGCATTTAGCCAGCTGCAAATAATCCCGGACTTACGGGCTGTTGCTAATCTGGAGGAACAGCTCGACAGTGGTGAAATTGTAAAGGTTGGTAATAACTATATGGTAAAAACCCATATCGTTTACACCGGGATGGATATCAATGAGATTAGTCACATAGATGAAAAAACCTCCTCATATTTGGTTGATTTTTTCATTTGGTTTAGGTACCAAGGGGATATTACAGCCGACCAAATCGAGTTCACAAATTATGGCATTGAGCGGCTAGATTCAGGAGAAAAATTGACCTTAAAAGAACCGATAGATACAGATTTAAACAATGATATAAAATATAAAGTATACCGGGTTAAAGCCGATTTTCATGAAAAGTTTGATTTTCACGATTACCCGTTTGACCTTCAGACCCTATCAGCGAGATTTCGACATCTCAACCTAACTCGGGACAAGCTAATTTATGTAGTGGACTTCGTGGGAATGAGAGATACCACTACAGAAGAAGTTCTCAAAAATTGGAAGACAGCTAAAGTGTTTGATCAGATTACCGATTGGAGTGTTGAGAGTGCTGCCTTTTTCCAGGATACGGTGATTAACAATTCCACGTTGGGCAATCGACGATTTATAGACACAGATTCGGATATCGAATATTCTCGATTCAATGTGGTTATTAAAATCAAGCGGGATTTAGTCAGTTTTAGTATCAAGAATCTTTTGCCTCTACTATTTTTTGTGGTGGTGGGATACCTGTTTATGTTTCTCCCCTTCGATCACATGTCCGTAGAAGCAGTAAGTGGCTTGCTACTAGCGATTGTATTTTACCATCTAAGCTTGATAGAAGGACTACCGGAGGGGGTTGGCTATGTAGTGGCTCTCGACTATGCCTTTTATATCGTTTACATACTCAATGGCTTACAGTTGTTGATGGTGGTGATTGGGAATAGTGAGGGGTTTCAGTCTGGTAAAATCAAGATTAGCAAATTAATGGAGTTTGGAAGAGTGGCGTTTCCAGTGATTTTGGTAGTTTATACGTCTCTTCTGTGCTGGCGGTATTTGTAGTTATTTGTTATAGCGGTTTACGATTTTATTAAGTACATATTTCTGGTTTTTTAGGGAGCAGGGAGTAGGGAGTAGGGAGTAGGAAATAGAGCAGTTGGCATTCAATCTAAGTTATTGATTAATGTGTGACAGGTTACCTTTTGGAGATAGCTATGGTGAGCTGTTGTAGGGCATCAGAAATTTCTACAGGTAGTGGGCTTGGCTGATGAACTTGTCGGGTTGACGTGGCAAGACTAGCAACAGAGGCAGCTGTGCGTTTTTGTATGGTGTATAAGGATTCTGGCAGCTTGAGTCGTTGACCTTGTTTGATGACTTGTTCGAGCAGAGGTTGTTCATGATCTTGGCAGGATTCAGCCATTAATCCTAGCCGGTCTTTGATAACTGTATCTTGGTGAAATTGGCGATAGATTTGCTTGCGTCCTGGATAGGTGATTTTGCTACTGGACTGTTTCATGGTGGGAATGCCATCAATTTCTACTAATTTGTAGACTCCATTGACTGGGCTTCCAGTGACTAGGCGAGTTCCGAGTCCATAACCGTCGATACAAGCACCAGCCTGTTTGAGTCTGGCTATTTCATACTCGTCTAAATCCCCACTGGCAAAAATTGAGACATTGGGTAAATGCGATCGCACTTTTTGGGACAAGGTCACTAAATCCCCAGAATCCAAACGTACTCCAGTCACTTGGATTTCCCCAGCTGCGATTCGTTGAGCCAGACTCTCAGCGGCTGCTACTGTATCATAGGTATCTATTAATAAGGGAGCATTGGGAAAATAGCGATAAAAGGCTGTAAAGGCATCCTGCTCACTTCCAGATACTGCTGTGATCGCCATGACCAAAGCATGAGCCATGGTTCCTTTAGGCTGACATCCTAATTTCAGGGCTGCTAATACATTAGATGTGCCATCCAACCCACCTGCTATAGCTGCTCGTGCTGCCCACAAGGATGCCTGAGGACTAAAGGCTCGTCGAGTGCCAAATTCTAGTAAGGTAGCCTCGGCCCCCGCCACATCTCTGAGCCGTGCTGCCTTAGTGGCAATCAAGGTTTGATAGTTAATTGTATTGAGTAGGTAAGTTTCTACTATCTGTGCTTGCCACAGAGGAGCATCCACCCGCAACAACGGTTCATTAGCAAACATTGCGGTTCCCTCAGGCACTGCCCAGACATCACCGGTGAAGCTTCCTTCTGCTAAGAGTGACCAAAACTGTTCCGGTGCTCCCTGAAAAATTTCTGTCTGTTGTAATGCTTCTAGTGCCTGGGGACTAAAGCGAAACTGTTCCAGGTAGTCGAGTACCTGGGCGAGTCCCATAGCAATCAAGTAACCAAAGCCATTAGGTAAACGTCGCGCAAATAGTTCAAAGGAAGCTGGTTTTTGGGCTAAGCCTTCACCACTATAACAGGCTGTCATGGTCAGCTGATACAGGTCAGTTAATAAGCTATACTCCTCAGGTGTAGGTATTAATTCCTGGTGTTTATCATTCATGGTAGTAGTGTTTAAGTAGTAATGTTTAACATAAGGTAAAGGAACTTTAAATAGGTACAGATTTGTTAACAAGCATCTCAAAATTACCAAACAAATCTTAGTGATTAGTCAAGCTTGAGAAAAGTATTGCAAATATTACCAAACAAATATTACTAACCCTGGCACTGAATCGATAATCCTCGATAAGATAAAGTACACCAGACAGAAATCTTTTTCAGTCTGTACTCACAGTTAAGACTCAATAATTTGAGAACAGCAATTTGAGGACAGCATGGCAGTAATCGTGAACCACCATAAAAGCTAAAGGTTCGCGGTAATTATAACCACTGCTGCTGTTTTCAACTCTAACTCAACTAATTCAGGAGAGCAATTTTATGGGTTTTTACAAACTATTGGAAAGTAGTATTCAATATCTTTCTGAAGCAGTAGCTAGGATTTTTGGACCTAATGATGACATTTATCCTGCTATTGGTGTTCAACCCTTTAGCGGTGAGCCCTTTGAGCAGAAAGAGGCATCTTGGTAAATTCTTCGGTAAATTATTCGATTTTAGCTAGAATTTGAACGCTAGTTATAGTGGTTCTTGCTGGAATACACAACACCCTTAGGGGCGCACAGCGTGCGCCCCTAAGGCTAATGCTGGTTGACTGACAAAAAATGAAGTCAAAAGTGCTCAAATACTTATCTGGAGAGAGATAGCCGCCCTTGACTAAAGTGAGTGGGAGCCAGCATTCTAAGGACAGAAACCACTTACACCCTTGGAATGCTGTGAAAAAAACTCCTGTCTATACAATGCCTTGAAGAGCTGGATAGATCAACAAGCGTGACTGGGCTCACCTGAGCCACCTGACAACCTGTTTGTGGATGGTGGTGGCCGTGATCAAAACAGAGGAGGTAAATTTGACCCGTTGGATTCCTGAGTTCCCATGTAGAGGCCAATATGCCTTTAGCTTGCAACGCCGGATGCAACGCTGGCTGCCATTTTGCTCGAATTAACATCCATGGCCAATAGGCCACGCTACGCGAACGATTGTACAAACCTTTGATTCAAGCAGCTTTGGCGGTAGGACAAGATGACACTATTTATTTGAGGCAAGGACACCTCACTGTTCACCGGATCAATATTGCCTGGTGCGATTGGTTGTGGTGCATCACCGGACGTGCCTTGCCTGTGGAAGGCGCGAGTGCTGGAACATCGCAGTGCTTCTGTATCCAAAACACGATTATCGCGAGATGTTGCAACAAGCCATACACCTCTTGCCCAAAGGGGTAATCGGTCATTTTACTGGCAGATCGATGTTATACACACCGATTTAATGAAAGCCATGACAACCCAATGGGGCTGGCACTATCGGAAAAGTTTGAAAAAGGACAGTTGGATAAGGCGAGCAGGAATTGGATGGTGTCAGCTTAAAGATTTCCATGTTCTACGAGGTGAAGCCCTCTGCTTTCACAATGTCAAACTCCACAAGGAGTAAGCTTTTTGGTGGGGTCCATCTCGTCTTCGGTCGTAACAATGTCAATGGTGATAATGGGCCATTGTTAGTGATGAAAAGACCACTCTTAAATCCTTTCTTGAATATGGATTGCGCTTTGATATCGAGGAAAATTTCTTGGATGACCAGTCCAATGGGAGCGAATGTGCAAAAATCCCAAATTCGCTCAGTTCCTGCTTTATCAAGGGCGAATGGTTCATCCTGGCAGTTGCAATCGTTATATGTCACAGCCGCTTGGGGAAGAGGATCGTTGAAACCGGTTTTCGTCGATGGGTAGACACACACTGGCGCACGAGGAAACAGCTATTTTCGGATTTGGTTTGGAGTGGGTCAAAGCCTCGGAGCGAAAATGGCTGGAGACTGATTCGTCGGGTTCGTTTTACGAGTAATCATGATCCTGACCCAGTGATGGCCTCACGAACACAACATGATAAACGACGGTATCGACTGGAATTCAAAATACAAACGTACG
>NZ_JAAHHW010000071.1:21474-35178 GCF_010692325.1 Moorena sp. SIO3I8 | reverse complement strand
AGCGCCATGACACCAGCGCCATAGTTTGTAGCGGTTGGCGGCGGTCGTAGGTCAAGGAAGTTCACCCATCAAATTAACTATGCAACTCAACGACCGACTTATCTGCGCCCCAACCCTAGAAGAGGCAATTGACCATCAGCCTTTGATCGTTGCTCCTGATACTCTCCTAATAGACATAATTGCTTTGATGAGTAAGGAGCGAGGCAAAAGTTGTTCATTGCCCAATTTCGACTCACCGTCAGACCAGCTCAGCATTCGTGAGCCACGGTCTAGCTGCGTTTTGATAATGCACTCAGACCAGTTGCTGGGAATCTTTACTGAGCGGGATATTGTCCGGCTAACAGCTAATGGAATTAACTTTGAAGAGGTAACAGTAGCTGAGGTCATGGCACAGCCTGTGATTACGTTTCCTCAAACTGCTTGTCGGGATATCTTTGCCGCCTTATTCATATTTCGTCGGTATCGGATTCGCCACTTACCAATTGTCGATGATCACGGTCAGCTCGTGGGTGTTGTCTCACCAGAGCGAATTCGCCAGGTATTGCGACCAGCTAATCTGCTCAAGTTACGGCGGGTATCAGAAGTGATGACCCCCCAGGTGGTTAATGCCCTTCCAACTGTCTCAGTATTGAGTTTAGCCCGACTCATGAATAAGCACCGAGTTAGTTGTGTGGTGATTACCTCCGACCATGGAGAGGATAGCTGTATGCCAGTGGGGATTGTCACAGAGCGGGATATTGTCCAATTTCAGTCTCTGAAGCTGAATTTGTCTAAAGTCCAGGCTCAGGATGTCATGAGTACACCTCTATTTCTGCTGAGTCCTGAAGATTCTCTATGGACAGCTCATCAGGAAATGCAAAAGCGTCGTGTGCGGCGATTGGTGGTGTCTTGGAATTGGGGTCAAGGAATCGGTATTGTCACCCAAACCACCCTGCTGCGAGTGTTTGACCCAATGGAAATGTATGGCATTGTGGAGACATTGCAGCAAACCGTTGAGCAATTAGACCCAGCCAAAGAATCCGTTAACAAATCCCACAAAGCGATTACCCCTGGTGAGCAGTCTGGGGAGGTTCCAGAAAATGCGATCGCTTTATCAGGAGATAGTTTTAATCATCAATCAGAGCCACCCAACAGAGACCAAAACAGAGAACTAACAGTGATTTTGTCACAACGGATAGAGGGTCAAGGATTAAATCATTCCCAACAGTGTGAGGCTTTCAAATATCCCAAAAGTAACTTGGGTACCAGTCAAGATTATCAACTGTGTATCCTGCTCAACACTATTCAAGCTATTCTAGAAAACCTACTTAACCAGTCTAACCTATCATCAGAATTACGTCAAAGCCAGCTTAATTCAGCCTTAGATAATGTTGATCAAATGCGAGAGCTAATACAGAAAGCCCAAAACCAGTCTTGTCGGGATCAGGTCATGGTAGATCAGGTAGGTACTTCTAGCAGTTAAGCTAATCGAGATTTAATCGGCATATTTGACTTGCTCTGAGTTTTTTAAAGGGTGTTCCCCTGATGCTTCCCTTATCGGGTAGGTTAACTGTCAACAACAACTAATTGGAATTCCTTGAGTGCTGGTAAAAAGTTTTTGTTTTCATGACTAGGGCGCGTCAGTTTAATCAGGGCAAAACGTTGGATCGGAGTTAGTGCTGCCCACTGTTGAGTAGTTACTACGACTCCAAATTCCATAGCTTTTTCCGCCACGGTAGCTGGAATTACCTGAGAATTCATCCAGGGAGCTTGGGGATCAACCGGTAAATTAGAAGCCGGTTTTCCTGTATAGTTTATAACTAGCTGTTGAACATAGTCTCCATACTTTTGGATTGACTCGGTCGTAGTGCAGGGTAACTCTACCAGTTGCTGACGCTCTTGTTGATTAAACTGATGCCAGTGGCTCAGTTTAAGTTTGATGCCGCAAGTGTCTAATTTCATTCGCACTTGCATAGGAATACAGCGTAAAGAATCCACAAAATCGGCTTCAAATTGGAAAAAATTAGTCATAATCTTCTCAAAATTATTCATTAATAATGTTTTATTGTGCTAGTACTCCGTATAATCCAGTAACTAATTGATAGAGATATAATTGCAATTGCTAATCCAATTACCTGGCTTCCAGAAGTTGTTTTCAGGTCAAGAATAATGATTTTACGGGCAACGGCAATTAAAGACGTAACAACAACTAACTCAAGTTGAATAACATGTTTTCGCAGATAAGCGGTGATATTCTCTAAAATTTCTAGTGCAATGAGAATATTTAGAAACAGTCCAAATATTTTGAAAAGTGTTTTGCTCAAAACTATTGCTTCTGGATTGGTTATTTCTTTAACTAGTGAAATAACTAGGCTACTAAGTGCCACCAATATTACCACCACCATCACCAAAGAGAGAACTTTGGAAACAAAACCCTCGAACAGATTTAGCCCGTATAAGAAATTCTCATCTTTGCCTGCATCTCTAAGTTTTTGGAAGAGTTGTCTTAACCGCCTCATAGGAATAGGTTAGTAAAAAGACAGATGATGGTTGATTTTAACACTTCGACGGGGTATTAA
This sequence comes from Moorena sp. SIO3I8, assembly GCF_010692325.1. Lineage (GTDB taxonomy): Bacteria > Cyanobacteriota > Cyanobacteriia > Cyanobacteriales > Coleofasciculaceae > Moorena. Next base: position 32,620 of record NZ_JAAHHW010000071.1, on the reverse strand, counting down.
CGTAACAGATGAGTCAATGTTGTGGTTGGCTTTCCCTGATGCCACCTCCGATGTTCAACTATCGCAATCTCTATGACGTCATAAAGCCAAGAGGATCGGCAATAGGGAGGGCGTTGCTGATTCATGCAATGATTGACGGTAATTGGTAAATGGTAATTGGTCACTGAGCCGACTACACTTGACGAAGTCCCTTAGTTCACTAGCCCCAGAGGGAGAATAGACCGTAAGAGGGGACAGAGGGGGCAGATTGACCATGATATTTGTCACAAAAATTTACATTGGGGCTGGAGCAAGTTTTAGTAAAGATATAGTAAAGATTTCATGAAATTTCCCTTTAAGTTGAGTAGGGTGACATCTAGCTCCTAGATTTCCTTGTCAGTTTACTCAAGATTACGTGAAGATTATGTGAAATTTGCGTAATCTTGGTCATTTTGTGAAGAAAATATGAATAAAATGTGAATGTCTAAAATAAATGTGAGTTTTCGCTTGACAACCACCCCTCGAATTTACTAGATTTCCTTTTGTAGATGAACAAAGTTTCACGTTCAAGAGCATCGGCGTGAAATATAACTTCATCAACCTTACAGCCAAACTAATCCAATTTTGGATTTGTCTTTTTTGAAATAATCAAAGAGGGTAACTATGCTCAAGAAGCGTGATTTTATTGTTTCAGCTCACTCGGCCAGCTTTTTTAATAGAACTTGTAACTACTTCAGGCTAGACGCTATCGCCTTTATGGAGCTAAGGCTGAGTAGATATACTCAAAGCGCTCAGCTCAGCAGTTAGCCACACAGAAACTCTAGATAAAAACTCTAGAAGATTTGTAAATTCAGGTGCTCATCTGTTTCGGTGTCTAGGTGTTTGGGGATTTACTCCAGACAACAGAAAAGTGTTCTGTCTAAAGACAGAGGAATTTAATAAGGGTTTGTATTTGTTGTTGTAACGGGCCTGAAATAGGATCAATGTTTCACTACATCTGCGCTTAGTCTATTTAGGGAAGCCTCTGGTATTGTGAAAAATTAGGTGTAACATTAGGTGTCACAACAGCATCAACTTTGAAAAAATTATCCGACATACTCATGAACATACCATTAGGAAAGCGGAAGCCATCGCCGCGTTCTCTAATCCAGCTTTTTAATAAGAGCTTTTCAGGGGTGCTTAGCAAATTGAACCTTAAAACAGTAGCTTTGAAACCCACTGACGACCATAGCCATGGCTGGCAGTGCTGTGGGTTAACTATCTCGAACAGATTGCTGAGGGCTCTTACATCTGACACCTCCGACACGGGTGTTGGCACTGAAGCCATTGAACAGGATAGCAGCTATTTCCGGAATGATGTGCTATCGTCAAACGTATCAGTATCGGTGGGAGCCAAAAAGGGGGAAATCAGCTTACTGCAAGGGATGTTCAATCTCCTGAAAGTCTTCTGTGACATAACTGCAATCACTGCTCTGCCCGCATTACAAGGGACTGATATGGGGCTGATTGGAAAAATCCCACCCCACTGGCAAGTATTTAAGTTGGTAATTGATCTCAAACTCAATTCTGTTCTACTCCAGCAGTTGTTGAATCCATTGTGGCCAATGTTCACGGTGGCATATGTTGAGTAAATGAGCCTCAACATGTGCCACCGATTAATCCTTGGATTGAGAGTTTGTTATTGTCCCCCACGGTAGTTTGTAGCAGCAAAGCGTGTTTATGCAAAGCGTGTTTATGCAAAGCGTGTTTATACAATGTTTAGACCAAGAACTATGAGCTAAAACCCCATAGTAAGAGATGGGTCGCAATTGCAATAATCTTTAACCTGTTCCAAGGCTTAATTATTACCCCGGTGAACTGGCAACTTCCCTTTGCCAGTTGGGTATAGACCATTACAAGATGTCGTTAATTCTGGGTGATTACCATGGCCAAAAAATTGCTTTCAATAACTAGTAGACCATCAACTAGTAGAACATCTCAACCAACATCAACCTCTACGAGCTCTGAACAAGTCATGACTAATGAGCAGCTTAACCAGGTCGTAGAAGCTATCATCGCAGGCAAGTATTCTTGGGCTTGTGTGTTAGTTCTGCGTTTTTCTGGCTACAACCCCCTCCATTACATCCCTTACCGAACCTACAATCGGTTAATCAAAGAAAATAGTCAAGCTGGTAAGCATCCAGTTGGCAAAACCCCTGTCTCACAATCACAGGTTGTTAGTAAGGTCTAGTCAGCTAAGCGGGAAAGTTGGGAGATTCATCAAGTCTGAACAAAACCCACCTGCCTAGGTCAGTTGGATGGATTATTGATGGATGATTGATGCAGAGCCTACTTGTCAACGTCTTCCCTTTTAATCTGTTGAACTGCACTCGCATCAACCGCCCTATCTGCTTGCATCTAGCTGACATCTATTGGCTTGATGATCTGACTCAGACTTGACCTCCTATCTCCCTACCCCCTACCCGTCTTGGTTTACTTTACACCAGATGCTATAGGGGTAATTTAAAGTTTAAATGAAGTTTACTTAAAGTTTTGGTGAATTTTTTGTGAATTATTGGTAAAGAGCCGGTTAATGACTTGACAAACCCTAAGTTATTAGCTAACTAAATGTAGTTAATTGTAAATGGTTAATTGTAAATGGTTAATTGTTAAAAATCAATTTTCAATGTTTAACATATGAAGAATATAATCAGGGATTCGGCAGAGCATGGGTTACCACCGTCTGCCATCAACCCAGACCCTGCTAGCAATTTATCAGTAGTGCTTCAAAGCTTGACCCTAGACTCAGTTGATCCAAAGCTCAACTATGAATTTAGTCAATCATTTGACCTTGATCACTTCCAGCTAGGGGATAAAATCATTGCCTATACTAAACCAGAGCTATCCCAAGATTCTGTTGAGATTGAACAAGATCACCAATATCTTTACCTAGTTTGTCAGGGGCGGGTACGACTACTAGGCTTTGATGCTGAAAAACAGCGGGAGGTTTCCATACAGGTACTCGAAGAAGGGGAAACCTTTGGTGCCTATGATCTCTTAGGTAGTCTATCCTATCCTTACAGAGCGATCGCAGCGAGTTCAGGACAAGTTGCCCGTATTTCCCTAAATCAACTCTTGCCTTGGTTGGAACGGTTGCCGAAGTGGTCGGAAATCCTGGGGCAACAAGCCCAGCACCGGCAATGCCTAATTTTCTTCAAGACTTTGACCAAATTGCGTACGCTTAACGGTGTTAGCCTAAATCAACTGTTGCCCTACATCATAGAAACACGCATTGAGGCTGGGGAGTCTCTGGTGTCCTCTTCCCAAGCTGGGCATTGCTGGCTACGTAGTGGTCAAATGGCAACGCCAGAAGGAACAGAGGCAAATTCCTCTGCTCCATTTCCTAGGATCGGAGAAAGTTGGGGATATCCGATGCCAGTACCAACAGATTGGATTGCCCAAACTGATGTATTGCTTTACCAGCTGCCTCAAGAGCATTGGCAAGCGGCTTGCGCGATCGCACCAGTTTTGGCTAACTCCACCGACTCACCAGATCAGGAGAACAGGCAAAGTGCTAAAAATGGTGACGGTAAATCTCCATCGGCTCAAGGCTTAGTTAAAAAAACCCATACTCCGTCACCACATCCAAACCAGACTAGAGCACGACCGACTCGGCGAGTTTTAGAACCTCCTAAGCAACAAACGCCCCTTGAACCGAGTCAGTCAGAAAGCTTTGATTTTCCTAAACCAGCAAAGCAGGGTTGGAAATTCCTAAGGTTTTGGCAGCGCTATCCTTTTATTGAGCAGCAAGCTTCCTCGGATTGTGGTGCTGCCTGCTTAGCCATGATTGGGCAGTATTGGGGTAAACGGTTTGCTCTCAACTCCCTGCGGGAACTGGCGGGAGTGGGCCGTTCTGGTTCATCCCTCAAAGGTTTATCTAAAGCAGCAGAAAGTTTAGGCTTTCAAGCTAGTCCAGTCAGGGCTTCTTTAGGTCGCTTAGCCGATCGGAGTAATCCTTGGATTGCTCACTGGGAAGGGGATCACTATATTGTTGTCTACCAGGTAAAGGGTAATAAGGTACTTGTTGCAGATCCAGCAGTGGGGAAGCGATCGCTTGCTCGCAAAGACTTTCTCCAAGGTTGGACTGGGTATGCCATGCTATTGGATCCAACTCCCCAACTAGCAATTACTCCCAGCGACAAACGTTCTTTAGGGCCGTTTTGGGGGTTGCTATGGCCCCATCGCTCAGTCCTGCTGCAAATTATCTTGGCTACCCTGATCCTTCAGGTTTTTGGTCTGATTACTCCCTTATTTACCCAGATCATTCTTGACCGGGTGATTATTAACAGAAGCCTTGTCACTCTTAATGTCTTCTCCATTGGTCTAATCATCTTTGGCATTTGGACGATTGGGGTTAGTATAACCAGACGCTACTTGCTCGACTACTTTTCCAATCGGCTTAGTCTCACCTTCGTCAGTGGGTTCATAAACCATACCCTGACCTTACCTCTGAAGTTTTTTGAATCCCGCCAGGTGGGGGATATCCTGACCCGAATTCAGGAAACTGGAAAAATTCAGGGTTTTATAACTCAGCAAGCGATTGCTACTTGGCTAGATGTCATAATGGTGTTTGTCTATATTGGACTGATGCTCTACTACAATTGGCGTCTAACTGTGCTGGTGTTGGCAACGATTTTACCCATCGCCATCTTGACTGTGATTGCCAGTCCCTTTCTACGCCAGGTGTCCAGGGAAATCTTTAAAGAAGCAGCCCAACAAAATTCTATGTTAGTGGAAATGATGTCAGGGGTTGCTACTGTGAAAACGGCGGCTTCGGAACAAGAAGTGCGCTGGCGCTGGGAAGATCGCCTCACCAATCAGTTGAATGTACAATTTAAAGGTAGAAACCTGGCTAACGGGTTAGGGTCAATTAGTTCTCTAATTAATACTCTCAGCAGCACAGCTTTGCTTTGGTTTGGCGCTAGCTTAGTAATTAATGAGCAGCTTACTATCGGTCAGTATGTCGCGTTTAATATGCTCATTGGCCGAGTCACTGGTCCGATTTTGGCTCTAGTGAATCTTTGGGATGAGTTTCAAGAAATCTTGGTGTCTGTAGAACGGCTTAATGATGTCTTATCTGCTAAACCAGAGGAGAATCCTCAAGAACCGATGCTGGTTCTACCTGAGATTAAGGGTGATGTAATATTGGAAGATGTTACCTTCCGATACTCCGAGGATGAGGATCGCAATATCCTACAGAATATTTCCCTACAGATTAAGGCTGGAGAAACCATTGCTCTAGTGGGGCGCAGTGGCTCGGGCAAGAGTACCTTGGTGAAGCTACTGCAAGGTCTCTATCATCCGACTAATGGTCGTATTTTGATAGATGGACACGATATCCGCCATATTTCCCCGCAATCTTTGCGTTCTCAAATGGGTGTGGTACCCCAAGAATGTTTCTTGTTCTCGGGGACAATTGTCGAAAATATCACTCTCTACCGACCGGATTTCAGCCTGGATGAAGCCGTAGAGGTAGCCAAACTAGCAGAAGCTCATGCTTTTATTCAAGGTATGACTTTGGGATATAATACAAAAGTCGGAGAGCGAGGCTCTACCCTTTCTGGTGGACAGCGACAAAGGATTGCCATAGCCCGAGCCCTATTGGGCAACCCCAAGATTCTGATTCTGGATGAAGCGACTAGCTCCCTAGATACAGAATCCGAGCGCCGCTTTCAACAAAACTTAGCTCGCATTAGTCGCGATCGCACTACCTTCATCATCGCCCACCGCCTCTCTACAGTGCGCAATGCTGACTGCATCCTTGTCCTAGACCGAGGTGTTCTGGTCGAGAAAGGCAACCATGAGGAACTCATGGATCGTCAAGGTCTTTACTATCATCTAGCGCAGCAGCAGCTAGATCTTTAATATATCGTTAACAAGTGCTCATTAGTCATGAGTTATTAGTTATTAGTTATTTAGTCATTAGTCCTTTGTAAATACCAACAGACCCTGGTTAGTCACAAAGGACTAATGACTAATAAAATTTGAAGCTACTTATGACTATATCAAACTATGTAAAAATTTGCCAATTTGGCAACACAGTGATGTGAAAAGGAATAATGACTAAGGACAAATGAAATTTGAAGCTAGCTATCGCTATGTCAAGCTTTGTAAAAAAAAAACAAAAATCTGCCAATTTAGCAACATACTCAGATGAAATTGATCTTTTATCAGAAAAGTGGAAAACCCCTGTGTGAACAGAAGGGGAGAAAAACGTGTTTAGATATGGCTCCACACCCATCTCAAGCGCAACCGTTTAGAATCCCCTGAGAATCCCCCATGACGCACACTCACAGGATTGTTTAATTCCATTCCTTTGTTTAATTGATTCCCATTTACCCCACCAAAGGTGAGACGGAGGTAACTTGGAGAGCCTAACCCTAGGGTCAGTCCTGCTCAAGTCCACATCTGACAGCGTGCTCAGCCAAGCGGTTTGACCGACCGACGGCTACTTAAAGGGGAAGGGTTTAAGTTCTGATCTCGGGGTGCATTGAAGCTATCTGAAAAAGGGGCAAGTAGAGTCAGGTAATGCCAAAGATTTCGGTCTGCGCAACAATGCCAAACTCCCCCCGGGAAGCTAAGGGCAGCAAGAGAATTGGTCGCTTTCTTTCCCAAAACATTGGTCATTTCCCTAAAATGTTAATTTAGCGTGATCTACCACCATGACACAAGCAAAACCAATAAACTCCCCACCTGAGGCGGCTACGAGTCGTCAAGGTAACGTCGTTTTAATGCCATCAGGTCGCCTGAGACCTGATTATGACCAAGAGCCTGTAGCCTCACCCAGCACAGAGGTAGGAACCAATACTGCCAATGCTCCTAGTACGTCCAAATGGTCAACCTCCATACAAACTACCCTTGACCAGCCTCCGGCGAACCTTCCCCGGCTGCTGATGTTGGGTGGCTTAAGCTTCTGTACGATATTTGTGGCTTGGGCAACGTTTGGGCAGATTGATGAAGTCGGTAAAGCTCATGGAAGCTTAGTGCCAAAAGGGGACGTTTATAAAGTTGACCCGATTGAGCCAGGGAAGATTGCTAGTATTAAGGTCAAAGAAGGGCAAGCGGTTAAAGCTGGGGAAGTCTTGGTGGAACTGGATACAGAGCTTGCTACTCAGGAAGTAGAGCGTTTAGAGAAAGTGCTTAATGCCGACCGGATTAAGTTAGTTCAGATGCAAGGACTGCTTGAAAGAACCCGTCTGGAAGCAGAAACTCGTGAGCAGATTACCCAAGCAGAAGTTCAAGCACAACAAGCTGCGATCGCACGAGCACAAGCTAGTGCATCGGCAATTAGACAACAAATCATTCAACATCAGTTAGCTAAAGCCGCTAATCGCGAACGATTACAACGGATGAAGCTGGTGCAGGCGACAGCCCAAGAACTGCTCCAGCAACGGCGGGCTAATGTAGTGGCTCTTAAAGAACGACTCGATAATCTTAAGCCTCTGTTGGCAGAAGGAGCAATCTCCAAAGAACAGGTATTTCAAGCAGAACAAAGCTTTCGTGCTAGCCAAAGTGCTGTTACCGAAAGCAAACTGCAAGAGGGTTTGAGTACTCGCGAACAAATCTTTCAAGCTCAGCAAAGTATACGCGATCGCGAAGCGGCGACTAGTCAAAGCCAAGGTGAGCTACAACAAACTTTAGCAGAGATCAAACGACTAGAGGCAGAATTAGAGCATCGGCAAGCAACGGGACGCACCACTCGCCTAGAAGCACAGCAGAAAATTCAACAGTTGGAAGTGGAACTGACCCAAATCAAAGCTAGAATTTCTGAAAATGAAACCCTAGTTACTACTGCTAAAACCAGGCTCAAACAGAAGTTTCTTAAAGCGCCAGTGGATGGGATAATATCTTCCCTCAACATTTCTAATACTGGTCAAGTCGTGCAACCAGGACATAGCATCGCCGAAATCGCTCCTCAAGGTGCCCCCCTAGTGCTATCGGCAAGTTTGCCTACTCGCGAGGCAGGGTTTATTAACGAAGGAATGCCGGTGCAAGTGAAATTTGATGCCTATCCCTATCAGGATTACGGCATCATCAAAGGCAGGGTGATTTCCATTTCTTCCGATGCTAAAGCTGATCAAGTAATGGGTTCAGTCTATAAGGTGAAAGTGTCCCTTGACCGTGACTATGTGATTGAAGATGATGAAATCATCCGGTTTAAGGCTGGTCAGACCGCCAATGCTGACATCATCATCCGCCGCCGTCGGATTATCGATTTCTTATTGGATCCGATGCGACAGCTGCAAAAAAGTGGCATCGATCTATAGTGCTCTGTTGTCTCATTTTCATCACTGACTGATCGTTTTCCGTTGACGGTTAACAGTTGACCGTTAATTCTTAGTAGTCAACTTGCTAGTAATTCCTTGAAATCTGCAAGTTAACTGCACCCGACCTTATAAACTATTGACCTTTAGACTTACAGGATCAGAAATAACCATGACCTATCGTATTCCTTCTGCCAATACCAAGCTCGACAAAGTGATGGATACCGATAAGTTTAGCGAGATCGAGGAAGCCATCCTTGATGGCAAGTATTCTTGGGCTTGTGTGTTGATGCTACGCTTTGCGGGCCATAACCCCCTAGACTACATGCCTTCTAGAACCTACAGCCGCTTGCTCAAACAAAACCGGGATATGATCTTACAGAAGCAAGCTAGTATGATTAACAATGGCACTAAAGCCTTGAATGCACGGAAGCGTTTGAGCCAGATCAAAGATCTGGCTTATGTAGAGAAGCTTGGCAATAAAACCTCACAGGTCCACGGTGGGGATCAAGAACAGCAGTTGATCGCTGAACTGGAAGAAGAGGAATCCATGCTCAAGAAATTAGCGGATTATTTACGGCGAGACTGTTTGGTTTCCCTGTGGTGAGCAGGTGTAATCATTTTCCTACCCATGCTCCTTGTCATTACCACTACTGCTTAGCACTACACCGGATCAGACTAAGCCTGTGGTCAAACTAATTCATTAAGAACTGCCTTGTCCGTGTTGATGGACGAGGCGTTTTTTGATCTGATCACAGACCGGTATGAAACAGCCCTAGGAAAGATAGCCCTAGTAAAAATAGCCCTAGTAAAAACAGCCCTAGTACTTTGTCAATTTAGTTTTGAGGGTTAGGGCTAGGTGGCACGGTTAATGGTTAAGCGGGCCTAATCTAAGGGGTTTAAGCGTGGCTAATCCCTAGTTAACCTAAGTTCGACGTAACCCTGAAAGCCTTAATCTACCCTAGTTGCCCAACCCTTGTATTTCTTACTCTTTCGTCAAGCGATCGCTTATATCGAACTCAGGTTATACCAATTCTTAGCCCTCACAGGGCTACACATTATTAATTTCATCTCCCCATCTCCCCATCTCCCCACACTTCCCACACGCCCCACACGCCCCCTCTCCTCACACTTCCCACACTCCCTGCTCCCTGCTCCCTGTTCCCTGCTCCGCTGTTCCCTTTGCTATTAACTAATGACTCAACATCCCACGGACTTTAGCACCTACTTTAGTTGTGGGATGATTCAACCATCAATATCAAGCCAAAGTGGCGTTCATTTTTTTAATTAGATTAGATATAATAACCCGCTCATTACTAATAATTTACTTCAATAAAACCTCATCAACATTACCCATCTCTTTGAACTAATTCAGAATCGGTTACTAGTCACTCTTTAGTTGTGGGAGGAGTCAATCATTATTATCAAGCCAAAGTGGCGTTATTTTTTAAAATTAAATTAGATATAATTACCAGTTTATAACTAATAAAGTACTTCAATAAAAGCCCATCACAATTACCAATTTTTTTGAACTAATTCAGAATCGATTATTGCTCACTATTTAGTTGTGGGAGGAGTAAAGCATAAATATTAAGCCAAAGTGGCCAGCATTTTTTTAATTAGGTTAGATATAATGACCGGTTCCTAAATAATAAAGTACTTCGATACAACGCCATCAAAATTACCAATCTCTTTGAACTAATACAGAATTCGTTACTACTGAATAAATACTTATAGTAAATCCAGTAATTTTTAAAAAATAAAAGGTTGAAGCCAAATTGGCGAGACATGCCTAGGGGAATCTGGATATAGTTATATCAACAGCTCAAACAAAGCTGCTCGAAACAAAAAAAATCAACAACAAAGAAGGAGAAAATCAATGCTTATTTCTGACCTAAATCATCTAGAGTCCGTTGAAGCTAGCAAAGTTCAAGGTGGACTTTCATTAAGCAACAATTTCCAAAGCGTTTTCAAAACTAAAAGCACCATCGTAGAAAACGAACTTTTCAATACTACAGTTAACGTTAAAGTAGATATCGGTAATACTGCTACTGCTTCCGGTAATACTGCTTCTGAAGCTCAAAGCGATGCAGGTAATAATGTTGCTAGTAAGCAAGAAAGCTTCTTCTTGACTCTTGAGCAAGGTGGCGTAACTGCTACTAAGTCTCAAGGTATTGGATTCTCTGCTATCCAGTAGTAATTAGTCAGGATATTTTCCTGATTCATTAACTTTTAAACCTGGGTGTCTTCATATCCTAATAGAATGCAGTACCTTCAGTTCTATATGAACATGATTACACTCAGGTTTAGGTTTGATTGCTTCAGTGTGATTGCTTCAGGATAGTCAATCCTCGGCGTTACCAACAAAATTAACAACCAAGAAGGAGAAAATTAATGCTTATTTCTGACCTAAATCATCTAGAGTCCGTTGAAGCTAGCAAAGTTCAAGGTGGACTTTCCTTAACCAACAACTTCACCAGCATTTTCAGCACTAACAGCAGCATCGTAGAAAACGAACTTTTCAATACTACAGTTAACGTTAAAGTAGATATCGGTAATACTGCTACTGCTTCCGGTAATACTGCTTCTGAAGCTCAAAGCGATGCAGGTAATAATGTTGCTAGTAAGCAAGAAAGCTTCTTCTTGACTCTTGAGCAAGGTGGCGTAACTGCTACTAAGTCTCAAGGTATTGGATTCTCTGCTATCCAGTAGTAATTAGTCAGGATATTTTCCTGATTCATTAACTTTTAAACCTGGGTGTCTTCATATCCTAATAGAATGCAGTACCTTCAGTTCTATATGAACATGATTACACTCAGGTTTAGGTTTGATTGCTTCAGTGTGATTGCTTCAGGATAGTCAAT
>NZ_JAAHHW010000071.1:0-21374 GCF_010692325.1 Moorena sp. SIO3I8 | reverse complement strand
TCATTAACTTTTAAACCTGGGTGTCTTCATATCCTAATAGAATGCAGTACCTTCAGTTCTATATGAACATGATTACACTCAGGTTTAGGTTTGATTGCTTCAGTGTGATTGCTTCAGGATAGTCAATAGCCAATAGTCATCTCAAACAAGGACTCAAGAGGTTAATTGCCAAATTGGCGAGACAAACATTTTGAAAATTGCTAGTTTAATTGGAGTGTAACCTAAACAGATTTATTAACACAAAATAAATTCTAAAATTAAATAATGATTATTTCTGATCTAAATCATTTAGAAACTATTGCTGAAGACCCCAAGGTTGTGGGTGGCTCTCACTACTCCCCACCTTACTACAACGATTTTGGATATAGCGGATCTATTAACGTCTATACCAACATTATAGGAAAGGTAGCTACGGTTAACGTCAACGCAGAGGCGTATGGGTACAAGACTTTTAGCAACATCAATGCCTATACGAGAGCTAATGATAATGGTTCCCACTCTAGTCTCAATGCAACGTCTGCTACTTCTTCTCATTAGTTCTTCTGATAAGCATTATTAAGAAAACTGCTTAGAGTAGTAGTTGAAACTTAAAGCTATCAATGCTCAAGTCTTTAAATATTGGCTTCTCCACAATAAGCCGTTAGTACTTAGTCACGAAAAGTTCCTGATTAAGTGATTGATAAATCAGGGTGTATTCATATCCCAATAGACTACATTAATTAAATTTAATTATCTATCAGGACGATTACACTCAGGTTTACCTTGAATCGAATCACTTCATTTTACTGGCTAACAAATAGTCAATCGCTATCTAGTTATCTAAAACCATAAATAACTAGATATATTTAAAAATCGGCGATAAAGTTATTTGAACTATGCCAGTTTAATTGGAGTACAAAATGACCAATAGGTCTAACACAGTAAACTACAAAGGAGAAAATTAACCAATGATTATTTCTGATCTAAATCATCTAGAGAATGCTGCTGAACAACCCAACGTTGTAGGTGCCTCCGGTTCCAAATTTTTTGGAGTTAATGGCTTCGTTAACGTAGGTGCCAACGTTTTCGGTAACACAGCAAGAGTTGATGGTCTTGCAGAAGCCTTTGGTCCAGGTACCTTCACCAACGTCCAGGGCGCTACCAGAACTGCTCCTGGTGCTTCTCAATCTACCCTACATGCAGTATCTGCTACTTCTTCACCCTTCTTCTTTTTCCACTAAAAAGAGTGATGGCTGAAATAGCCTAGAGTAGTAATTTTTGATTATTAAATGCTACGGAAAGATGTAAAAATTAGTAACATCTCTCCGTAGCATTAATCACAATGGTAGCATTAAATTGTTGTTGATTGGTAGCGGAATTATTTTAAGCCATACTCACTTAAAATAATGCTTGCAATCTATATTTTAGTCGCTTTTATGTGTTATCAATTACAATTAAATGCTCCCGGGGAAAACTAACGATTATCTGATTTAAGCAGGAGAATCATTCATGAACATTTCTGAATTAGAATATTTCGAGCTGGAGGCAACAGACCACCCTATTTTAGGTGGTTTTGCTTTTACTTCTGCTGAAGCCTTCGCTGGTCCTGGCTTCGCTACCATTAATGGTGATGCCCATGCGTTTGGTCAGCATACCAATACTTCAGTAACAGGCTTTACCGATGTAGACCCGTTCTTTTCTCAAGGTAATGTAAGAGCTCATGCTACATCTAGGGATCCTTTTTTCTCGGGTAATTCTAGAAGCGACGCCTTTGCCATTTATGGTTTCATTGGGTAAATTAACAAATATATAGCCGCTTTCCAGCTCATAATCAATATTGCTTATTCTTTTAATGGAAAAGGCAATAGGCAAACTAGCAATAGTAACAAGGGCTTTAAGTTGTGCATCCCTTTTATGATACTGTTGTTCTAGATTATTGTTCCCTGAGTTTCAGGTTATTTGATCTCGAAAAATTCAATAAGTTTAGGAATTTTTTTTCTAAACAAAAATGTTTTTCACTTGTTCCATTAGTAGCAAAAAAAAATACGATTATGTTTCATAGTTTTCAGTTATGGACTTTACCTGGCTCATATAAAACGATGAAGTCTAGTGTTTCTGGAATTCAATCTGTATCGGAAGTAAATTCTGAGGGCTCAAGTACTATTAGTAATGCCATCAGCATCGATCCTGATTCCCAAATCAGTACGAGTACAGTGGAAGCATCTGTTATTAAGCCCGCAAACACTATGGGTATTGTTGGAGCTAGCGCTGGTACTGATGATTTCTCAGTACCTGAGATTAAGGAAACTTTTTTTAGTATGAGCGTTTCTACATACTTATAAAGCTATAAGCTTCATAAAATTTAATCTAGTTTCTGTGTGCTGGCTCACAAGTAGGATTGAGGGGTGAGGTATTTGGATTCAGGGATAAGTTTTAACTCTCGGTTTTACTGGCAAATACTCCTCCCTCAATTCGGCAACTTGGCAGAGCTTAGCAATTGCTTTTTGTATGATGATAATAGTCAGACGGTTGACTCAGCTAAATCTGACTAAGACTGTAAGTAGTTCCAGTTATAGTTAATAATCGGGTGTAATGGTTGATCTTTCCAAAGCATCGGTGACTCCAGAGGAAATTATGTACTCCTTGAAAAAGGAGATGCATCTCAAGGGCATCTGTCAAAAAGTTTTGTATCAACGAGTTATCAGTAAAGCGGCTGAAGAAAGAGGGATAACAGTAACACCAGAAGACGTGCAAGCTCAGGCGGATGAGATCCGTTATGCCAATCGTTTGGAAAAAGCAGCAGAAACATTGGCCTGGCTGGCAGATCAGATGGTGACAGCAGAGGATTGGGAAGCGGGAATTAGCGATCGCTTGCTTGCCCAAAAGCTTGCTGAGTCCTTATTTTATAAGCATGTCGAAAAAAGCTTTGCTCAAAATCGACTAGACTTTGAGCAAGTTTTGGTTTATCAAATTCTGGTGGATTCTGAGGAAATTGCTCAGGAGCTTTTCTATCAGATTGAGGAAGGAGAAATTAGTTTTTATGAAGCTGCTCATTTCTATGATATAGACCTAGAAAGGCAGCGACGGTGTGGCTATGAAGGAAAGTTGCCTCGCTGGAGCTTTAAGCCTGAGATAGCTGCCGTTATCTTTAGTGTTCAGCCAGGAGAAGTGACTCATCCCCTGCAAACCGAACAAGGATATCATCTTTTCTTAGTTGAAGAATTTCTTCCAGCTGAATTAACCGAAGAAAAGTCTAAATAAATTTTACAGAGTATGTTTCAAGAGTGGCTCAATAGTGAAGTTAACTATATGATACATAGTGAACTTAGTACCATCAATACTGGGGAATAATCCCAATGCTATTAATGGTTTTAGAGAGCAGGGAGCTAAGGCCGTGGGCCACGCTTACTGGCAGAGCCAGACGCTGCGCGAACGCGAACGGAGCTTCGGAGCAGGGGTAATAAAATTGAATCTACCTAATAACTAAAATTACTAACTAGAGTGATGTAACCATGAAACGTTCCCAGACAATCATAAAATGGATAGTTTCACCAGATGGTACGGTTGTAGTCCAAGCCGAAAGTACAGCAACTGCCTCTGGGGATGAAGCAACCATTATTCAAGAGGTTACTGTCAAAAGAGACTCTATTGCCAGAATTTATAGCAGAAGTTCATCCTCTTGCTATGCTTCTTCTAGTAAGTAGTTTACCGATAGCATTTCTAAATCAATTATACAAAATAATTACCGTTTTTGACCTTGTCTTGAGTAAGCATTTAGCTATCAGCTTTGGGCTTTGGCCTATGGCCACGCTACGGGAATGGCCACGCTACTTGAGGTGCTATCAGCTTTGGGTCTGTGGCCAACGGCTGACAGCTGACTGCTGAATGCTTACGGCTATAGTCCCATTGGTAAACAAAAATCTATTTCTCAAACCAGTAGAAAAGGAAGAAGAGTCAATCCGCATGGGAGTTTGGGAACAAGACAAAAGATTTGAATATACCTTGAAAGTGGGAACTTACAACACCAACAGTTATCTTCGTTTGATGGAATGGCAAGCACAAAAAGCGATGAAGCGATTATTTGAGACAGGAAAGCCCACAGTGATTATTCACGATAACGCTTCAATCCATCGTGCCAAGGTAGTTCAACAACGTCATCAAATTTGGTCAAAACAAGGACCCACGCATCTTTTTTCTTCCTCCTTATTCTCCTCAAATGAACCGTATTGAAGACCAAGGGCTACATCTCAAACGTCAAGAATTGGGTAGTTATGTATTTGAGGATGAATACGACCAACGCTTTAGCAATTATTGAGGGGATGGAAAATCGGGGTCAACAGGGAAATTATACTGTTGAACGTTTGATGTTTAATTAAGTGGAGCTACTTAACTATTGATTAACTTATAGCAAGTCCGGAGGATGAGTGATGATTAACAATATCCACGTTCTTCCCTCCCCTTACTTCTCCCCATCTCCCGATCAGTTTTAATGATTTAGTATTAAGGGTCGATGATATGACGACCAGATAGGGAGTATGGTGCTCTGTAAGCTGGCGAATTTAAGTTGGCGAATTATTGATGGGTATAACCCCTAGGGTAATTGATAAACCGTATCACACTATAGCGGTTTTTAAGCTAGTAAGGTACAAGTTTTTGGGTTTATAGGGAGCAGGGAGCAGGGACTTCGGAGCAGTAAAGTCAGAAGAAAGAAAAGGTAAAAAATCCTGTGTACCTCATTAGGCTAAAAACCGCTATATCACGAATCACAAAGCTTCTCTAGGAGCTGAGACATTGCTGTACTTGTGAATTTTGTTTAAAGTTTATATGAAAATTTAATGAAGAGTTGGTAAAGTACTTGTGAAACTATTGATAACTACTAAACTGATTATATGAGTTTAGTAAAAATGTTATGAAAACTTGACAACTCTATCTGGCTGGTTAACTTCAATCTGGCGACTTAACTTCAATAAGATTTTCTAAAATTTTATTGAAGTTCCCTTAAAAACCGTGAATTTATTGTGAAAACAACTTGACAGCACCAATTTACTTCACATAGGATTATTCCGGAGATTGTCCATGGGTTTACTGGTAAGGAATATGTAGAAAAGCTTTGAAGTTTTAAGAAATATGTAAAGATATTGAGTTTTCAGCGGAAAAAACTCATAATTGATTTCACGAGCTTTTCATGAAGTTACCTAAAAAAGGGCGAACAGCCTCCCGGAGCAAGGGTGACCATCAAATTATTACTTATTACCTGGATTAGCTGGGATGGCTTAGGTGGCATAAAACGGCAAACACTTGTTGGATGCCACAGTACTCCTAAGTCAACTCCTAAGTCAACCCCAGGGAACACTACTGGAACTATCACTAGGTCAAAAGGGAGAGCAGAGTCTATGTGAATACCCAGAGTACTGTTTGAACAATCAAGACTCGTGCCAATCAAATGGGGCCGAAGACTCCACCTAACCATGGCGCTAGTCAAGACAAGGTAAAACTAACTAAAGAAGGGGTTCTACCTAATGCATCAGAAAACGGTCGGTTTAGAAAAATCAGGGCAACCACCAGATTACCTTGGCCAATACCCGACCCAGAAATCTTCCGAGGTTATTGAACACCTAATCGCGAACTGGTTGGATAAGACGCTATCAAAGACACTATTACCAGAATTTAGTCAATCCTTCCAAATTCATAACTTTGAGCTAGGTGATAAAATTATATCCTATCCTAGACGGGAGTTAAGCCAAGATTCTGTTCAAAATGAACCAAATAAGTATTTTTACGTCGTCTGTGGCGGGCGGGTGCGGCTGCTAAGCTTTGATGGGGAAAAACAGCGGGACGTATCGGTACAGGTTCTTGAAGAGGGGGCAACCTTTGGGGCTGAGGAACTGTTGTGCAACCTATATTATCCTTACCAAGCGATCGCAGCGAGTTCAGGACAGATTGCTCGGATCTCCTTAGCTGAACTCCAATCTTGGTTAGAACAGCTACCGGAGTGGCTCGAACACCTACAGCAACAAGCTCAGCACCGGCAACGCTTGATTTTCTTCAAGACCTTGACAGAATTGCGATCGCTTGACAGCATCACCCTACAGCAATTGTTGCCCTACCTGGTAGACACACGGATTTCCGCTGGGGAGTCCTTAGTTGAGTCTGGCCAAGTCGGTCGTTACTGGCTACGTAGTGGTCAGATTGCAAGGGGTGGAGTTGAAGAGAATTGCCCACTAACCATTGCCATTGGCGAAAGTTGGGGCTATCCTCAGCCAGTACCGGAAGATTGGATTGCCCAAAGCGATTTATGGGTAACCTATCTCCCTCAGGAACATTGGGACACTGCCCAAGCCCTGGTACCGGTGCTGGCAAGGTTGAGTCCACAGACGGGTCAAAGCTCTGAAAATGGACACCAGAAATCAGACGCCACTAGCGCCATAGTTCACCAAATCCGTAATCAGCCGGGTCACAGAGTACCGCTAATTCCATCCAACCCCCCTAGCAATGGAAATGGTGAAACACAAAGTAACTCGACCCAGGCTGAGTCTAAACTGATCCCATTTCCCGTACCGACGAAGCGACCTTTTCTTCAGGGGTTGTGGCAACGCTATCCCTTCATTGAACAGCAATCGTCTTCAGATTGTGGCGCTGCTTGCTTGGCAATGATTGGACGTTACTGGGGCAAACGATTTAGCTTGAATTCCCTACGGAATCTGGCAGGGGTGGGGCGTTCTGGGTCATCCCTGAAAGGGTTAGCCAGAGCATCAGAAACCTTGGGATTTCAAGCTACTCCAGTTAGAGCGTCTTTAGCTCGCCTAGCGGATCGGAGTAACCCCTGGATTGCTCACTGGCAAGGTGATCATTATATAGTTGTCTATTGGGTCAAAGGGGAGAAGGTACTTGTTGCGGATCCAGCTGTAGGAAAGCGATCGCTTTCTCGACAACAATTTCTAGAGGGTTGGACAGGATATGCGCTGCTGTTGAATCCCACTCCCCAGCTAGCAGGGACTCCTAATCAAAAGATTTCTCTGAATCGCTTTTGGGGATTGCTATGGCCCCATCGCACAGTCCTGTTGCAAATTATCCTAGCTTCCCTACTGCTCCAGGTTTTTGGTCTGATTACCCCCCTGTTTACCCAAATCATTTTGGATCAGGTGGTGGTTAACAAAAGTGTTGTTACCCTCAATGTGTTTGCCATTGGTCTAGTCATCTTTGGCCTTTGGAGCATAGGCTTGAGTGTCACCAGACGCTACCTGCTGGATTACTTTTCCAATCGACTCAGTCTTACCTTTGTCAGTGGCTTTATTAAGCATACCCTCACACTACCCCTGAAGTTTTTTGAATCCCGCCAGGTGGGGGACATCCTAACCCGAGTCCAGGAAACTGGTAAAATTCAGGCGTTCCTCACTCAGCAAGCCATTGCCACTTGGCTGGATGTGGTAATGATGTTTGTCTATGTGGGGCTGATGCTCTACTACAACTGGCACCTAACCTTGCTGGTGCTGGCAACGATTGTACCGATTGCGATTTTGACCATACTTGCCAGTCCATTTCTACGCCAAGTGTCCAGGGAAATCTTTAAAGAAGCAGCGGCACAAAACTCCCTGTTAGTAGAAATGATGTCGGGAGTAGCAACTGTCAAAGCAGCAGCCTCTGAACAAGAGGTGCGCTGGCGCTGGGAAGACCGCCTCACGGGTCAGTTGAATATGGTATTCAAAGGACAGAACTTGGCCAACGGCTTAGGGTCAGTCAGTGGCTTGATTAATAACCTCAGCGGCACGGCTTTACTGTGGTTCGGGGCTAGTCTGGTAATTCAGGAACAGCTCACAATTGGTCAGTTTGTGGCATTTAATATGCTCATTGGTCGGGTGATTAGCCCGATTTTGTCTTTGGTGGGACTTTGGGATGAATTCCAAGAAATCTTGGTATCGGTGGAACGGCTCGATGATGTCTTGACCACCCAGCCAGAAGAGAATACCCAAAAACCCCTGATGCCATTGCCCGCGATCGCGGGGCATGTCCAGTTTGACAATGTCAGCTTTCGCTATAGTGAGGATGATGAACAATACACCCTTCAAAACATTTCCTTCGAGGTTGCCCCTGGAAAGACCATAGCCATTGTCGGACGCAGTGGCTCGGGCAAAAGTACCTTGGTAAAGCTGCTCCAAGGACTCTATCAGCCAACTACAGGCCGTATTTTGATTGATAGCCACGACATCCGACATGTTTCTCCCCAGTCTTTACGCTCTCAATTAGGTGTGGTACCCCAAGAATGCTTTTTGTTTTCAGGGACGATCTTAGAGAACATCACCTTATACAAACCCGAGTATAGCCTCGAACAAGGGGTAGAAGTTGCCAAATTGGCTGAAGCTCATGTGTTTATTCAAAACCTGCCCCTGGGATACAACACCAAGGTTGGGGAGAGAGGGTCTAACCTGTCTGGGGGACAACGGCAACGGATTGCGATCGCCCGAGCCTTGCTGGGTAACCCCAAGATTATGATTCTCGATGAAGCGACTAGCTCCCTAGATACAGAATCCGAGCGACGTTTTCAACAAAATTTAGCTCGCATTAGTCGCGATCGCACTACCTTCATCATTGCCCACCGTCTTTCTACGGTGCGCAATGCTGACTCTATACTCGTCCTCGACCAAGGTCTGATCGCAGAGCGCGGTACCCACGAGGAACTCATGGCTGAGAAAGGTCTGTACTACCACCTAGCCCAGCAGCAGCTGGATCTTTAACCCTGGCATTTATGAAATTTATCAATTTTTTGCTTAAAAAATAGCTCTTGGGGTGATTAGGGTTGATCAGTATATCGCCCACAGGGTAAGCCCAAGAAAAATTTAGCAAAAATGTGATACGGGGCAAAAATTATGACCATATTCAGCCTTGCTTATTAGGACTATTGAATTTTATTATCAATAATGTTGAGAATAATGGCTCCTTATTGATTCTTGTATTTTCCCTGATATCGCCCACTGTGTTCAAGATTAACTTTCGCCAAGGTTAGTCTTCTCAGTTCAAATCAATACACACAACACTAGCAGTGATTATCGGTGAACTACCATGAACAAACCAGAAGCATCTATGCCGTCTAGAGAGGGACTCCCTAAGGGAGAAACCGCTCACCCTAATCTAACCTCAGCTGAGATTAGATCGATCTATGGAGGGACAGCGGTATCAGCACCACTAGTCCGACCATCACCTAATCATGTCCCAAATCCGGTCACACCAACATCATCACTAGGAGCTACCAACACTCAAAACTGGTCAACAGCCCTACAAAATCTACTGGATCAGCCCCCATCGGTACTGCCCCAGAGACTGCTTTTGGGCGGATTCGCCTTCTGTATGGTCTGTGGAGTTTGGGCAACCTTTGGGCAAATTGACGAAGTGGGTAAAGCCACAGGCAAGTTAGTGCCAAAAGGAGAAGTGTATAAAATTCACCCGATCGAATCCGGCAAGGTGGCCAAGATTGCAGTCAAAGAAGGGGAATCGGTTACCGCTGGGCAAGTCTTGGTGGAACTGGATACAAAACTTGGTGCTACGGAAGTAGAGCGTTTGGAGCAACTGATCAATGCTGACCAAATCAAATTAATTCAGATGCAAGGGCTGATTGAAAACATCCGCCAAGAAGCCCAAACCCGTCAGCAAATTGCCAAAGCGGACATTGACGCACAACAGGCCGCTATCGCTCAGGCACAGACTAAAGTAGCCGCCTTACGAGAACAACTGATCCAACATCAGCAGGCAAACGTCGCCAGTCAGGACAGACTAGAACGGCTAAAACAGCTCAAGGCGACTACCCAAGCACTGCTCCAGCAACGACAGGATGATGCCTTTGCGCTCAAAGAACGCCTAGACAATCTCAGACCCCTTTTAGCATCAGGGGCAATCTCAAAAGAACAAGTATTTCAAGCAGAACATAGCCTACGAGCGAGTCAGCGGGTGATTACCCAAACCCAACTGCAAGAAGCAGCCAGTAACCAAGACCAGATTGATCAAGCCCAGCAGAGTATACGCGATCGCAACAGCGCGATCACTCTCACTCAGAGCGATTTCAACCAGACTTTAGCAGAAATCCAACGACTTCAGGCAGGTCTAACTCAGAAGCAAGCGGAAGTGCATCGGACTCAGCTGGAGACCAAGCAGAAACTTCAGCAGTTGGAGATCGAACTGACTCAACTAAATGCCAAAATTGCTGAAAACCGCAATCTGCTCAGTAGTGCAAAAGCCAGGCTCAAACAAAAGTTTCTCTATGCACCGGTGGATGGAGTAGTTTCCTCCCTCAACGTTGCCAATATTGGTGAAGTTTTTCAACCCGGTCAAACCATTGCGGAAGTAGCGCCCCAAGATGCGCCCCTGGTGTTATCAGCCAGTTTACCTAATCAAGAGGCAGGCTTTATCAAAGAAGGAATGCCGGTGCAAATCAAGCTTGATGCCTATCCCTATCAGGAATACGGCATCATCAAAGGGAAAGTTACCTCCCTTTCTGCCGATGCCAAAACTGATCAACAACTTGGTTCGGTTTATGAGGTGGAAGTTTCCCTAAACCGTGACTACGTTACAGAGGACGATCAAATGATCCGATTTAAACCTGGTCAGACAGCCAAAGCTGATATCATTATCCGCCGACGTCGGATTGTGGATTTCTTGTTAGATCCAATCCGACAGCTGCAAAAAGGTGGTGTCAATCTATAGCAGGACTAACGCAATTTAGCCATCGACATACTGCCTGTAGGGTAATAGGGGTGGTACTAAATCCAGGTCGATTAACCCTGGTGGCACAACCAGTCAGGGAAGAGGAGTACAAAGGAGGGAAATGGATTGACTGACAAGTCGTGGGCTTTGCCCAGTTATGGAAATTTATGGTCAGAGCTAGCATTGAGTACGGTCATGGAAAAGCTGTGTGAATCCCCTGTGGATAAAGGATTTCACAGTCTTTTCACAAAATCTGATCAAAATTTTCACGAAATCTCATCAAAATTTTCATAAAGCTTTGTTCAAAATAGTCTTTACTGAGAGTGTTTCAAGTTTTAGAGGTTTGTCAGTCAACTAGAGGCAAGGGGGGAAGAATCTGGTGTTGTTCAAAATTGCGATGATTGATGGAGATTTAGAAGAAGAGAATCCTGATCTATCAATCATAATTGATTGCTAAAAAAGAACAGGTTGTGAGATTATTCGAGATCACCCAATCACCCGATCACCCGATCACGCCATCTTCGCAGGTTTCACAACTCAAATCAGATGGTTAGATCAGTACTCTAACTCTTCGCTTAATTGACCAACCAGAATCACTGACTATTGAAACTAGAGGTAGAGTTCAAGCGTAAATCCTGCAAATCCAATTCGTTGACCTTCAGATCACAGAGAAATCATCATGAGTTACTCCATGCTTCGTCGTTCTAATCGCCCAGTGGGCAAAACCCTAGATCCTGAAAAGATTAGTTTGATTGAAGAAGCAATTCGCGATCGCAAGTATTCCTGGGCTTGTGTTTTGATGCTGCGTTATTTGGGTCTTAACCCCTTAGAATACATACCGTCGCGAACTTACTGCCGATTGCGACGGGATAACGAGAAAATGGACTCACTCAATCAAGCTACAACCGACAGCCTTAAGCAGGATAGGGAAGATGCTGCGAAGTGCTTAAGGAATATTAAAGATCTCGACTATGCAAAGCCCCTTGACAGGAGAAGCCAACTAGTGCAAGGGGGCTCTCAAGAACAGTGGTTTAACCACAAATTGCCAAAATTCTACTAAACTACTAGGAATGTAAGGTTTTTCTAGGGACTGGTAATCTCACCATTAAGGTGAGGGGCTGATAACTCAATGCTGACAGTCCCCCAATCACTGAATTTATTTTGTTTTTCTTAATTTTTTGATACTGCATAAATTCCATTAATACTCCCAAGTTAGTTTTCCATAACTTGGGGATTTTTCATAACAATTTGTAACAGGAAACTATTCCTCAAACTTTTCCGCCAAATTGGCGTGACAAGTGAGACAAATTCAATTAAGAACGGTAGGATAAAAATAACAACAATAAAGCTAAAGTTGTTGTTAGTTACCTACCTAACTTAATCAAGGTTCGAGCTAAAGTTTCCGCCAAATTGGCGTGACAAGTGATACAAATTGACTTAAGAGCGGTAGGATAAAAATAACAACAACAAAATCAAAGTTGTTGTTAGCTACCTACCTAACTTAATCAAGGTTCGAGCTAAAGTTTCCGCCAAATTGGCGTGACAAGTGAGACAAATTCAATTAAGAACGGTAGGTTAAAAATAACAACAACAAAACCAAAGTTGTTGTTAGCTACCTACCTAACTTAATCAAGGTTCGAGCTAAAGTTTCCGCCAAATTGGCGTGACAAGTGAGACAAATTGAATTAAGAGAGGTAGGATTAAAATAACAATAAAGTTGTTTTTAGCTACCTAACTAATTTAATTAAAGTTTCCGCCAAATTGGCTTGACAAGTGAGACAAATTGAATAAGAAGCGGTATAATCAAACTAACAACAACCAAGTTGTTAACTAACACAAAACTTACAAAAGAGCAGACCAACCATGATTATTTCTGATATAAATCACATCGAAGTTGTTAACGAAGAAACCAATATCCTTGGTGGTAGTCGCCGGAAGTTCGACTTATATATTGACAAGGACGTTCGCCTTGATATCCGCGTCGATATCGATAAGTATGTTGACTCAAGGGTAAATGTCAAGGGCCGCCTAGCTAATGCTGAAGCCACTGCTGAGTACAGGGGTTATAGCAAGAACTTCCTCGTTGAAACTGATACTGACTCCTTTGTCTATGATGGTGGTGGCGCTACTTCATTCTCTAACTCCGTCGTTGCAGTTGATTACTAGAACTAAGGGAAATCCTGACCCTAGGGTGTATTTGATTGCATCCAAAATCTGATTTAGGGGTGAAGCATTTATATCTATAAGATAACTCGGCGCGCCAATGCTTCCCCCTTTAATTAAGAATCGATAGACAGACTAGACAAAGAATATCTGCTAGCTTCAGGACTTAGCAGGTAAATTTAGCTGTGTGGGCCTACATAAAAATCACCTTCTTTAGTTAAGTCTTTAGTTAAGGAAGGTGATAGTCATCAGTTTAGGCATAGGTGCAGAGAGAAGAGAATAATGATAATTAAGGATCTAGATTTTGCTCAAAAATCTACTCATAAAAACGGTATTTTTGGCGGTGCATCAGCTTCTGCTAATACCCTGACATTTGCTTCCAAGGATTTGGCATTAGCTGCAGCCGATGCAGATGCTAGTGGTAAGAGTGTTTCAGTCAACACTAGGACTGATGCCAGAATAAATCCTAAGTTTGGGATTAGCACAGCCAGAGCAAGGGCTGAGGCTATTGCTAATACTGGCAGGGGAACTTCCCGTGCTGTGTCTGACAGTCGGTCTAGGTTTTTATATTACTCAAGCTAATTTTCTGAAATCCAGCTACAGCTTAATGGGAATGTTCGGTAATAGGTATCGGTAATAGGTAATAGGGAAGGGTTAAGAGGCGATGGAATATGCTAAAAAAACGCTGGTCTATCGCCTAGCGCCTAGGGGATATGGGGAGATGAGAGCTATGGATTTCAGCCTTTGATTTATCACGATAAACCGAGTTTTAAAGGTCTTGTGCGTAAGTCCTGAAAATACGCATTATCCTGATCACATCTTCATCTGAACCCTTTATCATGTTTGGTAAGCGTAGACTGATGGATGTCTAAATAATTACCAATCAATGATCAGACAAGTATCCGATCAGTGGAGCAGCGTTCTAGAGACAATTTATTGGCTAAGGCTAAGCTAATGACCATTTAATTGGCATAGTTTGTGAACTGAGCGATTTTTGTTGATAGTTAACAGTTGAGGCTTGGTAGAGGGAAGACCTGTCTGTGCAGCAGTAGAACAGTTAACGGTCAACACTCAACACTTAAAACTCCACAATGCAGATTCAGCAGGTGCAGCTCAAGCGTAACACAAGGCTGATAGCCGATTAAGAGCCATGTTTAATTTAATCAGCAGAACATTGACATTTCTTCCTCGTGTAAGCCGAATTACAGAGAGGTTCAAAGACAGGTTTACACAGAGGTTAAAAAAGCCGATCACACAGAGCATCACACGGAGCATCACAGATAGCATCCCAGACAGCATCCCAGACAGCACCACACAGAGCACCACACAGAGCACCACAGACACAGACAGCACCACACAAAACACCACACAGAGCATTACAGACACAGACAGCACCACACAGAGCATTACAGACACAGACAGCACCACACAGAGCATTACAGACACAGACAGCATTACAGACAGCATCACAGACAGCATCCGAGAGAACCGTAGTTTAATTACTAGTTCAACTGGCACTACAAACTATTCTTCAAACTATTCTTCAAGAACCATCAGAAACAATAGCCTCACTATCAATGGCAACGATAGTAGTAGGATAGTAACTAACGACTCACAAACAAATAGCAGTTCATGGACTAATCGCTGGAGTTCAAGCAGTAGCGATCGCTTAATCAGTGGTGTGAGGGCAGGTGTAGGCTCCAACGTGATGAGCATCACTACTACCAATGGCAATAGCACACTGCGGGGTACTCAAGGCAATGATGAACTAACTGGGGGAGACGGGGATGATGTCCTGATTGGTGGCTTTGGTACGGATACAGTCACAGGGGGCAACGGTAGCGATACATTTGTGCTGGGATTGGAAACAACTAGTCCCATAACTGACCCTTCTCTAGCTGATTTAATCACCGATTTCAATGCTGGTGAGGGTGACAAGATTGGTTTAACTGGGGGACTATCTGGGGAGGACATCCTACTAGAGGTATTAGATAGCAATGGTGATAGCACAGCTGATGGGACTTTAGTAAAGCCAGCATCCTCTGATGGGACTTTAGTAAAGCCAGCATCCTCTCCCGACAACGGTATCCTAGCACTAGTCCAGGGAACAGTTAATGGTCAGGGTGAGACTACTCTAACCAGTGCTGATTTCATCACAACCTACGACAACACGATCATTGGTACTGAAGGGGATGACGAACTAGTCGGTGGCAACAGCAACGACGAAATTCAGGGATTGCAAGGCAATGATCAGATTTCCGGAGAGGCAGGGGATGACCTCCTGAAAGGAAACCAAGGTAACGATAGTATTAATGGCAAGGATGGCAATGATATTTTACTGGGTGGAGCAGGCAATGATAGCTTAGATGGTGGCGATGGGGAAGACTTCCTGGTTGGTGGCATCGGGCTAGATAGCCTCACAGGCTGGAATGGTGGTGATACATTTGTTCTAACCCAAGAAACTAACCCGATCACTGATCCAGGATTAGCTGATCAAATCACTGACTTCAATCAATTTGAAGGAGATCAGATTGGTCTGACGGTCGAAGTCTCAGTAGACGATATTGTATTAGAGGTATTTGATAGCACTGGTAATGGCATTGCTGATGCCACTTTGGTGAAATTCAATAACGATATTCTAGCTTTAGTCAAAGGAACCGTCGATGGACAGGGTGCAACGACCCTAACTAATGATGATTTCATCACAGTATCTGATGCAATTTTAGCATAAATTAGCATAAAATTGATAAGTAGTAGGAATGGCGTTGGTTAATAATGGAATGATTTTAAGAGTAGGTGCGCGCCTCCAAGGCCGCGAGGGATTGCTCGCGGCCTTGGGTCGCACCTGTGGAATAGGCATCTTGCCCTGGAATGGGCATCTTGCAGTGGAACTGGCATCTTGCGTAGAACTGGCATCTTGCGTAGAACTGGCATCTTGCCAGTTTCAATTTATTTTCGGGCGGGCAGGATGCCCACTCTACTCCTATTCATTCAAAGATTCAGCAACGCCGTAGGAATCAGCCTATCCCTTAGATCTGTTAACTCATCCGTTGCTCCATATCTTTCCCCATTACCCCATCAGCTAAAATCTGAACAAGGAAAAGCTAAGCATGACTATTCTTTCTAGAGCATCCCTTGAACCACAGGAAATTACTGAGTTTCTGAAACGAGAAATCCAGCTCAAAGACGTCTCTGAGAAAATTTTGTATCAAAAAGTCATTAATCGAGCTGCTGTCGAAAGAAACCTAAGCATCACCGAGGAAGAAATTCAGGAAGAGGCAGATAAATTCCGTCACGAAAATCGCTTGGAGAAAGCTTCAGACACTCTAGCTTGGCTAGCGGATAATATGATTACTTCCGATGACTGGGAAGTCGGAATTCGCCAGCAATTGCTAGCTAAAAAGTTATCGAAGTGTCTATTTGATAAAGATGTGGAAAAGTTTTTTGGTCAAAACCGACTGGATTTTGACCAAATCTTGCTCTATCAAATTATTGTAGCTAACGAGAAACTTGCCCAAGAACTCTTCTATCAAATTGAAGAAAAAGAAATTAGCTTTTATCAAGCAGCTCATATCTATGATCTTGATGAGGAACGCCGACAGAAGTGCGGTTTTGAAGGAAAGCTTTACCGTTGGAATTTACGTCCAGATATAGCAGCGATTGTCTTTGGTGTACCTATTGGAGAAGTGGTCAATCCCGTCAAAACTCCTCAGGGTTATCATATCTTGATGGTAGAAAGGTTTATCCCTGCTGAATTAACACCGGAACGGTACGACGAGATATTGGATAGACTGTTTCAGGATTGGCTCAATCGTGAACTAAACTATATGCTTCATAGTGACACTATGCTTGATAATGTTGAAATTCAAACTGCCGAGGCGTTGGGTCAGTAGTGGCATGATTGAGGGTAATGGGTAATGGGTAAGTCAGCATAAGCGCTACGCGAACAGCTGATAGCTTACCCTTTAAAGTAGGTAAACATCAATCAAAAAAGCCATGGAGGGATTAAGTTATGATGCGCTCGGGGATAATCAGAAAATGGATAGTTTCACCAGATGGAAAGGTAGTAGTCCAATCCGAAAGTAGGGCATTTGCATCTGGTGATCAAGCAAACACCAGTCAAGAGGTTACTGTGACCAGAGAGTCAGGCAGGAGTTATAGCAGAAGTTCCAGCTCTAGCTTTGCTTCTTCTACGGTCAAAGATAAGAGAGCAAAATCAGGAAAAAAATAAGGGAGCAAAATGCTCCCACTAGCGGTTTTTTTTTCAAATAATAACTAATTATATCAAATCCGGTTGAATAATTATCATATTCCTGATCGGGGAATTAGTAATTGGTAATTGGGGGATTAGGAATTGGTAGTTTACGATTCCCCATTACCGATTGCTTATGACCAAAAATCCAGGAGTTAATAAGTGATTAACCGGACTTAATTATTATTAGGATTAATCCCTTAATAACTTTGACTTATCGGTAAAACTTTTAGTTTTGACTCGGTATCCAATGCTCAGTAAACCGAAGAAAAGTAAGCCTAGCAAGTTTGACGATTCAGGAGCTTTAACGATTGCCTTATTCGTTTTAGCTTCGACTAAGGTCAAATAAGTTGCTGTTTCGAAAGTGCGCTCATAATAACCCTGAACATCAGCCAGAGCAAATTCCTCTGTTCCTCCAAACAACTTAGTAAAGTCGTTATAAGCAAACACATTGTCACTGTGAGCAGACACAAGGAAATCATCATATCCTAGAGTCTCTAAGTTACCAGAGAGAGCGAAGAAGTCGATGGGAGTACTCAAGTCATTGCTATCGTATAACTCGAAAACTACGGTGCCCTCGGCACTTGCACTTTCTGCAGGTGGATTGTCGATCATGGTGATTAGATCGAGAAAACCATTGAAATCGAAAGAAAAGGTTTCCCCTGCATCGACAAAGAAGTTGTAACCGATAAGTCCAGCAAAACTTTCCGCCACACCACGGTAGTTGCTTCCTTCACCCTCAGCGGTACTCAAAGATTTATTACGAGCTCGTTTTAGTGGATTGGGTGAATCAGGGTTAAAAGTTGACACCGCGTTCGCCTCAGCAATCACATCACCCCCACTTGAAATCACAAAAGTGTCGGCTTCAGTCAGGGTAACGACTTCCAGAGGATCAGTACTAAAGTTGAAGTCAAAGGATCCTTTAGATAAAGCGAAAGTAGCAGCCAAACTTGGTGCAGCAGCGAGAACGGAACCGGTTACTGTAGCGAACAGTAATAATTTTTTAGCAATGGTTTTGTTCATTTTCATAATTTTCTGGGTGTTGTGGAATAAATTTCAGCCAGCGAAGTTTTTTTTGAACTGCCTAAATTTGCGGTTCAATTTGGGAAATTCAAGGCACAATAATTGTTCTGATACTAGTGTTGTAATGTAAGCATTCAGCCGTCAGTAGTCAGTAGTCAGTGGTCAGTGGTCGCTGATAGCTGATACGCGACACGCTGATAGCTGATAGCTGTTGGCGTAGCCTGCGCGTAGCGCATTAGCTTACGTTGTAATTGTTGTATTCAACAGTGAGCACAGATATTGATTGGTGCCTAAAAAAATCCGGAATATCATTATAATGAATGTTTTTTTTGCTTCATATAATATACTTAACCGGAAAAAAATCCCTATTTATAGGTAAGCATTCAGCTCAGGCAATGGCTGATAGCTGGCAATGGTAGATGCGCCTATGGCGTTAGCTGTCGGCTGAATACTTCCATTTATAGATTAATAATAAGCGAAAAATTCGCTATTGATTATAAAGTCAGTGTAATTCTACCTACCGATTAGTTAAAGATTTTGTAAAATTCTTTTACGGCAGGGAAAGGATTTTTTAAAAGCTTTTATTGGATGATTAAAAAGCTTTTAATAGCTTGTGTTTAATAGGTAATAATTAATATCAATTCAGGTTTAATACCCATAATTAGAGGGAGGGTGGGACCCCTCACAGGGGTAGTTTTTTTACATTGGAGATAGGTAATAGGTAATAGGTAATAGGTAATAGGTAATGGGGAATGGGGAATGGGGAATGGGGAATGGGGAATCCGGACCCACCCGACACCCCTCCCAGGAGGGGAATATGGGGAGATGGGTCGGTAATCGGGGGAAATTCTGGGAGATTTGGGGACATATTTTGAGTTCAAAATACCCAATGCCAGTACGTACATTCTCGCCCTGCTAGGTAAAAAACCTACCCTTGTGAGCCCCTAACCCCGACCAGGAGGGGAATATGGGGAGATGGGGGAGGTTTTTATTAAGGGTAATTATCCTGACATGATATTAAACCTAAAGCTGGTAAAGTTAGAGCTGCTAAATTTAGCTCTGGTAAGTATTTTGGTGCGCTTGTCTCCCCCGGAGACTAATTACTGATTCTAATAATTAGTCAACCGGAGATGATAGTATTATTTTATTCAGATAAATTTGTGGGTTAGGGAGCATGTCACTTATGCAGAACATTTGTACTAAATCTGGGTAATGGGTAATAGGTAATGGGTAATAGGTAATGGGTAATAGGTAATGGGTAATAGGTAATGGGTAATAGGTAATAGGGGGAGCATGTCCTTATGCAGAAGACATCTCCATAAAATCGGTTCTGACCCAGGCATTACAAGGGTTTGAGGTGAATTTTTGGAGATGTCTAGAATATTTGTACATTATCTATAGCCCCCTCATGGGTTTAAGCTTGCTCTAATGGTACATAGTACTTTTGTTCTGCAACGCAAGACCTGCTCCCTGTGAGTTAGAGCAACCTCGGTTAATCGCGTCGTTTATCCTAAGACTATCAACGAATTAAGCTAGGGTACTTGAGCCGAGTTATGGATCATTTGATGGTGTTATGTTAAAATTAAGCAGAATTTATATTTCAGCAATTCAAAAATTAAAGACAAGTTAACTAGGAGTCCTGTTTCTAGTTTAAAGTGTCACGATTTTAAAAATCTACTCTCTGCTAATGCCACTAACTTTCAGAACGTCAGTAAGTGTAGGACAGTAAGTCGGTAAACCAAAGGTGCTTGGATTAACGGGGTTGTGATAAATAAAATGTCGGTAATTCAAGGAAAACCGACTCCAAGGATCCATCTGAATCCGGAACAGCACAATAAAGATATTGGCAAGCCAGATAAACAATGGTATGCGAAAATAAATTTTTTTATCTAGATACTTACAAACTTCTTCTACGGCTTGGTTGACACTCAACGGCTGACAACCTAAAACCAATCTACCACTAGACATCCACTCTGCTTCTGCACTCAATGCTTGAGAGAGAGGATGATCAATCAGGTATCCCACGACCTGAGCAATATCTTGGGCGTGGATGAAGTGGAAACTGCCATCAGCTTTAAACCAACGAATCAAGTTAATCCATTTGACAATATCTGGGAGTCCCGATGACAGATGGGAGTAGGGTTTAGTTTCGTCTCCCCCCAGTACCAAGGTAGGAAAGACAGTAGTAATCTTAGGAGCGGACGCTAATTGGGATAAGCGCTTCAGACAAGTATATTTGGAATAGATATATTCTGTTCCAAGTTCACCGGCTTCTTTCAGTAATTGGTTATTCCTATCCAGTACACTAGCAGTAGAGAAATAAATTACTTGCTCACAAACAGTAGGGTCAAGCAAGTTGATTAACTGGATAGTTTTGACAACGTTAATATCAAATGTTTCCTTTTGCCCTCCCCAAGCGGTTGCTGCCAGAATTGCCGCATCCATGGTCTTGAGCAAGTCACCAAAGTCTTCAATCTGCTGCAGGTCACCTTCTAGGATGGTAATGCCAGCACGTCCCTTGTCGCCAAACTTCAAATCGTCAAACTTTAATTTGTCAGGGTTTCTGACTAACAAATACAACTCATGGTCA
The DNA here is from genome assembly GCF_010692325.1 of Moorena sp. SIO3I8. Lineage (GTDB taxonomy): Bacteria > Cyanobacteriota > Cyanobacteriia > Cyanobacteriales > Coleofasciculaceae > Moorena. The sequence continues at coordinate 675 of NZ_JAAHHW010000071.1, read as the reverse complement.
GTTTCGAGACTTAACGCTTCAGTGATGTAGTGACCAATGCAGCCACTAGCACCAGTTATAAAAATCCGCTTGGAGGTCATGGGATTTTGGATTTTAGATTTAGTGATATACTACTGACCCTGACCTAACACAAACAAACAACTAGGTCAACTACTTCTAGGGGTACAAGAAGGTTTTGATCGAGTAAAGAACACTTCCTTGATTGTTGTGGTGATGCATTTTGAAGGATTCTATCCTTAGTCGTCTAATCAAGTATCTGCACTCTCAAGATAGTTGTATAAGGTTGTTAATCTCATCCCCTTCAAGGGGATGAGACTGAAGCGAGGATTCCATTTAGTGGAGGGGCTACGTGGACAAGTAAACGTCTGCACCTTGAAAGCCCGGTCCAACTCTTACCGAAGGATACCCTAGGGGGGACTAGCGCTCCCCAAACCTATGACTGCTAGAGGGAGAAAATGGGACAGAATCTGGTTATCGATTCTCTACTGTTCTATAAAACGTGAACATCGCGGACAAAAACGTCACAACGACCCCTGTTTACTTCCTGTTTGAACGCACCCCATCCAAATCAAAGATTATGGATGGGGATTCATTCGCTCTTGAACAGCTAAATTTCTTAACGTCCCCAGGACAATTGGCGTTCTCAATGTGCCGTCAGAACTTTTGCTGTCGTAC
>NZ_JAAHHW010000070.1 GCF_010692325.1 Moorena sp. SIO3I8 | reverse complement strand
TGAATAAAGAGCAGAGAAGCTAGAACTTCCCTGCTCCTACTCTATAGTAGAGTACTGCTATTCGAGAATCTTGCTGACCACACCTGAGCCGATGGTGCGACCACCTTCACGGATAGCAAAGCGCATTCCTTGTTCAATCGCAATGGCGTTGATCAGGCTCACTGTCATTTTGATGCGATCGCCTGGCATCACCATCTCAGCTGTAGAGCCATCGTCAGCAGTAAAGGCATCAATAGTGCCAGTCACATCAGTGGTTCGTACATAGAACTGAGGGCGATAGCCGGAGAAGAAGGGAGTATGACGTCCACCTTCTTCTTTCTTCAGGACATATACCTCAGATTCAAACTTGGTGTGAGGGGTGATTGAACCGGGCTTGGCAAGTACCATACCCCGCTCAATGTTCTCTTTTTGGATACCCCGTAGCAGTAGCCCAACATTGTCTCCAGCCATCCCTTCGTCTAGGGTCTTCTGGAACATTTCCACACCAGTTACGGTGGTGTTACGGGTCTCTTTAAGCCCGATGATTTCTACCGTCTCACCAACTTTAACTTTACCCCGCTCGATTCGACCGGTGGCAACAGTTCCCCGACCAGTGATGGAGAAGACATCTTCCACTGCCATCAGGAATGGCTTATCCACATCCCGCTCTGGTGTGGGAATGTATGAGTCTACATTAGACATCAGTTCTAGTACCACATCAGTCCACTCATTGTCACCTTTGGCAATGCCTGGATTCTCGGTCAGGGCGTTTACAGCCATTAAGGCTGACCCAGCCACAATCGGGATATTGTCCCCGTCAAAGTCGTATTCGCTCAACAGTTCCCGAATTTCGAGTTCTACTAGCTCTAGGAGTTCTTCATCGTCTACTTGGTCTTTCTTATTTAAGAAAACCACGATGTTAGGCACTCCCACCTGCCGAGCCAGGAGGATATGTTCTTTAGTTTGTGGCATGGCACCGTCAGCGGCAGAAACCACCAGAATTGCCCCATCCATTTGCGCCGCACCCGTGATCATGTTTTTCACATAGTCAGCGTGGCCTGGGCAATCCACGTGGGCATAGTGGCGATTTTCGGTTTCGTACTCCACATGAGCAGTATTGATGGTAATCCCCCGTGCTTTTTCCTCAGGAGCTGCATCAATTTCCTCGTAGTTCCTCGCTTTTGCCTTCCCTTGAGCTGCCAATGTCATAGTAATAGCAGCAGTTAGGGTAGTCTTGCCGTGGTCTACGTGACCAATCGTGCCAATGTTGACGTGGGGTTTATTCCTTTCAAACTTTTCGCGTGCCATGAATTACATGTTCCTTTTTTTTGTTATGCGTTCCCTTGATTCTTAGCAATGATGGCTTCTGCCACATTGCGAGGTACTTCATCATAGGTTTTAAACTCCATAGAGAAAATACCCCGACCTTGGGTCTTAGACCGGATATCCGTAGCATAACCAAACATCTCTGCTAATGGAACTTTAGCAGTTACTTTGGCAATGCCGTCTTCAGAACCCATACCTTCAATCTGGCCACGGCGGGAGTTGAGGTCACCCATGACATCCCCAAGGAAGTCTTCCGGCACTTCCACCTCAACTTTCATCATAGGCTCTAGGAGTACTGGGGCAGCCTTCATCACAGCATTCCGCATGGCCATAGAACCAGCAATCTTAAATGCCATTTCTGAAGAGTCTACGTCGTGATAAGACCCATCTACTAGGGTAACTTTGACGTCGATCACTGGATACCCTGCTAGAATTCCCGATTCACAGGCTTCCTTCATCCCTTGTTCAGCAGGAGAGATGTACTCTCTCGGTACAGAACCACCTACGATCTTGGAGACGAATTCAAAACCACTACCAGTATCTCCTGGTTCCAATTCAACAATAACGTGACCGTACTGACCTTTACCGCCACTTTGACGGATAAATTTGCCTTCCGCTTGGACTGATTTACGAATCGTCTCTCGATAGGCTACCTGGGGAGCGCCCACATTCGCTTCTACCTTAAACTCTCGCAGCATCCGGTCTACCAGGATTTCCAAGTGCAGCTCACCCATGCCCGCAATCACGGTTTGGTTAGTTTCTGGGTCAATGCTGACCCGGAAGGTAGGGTCTTCTTCAGATAGGGCTTGGAGGGCTTTGGATAGCTTCTCCATATCCTGCTTGGTTTTTGGCTCTACTGCCACCGATATCACTGGTTCTGGAATAAAGAGGGATTCCAAAATAATGGGAGACTCTTCGTCACAAATAGTATCCCCAGTGATAGTATGTTTTAAGCCAACGGCAGCGCCCAAGTCTCCAGCCCGCAACTCCTCTACTTCAATGCGGTCATCAGCTTTCAAGACAATTAAGCGAGATATCCGTTCCTTCTTATCCTTAGTGGAGTTGAGGATATAGCTCCCCTTCTTGAGTACCCCAGAGTACACCCGCAGGAAAGTTAGGCGACCATAGGGGTCTGCCATAATCTTGAATGCCAGAGCTGACATAGGAGCTTCGTCATCAGCCACCCGCTCGACGGTTTCACCCTTAGGCATAGTACCTTGAATTGGCGGAACATCAATCGGAGCTGGTAGGTAATCAATAACCGCATCCAATAGCAGCTGAACCCCTTTGTTCTTGAATGCAGAGCCACACAACATAGGAACGATTCTGCCCTCAATGGTTCCTTTGCGCAGGGCTTCACGAATTTCCTCTGCCGTGATTTCCTCTCCTTCAAGGTACTTCTCAATTAACGCCTCATCAGTTTCTGCCACCGATTCCACTAGTTTGGCACGGTATTCTTCGGCTTGCTCTTTGACCTCTTCAGGAATTTCTGTATCTTCGATGTCAGTTCCCAGGTCATTGGTGTATATCTTGGCTCGCATCCGCACCAAGTCAACAATGCCTCTAAATTCGCTTTCACTACCAATCGGGATTTGGATGGGAACAGCATTGGAGCGCAATCGGTCACGAACTTGCTCGTAGACCTTGAAGAAGTTTGCTCCTGTCCGGTCCATTTTATTAACAAACGCAATTCGAGGTACCTGATAGCGGTCTGCTTGCCGCCAGACGGTTTCAGACTGAGGCTGGACACCACCTACAGAGCAAAACACAGCAATCACACCATCCAATACCCGCATGGAGCGCTCCACTTCAATGGTGAAGTCAACGTGACCGGGAGTATCGATAATATTAATCCGATGCTCTCGCCAGTTGGTGCTAATTGCAGCAGCAGTGATCGTGATTCCCCGCTCCCGCTCTTGGTCCATCCAATCAGTTACAGCTGTACCTTCATGGACTTCACCAATTTTGTGAACAATTCCGGAATAAAACAGGATTCGTTCAGTTGTTGTTGTTTTGCCCGCATCAATATGAGCTGCAATGCCGATATTGCGTGTTTTATCAAGCGGGATGGTGCGTGCCACGGTTACCTCCTTTGTCTGGTGCCACCATTTCCTCACCAGGTAGCTATCTATTTACAATTTTATACTTTTTTTAAGTTTTTTTAGGCATTTGTGGACATTATCCTATAGCTACCAGGTTCTTGTTCTAGGCTTTTTAGGATAATTAGTACCGATAGTGGGCAAAAGCTTTATTTGCCTCTGCCATTCTATGGGTTTCTTCACGCTTGCGAATAGCATTTCCGGTTTCATTGGCAGCATCCATCAGCTCATTAGCCAATTTGCTAGCCATGCTCCGACCGGAGCGACTTCTGGAGAATTTAATCAGCCAGCGTAGGGCTAGAGTAGTCCCTCGCTCAGCCTTTACTTCCATAGGAACCTGATAGGTTGCCCCACCAACCCGGCGAGCCTTGACTTCTACTAGAGGGGTCAAGTTACGCACAGCTTTTTCAAAGGTTTCTATGGGATCAGCTCCAGTTCTTTCTTCAATGATTTTCATTGCGTCATAGATAATTCGGTAGGCAAGGGATTTCTTGCCATGACGCATGAGTCTACACCCCAACATACAAATCAGGCGACTGTTATAGACTGGGTCAGGGGGGACAGGACGCTTTTTAACAACTGAGCGACGAGACATAAGTAAGCTTAAGAAAAAATCAAAAATACAGTTTACTATTAAAAATTAACCAAGGCAATCAACTACACTCCTGTGATTAATCCTAGTGTGATTAACCCTGGTGTGATTAACCCTGGTGATACAGTTAGCTTTTGACACTCCCGTCGCTAAATCGAACGCGCCCCGCGTCGGGCAAAGCCCGTAGATTATAGCGTTCGCGTAGCGGCTCCTAGGTCGCTGGGATTCTTAAGAATTTTACACTCTTAATGGCTGAGCCAAACAGCCTCTAAACCCTCCAATAAAATTATTGGGCTTACTTTTTAGATTTTTGGTTTATGCTTGATTCAGAGGCTTTTCAGCTTGCGCACAAACCGCTACTCTTTCGAGGGCATTAATTATTAATAATGCTCAAATTATCAAGGAAGCGCAACAGTTCTAGTCTCCAATTCCCAAGGGGCTGTGTGGGTCACCTGCGGGAGCACTTTATACGCCCCGTCTTCCGCTAAGTCGGTCGGCTATAACGGGAGTCCCCTTGGGGTTTAGATGGGCGTGGGTGAGAACACAGCAACTCTATTGCTGAAAGTCTCTTACTTTAGAGGAGTCAATTCTCGTGAGTTTACTTAGGGCGCTTTGTCCCATACTTAGAACGACCTTGACGCCGATCCTTAACTCCTGCCGTATCAAGGGTACCCCGAATAATGTGATATCGCACTCCAGGTAAGTCCTTAACACGACCACCTCTGATCATAACGACGGAGTGTTCTTGTAGGTTATGACCAATACCAGGAATATAGGCTGTTACTTCAAATCCTGAAGTCAGACGAACCCTTGCCACCTTTCGTAAGGCGGAGTTGGGTTTTTTGGGTGTAGTTGTGAACACCCTAGTACAAACACCACGGCGCTGGGGACATTGTTTCAGCGCTGGGGACTTAGTTTTCTTCTTAGCTTTGAAGCGCTCGCTACTAATGAGCTGCTGAATGGTGGGCATGAGTTACGGCTTAATAAACATTGGTTGATTGAACTTAATCAACTACAAACAAACCAAAGGTAATTATATCGCATTTAACACTCTGGTGTCAATCTGAATCCTTTGATGGGTCTACACGAAAGGAATTACCGCAGCCGCAGCTTTCTGAAGCTTTAGGGTTATGGAAGCGAAACCCTCCTCCCATCAGGTCTTCTGAGTAATCTAGAGTTAAGCCATTGATAGTTTTTAGGCTTTCCGGGTCTACGATGACACTGATGCCATCACAGTCATAGACCTGATCCTCAGAATTGATCACTTGCTCAAAGTCAATAGTGTAGTAAAAATCAGCACACCCACCCTGGCGGACACCTAGACGCAATTTGGCGTCTGGGTTTTGACGCTTGGACTGTACACGTCTAATCTCACTCGCAGCAGCTTTACTCAGTTTAATCATTAACGATACTAACTATACGCAACAACTAGCACCAGCTAATGTTACCTCAAAAAGGAATAGTCATTAATCATTAGTCATTAGTAATTGGTCACTGCCAAGAGGCTTTTTTTGACCTACTAAAAACTTCTAACTAATGACTAATGACTACTAACTAAAGAATTGTCAGCTGTCAGCCGTCAAGATTAAACGAATGCTTACCTCTTTTATTCAAAAGCTTAAAGCTGATTGCTGATAGCTGATTGCTTACAAATACTTACAACTAATGACTTAATCTATTTGTCTTCTGGTTTGCTGCGAGCATAGTCATCTTCAAAGCGAATAATGTCATCTTCTCCGAGGTATTCTCCATTCTGGACTTCAATTAAAACGAGGGGAATAACACCAGGATTCTCTAGTCGATGAGCATAGCCTTGGGGAACATAGGTTGATTGATTTTGATGAATAATTTCTTCTTTATCGCCACAAATAACTTTAGCTGTACCACTGACAACAATCCAGTGTTCGCTCCTATGGTAGTGCATCTGCAAACTTAAGCGATGACCCGGCTTGACTTCAATGCGCTTGATTTTGTATCCCCGTCCTTCTTCTAAGACAGTGAAAGACCCCCAAGGTCGTAGTTCGGTAGCGGCAACGCCTTCAGCTACTCGGGATGACTGTAGGGTAATGGCCGAAACTTGAGAAATTTCTTTTGACTGAACCATGGTTTTGTTCCTGAAAACGTCTAGCTAAGTGATTTTGGGAAAGTTTACTAATTGCTTACTAATTCTAGGTTAGACAAAATCAATGGTAATTGACTATCGAAAAATCTAGCAAACTATAACTAAATTTTTCAGGCCAAATTAGTGGATTCCCTGAATTTATATAAAGTCTTTACACTCTTATATAGTTATGTTTACCTAATTATCAGCTGAATAAACCTATAGTTAAGGGATTCGTGATTTACAAAAATCTTAATAAATCTGAACACTTCATACTTCCTTCATAGTTAATACTTAATACTTAATACTTCTTAAACTATCAGGGAACAGGTGTAAAAAAGATGCCCAGACCGTTGTTAACTGGTGCTGCTGTATAGGGAGACCGATCTAGGAGTTGACCACCTAGATAAAGTCCAGTTGAGCTACCCCCGTCAAGATTGAGGGCATTAATGGCTCCCAATTTCTGCATCAACTGAGCTGTTTCCCTTAAGGTTGGGCCGTCTCCAGTATGACTATACTGAAAAGCAGCAATAATCAATGTGCCATTAGCAGTGGTTCCGATAGCACTGCGTGGAGCAGACTGCTGAATAAAGGCATCACTAAATTGTTCCGATTTGCCATCCAAAACAATTTTTCGATCTTGTAGTAGCAGTGGTCCACCACCGAGAATATGGGGGTAGCCATTGAAGTCAGCAGGAAACGTACTCCCCTCAATTCGCACTTGGGTACCGATACTAAGATCATGAACGGCTGTGCTGTTGGCTCTAAGGGTAACTAGATAGCCATTGGGGGGGATAGGAAAGGCTTGCTGACCGGCAAGTCCTCCAGGCAACAGATGGGTGACCAAGTTATTCTGGACAACTACAATGATTTCATGATCAATTAAGGGAGTGTAGGTTGGTCCGAAGGCGCTAGTGTAGCGGGCAATGCCAGCTTTGACATAACCACTGTTGAGGAATAGTACTGGCAAACGTTTCTGGTGTGAGGTAACTAAGGTTTCGCTGAGGCTGAGTCGCCCCAGTTTAACGTGACCGCGATCATTCCAAGCGATCGCTCCCCGGTTCAAAATTGGACCGGATAACCATCGACTGTCACGGCGAATGGCTCCTAAGGGCAATTGGTTGTTACGGTTGAAAAAGCCAGCATTAATTGCAGCAGATGCTTGCCACCACTGAGCAGCTTTAATTAGTGGGGCTGTTCCCACTTGCGTTGTAGCATTACTGCCAATTGGTCTGAGCCGCAACCGCTGAGATTTGGGATCAACCTCCAACCACACCACTGGAAAACTAGTATCTTTGAGACTAATCAACTGCTGACGCCACTGGATGCCGGGTGCCCAGAGAATATTTTTCTTTACCATGGCATCGGGTCGCAAATCAATCACCAATCGAAAAGGATTAGGCAAGGTGAAAACTCGCAGACGTTTACCTTTGGGGAAATCCACCCTGAGCCTAGTTTGGTTCTGATGGCTTTCTAAGCGGATAACCGGTTTATCCATAGGAGCGCCCACGGAAATGGGAGCTACATCTTCAGGCCCTTGGATCTTGGTAGCCTCTAGAGCATTAAAACCCTTGACTAGTGACAGGTCCGCTGAGGCAGCTACTGTAATCACACCTTCAGTGCGTCGGTCATTGACTTGCCAGAAGGTTGGGCGGTCTAAATCAAGAACAATACGATTACCCCAAGGCTGACGTCCCTGGCGGATAGTCTTGACCCTGGCTGGCATGGAAGAGATATAGAGCTTATCCCCCTGAACTTGCAACTGCCAACCTGCTGTTTTGGCAAAATCGGTAATATCTAGATATCGATAAGCACCACTAACTTGGCTGGGGAAGACTACGGATGTACTCCGGGGTTTAGAAAACCACCGGATCGGTTGCTTGGTATAATCTTTACTATTGAGCATTTCTATGCCCAAAGTTTGCATTGCTCCTACATCACTGATGCCAGTGCGCACTGAGGTTCCCACTAACCATTGCTGCCAAGGTAAGTTGATTCGCTGACCATTTAAATAAACTTGAACCCCTTGTCGGATCACTTGGGGTGGGACAGAGAATAACTCCACCTCTAAGCTGTTATCAGGCATGGGGGGTAGCTCTTCCAATAGTTTCTTGCCCTTTAAAACTAGGATGTTCTCCTGGGTCGTTTGGGATAAACCTTGAACTAGGACAGGGGTATCTTCAGCTGCTGGGGGCAACTGGTTCAATAACTCTTTAAAGCTATTTAAGATTAGGGGTTCAATTGCTCCAACTCGCCTATTGGCCGTAGCTACGGATGCTGGGAATAGAATTATGAGCAAGAGGGTAATGGCTAGCTTGGAGATCTTAGTCCACACTTTTGTAGTATCAATTCCGGTCTTTGGTGTTACTCTAGTCACCATCAAAGGGTTCCATTGAGCATTGGTTGCAGCTAGTAGCCTGTTTCCTCAAAGGACTGATTTGGCTGAAAGCTATCCTTTCATAGCCTAAATCAGTCAGCAAAAACTATAGAGAAGGTTTAATTTCACATACTCTTAACCTAGGCTCTAGGCATTTAGGCTCTAGGCATGTAGCCTAAGGGGGTTTTAAAAAAGTATGAAGGGCTCCGGGTCAAGCACGGAGGCTCTCAACTCCCCCTGTTGTAAGACCTAAGACCATCAGCCTAATACCTAGGGATTTAGGGAGGAGATGCCACCTGGTATAAACTAATACTGTGATTAAGGCTACTGTCACAAGATCAAGTCCTGTCAGTGCAAAAGAGTCGTTAAGAAAGCTATTTTGAGTTTCGCTCAATGGTCTTGATCACTGCTACGGTAAATCCACCAATTTCTTCCCGAGTAAAATTTTCAGTAGGTTTATGGAGAAATTAGGTATTGCTATCCCTAACCTATTTCTTATATCATGACTATCCACCTATATCCTATATATGTAAGTTTCTAGGATTTATGCCAGTGTCAGGGAACCCTGCTAACTTTGGTCATCAGCTAGGTGGTTAGTTGCATGGCATGGTTGAAGCACTAAGCGTGTTGCTACTGGTAAAACCTGAGCAGGTTAACTACATCCCTTGCTCTGTGTCGGAGGATGTAGCTTTTGTGTCAGCAGCTGACCAGATTTCATTGGATACTCAGGATAGGAGTTTCTAAGGGAAAAAGCTTGATAGATTGTTCCACCCAGGGAATCGGGATTAGACCCAACCAACTTCTGGCTCACCATTGATGGTAAATCATTGTTGATAATTCCTGCCTAGTAGCAGTCTATAGGTCACTGCTACTAGGTTAATAGTCCTCAATCTGTAATGAAAGCATCACTAAACACCGTGAATAACAATTGGATGAATAATATCGATAACCAGAAAAACCAGGAAGATCTACAACAGTATCACAAAAGGATACCCTATCCAGGTCAACGTTGGTTGGTGGAGGAACGAGATGCCTGTGGGGTTGGCTTTATTGCGTCTGGGCAGGGTATAGCTACCCATAAATTGATTGAACAAGCTCTAGTGGCACTGGGTTGTCTAGAACACCGGGGTGGGTGTAGTGCTGACCAAGATTCAGGGGATGGTGCAGGCTTATTAACTGCTATTCCCTGGAAACTGTTGGAAAAATGGTTCACTGAACAAGGCATTGACCAGCCTCCTACGGAACAGTTGGGAGTGGGGATGGTATTCTTGCCTCAGGATAAGAGCTTGGTTAGCCAAGGTAAGTCAATTGTTGAGGAAGTCCTTGCTCAAGAAGGCTTAAAGGTTTTAGGCTGGCGTGTGGTACCAGTATGTTCAGATATCCTGGGTATCCAAGCGAAAGCTAATCAACCCCATATGGAACAGTTGATCGTAGCTTCTGAAGGGGAGATAGGAGATGAACTGGAGCGTTTGCTGTTCAAAACTCGCTGTCGCATTGCTAAGGCACTAAAATCTCAGAGTACCATCCGAGTACCTGAGGATTGGTATTTTTGCTCTTTTTCCAGTCGCACGATTGTCTACAAAGGCATGGTGCGCTCAGCGATACTTGGAGAGTTTTATTTAGACTTAAAAAATCCTGATTACCAGAGTGGGTTTGCTGTCTACCATCGACGCTTTAGCACCAATACTATGCCCAAGTGGCCCCTCGCTCAACCGATGCGTTTGTTGGGACATAATGGTGAGATTAATACTCTGTTGGGCAATGTCAACTGGATGATAGCCCGGGAGGCTGACTTGGCTCATCCAGTTTGGGAAAAAGGGTTGAAGGTTGAAGGTTCTCAAACCAACCTTCAACCAAATAACTCCTTAGATGAGATCAAGCCTATTATCAATCCAGAAAACAGTGACTCAGCCATCCTAGATAATGTATTTGAATTACTGGTGCAATCTGGACGCAGTCCTCTGACCGGATTAATGATCATGGTGCCGGAGGCTTACCAAAATCAGCCGGATTTGGATAACTATCCGGAAATTGTTGATTTTTATGAATACTACAGTGGAATTCAGGAAGCTTGGGATGGTCCAGCGCTATTAGTATTCAGTGATGGGAAAACAGTGGGAGCCAGCCTAGACCGAAATGGATTACGACCGGCTCGTTATAGCATTACCCGGGATGGCTATGTGGTGGTGGCATCAGAAGTGGGGGTAGTGGACTTGCCAGAATCCGAGATTGTGGAAAAGGGCAGACTCGGACCAGGGCAAATGATTGCTGTTGACCTGCAAAGCAACGAAATTCTAAAAAACTGGGACATCAAGCAACGGGTGGCAGCTCAGCAACCCTATGGTCAATGGCTCAAGCAGTACCGTGTAAAATTGGAACCCCAACCCTTTACTGAGGCTCCTGAACAAGAGGCGGCTGAGTTACTGCGTCAGCAGACCGCTTTTGGCTACACTGCTGAGGATGTGGAGATGATCATCCAGCCGATGAGCACCCAGGGGAAAGAACCTACCTTCTGTATGGGAGATGATATTCCCTTGGCGGTACTCTCTAATAAGCCTCGGCTACTGTATGACTATTTCAAACAACGCTTTGCCCAGGTCACTAACCCACCGATTGACCCTCTACGGGAAAGTTTGGTGATGTCGTTGAGTATAGAGCTGGGTGAGCGAGGGAATATATTAGAAGCTAAGCCGGAGTACGCCCAGTTGTTAAAGCTGGAAACCCCAGTCCTCAATGAGGCGGAGTTGGCAGCGGTGAAAGGGTCAGGGTTTGAAACAGCTGAACTGTCTACTCTATTTGAAATTGCTACTGGTCCAGGGGGGCTAGACGTAGCTGTGAATCGTCTGTGTGACCAAGCGGCTGAGTCGGTAAGGGCTGGTAAAACGATTCTGATTTTGAGTGATAAAACTGCTGGAGGGCTTTCTGAAAACTACTCCTATATTCCACCGATGTTGGCTGTAGGTGCGGTTCACTACCACCTGATCTCTCAAGGATTAAGGATGAAGGCATCTATTATTGTGGAAACGGCTCAATGCTGGAGTACTCATCACTATGCTTGCTTAATTGGTTATGGTGCATCAGCAGTTTGTCCTTATTTGGCTTGGGAATCGGTACGGAATTGGTGGGCTAATCCTAAGACTCAGAAATTGATGGGCCAGGGGAAACTGGAAAGCCTGACTATAGACCAAGCTCAGAAAAATTATCGCAAGGCGGTACAAGCAGGTTTATTGAAAATCCTATCTAAGATGGGAATTTCCCTATTATCGTCTTACCATGGTGCTCAGATTTTTGAAGCAATTGGCATTGGTGGGGATTTATTGGCACTAGCCTTTAAGGGAACTACATCCCGGCTGGGAGGTTTGAGTATTGCTGATTTAGCTCAGGAAGTGATGGAGTTTCACAAGCGGGCTTTCCCCCTGACTGCTAAGAAACTGGAAAACTTTGGCTTTATCAATTACCGTCCTCGGGGCGAGTATCACATGAACAGCCCTGAAATGGCTAAAGCCCTACACAAGGCGGTTTCCTCTTTCGTCCGTGACCAATCCTCTAAGAATGGTAACGGTAAAAATCACAAAGAGTTGGAAGTTAGCAAGTTGCAGGTTAAACCTTCAAGCCTTGACGCTAACAAAGAAGCTTACGACCACTACGATGTGTATCGGAAACTGTTGGAAGAGCGTCCAGCAACTGCACTACGAGATTTGTTGGACTTCAACAGCGACCAACCTACTATTCCGATTGAGGAAGTAGAACCTGTTGAGGAAATTGTCAAGCGCTTCTGTACCGGAGCAATGTCCCTAGGCTCTCTATCCCGAGAAGCTCACGAAACTCTAGCTATTGCTATGAACCGGATTGGCGGTAAATCCAACAGTGGTGAAGGGGGAGAAGACCCAGTGCGCTTCAGCATTCTGAATGATGTGGATCAGACTGGTCATTCTCAGACTCTACCTCACTTAAAGGGATTACGTAATGGGGATGTTGCTTCCTCTGCGGTTAAACAAGTAGCATCTGGTCGCTTTGGAGTAACACCAGAGTACCTGATGAGTGGGAAGCAGTTAGAAATTAAGATTGCTCAAGGTGCTAAGCCAGGGGAAGGGGGTCAGTTACCAGGTAAGAAGGTTAGTCCCTACATTGCTAAGCTGCGGCGTTCCAAGCCAGGAGTAACCCTAATTTCCCCACCACCCCATCATGATATCTATTCCATTGAAGACCTAGCGCAGCTGATTTTTGATTTGCATCAGATTAACCCTCAAGCTAAGGTATCTGTGAAGTTGGTGGCAGAAATTGGGATTGGAACTGTTGCGGCTGGGGTAGCTAAAGCTAATGCGGATGTAATCCAAATTTCTGGTCATGATGGGGGTACTGGAGCATCTCCCCTGAGTTCAATTAAGCACGCTGGAGCGCCTTGGGAACTGGGAGTAACTGAAGTACATCGGATCTTGATGGAAAACCAACTACGCGATCGCGTTTTGCTGCGGGTAGATGGTGGCTTAAAAACTGGTTGGGACGTACTGATGGCTGCCTTGATGGGAGGACAAGAGTACGGTTTCGGTTCGGTATCGATGATTGCTGAAGGTTGCATTATGGCACGGATTTGCCATACCAATCAATGTCCTGTAGGGGTTGCTACTCAGCAAGAACGCCTGCGCCAGCGCTTTACCGGGGTTCCAGGCCACGTGGTCAACTTCTTCTACTTTGTGGCTCAGGAAGTGCGATCGCTTCTTGCCAAACTAGGTTACCGTTCTTTAAAGGATATCATTGGTCGGGCTGATCTACTCAAAGTTCGGGAGGGCCTTGAGTTGACTAAGACATCTATGTTGAATCTAGATTGTCTGACTCAGCTGCCTGATACTCGCACAGACCGCAGTTGGCTCAACCATAACGATGTCCACAGCAACGGACCAGTGCTAGATGATCAACTCCTGGCTGACGCTGACCTGACGAATGCTATTCAAAACCATGGGTCTGTGACTAAAGATGTTGAGATTGTAAACACTGACCGTACTGTAGGGGCTCGAATTGCTGGGGTAATTGCCAAGCAGTATGGTAACAGTGGTTTCGATGGACACATTACTCTCAACTTCAAGGGGGCTGCGGGTCAAAGCTTTGGTGCCTTTAACCTGCCTAGTATGACCTTGATTTTAACTGGTGAAGCGAATGACTATGTAGGCAAAGGGATGCATGGTGGTGAAATTATTATCAAACCACCGGCTGATGCCACCTATGACCCAGCTAACAATGTAATTGTAGGTAATACCTGCCTCTACGGTGCCACTGGCGGAACATTATTTGCCCATGGCGGTGCTGGTGAGCGGTTTGGTGTGCGCAACTCCAAAGGCTATGCTGTGATTGAGGCAGCTGGTGATCACTGCTGTGAATACATGACTGGTGGTGTAATTGTAGTCTTAGGGAAAGTGGGACGTAATGTCGGTGCTGGTATGACTGGTGGTTTAGCCTACTTCCTAGATGAAGAGGATAGTTTTCCGGCCAAAGTGAACCAGGATGTCAAGATTCAACGGGTAATTTCAGCCGCTGGAGAGCAACAGTTGAAAGGCTTAATTAAAGACCATGCCACTCGGACTGGTAGCCCGAAAGCCCAGATGATTCTGGACAACTGGTCTGAATATCTGCCCAAATTCTGGCAAGTGGTACCCCCTTCTGAGGCGGATACTCCTCAAGCCAATCCTGATGTGGTAGAAGAACGGGAGTTAGTTTCTTCGACAGTAGGCTAAAGCAGTTAAAGGTTAAAGGTTCCAGGTTGGATTGGGTTACCAGTTGCAGGTTAGAAGGTTGAAGGTTGGTTTGATCACCTTTAACCTTCAACCTTTAACCTGGGAAAGAGAATATTAAGCAAGGTAACAAACATCTTTGAGTGGCGGGACTCGTCGATGGAGTGATTACGACCTAACCTAGTAAAATCCTGGTTTTGGATGCACTGGGATAATTGCCAAGCCTCTTGAGAACCCTTGCCTTATTCCGGTGCATTGATAATTAGAGAGTTAGCAAACCACTCTCGATGACGAGCGCACTGGCGATACAAATCACCTCCCCATGCCATGCCATGGGGAGGTTAGTGAATCTGACATGCTTCGGTCAGAAGATTAGTATAATTCTCAAAAGTCTGATTTTTATAACCTTCAATATATGCGATCGCTAATTCGCTGATAGAGCTCATGACTGTATTTTTGTTAACTCTTGACCCTTAACTGCTGACTATTAACAGTCAATTAAAAGCTGTTTAATTATTTAAAATTAATTAATTTTATTAACTAATAATAGCAACTTTATGAGTATCTATGGCTGTTAATTGCTAAGTATTACCATTAAGCATTACTATGAAATAGTTTACCTATTTTCAGACAGGTTAATACCAAATCCGCGCTGATTTTATTATGACGATATTAAACTTGGATTTGGTATAAATGAATGATGAAGTTGTTAGATATCTAAATTTCTGGGAATAACATCTCTTCATCGCCAGGAAATGCCATAATGCGTATTTTAAAGCAATCGCAATCAAGTGTGAGACCATAGGGGCTTGGATGATAGTTACACCCTGGTGGGGGTGGTGGATAAATCTGCAATTTAAATCCATGATCAGCCTTGTCTGGAGGTGATTTGATACTGAGTCTTCTACTGCCTTTAATGGATTTGATATCTTCCTCACTTAAATCAAAGCTAATTGGCTCGAAGTTATTGAGATCTTCGATAGTCATTGAATTTATTTCTTGATTGTCATTGTTCATAATTTATAGTCTTTCCAATGTTGGATTAGCCGATTTCTTATCTGGTAAACTAGATAGACAGGAGAAATTAATACCCAATTGCAGGAAGAATGAACCTTGACTTTTGACCTTGGGTGTCACAACTATGAAACCCTACAACCACAAGGAAAGCTGTAGAGCATAAGAACACAGGACTTACGTATTCAATCTACGTCTAGGGTTTGTTATTAAAGCCAACTACTAGATAAATACACCATAACTACATAAGCGCGTTTGGTGCCGAGTTTTGGGTAAGTCATGAACTTTGGGTAAGTCCTGAACAGTTAACCGTTAACTTCTTAACAGTTAACAGTATTGTTTTGGTTGAAGATTTCAATCTTGGTTTCCTAGGTTAATTTTGGTAGATAACTTATCAAATAGGATAACTAAATTTCAGAAAGCATAGTCGCCATTTTGGCGGTAAAATTAAGAATGAAGGATACCAAGGTTAACCATCAAAGCCTTCAAGGTTAGGTTAAGCTCAAGTTGATTATAACTGATTACGTATTTACGGGTTTAAAGTTGACCCTTGACTGTCAAAAGCTAACGGTTAACCGTTGATAAGTAATTACATGTCACTTCTGTTCTTTTTGTGCTATCTCCAACTCTTTTCGTGCCATATCCAACAATTCCGGTACAGTCACAAACTGGTAACCTTGCTTTCTCAATTCAGTAATAATTACCGGTAAAGCTCGTATCGTCTTGGCACGATTGCCGCCACCATCGTGGAGTAGCACAATTCCTCCCGGTTTCGCTCTGCGGAGAACATTATAGGTCAACCGACGTTGGTTTACCGAGTAATCCTCTGAGTCAGCTGACCATTTTACAATCACGTAATTTTTTTTTCGGGCGTAAGCCACTAAGCCATTGTTCATTATCCCCCCAGGGGGTCTAAACAAAGAGGTCTTAACGTTAATAGTTTTGTAAATCCGTGCTGTGGTGTTATCAATTTCCTTAGCAGCTGCTAAGGGATTATGATAGTAATAACTATGGTTCCAACTATGGTTGCCAAGGGCATGACCATGGTCCACAATTTTCTTAAGCTCTTCTGGATATAGATAAACATTTCTCCCTACCACGAAGAAAGTTGCCTTAACATCATATTTTTTAAGGATGTGTAGCACATCGTTAGTCATCTTCGGCCAAGGACCATCGTCAAAGGTCAAGGCAATGACTTTCTGTGGAGTTTTAAGCTCAACGTCCTCGATATATTTTCCCCGAAATTGCGGAGGAACATAGTTAATCTGCTTGCCTCTCTCTTGCTCTGCCCATTTAGCAATACCTTGCTGCAAACCTTGATCTGGCGGCTTAGTTAACGTTTCAACCTTCTTTGAGTCAGTTTGCTGCTGTGGCATTTGCCTAGTGATTAGTGCAGCAATATTTTGGTTAGCCCATCGACTTGTTTTCAAGGTGTAGCCAGCCATACAACTTAGAATAGCAGCAATTATAATCCATGTACTGCGCGACCAGAATAAGCCCTCACGTTTTGCCAAAATTGGTCTCCTTTGCTCCTGCAAAAATACCAGGAAAGTAAATTATCATCTGTAACTAACCATCATCTTATAGAGTGGTGGCTAGCTGTTGCCTAATTGTCTGTTTAATTGTCTGTTTAACATTAGCGGTCAGCTATCTGGTCACAATTGCTGATAGTAGATATTAACAAGACAATCGGTAACTTCTGCAATACTCATACCATCGGTTTGTACTTCAATAGCATCAGCTGCCTTGCGCAAGGGGGCTACAGCACGGGTGCTGTCCTTCAGGTCGCGCTGTTGAATCTCCTGCTCCAGCTGTTCTAAGCTCACCTCTTGCCCTTGGTTTTTCAGGTCTTGCTGACGGCGGCGGGCCCTTTCTTGGACAGAAGCTGTTAAGAATAGTTTGACTTCTGCATTGGGAAAGACATGGGTGCCAATGTCACGACCTTCAGCCACTACTCCTCCTTGACGACCCCAGCGTTGTTGTTGTTTGAGTAACTCACGGCGTACTGAACTCAAAGCAGCCACTGTAGACACTTTGGCAGTAAAGGACTGTGAGCGAATGACCTGGGTAACTTCTTCTCCATCAACCCACACCTGAATCCCAGACTCTCCTGGTTGATTATTACTCAGATTAATTGTACACTTACTGACTAATTCTGCGATCGCAGGCTCATCCTCCAAGTCAATACCGGCTTTGAGCACCCGCCATGTCACAGCCCGGTACATGGCACCAGTATCAAGATACATCAATCCTAACTCTTTGGCTACCAAACGGCTAACGGTAGATTTTCCAGCTCCAGCCGGACCATCAATGGCCACAATCGGTTTACGGTGGGACAGGAGTATATTGTCAATTAAACGAGTTGTACCTAAGTGAACTGCGATCGCTAATAATCCTTGCTCTTCAACCTGTTCGAGGGGGGTTAGAGTAACAGGATCTACTAATTCCACATACTCCACCTGGATATCCTGGGTTCCAGCTAATTCTGACCTAACCCTCTCAATCAGATTGATGCGATCGCATAATCCACCTTGAAACGCTTTCTGAGCACTACGCAACCCTTTATATAGTAATGATGCTTGGGCTTTTTGCTCTGGTGTCAGGTATTGATTGCGAGAACTACACGCGAGTCCCGACTTTTCCCGCACAATCGGACAAGGAACAATGGTCACTGGTAACTTTAAATCTGCCACCATACGCTGGATGATTGCCAACTGTTGGGCATCCTTTTGACCAAAATAGGCTCTGTTTGGTCGTACCAGATTCAACAGCTTGACTACGACAGTTGCCACACCCCGAAAAAAACCAGGACGAGAGACAGCACATAGGACAGAGGTCATGGCTTTGGGTGGAATCACTTGAGTCAATTCATCACCCTTGTCCGCAGTGGGCATTGGATTGTCACCATACAACTGATCCACAGTGGGAGCAAAAATTGCATCAACTCCAATCTGTTGGCAAAGTTCTTGATCCTGAGCCAATCCACGGGGGTACTCCTGAAAATCCTCTGTCGGTGCAAACTGAAGAGGATTCACAAAAATGCTGACAATGACCAGGGAATTTTCTCGTCTTGCCCGCTCAATTAAGCTTAAGTGACCCTTGTGCAAGGCTCCCATAGTGGTTACCAGACCCACTTCCTTGCCAGGACCTTGACGTTCTAAGTAGCAGTGTAATCCAGCAGTTGTTGTAAACAGGTGCATTAGACTCTAGAGTTTAGATTCTTATCGATGTTAGCAACATAGTCCTATAGAAATAGGCATCTCCAGGAATTCCTTGGCAATTCCTGGAGATGTCTAATGACTAATCACTAATCAATTCAATAAAGAATCTCTATACGCACAGGCCCAGTGCCAGACCTGACCAATCCAATTATTCTGGCAGCTGCAACAAATTTTTTTTCACCTTTGGTAATGGGTAATTGGGAATTGGATTACTATTAGCCATTACCCATTAGCCATTAGCCATTGCCGTGAAATTAATATAAAACCTCTAGACGCACAGCAGCAGTGCCGGATCTTTCAAGTCCAATAACTCGGGCTGCGCCCCTGGAAAGGTCAATGAGCCGACTCCTGCTGTGGGGTCCACGGTCATTAATTCGCACAATCACGGAGCGACCATTTCTCATGTTAGTCACCCGCACCCTAGTCCCAAACCGCAAGGTACGATGAGCAGCAGTCAGGGCGTATTGATTAAATCGCTCACCACTGGCAGTGCGGCGGCCATGGAAACCCGGACCATACCAAGAAGCCATACCCCTCATCTGACTTCTTACTCGCCGAGTGGTACTCCTAGCTACTTTCTGTACTCTTCGTGGTTTTGGTGCTGGCGGTAAGTCGGCAATTTCTTTGAGAGGGGAAGCGTAACCGATCAGCCGTCGCAATCGATTAGTAGCTTGTAGAGCATCTTCAGCCAGGTCTTTAGTGGTATCTGGCAGAATTGTATTCTGATCAACTTGGACTAATTCTTCCCCATTGACTTGGATGCTGTAGCTTTTGTAGGAACCATTCCAACGGACAGTGATTGACTCAGCATTGACATTGTTGCGATGAAGTTCATTGATCCGAGCAGCAACCACTTGAGCCCGCCGAATTGAGTCATTTTCTGACCCATTAGCATCCGATATCGTAGCGTTGCCTGGGGCAACAGAAGACGGAGTTGCTATCTTTTCAACCTCAGTAGCAACTCTGTCTTTGCTAGGGTCAGCATTGATTTCCTGTGAACCGAGGAAAGTCAGAACAGGAATACTACGGACATACAGTGTAGCTGCCTGACGTCCTGCCAGTTGATAAGCATAAATATTGGTAATGATTTCATCAGGTTTAGCAGTTCTCAGTTGCTCTGGAAACTCAGCAAATTGAAACTCTGGTGTTGGCTGAGCTGGTAGTTTTTCTATTGCTGCAGTTACGCTAGATGGCAATTCTTGTGCCAGTTGGGTATCAGAATTTCTGGTCACAGTCTGAGTAACTGTCTCAGCGGATGAGACAGGAGTTGATATTGTTGCACCGAGAACTGTTGTTAGCACAGAAACGGTAATGCCACCCCAAATTTTTTGATTCATAGGTCTGTAGTCTAAGATAATTGGCAGTTTTAGGCATTATGGTGCTGCAACAAACGCAGTAACATAACTTCAACTTGCCCATTAACTCCTCACAAATGGTTATTTCCTCACAAATGGTTATTAGTGATTTAACTAAAAACCTGAAACAGAATACCATGAAGTTTCTGATGGTGGAATCCCCATTTCATGAAGCGGTTACTAATAACTTGTCAAAAACGACTGTTGTAAATTCACCACAAACTAAGTTATATTAGTGGTTAGAGGTTTTATGAAGTTTTTGTGAAGTCAAGTCAATAATAGTTAATTCTTATCAATTCCATCAAGATCTGCGAAATAACTAATGAATCAGCTTCACCAAATTTCCGACCTAAAGTAAACTTTAATACAGACTAGGTGCAAGCAATTCTGGTAATGAAGGGCGCTGACCACGGCGCTGACCACGGCCTTCCTCAACACACTACTGATCTGACCCTATTTGCCCCCTAGGTCTTGATCGACGCTACGCTGTAAAATACATCCTGCATTTCTAGCTCAAAAGCATTTGTGTGTTCCCATGGATTATCGAGACGCTGGTGTTGATATTGAAGCAGGTCGAGGATTTGTTAAGCAAATCCGTAGCCTGGTAAAAAGTACCCACCGTTCGGAAGTATTAGGTGGACTGGGTGGCTTTAGTGGTTGCTTTCAGCTGCCAGTGGGATATACTGAGCCAGTGCTGGTATCTGGAACTGATGGAGTTGGTACTAAACTCAAATTGGCTCAAGACCTTAACCGCCATGACACCGTTGGCATTGATTTGGTAGCCATGTGCGTCAACGATGTCTTGACTGTTGGTGCGGAACCCCTGTTTTTCTTGGATTATTTAGCAACTGGCAAGCTCAATCAACAACAACTGACTCAGGTTGTTGCCGGTATTGCCCAAGGTTGTCGTCTGGCTGGGTGTGCTTTACTAGGAGGGGAAACCGCAGAAATGCCTGGTTTCTACGAACTCGCCGAGTATGACCTAGCAGGGTTTTGTGTAGGAATTGTGGAAAAGAGCCGTATGTTGGACGGTTCCCAAGTGCAAATTGGAGATGTGGCAATTGGTTTGGCCAGTCAGGGCGTCCACAGCAATGGTTTTAGTCTGATCCGGAAAATTGTTCAGGATTCCCCAGACAACGCTCTTTCCTGGGACATAACTCCGGAATTGTTAGCTGGTAAAAGCTTAGGGGAGGAATTGTTGACACCAACTCAGATTTACGTGAAACCGGTACTTGATGCTCGTAGGGCTGGTATCGAGATTCACGGTATGGCTCACATTACCGGCGGCGGTATCCCAGAAAACCTCCCTCGTTGCCTGGGTGCTGGACAATCCGTCCAGATTTATCCCAACAGCTGGGTGATTCCACCAATTTTTCAGTGGCTAGCTCACACAGGTCAGGTTAGTCCTCAGGCAATGTTTGATACCTATAATATGGGGATTGGTTTTGTGCTGATTGTTCCTCAACAGCAGGTTGAGCAAACCCTAACATCGTTTAATTCACAGCAGGTAAATGCATGTAAAATTGGTGAAGTAATCCCAGGGGATGGTGGTGTTGTTGGCCTACTTATCCCGTGATCGGATCAGGCTTCTGGGTGGGGAGTCTCTCAATCATGCTCTCAATCAGAAGGTCAGAAGGGTGGCTCAGTTATTGAGGGTTCTGCCTTGAGGATTGCTATTCCCAAATCTGTAGTGGAGAGCGATCGCGCTTCAAACAATGCCATCATGTCACGAGGCTTGGGATTACCCCGAGATGCTCCTGCTAGACCTCTGGCAATAACTAAACCACAATATCCCTGATTTTCACAACCCTCCTCCCACTGCTGGCGGGCAGCAGCATGGTTGGTATCGGTTTCAGAAAACTCTCCTAATAAATAAAGACTGCTGTTTTCTGTTTGGATAATGCCAAGGTCGTAGCGTGTGCCCTCAAAGGGATCTTCCCCTGAATTAAAGCAAATCCCTTTGAGTCCACCAGCGGTCTCGATCTGCTCTATCAACACTTGTGCCTTTGGTCGGGTGGTTTGAATCAAAATAACTGGCATGCCTTCCCCGATTGCCTTGATATTCTGAGACTGATAGGATTTGACCCCAGAGCGAATAGATTCTATTGCGTCCCAAGACATCATGCCCAGCTTTAGGAAAGCATCCTTTGGCACAAGGTCATCCCGTAAGGGTATGGTCATCGACTCTGAATCGAAATCATCTTCCTCGGACTCAATTGCCATCTCTAACAACTCATCCGCCAGGTCAGGATGGGTGTTAACTTTAACGTTAACAGTAGATTTTGGTTCTAGGGGTACCGGGATGCGGTAGCGCTTACCAATCTTGGGTAAGTTTTCGTCATCTAATTCCTCATGGTAATGGTGAACAAATCGCTGAATCGCTTCTAGGGCAACATAAATTGCGATCGCTTCTTCTTCATAAAGATAAGGTCGCATTCCTTCCAAGGGATGGACTGTACCAAACCCAGGTACAATCTCTGATACTGGCAAATCAGCTAAATCAATATCATCCTCTTCATCCTCATCTTCGGTATCATCACCAAACCGCCCGAAGGTTAAAAACAAGCAATCTTGCCCTAAGAAAGCTTGTTCCATCTTTTCCCACGAGTCATCTGCCAGCACTGATGATCGGAACCGTTTCAGGGAATCCCAGGAGCGATATAGTAGTACCCCGTACTCCATACCCAGCATACCCATTACTGAGACGTATAGGGTTTCCACATCCCAGCGATTTAATTCAATTGAGATAATCTGATGATCAGCCACTACTTCCCAAGCAG
This sequence comes from Moorena sp. SIO3I8, assembly GCF_010692325.1. Lineage (GTDB taxonomy): Bacteria > Cyanobacteriota > Cyanobacteriia > Cyanobacteriales > Coleofasciculaceae > Moorena. The sequence goes on along the minus strand of NZ_JAAHHW010000070.1, from coordinate 13,055 downwards.
CTTCATGCCAAATTTCATAGGCTTTTTCGATAAGTAGGTCGGCATACTTAGGTGGTAGCTGGGGTTGTCGAGTAGCCGCCATTTCCTCAAATCCCCGAAACAGTTCGTCAATCAAGGGTAAATTGGGTACATAATCAATGCCAATGTCTAACCCTTGAAGGACACCTCGCAAAAAGAACTGAATTTCTCGATTACGAACAACAATCTTTGAGGGTCGTGCTGGTCTGGCGGGGCTTTGGGGATGTTCCATGGCTTGCATAAGGGCACGAACAATCGCTTCTGGTCCCATGGTTGGTGATACTAAATCCATTGCCCTGACAATGCCTTCCGAGCCATCCACCCAAAGAATGCAATCATTATGACCCTCACCATCCGGCTGTTGATGATTGTTACCAATAACTGACAGGGGACGGCGGTCTCCCTCCCACACACTGGAAGTCTGTTGTAATTTATTGAGCCGACGACGAGTATTGCGATTCAAAGCAGACATAGAATAGTTTGGGTTGATTGCCTAAGTACCGACCGTGAATAGCCAGTTGCTGGTGGATACTCCTATCTTACCGGGGCAAAGGTTGCACAAGCCCCCCTGATCCAAAGTTGCGTTTCACCGATTAAATATTATGGATATCGGACACCACCACACACCACCAGAAACTACATTTTCTGGTTACATGGATGTAAACTCTAAGGCAACTCCACAGAGGTCGGTTTAGCAATGTGCGGCAACCCCCACCCTAACTTTTCTCGCAAAACTCTGAAAAACTCTGGTGCTTGCAAACGGATAAATCGAGCGGAGTAAGGCGATCGCTTAACTTTTATTTTATCTTCTGGTATTACGTAGCAACCACCATTGCCATCAACTACCATCACCATCGAATTGGGAGTAGCGGGAAAAATGCTTAATTGCTCTGTGTCGGCAAAAACTAATGCCCGAGATGCCAAAGAATGGGGACAGATGGGCAACAGTTGCAACACCGGCACCTCAGGAGTTAATACTGGTCCTCCAGCACTTAGAGAATAGGCAGTAGAGCCAGTGGGTGTTGAGACAATTATACCATCAGCTGCAATATCCACTGGTGCGTGATGTCCTATTTGTACCTCAAAATGGCACATACTCGTCAACGGTTCCCGGTGCAATACCATTTCATTTAAACAAAGTGCCTCCCACCAAACCCTCTCATCTCGCAGGATCTGCACAGAAAGCATCGACCGTTCTTCTATAACATACTCTTCTGCCATGACCTGTTCCAAGACAGAAGGCAACTGATTGACATAGGTCTCTGTTAAGAAACCCATGTGACCTGTATTCACCGTTAGCAAAGGGATCCCTTGGGGAGCCACTTGGCGAAAAGCCGCTAGTACTGTACCATCTCCCCCCAATACAATTGCGAAAGCCATCTGGTCATCAAAACCAGGGGGGGCTAGTTTGTCCATTGGTGTATGACACACTGGTGATTGAGGACTCGAATAACCCAGAATTCCCCCAACCCCTGTCGCCATACACACTTCCCAACCCGCAGTCCTCAATTGGTTGTGCAACTCTTCAGCAACGCTACAAGCCATTGGTTTAAGGTCGTTGTAGATAATGCCTGCTTTTGGTATACTCACCAGTCCCCGTCTTGAACTACTTGGATTAAATTATCACCGAACATCATGGACAATTGTCATTTAATCAGGTAATGTCTTGATGCAGTCGCGCTATGGGGACCGGCTGCGTACTCAGGCTTGCGTCTGCACTTTGTAAGCCCCGTCGAGAAGCACTTTGGCTGCACTGGCTCCCCAAAACCTCGCGCTTATAGATTTTCCAGGAAATATCTAGGATTTAGATTTAAAAGGAGTCCTCTTCTTAGACTTCTTTTTAGCTTTCTCGTAATCGATTTCTTTGAGCTTATTCATAATCCGGTTAAAGTATTCCTGTAGATATTCTTCCAAAGTTGTGGTTTCCTTAGGGTCTAGGCCAAAGACCTCGTATACCTTCTCCATCGGTGCATCCAGAGGTTTCCCACTCACTAGCACCTCAGTAAAGGCAAGCCGGTCTGCCACATTCCAGCCCCACTGAAAAAATCTCACGAATCGCCGCATACCCCGCAAAAAATTTATTGGGAGTCGGGCTATTTTAGCATCTTTACCGGACAACCGCTCACACAGGTTAATGATTTCGTAGGTACTAAAGGCTCTGGTTCCCACCACCGGGAATGTCTGATTTACTGTTTCTGGAACTTCAAGAGCACGAATGCCAAACTTAGCAATATCCTGGGTGTTCATATAGGCGATGGGAGAGGTTTCTCCTGTAATCCAAACCGCCTGTCCATCCAAAATCGGGATCGCATACTGACCAATTAAGCCTTGCATAAAGCCACTCGGTTTCAAGATTGTGTGTGGCAATCCTGATTCTGCCAGAAATAGTTCTGTACAGTGTTTTATTTCCATCAGTGGGACATGAGGAAAATTCTCACTTCCCAGAATTGAGAAAAAGACATATCTTTCTATACCAGCAGCCACAGAAGCTTGAATTAGGGCAACTTTTCCTTCCCAGTCTACCTGTCTGATGGTCAGAGAATCTGTTGGTCTCGATGTTGCCGCATCAATGACAGCTGTGATCCCTTCCAGGGCTTTTGGCAGGGTTTCTGGAACACAGAGGTCTCCTTGTACTAGTTCTGCTCCCCATTCTTTTAGGAAAGAGGCTTTTCGTGGACTGCGTACAAGACAGCGTACCTGATGATCCTCGTCCAGTGCACGACGAACCACCTGTCTTCCTAAGGTGCCAGTTGCACCGACGACCAACAAGTTCATTATAGTAATTTTAGTAAGGAATCTTTAAGTTTCTATAAGATTCTATCAGAAATTTTGTCGATATCTCATGTTTCTGGTATTCAATAGGCTTTGCCCACGGTGAGGGGTGTGGGAGAATGGGTTGAGGCGTTAGACAGCATCAGTCATGGATTTGGAAGAAAACTGTGAAAGAATTCTTGACCAAACCCCACAGCCGTTACCCCATAACCCATTCACTAGAAACTATTCTGACACTCCCTGGATTTTGAGTAATAAGAAGCCTAAGCCCAAACCCACAAGAATCAAGGTGAAGGACAAAAATGCTGCATTGAAAATTTCTGTACCCATTGTTTTATGATCTCCTATGTACTTTTGTTACAAGGTATCATGACTAGGGTGCCAAAATATAGCAATCCTATGGAAATCCTGAGCAAGACTATTTCAGCAAAGGGGTTAGGATCCGGGAGTGTTGAGGAATGATGTCAGACTTGTCAACAAACCATCAGAAGATGTCTTTGACAGGAAAACTTAACTCACCACCAAGGCTTCCTCGGTTAGCGGTGACCTTGGGAGATCCAGCAGGCATTGGACCAGAAGTTGTCCTCAAGGCATTGGCAGACTCCCAAGTCACTAGGAATTGTGAGATAACGGTGATTGGCAGTCGGTACCTCTTGAATGGGGCTTACACCCAGCTACGTCAGCAGGGGGTTGAAGATGTAGCTACTTTAGCTTCCCCAGAGACATTATCAATCCTTGACATTGAGTTGGATTATGGACAACGGCCTCAAATCACCCCAGGTGTTGGTAATGCGGCTAGTGGTGCTCTTAGTTTTGTGTATCTCGAAAATGCGATCGCACTCACCCAACGTGGTCAGTTTGATGGTATTGTGACCGCACCCATTGCCAAGTCTCTCTGGAAAGCGGCAGGACATGATTATCCTGGTCAAACTGAAGTGCTAGCCCAGTATTCTGGTGTCAAACAATTTGGGATGCTGTTCGTAGCGCGATCGCCCCATAGTGGTTGGGTGCTACGTACACTTTTAGCTACCACACATATTCCCTTAAGTCAAGTACCAAACACCTTAACCCCACTATTGATGGCGAGTAAACTAGACTTACTGATAGCCTGCTTGGGTAGGGATTTTGGCATCAAGAAACCTCGAATCGCGATTTCTGGGTTAAATCCTCATAGTGGTGAGCAGGGTCAGCTAGGTTGTGAAGAACAAGATTGGTTGATTCCCTGGCTAGAGCAAGAGCGCCAGCAACGCCCGACTATCCAATTAGATGGACCAGTACCTCCTGACACTCTTTGGGTAAAACCTGGTCAGGCTTGGTACGGCAACCATCAGCAGTACGCTCATGATGCTTATGATGCTTATTTGGCACTTTATCATGACCAGGGCTTAATTCCTGTCAAACTTATGGCATTTGACCGAGCGATCAATACTACCATCGGTTTACCGTTTGTGCGCACTTCTCCTGATCATGGCACAGCGTTTGATATTGCTGGTCTTGGCATTGCTAACGCTACTAGCATGAAGGCTGCAATTAGCCTGGCTACTGAACTGGTGAACCAGAGGTTGAGTAACCGTTTAGCTATCAGTGGTTAGAACTTGCCTTGTACTCAACCTTTACTCTCTAAGTGGAACTGCCAACTGGACTTTTTGAGTATTGCGAGTAGTTGAGGATTGAGGAAACACATTAAGTTCTTCCTGCTGGATGACATCCCCAAAAACTATGTCTACATTGTCCCTTGAGCCAACCTTGAACTTAGGCTGTAAATTGTTACCTAAGCCTTCCGTTTCCTCTAGCTCTAGTGATGTTGGGAAAAAGGTGCCATAATCGTCTGAGACCGTGCGACCATTAACTTGGCGGAGGGTGTCACCAGACAGGGTTACTGAACCGCTTGGCTCACTAGACTGCGCTCCTGACTGAGCATAAGCAAGAGGTACCAATCCCACAGCTATCCAGCCGATTCCTACTATAACTAGTGTTTTACGGATCATCAGCTTTCTCCTGGTTTTTTTATTTACCTTATTTTATTTATTTATTTTTATTTTAGTAGTCTTGACATTAATCTGGCATCCGAATACATCCTTATAAAAAAAATAAGCGGTAGTAATTTTAACTATAACTTTGTACAAGCATAACTTAAGCTATCAGCTATCAGCTATCAGCTTTTCAATAAAAGAGGTAAGCTTTGGCCTTGGCCTATGGTCACGCTACGCGGATGATAGCTGAATGCTTACCTTAAGGTTTTAACCCACGCTATCAGTCAAGGCACTACTTGAAAAGCTACCCTTGCCAGCTATAAGCTCGACTAGCCTGTTTAGGCTGACTGCTAAAAGCTCACCGTCAACAATATCACTTACTTTATGACCATCATTCGTGTACCAAAGTCCTGGGAACTGCCAGAGCAACAAGTCACCTCAGAAACGGCTTATTTTAACCGACGTCGCTTTCTCAAAAATTTAGTTGGTGCCAGCCTAGGCACTGGAATGCTCTCAATTCTTGGTTGTCAAGCTTCCTCTTCTGCCTCAGACAAAGCTTTTGTGGAAACCCTAAATCAACCCAAGTTCAAATCCTTAGCAACCAATCCAGCTTTTGCCAGTGTTGACAGACCCATCACTGATCAGGAGCTCGCTGGACAGTACAACAATTTTTATGAATTTGGCGGCAGTAAATCGATCTGGCAAGCAGCGCAAAATTTACCAACCAAAGACTGGAAGGTAGAGGTAACCGGATTAGTCAAAAATCCCCAAACCTATGACCTAGATGATCTCCAAACTAAATTTCCGATCGAAGAGCGGATCTATCGCTTCCGCTGTGTAGAGGCGTGGTCAATGGTGCTACCCTGGATCGGATTTCCGATGAAAGCGCTGATCAAAGCAGTAGAACCTACTTCAGAGGCTAAATTTGTGCGATTTACCTCCTATTATGACCGCAAAATTACTATTGGTCCAGGCATACACCTTGGTTCCTTACCTTGGCCTTATACGGAAGGTTTACGTGTTGAGGAAATGGCTAACGAACTAGCATTTTTTGCTATTGGCATTTACGGTCATCTATTACCCAAGCAGCATGGTGCTCCTATTCGCATGGTAGTGCCCTGGAAATATGGTTTTAAAGGAGCAAAATCTATAGTCAAAGTGGAGTTTTTAGCTAACCAGCCAGCTACTTACTGGAATACTATTAATTCCTATGAATATGACTTTGAGGCAAATGTTAACCCCAATAAGCCTCACCCCAGATGGTCACAAGCTACAGAAAAATTCATCAGTAGCGGTCCAAACTTATCCTGGGACAGACGACCCACCCTACCTTACAACGGTTATGGGGAATATGTAGGTGGATTATATAGTTGAAGGTTATTTGGTTGTTAGCCTTTGGCGTTGGGTGCAGGGGAGGTTAAAGGTTGAAGGTTAAAGGTTGAAGGTTGAAGGTTAAAGGTTGAAGGTTAAAGGTTGAAGGTTAAAGGTTGAAGGTTAAAGGTTGAAGGTTGTTCGCCCTTGGCCTTCCCTTCGGGTAGGTTTTTTGGTTACTGTCGGCCTTTACGCTTTCGTCACCTGAATCACCTGTAAACTACCACCTGCGTGCAAAGAGCGATCGCATACCTTAAACCCCACTTGCTCAAGCCCCTTGACCAAGTCAGTCTCTAGTAATTGCCAAGCTGTCTCGGTCTCAAACAACCACATAAATACCGCTAACCCTGGCCAAAACAAAACATTAGTTGGCTTGTGCAAATCCACCAGGGTAAACACTCCTCCTGGTTTAAGCACCCGGTGAACCTCCTGAATAATCTGCTGCAACACCTCAGGGGTCATTTCATGGAGTGCGGCGCTGGTGTGAACTATATCAAATTGAGCATCTGGAAAGGGCATCTGTTCAGCCAAACCCTCTACATAGTTGGCTTGGGGAACATTCCGTTGTGCTCGCTCTAGGGATAGTGGAGAAATATCTAAGCCTGTGACATGCTCAGACAATTCCACCAAGAACTGGGTGGCCTGACCACTGCCGCAACATAGATCTAGCACTTTGGTTCCTGAATGAATTGTTAAGCCCTGTAACGGTAGCTGGCGGAATCGTCTCTCTCCACCTACGCTCAAAGCCGCGATCCGGGAAATACTATCATACAGCCATTGGTACTGATAACTCCAAGCTCTAAGAACTGTTGCCACTACTCACTCCTTAGTAAAGATCTGTGTTTCTTGTTGCAAATTTAAGTTAAAAAATATATTGTTAAAATGAGTAACAAATATGAAAGTTATGGGAAGCTGTGTTAACTATGGGTCGTGTTGGGGTATTATTGCTTAATCTAGGTGGGCCAGATCAGTTAAAGGATGTTCGTCCCTTTCTATTCAACCTGTTTTCTGACCCGGAAATTATTCGCCTGCCTTTTCCGTGGCTGCAAAAACCCCTGGCTTGGCTAATCTCCACTAAGCGTGCTAAGATCTCCCAGGAGAACTACAAGCAAATTGGTGGTGGTTCCCCTCTACGGAAGATTACAGACGCCCAGGCTCAAGCCCTCCAGGAACATTTGCAAACAAAAGGGCAAGAGGTCAGTGTCTATGTAGGAATGCGTTACTGGCATCCTTTCACTGAAGAAGCGATCGCAACTATCAAAGCCGATGGTATCGAACGCTTAGTTATTTTACCGCTTTATCCCCAGTTTTCCATCAGCACCAGTGGTTCTAGCTTCCGTCTGCTAGAAAGTCTGTGGAAAGAAGACCCAGACCTGAGCAAGATTGAACACACAGTCATTCCCTCCTGGTACCAGCAGCCACAATACCTACAAGCCATGGCTGATTTAATTGCTCAGGAACTCGATAAGTTTTCTAATCCTGATCAAGTCCATATCTTCTTCAGTGCTCACGGTGTACCCATCAGCTATGTCACAGAAGCTGGAGACCCCTACCAGCAAGAAATTGAGGATTGCACTTCCTTAATTATGAAAACCCTCAACCGCCCCAATCCCCATACTCTGGCCTATCAAAGTCGGGTTGGTCCGGTAGAATGGCTCCAACCTTACACCGAGGATGCGTTGCAAGAACTCGGAGCTAAGAATACTCAAGATTTGCTGGTAGTCCCGATTAGTTTTGTCTCAGAACATATCGAAACCCTCCAAGAAATCGACATTGAGTATCGAGAAATAGCAGAAGAATCAGGGATTAAGCACTTTGAGCGGGTACCAGCCCTCAATACCCATCCCCTATTTATTGAGTCTTTGACCAATTTGGTAGTTGAGGCTCTCGAATCACCCAGCCGTGAACTCTCCGAAGTGATTCGTCCCCCAGAGACAGTCAAAATTTACCCTCCCGAGCGCTGGGAGTGGGGTATGACTACAGCAGCAGAAGTTTGGAATGGTCGTCTGGCTATGATTGGGTTTATTGCTTTACTGTTGGAGTTGATTAGTGGCACTGGACCGCTACATTTTGCTGGGTTGTTGTAAATTTATTCAGGTTATAAGGGCAACCGGCAAGTCCAGATCTACCAGATCTAATTGGGAGAGGGGGCAAGTAATCGTCCCCCTCGACAGCTCTCAAAAGTAAACCACTATTTACCCAATCTACCAACCCGTCTACCAACCCATTGTTCCTGGTTCTCCCTTGAAAGGTCCAACAATATCCTTAGTGATCCAGCCACCATAAAATTCACCAGGCTGGGGAGTGACTAACTCATCATCTACATAGCAGGCATCCATCAGACGAGCAGAGAAGCCATAGTATTCTTTAGTCAAGAACTCGCCGCTAAGTTCTAACGAACTATAGCGGGAGCTTGTTTTAAGCTCTAACTTGACCAGACTAAGGTTCGTGAGAAACCTACGTTATTTGAATTATGAAACCTGATAATGCGTGCCAGTTTTCAGCTCTTTCGTACAGCTTTAAACAGGTGTAACGAGTTAAGCCAGTGAGTTGTACATAACAAGTTCAAATAACATTGTCGAGGCCAACTTTACCCGAAAGGAGAGACTCAAAGTAATGCGAGTTTTCGTACTAGACAAAAACTTGAAACCTCTTGATCCATGCCATCCGGCACGAGCAAGAGAGCTATTGAACATGGGAAGGGCTAAAGTATTTAAACGGTACCCATTTACAATTGTATTAAAAGACAGGATTTTAGAAAAATCTGTCACTCATTCACATCGTTTAAAGATAGACCCTGGTAGTAAAACAAGCGGGATGGCTATTGTTCAAGAAGAAACAGGACGTGTCACAAGCGCCTTAGAAATATCTCACAGGGGACAACAGATTAAGAATTCTCTAGACTCTCGCAGGGCATTAAGGAGAGGTAGACGCAACCGTAAGACTCGATATCGCAAACCTCGTTTTTTGAACAGAACTCGTAGACAAGGATGGTTACCCCCATCTCTTGAAAGCAGAATTAACAATATTGAGACTTGGGTGAAACGAATTAGAAAAGTCTGTCCGATTAGCGCTATTTCTCAAGAGTTAGTCAGGTTTGATTTGCAGCAAATGCAAAACCCTGAAATTAGCGAGGTTGAATATCAACGCGGTGAGTTATTCGGCTTTGAGGTCAAGGAATACTTGCTTGCCAAATGGGGGAGAAAATGTGTCTACTGCAACGCTGAAAACACCCCATTGGAAATAGAACACATTGTCCCCAAATCAAAAGGAGGTTCTAACAGAGTAAGCAATCTCACCTTAGCTTGTAGACCTTGTAATCAGAAAAAAGGTAACAAATATGTAGAAGATTTTTTAAGTAAAAAGCCTGAACTATTGAAGAAAATTAAGGGGAAAACCAAGACTTCACTTAAAGACGCGACTGCGGTTAATACTACCCGATGGGAATTGTATAGAAGACTTCAAGAAACAGGGTTACCTGTAGAAGTAGGTTCTGGGGGACTGACCAAATTTAACCGTAAGGTCAGAATGATTGAAAAACACCATTGGACTGATGCTTCTTGTGTTGGTAAATCAACACCTGAGCGGCTACTTATCAGGGGAATAAAACCGCTGTTAATTGCAGCTAAAGGACACGGAACTAGGCAGCGTTGTCGTCCTAACAAATATGGGTTTCCGAAAGCTCACGCTCCAAAAGCTAAGTTTTTTCAGGGTTTTCAAACAGGTGATATTGTTAAAGCTGATGTCATCAAAGGTAAGTTTGCTGGTCAATATGTCGGACGTATTGCAATTCGCTTTAGACCTAGCTTTACCCTTCAACTACCAACTCAAAAATTTGACGTACATCCCAAATACTTGAAAACTATTCACAAGGCTGACGGCTATGAATATCAATCTTGAAAATAAGGATACCCTATCGGGTAGTTTACTTGTTGGCGGCAATTCCCCTCCCGCTAACCCGTGCCGGGTATAACGGGAGTCCCCTTGCCGCATCTCAGATGGAAACAAAGTCAGGGGTTGGCTCGGGGTAGCGCCAAGCTCCATGAGTTGCTTGTTTTTCACCTAACGAGACATTGTAATACGAACACCTGCCTTTCCATTCGCAAAAGGTTTTATGGGGTGTCTCTGTCAGATATTCTAGTTTGATATCTTCTGGTGGAATGTAATAAGTCGGAGGATGACTGGTTTCCAAAACTCGCTTAGGTCTGTGGGTTTCTGCGAGAACAATGCCATTAAAGATTACCTTAATATGTTTATTGATGTCTTCCCATCGGGCGGGACGGGGGTAATCCCAAACCGATTCTTGACCTGGCTTTGGAGGGATAGGAGTTGGTCTCATGACTTATCTTTGGTTTTCAAACTTGGTTTTAAAAGTTGGCTTTTCTACTTAACGTTATCCTATAAGTTATTTAGACAACTTCATGGTGATCTTCCCCAGAGAAGCTACAGGGGAGATAATTCCAGACTTTTTGGTAGGGGGGATCAACGTTTATAAAAAATTCTACCTCAAAACATAAATTAAAAATTTTTTTCATATCTCTACTATGATGTTTTTAGCTATTTACCTATTGTTAATGATGTTCGTGAATGGTTAGTTATTGAATTAGTGTTTTTTAACAATTATCAGTTTTGTTTTTTGCTTAAAGCTAAATTGATTAGTTTTTGGATTCAAATACTGTAATAATTTTTCTTTAAATAAGGAAAGTACATCAACAGAATTATTAAGGATACATTGTTTTAAATAAGCTTCTAGCAAATCTCGATATTCACAATCAATTTCATGGTTATAATCAAAATCGATCACATCGTACTGCAATTCGAGTAAATCTAAGTTTTATTGGATATCTTCTGCTGTTATAAATCTTCTATAGTTATTCGGCTGTTCGTATTTTTTTAGATAAAAATTATATAATTGATGGTAACAAGAATCTGAACTTGCTTGATACATCAAAAAAATACCACTGGGTTTGAGCAATGTCCTAATATGCTGTAGGATATCCTGAATTTTATTAATGTCTACAGTATAAAATGAATGAATTGCCCAAATAAGATCGTAGTAGCTACTTTTGGGAATTGCTGTTTCAATAGTTTCTGTAGAAGATAAGAACCCTTGATTTGCCTGAAAGTGTTTTAATTGATTGAACACTGAACTACATTGATTCAGACAATAGTCTGAAACATCTAGCAAATCAGATGATAGCTTGAGTTCACTATCAATTTTTTTATCTAATAAATCTGGTAAAACTCCTGTTCCACAACCTATATCTAAAAGTTTTATCGTATCACTTCCAAATGAATCGATTATTTTTAAAAATCGATGACTATTAACAAGCTCTTCGTAATCTATCAAAGTAATTTTGAACCAAGAGTCTAGATCTAGATTACTTTTTTGATAGTAGTCTTGAGAAGGATTGAGATTGTCAGTGTTTTGTTTCATGGCTGTTTCAGATGTAGGATATGTTTTATTTTGGCTACTAACTAACTTAAGGCGGGATGGTGGAGCGGCCCACCGTCCCGTTAGAGTTTTACCACTTTAAGCGGATACCCTTTGTTTTTCAATATAAAATAAAATTCCGGAGTGTGGAAGCATTATTTCTCCCCCCTCCATCTTTTGCGAACTCGTGCCAAAGTAGTCTAGGAGCAATCGCAATTGTAAGGGTGAAAAAAATTCCGTGTTGGCACCAACTATAAAATTTAGTAACTGTTTCCCCAACTCAGACTCTTTGTCAAAACATTTTGTAATGTTTGTTGTAAAATCAATTTTTTCTTGACGAAACGGTAAATTGCTTTCAGTTAGGAGTTGCTTTACATCATCGCTAAACCACGGATATTTTCCGTATAGTCGCTGAGTTGCATGGTAAAAAGGTTCATTCAGTAACTGTCTTTTAGCTACCCCTAAAATTACCATTCCTCCTTCCCGGCTAAGTTCGTAAATTTTCTTTCCGAAATAAGGTTTTAATGTCAGAAAAGTAGTAAAGGGAATGAATTAACAGTATGATATCAAAACCTTGACGTGATTGAAAAGATTCAAATCCAACAGTATTAATTTTAAAATTAAATTTATCGGTGTGATATATCCTGATTTTATCACACCATTCTTGTGCTTTTACACATTCGGCTTCGTTGGGATCAATGCCGACGAAATGGATAGTTTTGTTTAGAGAAAGAAGCTTTTCCAAAAAAGGTTTCTCAAACAATCCGCTCCCACAACCGATGCTAAGGATGCTGTAATCTTCTTGTGAAGACATCTTATCGTCTATAGCCTGAAGTGTGGCTTCAAGCATCATCTCTTGTTCGTTCTGCTGACTGCGATAGGCAATTTGGCAATCCATATATTCTTGGTCGTTGAGTTTGACTATCTGTAGTCTTGGATCTGAGAATAAGTATGCGATTGCCGATTTCTGCAGGCTCTCCAGGGTGCCTACTGAATCATCATAAAACCCATCGGTAAAACTATCAGTTGTTAATGTCATCTATTTTTATTTTTTGTGATTAATTTATCTAATTTTAAGTGCATCAAGACCAGTATCCCCCATCCTTCGGTTATGTCTTACGGGGGTTTCACCCACTCGCGCTTTGGATTAAGACGCCGTTTTTCATTTGTCAGACAACTCAACTTCTAAAAATTAGTGATGAATTCATTATCTCATATTTGGTGCTCAAGTTAACTTGGATAAGTTTATATCACACTATAACTTATTTGTCAAAATAATTTAGATTAATTTTAGATGGGTTTGCCCTGCCCTTAGCAACAATCCACAAAGTATAGCTCCCTGGGTTCGCTGTCCAAAGTAATAAGCACCTAAACAAAATTAATTACATATTCTTCCCCAAAATTGTCAAGCACTTTTTTGAGATATTCAAGAAAGCTTTTCCAGTTTTCGTAAGCATCAATTTCAATCCACTCATACTTAATAAATT
>NZ_JAAHHW010000007.1 GCF_010692325.1 Moorena sp. SIO3I8 | reverse complement strand
TCCGACTCCCGACTCCCGACTCCCGACTCCCGACTCCCGACTCCCGACTCCCGACTCCCGACTCCCGACTCCCGACTCCCGAAAAAAATATTAAGAAATGTTGCGTTATCTGTAAATATTCGTTACATTTATTTACATAACTGATTACCAGAGGACCACTACGTCCTTAAGACCTTGAGCTCACAGCCAGGGATAAAGGCACACTGTAAGCGTATTGGCCCTAGGTTTTCTCCTCCCAACACAGCAAGTATCACCAGCCCCTCTCAATGGCTGGTTTTTTTATATAGCGCTACGCGCAAGGCAAGAGGCAACAGGCAACAGGCAACAGGCAACAGGGAACGTTGATCTGACTCCCCATCTCCCCACACCTCGCACACTTCCCACACTCCCGACTCCCGACTCCCGATTCCCGATTCCCGATTCCCTCACAACTTTGTTACAAAAGTTTTTAAATTATGTTATAATATTGGTTTTTTATGTTATCATAAAATTGCCCCAGACGTTAAACGTTAAACGGGAAGAGCCAGCCTGAAGATATTCCAGGCTGAAGGCTGGCTCTAGGACCCCTTATAACAGGAGATACATTAGATTATGTCCTATGCTGAACGCCTACATCCATGGGTGGTGGTGCGCCTATTGCCCAAGATGCAAAGAGTTATTGTTGCTCGGTTCCGTAAACGTTCGGATGCCGAGGGTCATATGCAGGCTCTGAAACGGCTAATGCCTGATGCTCAATTTGTGATTATATTTGATATCGGAGAGCCGATCACTGAAGAAGACTCTTAGGATTATAGGGAGTAGGGAGTAGGGAGTAGGGAGTAGGGAGTCGGGAGTAGGGAATCGGGAGTCGGGAGTCGGGAGTCGGGAATCGGGAGTCGGGAGTCGGGAGTCGGGAATCGGGATTAGGGGTAAGAAAATTGACTATACCTCATCAGTATGATCGAGCCTATACCAATTCTGGAAATTACTACTACACATTAATTTCATCTCCCCTCTCCCCACACTCCCCACACTTCCCACACTTCCCACACTTCCCACACTTCCCACACTCCCCACACTCTTGCCTCTTGCCTCTTGCCTCTCCCGAAAGAGATTATTCACGAATAAACTACCATAGCAATATATCCAGAGTACAAACAAGACACTACCACCATGCCGCGACTGAATCTGATCGCTTCTGATCAAGCTTCTGGAAATCAACAGGCTGCACCTATCGAAAGCCGTGATCACTTCGATGGGAATGGGAAAACAAAGCAGCCTCAATCTCAGCAGTCAGACCCCATGACCGGGGTAACATCAAACCAAATTGAGCTGGATTTGGAAGCAGTGAATCAGCAACTTGCTGAGGCTAGCCCTACCAAAATCGTAGAATGGGCAGCTGAAACTTTTGGTGATGGCTTAGTGATGAGTAGCAGCTTTGGGATCCAGTCAGCGGTCATGCTGCACTTGGTCACTACTGTGGTGCCAGATATACCAGTAATTTGGGTAGATACGGGCTACCTACCGGTGAAAACCTATCGATTTGCCCAGGAGTTGATCGAACGGCTCAACTTGAATGTAAAAGTGTACCAGTCTGCCATGAGTCCAGCACGGATGGAAGCGTTGTATGACAGACTCTGGGAAAAGAATGATGTAGAATCCCTCAACCGCTACGACCAAATCCGCAAGGTCGAACCGATGCAGCGGGCTTTGCGGGAACTGAACGCAACGGGATGGTTAGCAGGATTGCGCAAGCAACAGACTGACCACCGCAAGACGATGGGCTGGGTTAACAAGCAGGGAGAGCAGCACAAGATTTTGCCAATTCTTAACTGGCACTCTAGGGATATCTATCAGTATTTGACAGCTCACGACTTACCCTATCATCCCATGTTTGATGAGGGTTATACAACCGTCGGTGATTGGCATTCCAGCCGACCTTTATCCTTCGATGATCAGGATGAACGGGATACCCGTTTTCATGGCCTTAAGCAAGAGTGTGGTATACACTTGCCTGAAACTCCTGGTGAAGCTGCAAGTCTTGATTCTAGTTCGCTTTAATTTTAATAGGGAGTAGGGAGTAGGGAGTAGGGAGTAGGGAATTAGAATGCGATTGACCTTTGGTCACGCTACGCGATCGCATTCTATTCCGATAATGCCTCTACAACTAATCGGTAGAACTGGCATCTTGCCAGTTTGCTGGGGGCATCAGGCGTGGAACTGGCATCTTGCCAGTTTGCTACAGTCTAGAAATAATGCGATTGACCTTTGGTCACGCTACGCGAACGCATTCTATTCCGATAATGCCTCTACAACTAATCGGTAGAACTGGCATCTTGCCAGTTTGCTACTATCACAGATGCGATCGCATACTAGTTTAATAGTGCCTCTACAACTAATTGGTGGAACTGGCATCTTGCCAGTTTGCTACTATCACAGACGCGATCGCACTCTACTTCAATAGTGCCTCTACAATCATGCGATTGACCTTTGGTCACGCTACGCGAACGCATTCTGCTTCAACCTTAACCCTTCAACCTTGGCCTATTGGCCACGCTACGCGAACAACCAACTAACCTTCAACTTTCAACCCGATTAAACCTTCAACCCGATTAAACCTTCAACCAACTAACCTTCAACCTTCAACATGGCCAATTGGGATCCCTATCTAGAATCAATCCGTAAAACCTACGCCCAATGGTGGCAAGTTTATACCCCGACCGATATCGAAGACCGCAAGCGCAAGCAGCAGCAACAGACCCCGAGGCTGTTTGATTTTGGCCTGATGGTGCAAACCATCAAGTCGGAGCAGCCAGAAAGAAACCAAAATCGAGAAGAAACTGAACGCTTGCCTATCCTAGAAGGATTGCGCAAGTATGCTGATGACCATGTATTACTGGTGGGACGTCCGGGTTCAGGCAAATCCACAGCATTAGTGCAATTGCTGGCAGATAAGGGGATACAAGGGAAAATTCCGGTGCTGGTGGAACTGCGATATTACCAGACATCTGTGCTGGAGTTAGTGCGGAATTTTCTGAAACGCCATGGTGTACTGCTCGACTCTACCGATATCGAAAGACTATTGTTTGATGGACAATTCTGGTTACTTATCGATGGCGTCAACGAGTTACCTTCAGATGACGCACGCCAGGATTTGACTCAGTTTCGGCAGGATTACCAGAAAAGTACTCCAATGATTTTCACCACTAGGGATTTAGGAGTTGGTGGTGACTTGGGGATTCAGAAGAAGTTGGAAATGCAACCCTTGAGTGCAGCCCAAATGTCAGAGTTTGTCCGAAAGTATTTGCCACAACAGGGGGAGCAGATGCTTGAGCAGTTGAGCGATCGCTTACGGGAGTTTGGGCAAACCCCCCTACTATTGATGATGCTATGTGACCTGTTTAAGTCTATAGGTAAGATACCGTCTAATCTCGGTTTAGTGTTTCGCTCATTTACCCAGTTCTATTCTAAGAAAATCAAGCAAGATGTTAACGTTTCCGATAATCAATCAAGAAAATTTTGGCCTGAGCTGCTGCAACAGTTAGGGTTTGTGATGACAAGAGGGGATAACCCCGATAAACCCGAGGAGATCAGCGTTGCTATTGCTAAAACAAAAGCTGAAGAAATTTTAACTAATTATCTACTTAAGAAAGCTGTTGTTAATCCTAATGTTTGCGCCAGGACTTGGCTTAAGGACTTACTAAACCATCACTTGATTCAACAATCAGGAGAGTTGATTGAGTTTCGACACCAACTGCTCCAAGAATACTATACAGCAGAATATTTATTGAAGCAATTACCACGTATTACGGATCAGCAGTTGCAACAGACCTATCTCAATTATTGGAAATGGACAGAACCTCTGGTCATGATGCTGCAATTGGTAGACAATCAAGCCCAAGCCCAGCGGGTGGTAAGGTTAGGGTTAGATTTTGATTGGCAACTGGGAGCCAGGTTAGCAGGAGCAGTAAAACCGGAATTTCAGGAAGATACTGTCCAGTTGGTAGCTCGGTTAAATGTTCCGAAGTCTCTTAAGGTTCAGCTGTTGGGAGTAACTCAATCAGAAACAGCCATACCTGAGCTAATTAAATACCTGGATGATGACAATTTATACGTGCGAATAAATGCGGCAGAAGCTCTAGGGGAAATAGGGACAGAAGCAACGATTGACCCGTTAATTAAATTCCTCGATGATCCCGACCCATCTGTGCGGATAAGTGCAGCATCTGCTCTAGGGGAAATAGGGACAGAAACCAGGATTGAACCATTAATTAAATCCCTGGATGATCCCGACTATTCTGTGCGGAGGATGGCGGTATCTGCTCTGGGGGAAATCGGGACAGAAGTGGCGATTGACCGGTTAATTAAATCCCTGGATGATCCCGACTATTCTGTGCGGAAGATGGCGGTATCTGCTCTGGGGGAAATCGGGACAGAAGCCACGATTGACCGGTTAATTAAATCCCTGGATGATCCCGACTCATCTGTGCGTGAAAGGGCGGCAGAAGCTCTGGGCAAAATTGGGACAGAAGTGGCGATTGAGCCGTTAATTAAATCCCTGGATGATCCCGACTCATCTGTGCGTGGAAGAGCGGCAGAATCTCTCGGGGAAATTGGGACAGAAATGACGATTGAGCCGTTAATTAAATCCCTGGATGATCCCGACTCATCTGTGCGTGGAAGAGCGGCAGAATCTCTCGGGGAAATTGGGACAGAAATGACGATTGAGCCGTTAATTAAATTGCTAGATGATGATAACTATTTTGTGCAGATAAATGCGGCAGATTCTCTCGGTAAAATTAAGGCAGAAGTAGCGATTGATCCATTAATTAAATCCCTGAATAATCCCGAATCATCTGTGCGGATAAGTGCGGCAGATGCTCTTGGAAAAATTGGTAACAAAGTAGCGATTAATCCGTTAAAAAAATGCCTGGGTGATCCCGAATCATCTGTGCGTGAAAGTGCAGAATATGCTCTAAAAAAAATCGGGCAGAGAAGCCAGGATTGACTAGTTAAGTAAATGCCTGGATGATCAGAAACTAGATGTGCGTGGAAGGGGGGCAGATGCTCTGGGTAAAATTGGGACAGAAGGCGATTAACCGATTAATTAGATGCCTGAATGATACCGACCCATCTGTGCGGATAAGTGCAGCAAAAGCTCTGGGCAAAATTGGGACAGAAGTGGCGATTGACCCGTTAATTAAATCTCTGGATGATCCCGACCCATCTGTGGCTACAAGTGCGGCAGAGGCTCTGGACAAAATTGGGATAGAAATGGGGATTGAACTGTTAATAAAATGCCTGGATAATGATAACTCATATCTACGTGTAATGGCGGCAGAAGCTTTGGGTGAAATTGGTACAGATGCTACTATTCCTAAACTGATTAATCTACTGAAAAACGAAGAGTTTGCAGCAACTCTTGCAGCAACTAATGATCAAGATACTTTTCAGAAAACCATTAAAGCCCTTGAAGCCAGTCAAAAGCGCTACCAATTTTACAAGGTAATCGATAATCCCACAGCTACTCCCAAACCCGATAGCCCTGAACCAATTACCACTCAAACCATATACATCCTCCACCTCTCGGACCTCCACATCACCACCCCTGACGAAGCTAAAAATTGGTCAAACCAACTCGCCCAAGACCTCACCCAAGACCTTAAAATCCCTCATCTTGATGCTCTTATCCTCTCCGGTGATATCGGCAATGAGTCTACTCCTCAAGAATACAAAGCTGCACAACACTTTCTCGACAACTTTCGCAAAGACTTCCCCCTAGACCGGAAGCAAATTGTTCTAGTTCCCGGTAACCATGACCTCAACTGGGAACTAGCAACAGAGGCTTATGAGTTATGCGATCGCACAAAAGACCATGATAAACTCCAAGACAGTGACTACATCAAAGTCACTGATCAGGTGATTCGAGTCCGAGACGAAGCCAAATACCAACAACGCTTTGCCCACTTCAGTCAATTCTATCAAGCCATCAAAGGTCAACCCTATCCCCTCGACTATCGCGAGCAAGGGATTATCGACCATTTCCCAGATCAAAAGTTGCTGATCCTAGGACTAAATTCCGCTTGGCAACTGGATCACCACTTCACAGACCGTGCTAGCATCCACCCAAATGCTCTGACCAAAGCCCTGAGCGAGATTCGCAACTCAGACTACGGCAAGTGCCTGAAAATAGCGGTTTGGCACCATCCCCTGAATAGTAACGGAAGCGATAGGATTATCGACCAAGGATTCATCGAACAACTGGCCCAAGCTGGATTCCGGTTGTTCCTCCACGGACATATCCACAAAGCTGAAACCAGCCTTTTCCGTTACGACCTCAGTCCAGGTGGGCGCAAACTCAATGGAATTTGTGCTGGCACCTTTGGCGCACCGACCCTTGAACTAAGAACTGGTTATCCCTGGCAATATAATCTACTGAAAATTAACGGTAATCAGCTCACTGTCCGCACTCGCCGTCGGGAAGAAGAAAATGGTGCTTGGAAACCTGATTCACGGTGGACTCAGGGTCCAGGACAAGATGCTAAAGATCATTATTCCATTGAGTTGTAGGAAGTCGGGAGTGATGTTGTGCCAATAGCTGCTCAAATTCCTCAAGGGATTTACTCTTAAGAGAGTGATCAATCAACTGTTTCAACACAGAGATATCTTCTATTGAATTAATCGCTGCCACCAATTCTGGTGATACCGATTCAAACCGATTTTGTAAAATCTTAACCACTGTCTCTTGTAAGCTTTCCCGAGATTCTTGAAGTCCCTGTTGAAGTCCTTGTTCCAGACCCCTCTTCATTGCCCTTTCTTCCACTCGACTAATCAAAGGCATCTGTCTTTCCTCCTGATAACGTTCAAGTTCTTAATTCAGCTCCTCTTGTAACTATTCCGGTCAAGCCATGATCTAGTCAATACAGTGGCTGCAAGTGATTAATTCCATGGTGGGCAGTGGTTATCAAAACCCGCCCAGGTAATTTTATCTGTTTGATGCACTGCCCACCCTACATCAACTTCTCAACTATTCCGGTCAAACCATGATCTAGTCAATACAGTGGCTGCAAGTGATTAATTCGATGGTGGGCAGTGCTTAGCAACATCCGCCCAGCTGATTTGATCTGTTTGATGCACTGCCCACCCTACATCAACTTGGTGGAACGGGCATCTTGCCCGTTTCCATACTCTTTAATTCTCCTGACCAACCTGATGTTGTGCCAATAGCTGCTCAAATTCCTCAAGGGAGTTACTCTCAAGAGAGATATCAATCAACTGTTTCAACACAGAGATATCTTCTATTGAATTAATCGCTGCCACCAATTCTGGTGATACCGATTCAAACCGATTTTGTAAAATTTTAACTACTGTCTCTTGAAAACCTTCCCGAGATTCTTGAAGTCCTTGTTGAAGTCCTTGTTGAAGTCCCTGTTGAAGTCCTTGTTCCAGACCCCTCTTCATTGCCCTTTCTTCCACTCGACTAATCAAAGGCATCTGTCTTTCCTCCTGATAACGTTCAAGTTCTTGATTCAGCTCCAGTTCTAACTCTTCCGGTAAAGCCATCATTTGGTCAATACACTGGAACAGTTTCACTATATCGTTTTTACTATAACCTCGTTCAAAAAGTCTCCGAATCAGGTACCACTTCCATCGCTTGCGCTCCATCGGTTGTTTATGGGTAGCTTTGGTTTTCAAATGAGCCATTACCACTACTGCAAAGGGATTAGTACTCGATTCCAACACCTGCCACATTGACTGATAGTTCAGTAATTTAACAATCGGAAATTCTAGACTCAGGCGACAACCTCCCAAGCCATATTCATAGGACGATGGAGACCAAGACGCATTCTCATCCCCCAATACCGCTAAGCTAATCACAGGTTTCTCGTACAGGTCAAATGCCCTGTAATGATATTGGTACATTCGCTTAGCAAAGGTTGATTCTTTTTGGCTTTGTACCTCTACATGAATCAACACCCAAGTTTCATTTCCACTACAGAGCCAGACCTGGAATAATTTATCAGCGATTCTTTTTCCTGACTCAGCAGCACCAACTATTTGCTGTAATTCTGTATCAAGGGCTTGGGGGGTCTGATTCCAATCAATCAGAGTGTGAACTTGGGGAAAACAAAACTGCAAAAATGAATCGAAATAGGCTTGTAATGCTTCTTTCCAAGGATTGTCATAGTCAGCTATTGGTTCGCTCATTTCTATTTTTTACTTCTAGACTAATCCTAAAAACCATCTCATCAAAAAGAGATCACTGCTCTCGTTGCTGTCATGGTATTCAGTGTAGTAAATTGTATAGTAAAATAGCGGATTATGGGTAGATTAATACTAAAATTACTGAAAGCAATTTCTAGGATTTATAAAATAGGTTAAGTCCACAAGTTTAGAATTTTAGTAAATAGCTATGCAGCCAGTAAAAAGGGGAGCCAGTTGCTGATATGACTCCCCATCTTCTAAAGTTTCCTGTGTTTAACTATTCCGATCAGGTGACTGGAATTAAAAATGCGATTGACCTTTGGTCACGCTACGCGATCGCAAAAGCGCGGAAGCTGAGGCCGTAGGCCAATCGCTTTTCCATACTGTCGTTCTTTGTGAGCAGGCTTCAGCTCCAGTTTTAACTATTCCGATGAAGCTATTATTTGCTCAATTGGCTGCTAGTGATTAATCCGATGGTGGGCAGTGGTTACCAACAGCTAAACTACAGCTGATCGCTGTCATCCACTGCCCACCCTACATAAACTACTGCTAGATTAATCCGATGGTGGGCAGTGGTTACCAACAGCTAAAACCCAGCTGCTCGGTGTCATCCACTGCCCACCCTACATCGACACTTATCCCTTAGTCTCCAAACTCATCAAAAAACAACCTACGGCTACCTAGGAATAAACCAGGGCTATTGTCTCCAGTGGAAAAAGCAGTGACTCCAAATAAATAAGAACCACTAAACTCAGGATTTTCCTTAGCTCTAACCGAAACTGTAATGGTTTCACCAGGAGCAACCGGTGGATCAAACACAACAGTTACTTGATCCGAGTTAGACGATTCACTTCCCCCAATATTAGCCAAAGTCAGGGATGAGCCACCAGCAAAAGAATCGCCCACAAATGCACGACTCTTTCTCGGATCAAAATTGACTTTCTCGATATTAGTTTTATTCTGGGTAATCGTTACAGCTTGCAAAGACTCTCCAGCATCTTCCGGTAATCTGAGGGTGAATTGGTACGTTGCTGGCACCCTTACTCTAGTAAAGCTCGTAGCTGCCCTAACTAAACGCGGAGCACGATTAAACACAGTCTTACCATTACCGATTTCAATCGTCTTAGCAGGTAAGCCATAAAGAGTAGTTGGTAGCAATATACCCAATAAAAAAGCACCAGAGCCTATAAGACGAGCCTTAGTTAATTCCCAACGTGCTATAGTGTTAGTCATCTGAATCACCTCTAATCAAGAAAGCGTCCGAAAGAAATTGACTATTTAACAAAAAATTGTTAATTAACCAATACCCTTCAAGGATAACTACTCTACCGGACTTAATCTTAAGTATCAGACTCTTCCGTTAAAATTACGTGATATCTACCTTAGAAAACCATAATAAAACCGAATATAGCTTTGCTCATACCTATTAGATACACAGAATTTTTTACCACTTCCAACTTCCCTACTCCCCACTCCCTACTCCCTAATCCCTATTCCCTTAACGCCAGCCAAACCAACGCATTACTGGCACTAGCAGGTAATAACTCACCCCTAGCCAAAATCCTTGTAATATAGCCAAAATAGCAAAAAAAGTCATCGGGTGATAGAAATCCAGTTTACCGGTTCTAGAAAAGGAAAAGATATTAACCACAAATCCTGCTGGCAATAGATCAGATGACACTAGACCCCCAAATACGCCACCAGTTCCTGCTGCCACCACTAAGGCATGAACAAGATTATGACTGGGTAGCCCTAATCCTAGTACCAGGAGCATTACTGTAACCGCAGTAATCCATGGCAGCAACCCCTGGTCAGGTACATAAGACAGCAATAATAGCGTAGGTACCGTTGCCTGCCACATCAACCATCCCAGGCTATAACCAAAAATACCCATTATCCCTGCCACTAAAAAACGCCGCTGCTGACCAAAGCCTCTTGCAGCCGTCAACCCCCAAGCTGTACCTAAGCCAGCCGCCGCAAACAATAGCATTTCTTGCCACATTGTTATTTGTAGCGAAGGCAAGATCATAGACAGTTCCCCAGAGAGCCAATTTGTCACTTTCTCCCCAAGACTTGTCCAATTCAATACCATAAACCCAACCGTTGCACAAAAAACTCCCCCAAAAGCTCCGAGGAACATCTCCCAGGCACTATCGAGACAGGCTAGTGCGATGGTGATCACTACTGCTAAAAATAAATGTTTTACGGATGTGATCGAGTGAGTCAAGCCTGTCACAGATTGTCTTAGTTTACGGCTAGATAACCCCAGAGCAGCTACCTGATTTCCTTGAGACGAATACACTGGTGCTGAGGAAGGTACTGGTGCTGGGATAGGTTGGTAACTAGTGCTAGGAGTCATACCTAGACGCAGATGAATCTCAATCGTAGTTGTTGGTCTTTGTTGGGGTACTACGCTGAGCATTTCATCCAGCAAGTCCGCCAAGTCATGACTTACCACTGCCTGCTCTCGCCATCGAAATTCACCAGTTACTGGGTCTTGTAAATCCTTCAACTCAATACCCGTCAGTAAATGAATCATGGTTCGGCTGAGGGCATAGAAATCAGCAGGCGGTCCAATTGCTCTACCAGCTATCTGTTCCGGTGGAGAGTAACCTGGAGTAATCAACCGAGTCGAATCGTTCTGAGAAGACTCAGAACCCACACTCAATTGTTTAGCTCCCCCAAAATCAATCGCCACTAGCTCTCCCGTGGTTTCCCGCAGCATTAAGTTTGAGGGTTTGATGTCACGGTGAATCACTCCACAACTGTGCAAGACCTGTAAAATTTCTGCTGCCTGGTAGAGCCAGTCCCGCACTAATATCTCTGGACATCCCTGAGGATGATCTGTGAGCATTTGCTCCAAGGTTGAACCGTTGATTTTTTCCATCACCAAACAGTGCAGGTCCTGTGGCTCAAGACCTAGATCAACGACAAAATAGCTATCTTGGTCAACTTTGGGAATGCCTGGATGATCCAGACGTTGCAAAACATCTGCCTCTTGCTGAAATAGCTGCAATACCTTCGGTTTAGTATCTAGCAATACCTTCAGCACCTTTTCTGTATTCGACCGCAAATCCCAAACGGTGTATATGTTGGCAAATCCTCCTGAACCCAAGAGCTGGAGAGGTAAGTAGCGATTCTTGAGCTTTAACTTTGCTCCACAACCATTGCAAAAGTTGTTATCCCTTGGCTGAGGGTAGGGTGCTGGGCAATTGGGATTAATGCAATGAATTGATTCAGCAACAAATAGATGCACAATACAGCTCAAGAGACATTGTGATTTGATTTTATCGAACTGAGGAATTTTCTGATTAGTTATGAGTGGTTTTTGAATTGAAATTTTGATGAAACGACCTTTACGTTTGTCCTAAGCACCACTGGCCGGAAAACTGCCACCGATAAAGTGAATATCACTGAAGGTTTCGATCCACAGACGAGCTCCACAATCAAGAGGGTTATCCGGCTGATACACAATCCTACACGGACCGAGGATTTCTACCTGGTTGCCATAGGTATTGTCGCCACTTCGTTTTACCGAAATCACTGGCAGCCGCTCTTCACGGCTTTTGTGGTTATTGGAGCCAATCCGATTACGATTGACATTAATTTTCGCTAAAGCAGGAGGACGACTTTTACGCCAAGTTCCTTTCGGTCCCCGGTTCTTCTTGGTAATTTGTGGCAGATAGTTGAACAGGGGAATAATCCAGAACTTACCGCTTTTATAAGCACCCCTTACTCTACCGGAGTCAAGCAATTGCCGTAATCGTCGAGGAGAAATACCCAACAGAGATGCTGCTTCAGTAGTACCAACACACTTGTTCATAAGTTAATTTTCCTCTCACTTCCTTTACTCTTCCGATATCAGTATTATAACGAATCATCAAAGAATTGGCAAGGACACAACCCAGATTTAGGTGTTAGGTTTTAGGTATTAGGTTCTGGGTTTTGGGTTTTGGGTTTATTACTTATTCCTAGTATTTAAACCTAGTTAGGACTTAAGCCTAGTACCTAATGTCTAATCTCTAAAGCCTAAAGCCTAAAGCCTAAAGAAATAGACCACTAAAGTACTGGACTACTATGGCCACCTATCCCGGAATTTCCAGCGACGCCTTCAAGCACCCCCTTGACCAACAAGCGGAGCAAGCTTTACGCAGTGTCCCTGGTTTTGACTTAGTTTCTCGTAAGTTTGTGGAATTTCTTTACGAGCGTCCCCAGTTTGTCTATCTTATGGGCAACAGTATCCAAGTCGGACCGCGCCAGTATGCTAATATTTATCACTTATTCCGAGAATGTGTTCGGGATTTAGATGTAAATCCCGAACCAGCCCTATTTGTTAGTCAAAACGCTCAGGTTAATAGCTATGCTTTAGGTCAAGATAATCCTTACATTGTTATCAACACTGGCTTATTAGACTTACTGAATGAAGCAGAAATCCGTACTATCCTGGCTCACGAATTAGGACATATCAAGTGCGGTCACACCATCTTAATTCAGATGGCGATGTGGGCAATGAATGCTGCCTCTATGTTAAGTGAAATGACCTTTGGCTTAGGGAATATCGTCAGCACTGGCTTAATTTTCGCCTTTTATGAATGGCGTCGCAAAGCTGAATTATCCGCTGACCGTGCTGCTTTACTAGTGATAGATGACCTGAAGACTGTGATGCAAACGATGATGAAAGTGTCTGGTGGCAGTGCTAAGCATCTACAGGAATGCAGTCTTGATGAATTTATCCGTCAATCAGAAAATTATCAAGAACTAGACCAAGACAGTCTGAATCAAATCTATAAGTTCTTACTCTATAATGGTGGTATTAATCGTCAATTTCTGAGCCATCCCTTTCCAGTTGAACGCATACACTACCTGCGAAAGTGGGCAATTTCAGAGGAATATCGTCAAATTTGTCAGGGTAATTATCAACGTGTTACCAAAGAGGGAGCAGTTGACGTTGACTCGAATCCACCATCGAACAACTCAGTGAATGAAGCGGAACAGTTGCAGCGTCAAATCCAGGAATTGCAACGGGAAATTAATCGCATTAAGAATAAGTAAGAGGGAACAGGGAATAGGGAACAGGGAATAGTGGAAAGAGGTCGTATTCATAAAATTTTGTTAGGTGCGCTCTTACCATTAATAATTAAATTCGCCACGGGTCGCACCTGTTGAATAGGCTAATTTTCCTGTCTTGGAATCAATAGCAGTAGAGTGGGCATCCTGCCCGCCCAAAAATAAGCATGAAACTGGCAAGATGCCATTTCCACACTCAAAAATAAGCATGAAACTGGCAAGATGCCAGTTCCACGCCCGAAAATAAGCATGAAACTGGCAAGATGCCAGTTCCACGCCCGAAAATAAGCATGAAACTGGCAAGATGCCAGTTCCACGCCCGAAAATAAGCATGAAACTGGCAAGATGCCAGTTCCACGCAAGATGCCAGTTCCACGGGTCGCACCGCTCCCGATTCCCGATTCCCGACTCCCGACTCCCGACTCCCTACTCCCTACTCCCTACTCCCTGCTCCCTTTGCTCCATGTTGAGAATACCAGGCACAGAGTGCTAAGTGATGTACTTCTAACCAAGAGCAGTTATTGTCCTTGGCTAACTTAGCGCAATCTTGGTATTCTGGGTGGACATTCATAATCGTTTTGTGAGGTGAGCGATCGCTCCAAGCCACTTTCACACTAATTTGGCCATACTTAGTCTGTACCTGCTGGATTTCCCGAGGTAAGATCGCTCGTTGCTGAGTTAGACGTCGCACTCCTAAGGTAGTGGTTTCTCGGAATAATACTGCCTGACAGGCGTCTAGATCTTGAGGATGACAGATGACACTGAGCAGGATACCTGGTCGAGATTTCTTCATGCCAATAGCTTGAGTAAACACATCCACAGCACCAGCGTTAAATAACTCTTGGAATACATAGCCAATGGCTTGAGGATTGAGGTCATCAATTTGAGTCTCTAGCACTGAGATAGTTTCTAGGGAAGAGTTAGCAGAAGAAGAGTTAGCAGAAAGGGGTGACTGGTGTAGGGTTTGTGGGGGTAAGTTTGACGGTTTAACCTTGAACTTGCTAAGCTTGAAGGCTTCTGACGATTCACCAATCCACAATCGCAACATATTGGGAATGGGTAATTGTCGAGAACCAGCACCATTACCGATTTTTTGGATAGTCATTGCTGGTGGTGAACCAAAGCTAGTGGCTAAGGTAACGGCAATCGCTGCTCCCGTTGGTGTTACTAATTCCCGCTCAATCCCATTACTGTAAACTGGCACCTGACGGGATTCCCACAATTTCAGTACTGCTGGTACTGGCACCGGTAGCCGACCATGAGCTGCCCATACTGTCCCACCACCAGTGGGCAGTGGAGAACAATAGATTTGGTCAATTCCTAGCCAATCTAAGCCTAAGCAAGTACCAACTATATCGATAATGGCATCAGTAGCGCCTACTTCATGGAAGTGAACTTTTTCTGGGGAAATACCATGAACAGCTCCTTCGGCTTCTGCTAGTTTCCGGAAGATAGCAAGAGTCCACTGGGATACTCTTGAGGGTAATTTTCCTGCTGTAATAAATTTTTCTATGTCTGGTAAGTGTCGTGTGGGATGATGATGATGATTCTGCTCAGGTGTATTGATCTCTGTTATGCCTGACCTGTGTTGATGGTGGTGTTTATGGCCGTGTTGATGGTGGTGTTCATGGCCGTGTTCCTGTTGATGGTGATCATGCTTATAGTTTTGATCTAGTAAATCTACATCAACTTTGGTTGCCAACTGACCATTGTGGTGTACTTGGCTAAGTCTTAAGTGATACTCTTGCTCAATTCCGAGTGCTGCTAGCTTTTCCACTAAATATTCCCACGGTACACCCGCAGAAACTAGTGCTCCTAGGCACATATCACCAGCAATTCCAGTGGGACAATCTAAGTAAGCTAGCTTTGTCATTCTAGATCTTCTTGATTAAGACAAATTAATTAAAACAAATTAATTAAGACAAAAGGATTTGGAGCAATTCATCCCCCACAAACCCTACAGGTCTAGATCAGGGAATTATGGCCGGATCTTGCTAACTATACTGACCTCTGAGTCAGAAAAAGCCAAACTGGCAACACACTTAGGTGGCAGTAGTTTTTAATCCTTTGGCAGAACCGTTTCTATGTCTGGCCTTGGTGAATTTTCCCAAGGTTAGGCTTTAGCAATTCAATATTGAGGAATTCAACAATATTTATGGCTACTATTTATACTATCCATCCGGAAACACCTCAAATACGTCGAATAGAGAAAATAAGAGAGTATCTCGAAGATGGTGCAGTGATGCTCTATCCCACTGACACTGTCTATGCAATTGGTTGTGATTTACATGTGAAGTCCGCAGTGCAACGAGTTAGGCGTTTGAAGCAACTATCCAATGATAAACCCCTGACGTTTTTGTGTTCGTCTCTGTCCAATATTGCTAAATATGCTCGGGTAAGTGATCCAGCTTACCGAATTATGAAGCATTTGATTCCCGGACCGTATACGTTCTTGTTACCAGCAACCAAGTTAGTACCTAAGCTGGTGATGAGTCCCAATCGTAAAACTACTGGTATCCGAGTCCCAGATCATAACGTTTGTCAGGCGTTGCTTTCAGCTCTAGGTCATCCAATTATTTCTACCTCGGCTCATCTACCCAATCAGGATGGTGACACTCCGACGGTGGGATTGGAACCGGCTAAACTATTTGATGCTCTCGATGGTCTCGTAGACATCATTGTGGACAATGACTTAGAACCGGGATTTAAAGTCTCAACTATCCTCGACCTGACTGGTTCAGAACCGATGATGGTGCGGCAGGGTTTGGGATGGGATAAAGCGATCGCTTGGATTTAGCTAGTGCTTTAGCTAGTTATTTAGCTAGTGATTAACTAGTCAGCTCAGGTTGGGTCATGAGAGTATCAAGCACCCTATGACTACAAGAAAACGTTAGTCGTTTACGGAAAAGTCATCACTAGTTCAGTCAGTTTCTGGATTGACCACTCCTCAGGTTTTGGTCATCCTGAATCAGCTTGATGCTGGAAAGTCTTGAACGCTATATCTAGTAAGGATTTCAGCCTTAGGTAATCCGACGGAAACTACAGGAGTGCTGGGGGTCACAACTAGTCAGCTTAGAGTAGTCACACACTCACCCGACCAGGGCTAGACTCACGAGTCTACATTTAGGGTGGACAAGGACAAAGGACAGCGGACCACTCCAAGGTTTGTAGATCACATTCACACACATTTCCTCTGTTGCTTGTTTCATGGCAATTCTGTGAATCTATTTTTGGGGGCAATACCATGCAAGTCAAAACTGTTACTAATAATCAAAATTCCGCTACTAATAATCAGGCTCCGGAAATTACTCTAGATCATCAAACCCAAAACTTGACCCAGGTCTTAGTGGAGGAAATCCAGTCGGAAATTGGAGCTAAATCCAGGAGTATTCAAGCCGTTGCCCACCGGATCACCTTGGAGGTAGAACGGATTTGCACTAAGAGCGATCGCATCCAGAATTCCGGTGAAATTGATACTTGGAAGTTTAATCTAGCACGTCACCGACTGCACAAATGTCTTTCATACTACAAACTAGGTTCTCGGCAGGGTCGTGTCGAACTCCATAGTAACCTCAGTACCATGGTTTATCGCCATGTGGCACCGTCCCAATCTCAGTTAAACTTTTCCGCTCGATACAATTTGATTGAGGACTTTTTACAGGACTTTTACGCTGAGTGCCTCAAAGCTTTCCGCCGGGAAAATCCTGTGGATTCTGACTACACTCCCCGTACCCAGCTAGAACTAGCGGAGTACATGGGCTTTAGTGAGCAATATGCTAAGCGGCGCATTACCCTACGTGGTCGCGGTAGCCAGCAGTTGATTGTACTCAGAGCACAAAGCTTTGCCCGACGGCAGCCTAATGAAACCCCTGTGGATATTGAACAGGCTGTGGAGTATGGTAGGGATGAAGAAGCCCAAGAGCACAACCGTTCAGCTACTGCACAACAGGTACGCTCAAACCTGATTGAGAAAACCATTGACCCCAGCGATGCTGTTTTACGCGATCGCATTATCTCCGAGTTGATCAAATACCTAGAGTCTAACGGTCATAATGACTGTGCTGATTATCTGGTGCTAAAGCTGCAAGACCTGGCTGCACCAGAGATTGACGAAATCATGGGTTTAACACCCCGTCAGCGGGATTATCTACAACAGCGCTTTAAATACCATGTAGAAAAGTTCTCTCGTTCAGCTCAGTGGAAACTGGTACACCAATGGCTAGGAGCAGACCTGGATCAAAAACTAGGGATGTCATCGAAGCAGTGGGAGGTCTTTGTGGCCCAACTCGATAGCCAACAGCTAGCGTTACTGCCCCTCAAACAGGCGCAAAAGAGTGATCAAGAAATTTCCAAAGCCCTCAAGTGTACCCAAAAACAAGTGCAAAAGCGCTGGACTAAGGTTTTGGAACTAGCTTGGAAGACTCGTAACTCAGAAATTCGCCATGGCAATTAGACTTACATCTCCTTCTGGAACTAAGTAAGGAGGAGAGTTAGGTAAAGCTTAAGTAGTTAAGCCAACACCGACAAAGTATTAAGTTTGCTAAGGTTATGTTAACAACTGAAAACTCGTACCGCGTATTTCTATTTATTTTTATTCTAGGTTTTAGGCTAATGGAGTTCGGGATTAGGTACAGCAGGGGCAGTTGACAGCCTCCGTTCTCAAGTCGGGGCGCTTCATATGCTTGTCAGAAGCATAGAGCGATTTAACCTAGAGCGATTCAACCTAGAGCGATTCAACCATTGGCCTAGACCCTTAAAAGTATTTCGCGGCTGCAGATCCAATCTGGTCAATCAACCAATAGTCATTACAGTAAGTATCTATGGTAGTCAATATTGCTCAAGGGTCTGCTTCACCAAAGATAGCAGCAAAAAATCAACAAGCTCTCCGGCAAGTGTGGGAAACGATTGAGCCTGATAGCTGTCCCTATCGCTACAATTTCCATATGCACACGATTTACTCTGATGGTCGGCTCAAACCGGAAGAGTTGATCAAGCAAGCAATTACCATTGGTCTTAAGGGATTTGCCATCACCGATCACCACTCCGTTGCTGGTTATCAAGTTGCTCAAGCTTGCATAGAAAAATGGCAGCAGGAGCCATCTTTCTGTGATTCATTACCCCACTTGTGGACTGGTGTCGAAATTACCGCCAACCTCCTCGATGATGACATTCATATCCTTGGCTATGCTTTTGATCCAGAACATGCTAGTTTAAATCGCTATCTGACTGGAACCGCACCGACCGGTAATGATGCTGAGGCTGGTGCAGTGATTGATGCTATCCATCAGGCCGGTGGTTTAGCAGTGTTGGCTCATCCAGCCCGTTACCGTAAGTCAGCAGATGAGTTAATTACTGCTATAGCCAACTTAGGGATTGATGGTGTTGAAACTTACTATGCCTACACCAATCCTGAACCCTGGCAACCTAGTCCAAAACAAACTAAGCAGGTGAAACAGTTGAGTGCTACCTACAATCTATTTAATACCTGTGGCACTGATACTCATGGGTTAAGCTTGCTCAAGCGTATTTGAAAGAAAGATCTCATTAGACTCCTTTGCTTGTAGTTAATTTAGGGAGCAGGGAGCTTCGGAGCAGAGGATCTGGGCAGAAATAAGAGATAACTTCGGAATAGGTAAAAAATCCTGGCTAAGCAGGTGCGCAAAATTAATTACACATTTTACCAAACTCAAAGTCTTACAATGTAAAGGTTACAGAGATTGGGAGTAGGTAATTAATTCTGCGATCGTTGCTTATATATCAGTTAGCAGCTTTGCCATCAAAAGAAGAACAATTTCCCCCCAACCCATCCACAATGGCACAGGTATTGCTAGTAATCATGCCAATATAATTTCCAGTATCACTCCCTTTTTCTCCTAGACCATCAGCCAATAACTTTTGGTCTGAGAGTTTAACCTTTGCTTCTCTGGCGACAGTGCCAATAACCTTATCATTTGCTGTTACTTCAGCGAAAATTGTTGGTACCTTACTTTTCTTAATCTTCTGTACCAGTTCTTTCACCCGTGCTGCTGTCGGTGCTTCTTCTCCGCTAATCCCTTGCAACGCATCAGAATCAGAAAAACCGTAAGCGTTAATGTAGTACCCTAGGCCATCATGGGTAGTAATTAGTTGGCGTTGCCCTTTGGGTATGGTGGCAACTTGTGCTTTGACCCAAGCATCCAACTGTTCAAGCTTTGTGGTTAGCTGTTTGGCATTCTTAGCATACAATTCCTGATCATCTGGGTTAAGTGCTGCCAGTTGGCTACGAATTACTTCCACCATCTTGATAACATTTTGGACATTATGCCAAATATGGGGGTCGGGCTCTAGTTCCTCATCACTGTGAGCTGATCCTGTCTTTTCTTCCTCATGGTCATGGTCATGGTGATCATCATGGTGATCATCATGGTCATCCTTATGGTCATCCTTATGGTCATCCTTATGGTCATCCTTATGGTCATCCTTTTCTTGCTCGTGATCATGGTGGTGATGTGCGTCCGCCATAATTGGATTAGGCACAGCTTGATCATGCACTGCTATTTTAGGAGCTGGTGTATTAGTGGCTTGAACTAATTTAATAATTTCTGGTTCAAAGTCGTAGCCACCGTATAGAACTAGTTGAGCTTGCTCTAGGGCTTGGCGAGCTAAAGTCGTAGCTTTGTAGCTATGAGGGTCTTGACCTGGTTCAATCAGACAGGTCATATCAATGGTATCTTGGGCGATTTCTGTTGTTAAGTCACAAAGCACACTGTAGGATGCTACCACTAGTGGCTTATCTCTTGACGAGGTTTCGGTGCTTTGACTACAACCACCTAGTGCTACCCCAAGGGCGAGAGCAGCACTAGCTAAGAGCGTCCGAAGTTTAACTGGTAAGGGTTTGAGCATAGATCGACCCGTTTAAATTAGTAGCTATCAAGAACAAGAATCATTTTACAAGGCTTATGCTGAGAACGACAATCAGTTGCAAACACGCTACACTATGATAGCGGTAGTCGTTCTCACAAAACCTAATGTTAGAAGTCCATAACCTAGGAGTCTGTTACCGAGACACTTGGGCTATTTGTGATATATCCTTCTCCCTCCAGCCAGGACAATTAACTGGCTTACTGGGACCCAATGGTGCTGGTAAAAGTACTATGGTGAAGGCGATGCTGGGACTAATTCCAGCAGTGAAGGGGGTAGTGAAATTGGCAGCCCGTCCCCTGAGGAGTCAATTAAAACGAGTCGCTTATGTTCCTCAGCGATCGCAAATTGATTGGGACTATCCGATTACGGTATGGAATGTAGTGATGATGGGTCGTACAGTCCACACCGGTTGGTTTAGGTCTCCTAGTCGTCAATCTAGAGAAATTGTTAAGGATGCGT
Source organism: Moorena sp. SIO3I8 (assembly GCF_010692325.1). Taxonomy (GTDB): domain Bacteria; phylum Cyanobacteriota; class Cyanobacteriia; order Cyanobacteriales; family Coleofasciculaceae; genus Moorena. Next base: position 72,090 of record NZ_JAAHHW010000007.1, on the reverse strand, counting down.
TAGAACGGGTGGGCATGTTCGAGTATCGCCACCGTCAAATTGGCGAACTCTCTGGTGGACAGCAGCAGCGGGTATTTTTAGCGCGGGCTCTAGCTCAACAAGCCGAGTTATTATTTTTTGATGAGCCATTTGTGGGCATCGACAAAAAGACGGAAGAGATTATTTTTGAGGTTTTTAGTGAACTTAAATCCCAAGACAAAACGTTACTAGTGATCAGCCATGACTTAGGAGAAACCTTAGCTCATTATGATCAACTCCTGTTATTGAATAAGCAACTGATTGCTGTGGGTTCAAGGGCCCAAGTGCTGACACCAGAAAACCTGAGCAAGGCTTATGGTAAGGTGATGACTTTGCTCACAGATTGAGGGCTGAGTGTTGAGTGCTTAGTTCTGAGTGCGGAGTGCGCTAACTCGGTCAGTCCCAAAGTCCGAGAGTCATACCTGTTAGGGTTCATTGTTCACCAATGAACCCAACCTAATATATACTGATCCTTGCTGGGCTGGAAAATTGATCAAGCAGGATATCACAGGACTCATGACTGACTCTCAAACTGGTCGGATGTTGCTTTCCCATAATTTTGAACTATCAGACGATAGTTTTCCTGAACTAAACCGGGAAGAATTTACTCAGGTATTTGCTGAAGGATTAAGTAACTATCCATCGTTAAGCTGTCGTAAATTAGATCATCCCCATTGGATGGTTGAAATTTTATTCCCTACTCAAGAGTTTACCCCACCTCAAGTTGGAGAATTGTGCGCTAAAGCTCTAGACGAGAAGCGGATTAGTCAAAAAAAGGGGAATTTTCTGCCAGATATCTTAATATTAGGAGGTTTAAAGAAAACTCCACCCTTAAGTAATTCTCCTGATACTCTCCAAACGGGAGAATGGGGAGTTGATGTTGTAGAAACTACCTCAGCAGCTCAATTTTTAACAGCCCTAGGATGGGAAGAAAAAACAGCTGGTAAAACTATTGAGAATGTTTTCAAGATTGAAAAAATAAATAATACTGCATCCTAACGTTACAGCAGTTTTAAATTGGGTGAGGTACAAATTATTTGCTTTTAGGGAGCAGGGAGCAGGGAGCAGGGAATAGGGAATAGGGAATAGGGAATAGGGAATAGGGAATAGGGAATAGGGAATAGGGAATAGGGAATAGGGAATAGAAAAAAAATCTGTGTACCTGATAATAGCTAGGAAAAGGCTGTAACTTGCTTATAATTAGTTAGTTATAATTATAGAGATCCTAAATGAATTGTGAGAATTTTTTATCGGAATTTCCCGACTCCCTACTCCCTACTCCCTACTCCCTATTCCCGACTCCCTACTCCCTACTCCCGACTCCCTACTCCCTACTCCCTACTCCCTACTCCCTACTCCCTTAGCTCCGAAGCGCACACGCCACTGACCATTGAGACTGAAATTTCGACCTCCGGTTCCACTGCCTGTTGGGGGCATAACAATTATTTCTCCCTCTGACGTGCGTTCAATCCGTAAATCTCGATTAATCTGACAAAATTCAAAAAACTGATCATCATCCATGTCCAATGCTGGGGGCATCTTCAGCACAATCGGATTAGTTTCAACAGGTTTGGTGGCTACTGTCATGATTGAGCTACTTCCCGCACAAAAGAGTTTCTTCTATTATAATTACTGGTATTTATCTACCCCATCGGTTTGGTACCGGTGGGGTTTGGTTTGGTTCTAGCTTACTTTTAGGTGCGACCCGTGGCGAATTTAATTCTTGATGCGGAAAGCGCACCTTTGACTTCTGACTTCTAACTTCTGACTTGCGCGTAGCGCTGTATGTAGTTTTCAGCAATCCTACTGACTGAATTCTACCCAGTTATTGTCTTAAACCAGCAATCAACTTGGTAGACAAGGGGATTGCTTTATCTATCTGTGTCTTTTTAAGCTAAAAAGTCAGCAGTGGTTCTACCTATTTGTAAGCATTCAGCAGTCAGCGGTCAGCCGTCAGCTATTTTCTTCAAAAGCTGTTCGCGTAGGGTGCGCATAGCGCATAGGCTGATAGCTGATAGCTGATAGCACCTCAAGTAGCGTGCGTGGCACAGGCTTCTAGCCTGTGAGGTAGCCCTAATCGCTGTTCGCTGATAGCTGAATGCTTACACCTATTTAAGACTGATGACAGGAAAAACTTGGCTGTCTTAAAACCTCGTTGGCTAAATTGCAACGATAGGTTCCAATGGTGAATAGGAAACATAGAGGGAATTGATGATGAGCCAAGATTTACCAAAGCCAGGGAAACTGAAGCTCCTTGTGGTTGATGACCACGAATTGATGCTGGGTGGAATAATCGACACCCTACGACGGAAGTATCCAGAAGCGGAAATCCTAACAGCTCAAACGTTCCAGAGCGCTCTGGAACAACTGGAACGATTTCAGCTTGACCTTGTTATTGTAGATCTTTCCATTCCAGAAGCCTCTGAGAATACAGCTAAAATCGATACGGGCATTAAACTTTTGCAGATAGTGATGAAGCAGTACCCCAACCTCAATCTTGTGGTGCTCAGCACTTACCTCAAAGCTCTGGTGCGGATTAAGGATGAGATTGACGAGCACAAAGGGGGTTTCACGGTGGTAGATAAGGGTTTCTCCGGTCAGGTTATGTTAACTAGAGTTGACTGGGCATTGCAGGGATTAACCCATACAAAAGATCTAAAGATGCTCAAAGGAGAAGTCAAGCCAGAGTGGCTGGAGGTACTCACCCTAGCATTTCATGAGGAATTGCAAGATAGGGCAATTGCTGAGCGTATGCATAAAAGTGAACGAACTGTGGTTCACTACTGGACGAAAATTCGAGACGTTCTGGGTGTTTATCCTGAAGACGGGAAGAATCTCCGAATTCAAACTGAGATGCGAGCCAGAGAAGAAGGGTTTATTGATTGATATAGCGGTTTTCAATTGGCTGAGGTACAGATTCCTGGGTTTTAGGGAACAGGGAACAGGGAACAGGGAATAGGGAATAGGGAATAGGGAATAGGGAATAGGGAATAGGGAATAGGTAAAAAATCCTGTGTACCTCATAGTTATAGCGATTTGCAGATAAGTTAATTATTAAAATGAGGCAAAAAAGATAAAGTCCACTTCTTAATTTACAAGAATAAATAACTTAGGTTAGATGCCAACTGATCTATTCCCTATTCCCTGTTACCTGTTTCATAAAAAACCATAAATATATACTTAACAAAGTCGCAAACCGCTATCTTAAAAACGCTGTAAATTAAGCAAGGGTAAAAACTGTTGTTGCTAAGTATTTGGCCAAAAATAAAACACAAAATTGCTACCTGGCGTGGAGGAGAACTGCCAGGAATTGCAGTGATTGGACTGGTAATGTTCGCCCGTCTAAATGGGTCACTTCAATTTAGTGAGTGGATCACCCTCGATACTTTTCTGCGCCTGCGTCCTTCTGAACCTATGGATGAACGGGTTGTCATTGTTGGCATTGATGAAGAGAATATCCAGGATGTAGGAACCTATCCCATACCGGATCAAGACATTGCAAGGCTGCTGCGGACATTGCAAACCTACAAACCCAGAGCAATTGGTCTTGATATTGTTCGGGATCTACCAGTTGAGCCAGGTCACGAGCAACTGGTTGAAGCCTTTGAGGATATCAAGAATCTGATTGCCATTGAAAAAGTATTACCAACTAAAATTAAGCCACCACCCGGATTTCCCCCGGAACGGATTGGTTTCTCAGATGTTATTCCAGATCAAGATAGCAAGCTCAGGCGCAGTATTCTTGGGATGTATAGGGATGAAACTAGGAGAGAATATGTATTCTCCCTGGCTTTACTGCTGGCGAAAGCTTATTTGGGTGCTGAGAGGGAAAAGATTGAACTTGAAAATGGCATTCACGATCCCCATACTATGCGCTTTGGTGAGACTGAGCTACCTCGCTTTTTGAGCAATTCCGGTGGATATGTGGGCACTGATCACTTTGGAGTTCAAGTGCTGCTCAATTTTCGCAGTGGTCGCAAACCGTTTAGACGCTTATCTGTGAGGGATATCGAAACAGGGCAATTTAATTCAAGTTGGATTCGCGATCGCATTGTTATTGTTGGAGTCACTACTCCCAGCATCAAAGACACTGTCAATACCACTGCCATCAAGGGTTTGAACCCTCCTGGAGAAATCTATGGGGTGGAATTTCATGCCCATGCTACTAGTCAAATTCTCAGTGCCGTTCTGGATCAGCGATCGCTTTTAAGAACTTGGTCAGATCCCTGGGAATATCTATGGATTTTAGGTTGGGGTTTTCTGGCCATGGGTCTTGGTCGGCTCACTCAATCCCCATTGAAAAATCTGTTTGGTGTTGGGCTTACCAGCTTCGCACTAGTTGGAGTTGGTTATGTGTTCCTAGTTTGGGGCTGGTGGATTCCAGTAGCACCAGCGTTGTTAATTTTAGTGATAAATAGTTTACTATTTCCTGCTTTCTATCACTATGACCAGGCTTTGAGGTCTCAGATCAATGTGCGCCAAGGGACTATCGAGGAAACATTTAATCTCATTCATAATGGTCCAATGCAAACACTAGCCTATATTATTACGCGCATTCAAAACCAGGATTTGCCACAAGACGAATTACTGTTGAAACTTAAAACTATCAAGGATGACATATGGGAGATTTCAGAATACCTCAAACAAGAAACTCCGACTCAAGAAGAAACTATCCGTCTAGGAAGTAACCTAAAACTGTCATTGAAGCGCCCAATAAGTAAGCTTTTATATGAAGTCTGTAGAGATACCCTGGAACGGAATCTTCCTTGTTTTGAGACCCTCAAGCTTAAAGTTATTAAATTTGAGCCGATACCGGAACAATATTTAACTATTGAGCAAAAGCGAAAACTCTGCCAGTTTCTGGAAGAAGCTTTGTGCAATGTCGGGAAACATGCTAAAGGAGTAACTCGTATTACTGCCATTGGCAAGCTACATGATGAATGGTACACTCTGAGTGTTAAAGATAATGGCTCTGGTATCTGTTCATCCTCTGAAAACCGAGGAACAAAGCAATGTAAAAATCTGGCGAAACAACTAGGAGGAACATTTAAGCGAGAGCCCCTTTCTCCCCAAGGAACTCTGTGCGAGTTAACCTGGCCTCTAGCAGGTCGTAACTGGAGTTTTGCCAAAGTTAGCTATGGCTTGAAAACTCTTTTTTTGAAAGGTTTGAAATATATCAAAAAACGATAAAATTACCTTAATAAAAATCTCCTCTATCTCCCCATCTCCCCATCTCCCCATCTCCCCATCTCCCCATCTCCCCACACTTCCTCTAATTATGGGTATTCAACCTGACTTGATCTAAGTAAATTTTGCGTAGGGTGCGTTAGGGGTGGGATTGCCCTGATTTTCCGCCTCTTTGCCAGCGTTGAAATAGCCCACCCCGTAACGCACCACCGGCTCAAACTAAATAATCTAAAGTCTCTGCAAATTTTCCTGACCAGAGGAACTTTTATCATGTCTTGATGCAGGCTCAAACTAAATAATCTAAAGTCTCTGCAAATTTTCCTGACCAGAGGAACTTTTATCATGTCTTGATGCAGTCGCTCATGGAGAGCCCAATTATAACTTCTAACTTCTAACTTCTAACTTCTAACTTCTAACTTCTAACTTCTAACTTCTAACTTCTAACTTCTAACTTCTAACTTCTACTTGGTGGTGCGTTACGGGGCGGGCTATTCCAATACTGGCGCTCGAAAAAATGAGGGCAAGCCCGCCCCTAACGCACCCTACATTCTAATTTCCCGATTCCCAATTCCCGATTACCAATTCCCGATTCCCGATTCCCGATTCCCGATTCCCGATTCCCGATTCTCAATTCTCAATTCTCAATTCTCAATTCTTAATTCCCGATAAGTCTCAAAAATAAAAAAAAATAGCCGTAGAAATACTATCCACGGCTATTTCAACTCCACAATAAGTTCGTTGAAATCGCTATGTCACTAAGTTCCCAAACGGAACTTGATGTGATTCGATCTGATTGACCTTTGCTAGGGGGGGAAACCCCCCCAGAAATTTAGCGATGCAGCGCGGTCTTGGGGAGGCAGCGCGGTCTTGGGGGTTCCCCCCATGAGCGACTGCCGTGGTTTCCCCCATGAGCGACTGCATCAAGACAAGGTGTTACGGCAACAGCCAATACTTAGTTATTGTCGTCATCACTTCCCCGGGAACGTCGGTCGGCTCCAGAGGGGTCCATTCCGCAATCTCCGCATAGCCTAGTGAATAAAGCATTTGCATACTATAAATTACTGCTTCACGAGACCCTTTCAAGGTGTGCTGAGCAGGTTGTTTCTTGAAGTTTTGGCGAAATTTTCGTGACATGGATAAAAAAGTGAACTCATTGTGTTTATACAATGATTATTGTAATGATTATAAATAACGTTGTCAAGGGTTTTTAGAATTTTTTTTTTTGGGGATTTTAGGATTAATAAAAAATCAGCAATATTCTGAAATATACGCTATAAAAACGATAATTTTAAACTAGTACAACGTTGTTAATAACTATGAGTTATACAGCGAGCATTTTGGTGGTGCGTTACGGGGCGGACTATCTCAACCCTGGCTACGAAATTAAAAATAAGCGAGCATTTTGGTGGTGCGTTACGGGACGGGCTATCTCAACCCTGGCTACGAAATTAAAAATAAGCGAGCATTTTGGTGGTGCGTTACGGGACGGGCTATCTCAACCCTGGCTACGAAGTTAAAAATAAGCGAGCATTTTGGTGGTGCGTTACGGGACGGGCTATCTCAACCCTGGCTACGAAGTTAAAAATAAGGGCGAGCATTTTGGTGGTGCGTTACGGGACGGGCTATCTCAACCCTGGCTACGAAGTTAAAAATAAGGGCGAGCATTTTGGTGGTGCGTTACGGGACGGGCTATCTCAACCCTGGCTACGAAGTTAAAAATAAGGGCGAGCATTTTGGTGGTGCGTTACGGGACGGGCTATCTCAACCCTGGCTACGAAGTTAAAAATAAGCGAGCATTTTGGTGGTGCGTTACGGGACGGGCTATCTCAACCCTGGCTACGAAGTTAAAAATAAGGGCGAGCCCGTCCCTAACGCACCCTACGAGCTAATGGATTTTTGAGCTTGTGTTTTTGTTTTGTTATATAGGCTTTATAAATGAGACGTAAACCTAGGATGTCTTTTTTTAGTGGACAATAAAACTCCGGATATCTTTCCCCTCTTGCCTGCCCCCCTTACTAAGGGGGGTTAGGGGGGATTCCTCTTGCCTTTTGCCTCTTGGCCTTTGGAAATATGTTCACAACTCAAATATAAACGCCTTTAGCTGTGTAGTTTTCAGCAATTAATATTACCAAAGCAAGTTATCCATTTCTCTGATATTTTTCATAAAGTTGGTAGCAAGCATCCAGTCATGGCTACCCTATTCGTAGTATGGTCTTAATTAAATAAGCGTCTACTCAATCAATATTATGATGGCTGAAATTGTGGGGCTTTTTAACAAACCCATTAACGTTAGAGTAGTAACTGGTTGTGTCTTGAGTTTAGCGCTGGTGGCAACTCCGGCAGTTGTAGCTAGAGCTGAGTATAAGCCTCCTGAGGATCAAAAAACTCCCGATAAAGAGACCAGAACGAATTCGGGAACGACTAGGGGGTGTGATGGAGGAGATATACCGTTAACGGTTCTTGCCTCTCAAAATTATGTTGGGCGAACCACTTCTACCCATCCAACATTTGCTTGGTTTGTGCCTGACTCCAAATCCTTAGAGCTGAAATTCACGATCTACAGCCGTGGCTCAGATGGTAACTTCACAGAAGTCCATAGCATGTCATTGCAGAGTTCACCAGGGATTATGACCCTATCCCCCTTTCCAGAAGGTGAACCAGGGCTCTTAGTGGGCAAAGACTATGTCTGGCAAGTTGTAATCCTTTGTGATCCTAGTGCCCCATCAAGTGCTTTAGTAGACAGAGCACAAATAGAGGTTGTGGAGATGCCGCCAGATTTGCAAGACAAACTTGACAATGCAGTCGATAGCGCCGAAAAAGCAGATCTCTATGCAGAGGCTGGTTTCTGGTACAACGCACTAGATGAAGCCCTCAAACTGGCTGAAGAGTCGAAACTTGGAGTTGTGGCATCTGCTCTGTTGGAAGACCTGGCCAAGTGGGAAAAACCAAAACCATCACAAGAATTGACCGAAGAGGAGCGGGAATCGATTGAAAAACGGATGGGGTACTTGATAGAGATTGCTAACGTTGCCCGATAATCCAGTGAACCCCGCTCTACAGCCAATTACCAATGATGATGAATGGTGCCCAATGGGCGGGGTGCCTTTTTGGAATCATATCCTTTTGAGCTTCTTTGAGAGCTTCTGCTTTGCTCATTCCCGATTGGAGGTTATGGTAGAACTGAGTGACTAACTCTGAAGTATCGTTATCTGGAATATACCAAAGGGAAGCTAGGGCGCTTCTGACACCAGCTTGTACAATGATACCAGCTAGACCTAGAGTTGTACGGTCGTCTCCTGTAGCAGTTTGACAAGCGGTAAGCACAAGCAACTCTACTGGTTTAGATCCACGACTTAAGCGGCGGATGTCTTTCTCTAGCTCAGTGATTGTGAGCTTTTCATTATTACCTGTGACTAAAAAAGTGTCCTCTGGAATTGTGCCGAACTTACCGTGAGTGGCAATGTGAAGAATTGGGTAAACTGTTTGTTGGAGTTCTTGCTGCAAGCTCTTGCGGGTAAATTGATCATCCAACAGGGTTTTGCTTGCTGGGAATTGAGCTTTGACGTTTTCGATTTCCTTACGGACGTTTTCCAGTTTACTGAAACTTTCACCATCAATGACCGCTGGTTGAGTTAATCCCAAAGCCAGTGCTGCTAGTTCTTGACGGTTCAAGGCTTGGGGATTGGTTAGGGTAAGACTGGGAGTTGTGGCAATGGCATATTTTTCTACCAAAAATTCCTTACCATCATAGAGTGCCGCCATGGGAATGCTACGCAAGATGCCGTCCTGAATAAACACGAGTGTTTTTATCTGCGCTGACTCTAAATCAGAGGCAAATGGAGCAATCAGCCAGTTATACAGGTTCTTTGCTGGTGTTAAGAAAGCTTTAGTGATGTCATAAGATTCCTGTATTTTTGTCCGGAAGTCGTTGACTTCTTTGATTAGCCTTTGACTATCGACCTGTGACAACTTAAACTTTTTTAACCTCTTATCGCCGTTTGGTAGACTAACCATAATAGCAGCTTTCTCTTCCAGAATCATAAAGCTAAAGACGGCTGTGTCTTTTGTGACAAGCTCATCAATTTGTTTCTGGTTGAAGAGTGTTAAAAGACAATCATTCCCGAAGTAATTTTGTAGCTCTGCTAGTTTCAGGGAATCAACGGTTTTTAGGGCAGAATTCAGCTCTGTCTGGTACTGCTCAGAGTCAGAGGATAATGAATCGGCACGCTTGAGTGTTAGCTGAGCAAACTCGCGGTACAGAGGCTCAATGGTATCCCGAAAGTCGAATTGTAAGTTTCGCTGAGCAATCAGAATGTCGGTTCGGATACCCTGTTCACCTTTACCCTGTTCACCTTTACCCTGTTCACCTTCAAAACCTTCTAAGGTAGCGATCGCTTCTTTATAAGCATTGACCGCCTCATCTTCCTTGCCTTGGTCTTGGAAAATTTGACCCAGCTGCCACTGCCACAAATACAAGCTATCTTTTGCGGATAGATTTTGGTCAGCCATCCACCATGCCTTTTGAGTGAAGTCTAGGGCGTTTTGATAGTCTTGGCGGCAGTAATAGAGATGACCCAATTCACCCCATGCAAAAGACTCAGAACGGTAGTCCTTAATGCGTTGAGCAATGGAGACAGCTTGATTGAGGAGTGTTTCAGTCTCTGCTTCTAGCTGACGTTTGCCACAGGAATTGTGTTGGGACGTGTCAGTAACCACAGTCATCGGTTGCTCCAGTTTAGCTAAATCGATGGCTGCGTAGACTTTGTCCTGAGAATCCGGTAGTTCGTTGAACAATTCCTGAGCGTCTTGAATCCATTGGTTTCGCGCCTCTATTGATATTGATTCTTGAGGGCGGTAGGACAGTCGAATCAAATTGCGCAATGCTCGCATTTGAGCAGGTTGGTGATTTTGAGTGCGAGCTAGTTTGAGACTTTGCTGAAAATATTCCCCAGCTTGATTGTAATTATTGTTGGCATTTTTTCTAAATTCCTTGGTTGTTTCTTTCGCTCCCCGCTGTTTGGCAGAGCTAGCCCAGCGCTCCCAACGCTGAGCTTTGCTCAAGTAAGCATTTCCTAGGTCGTTAAGAAATGAACTGCGATAGGGACTATCGGCGAGAATCTTGGCTGTGTAATTTTTGCCCAATTTATCTATTGTACAGTCTTTTGTGCGTTGGGGGCTGATATCAAACTCAACTTTTTCAGCAATGCCTAAACCAGTCTGTAAACATTCAATCCCTTGGTCATAATCCCCTCTGAGAAGATAGGCATTTCCCATACTTCCCAAAGCAGCAGCCTCTCCCTTCCAATCCTGATGAGCCCGAGCAACTTTCAAGGCACTGTCTTGGACACAACTGGGTTTGTTTTTAGAATTTTCATCGGCATCAGGGGCTCCACATAGCAGCGCCAGAGCTTTTCTCGGTTGTCCAAAGCTACTGTAGGCTTGAGCCAATTCCGTTTTCATTCGCCCCATTTGTTGCCAGTTCCTTAGCTGTTGATAGTCAAGGATGGCTTGCTCCCAATTACTGATTGCCTCCTGGATGTCACCAATCTTTTGATTGGCTCTGGCCAGATTTTCCCGGACAATTGCGCTATTGGTATAGTTGTTGGTCTCTTGGTAGAGCGTCAAGGCATTTTGCCAGGGCTCTATGGCAGCTTTATAATCTCCGGCTTGGTAGTACTCAACTCCTTGTTGCACGAGTTGACTGGGGTTGTCAGCCTGGGTGGTTGCCATATTTCCCGGTTCAGCTGGTTGAGCGATTGAGGGAAGATGACCTAGCCCTATACAAACGGTAAGGCTAAACAGGAATAGTATTCCTAAAAAGCGATCGCTCCTGGATTTAGGTTTTCTGGACATTAATAGGATTCTCCAGTGCTAAGTATCTGGGCACAAATCTTATATCAAGTTTGGTTGAATACCCTTAATTTAGTAGAGGGTGGGAGGTGTGGGGAGATGGGGAGATAGGGAGATAGGGAGATTTTCATTAACGGTAATTATCCTGACATGATATTACAGTAATTTGTCCTAGAGCTGCATCAGCTGTATTTGAGATGTAAACCTGTATGGTTTTTTTTGATTGGAGAATAAAACTGAGGATCTCTTGCCCCTCTTGCCTTTTGCCTTTTTCCTTTTGCCTTTTCATGCAATACCTGTGTTCAAAACCCAGATACAGACGCTATACCTGCTGACAATAATAATTGCACAATTGCGCAATTACCCTTGCTTATATTGGCAATCAAGTTTGTAGGATTGACATCTACCCCGGCTAAAGCACGGGGGATTCTCAAAGGTTGTTACGTCGCAGGGTAAACCCGTGCGACTTCACCTTTTATTCGATAGGATCTGGACAAGTGAGTGAACAAATCATATCTATGTGGGACTGTCAAAATCCCTCTAGCCACCTTGGTCAAATTAATTGACTGTGTGGTTACTTTCCTGATGATATTTGCCGCACCATTACAATCAGCATTTATCAGGTTTCCGTCTAACGTCTTATAAAGACCACGCCTAACTCGTTTTCCTGATGGTTTCCAGCCTTCGGGTTTTGCACCGTGTTTCGGCAAGAAATCATCATCTAAGAAAGACGCTTTGCTTGTATAAGATTCTTCAGTAATTATTAAATTGATTCCGTGTTCTGGACAAAGTTGTTTTAATCTTTCAACTAATCTTCCAGTAGGGATTGCGACAAACTTTTGGTTTCCACTTTTTCCCATATTAGAGCGTTTTTTTTGCCCTTCATTCCAGCCGATTACAAGGTTTCCAATGCCATCATTTAGACAACGATTAATGAGGAATCGAGCAGCCTTGTTGATGGCATCTCTCATTTGATTATTGCGCTTCCTCTGAATCCGATCAAGATTTGAATCCCAATAAAATTCAGACTTTCCTTGTTTATACTTAGCTACTAGACGACAATATCCTTGGTTTATTGACTTTAATTTTCGACCGTCAATGATAAAACTTTTTCCTAAGGTTGAGACGCAGGTTAACCAATTATCTCCACCATGATCTATTCCAATCGCTTGAGAGTAATCCAGTGTAGGATTATCTTCTATCGGTTGTTTCCCGTCATCGATCACCCAATCAATCCATAGTTGACCATAGCAGGGACGAACTGTGACTTCTCTCACCCATTCTGGATCTATGAAACTAGGAGGTTCTAATGATATTTGAGTTAATAATTCTGGTTTACTCTCTCTACTGACAGAAGGATAAAACAAACCATCTTTATATGTGAGAGCTTGCCTGGGAAATGTAACAGCAGCAAGACCTCCGGATTTTCTGTACCTAGGTAACTTAGGTCTATCTACTTCTCCTAAATAATAAAGATCAACTAATTTGTTGTAACTACTTAATGATTCCCCTACTGTTTTCAAGGTTTGTTGGGCAGATTGAGCACACATAGCCTTATAATGTGGTGACATCTTTAAGGCTTTATCCAATTCAGGATATTTCGTAATACATTTTCGGGTTCGCCATCCACACCTGAATTCGTCTCCATTCCAGTAGGTATTATAAGCTTCTTGTTCCTCTAGTGATTTATAGTGTTTTTGTCTAACATAATATAACGCACTATTAGTTAGGCTATTTGATTGCTCACATTGAAATTCCCAGAAGATTCTTTCTTCATCTGAAAATATAGCCTTCATGGGAATTGTCTTATACATTGATAGTCTCGAACTTCCTTGCTACCATAATTCTAGTATACTCGAATGTTCTAAAAAAGTCAACCATGAATCAGAGAAAAACTCAAAAAAGAATGAAAGGAATTCCAGTTCACTATGATGAGCTAAAAAAGACACATGGAATCATGCTGACGGACACCGCGTGGAAATGGTTACAACTTTCAGCTAAAGACTCCGGAACTAGCGTTGGGGAATTCATTGAACGCTGGGTTAGAAGCCAAATAGAGGACACGACTGGATGAATCCAGCCGTCTGTTTCATCCCCCGGCTAAAGCACGGGGGTTCTCACATTTCAGGAAGTTTTGATAGTTAGCTGATAGGTTAACCGAATACCTTATAATTCCTTCTGAGGTAGCAAAAAAGTAAAGTAAGCATTCAGCTTTCAGCTATCAGCTTTAAGCATTCAGCTTTCAGCTATCAGCTTTAAGCATTCAGCTTTCAGCTATCAGCTTTAAGCATTCAGCTTTCAGCTATCAGCTTTAAGCATTCAGCTTTAAGCATTCAGCTTTCAGCATTCAGCTTTCAGCTATCACTGACGGCTGACTACTGACCACTGACCACTGACCGCTGACCGCTGACTACTGACCGCTGACCGCTGAATGCTTACAGCAAGGAGAATAATTCCATGGTTAATCAATCTTCGGGTCGTTGCTGTGGCTTATTGAAAGTAGCCAGTTGCTTAACGCTCGGTGTGTTTTTTCCCTTTGATAAACATCAAGCCTTGGCTGAGGTTACACCAGATACGACTTTAGGGGCTGAAAGTTCTCGGGTCACGCCTGATGCTCAGGTTAGGGGAGGGCTAGCGGATTTGATAGAAGGTGGAGCAGAACGAGGGGCAAATCTGTTTCACAGTTTTACTGATTTTAATGTTGAGGAGTTACAACGGGTTTATTTTGTTAATCCAGCAGGGATTGAAAATATTATTTCACGGGTGACTGGCACTAATCCCTCAAGTATTTTGGGCACCTTGGGAGTCGATGGTGCTGCTAATCTATTTTTACTGAATCCCCATGGGATTATCTTTGGAGCCAATGCTCAACTGGATATTCAGGGTTCGTTTGTGGCGAGTACAGCGAATTCGATCACCTTTGGGGATGGGTCATCCTTTAGTGCCAATCCGGACAATTCCTCGTTGTTAACGGTGAGTGTGCCTTTGGGATTGCAATATGGGACGAATCAAGCTGGTGCGATCGCTAATGCTGGGAATTTGGCAGTTGGTTCGGGACAAACGCTCAGCTTATCCGGTGGTACGGTAACTAGCACTGGCTCCCTGACAGCAGCTGGTGGCCGGGTTGAGGTTCTCGGAAATCAGGTTAGCTTGTTGGATAATGCCCGAATTGATGTCTCCTCTGACACCGGTGGCGGTACAGTATTGATTGGGGGAGACTTTCAGGGTAATGGCACCGTTCCCAATGCAGTACATACCTTTGTTGGCTCCGATGTAACGATTAATGCCGATGCCTTGACCAATGGGGATGGGGGCAAGGTGATTGTTTGGGCGGATCAGACAGCAACCGTTCACGGAACCCTTACAGCAAGGGGAGGAACTGTTTCCGGTGATGGGGGATTTATTGAAACCTCTGGCAAACAGTTTCTTAATCTCACCAGTACTCCCGATGCTAGTGCTCCTAATGGCAGTGGTGGCACTTGGTTAATCGATCCCACTGATATCACACTCGCCAAGGGTGGCGGTGCTATTGGTACGAATACAGTTAATGTTGCTAATATTAATGATGCCCTGAATAGAGGTACCAACGTCACAATTTCAACAAGTATCGGTGGCACTGATCAAGGTAACATTACTCAGAATAATGATGCACTAATTTGCAAGACAGAAGGTGGAGACGCAACTCTTACCTTGCAGGCAGAAAACGATATTGTTCTCAACGCTGATATTACTTCCAATAGCGGTCAGTTGAATATAGAGCTGTTGGCTGATAGTGACAATAGCGGAGCAGGCGCTATCATTATTACTACTTTAGATGGCACGATTGATATTGATACTAATGGCGGTGATTTTAGTAGTTTGGGCAGGGGAACGACGAATTCCAACGGGTGGGGACACCATCTTAACAATGCTAACATCAACGCTGGAGGTGGCAATCTTAAATTAGAGGGGACGGGAATAGCTGATGGCACTGGCAATGGCATCGGCATTAGCAATAGCCAATTAAAAACCACCGGGCTAGGGACGATTACTCTAATTGGCAATGGTGGAATCGGAGGGGATGATAGTATTGGGGTTGATGTTACCAACAACACGATCATTAGTTCAGAAAATGGGGATATTAGACTAACAGGTACTGGAAACGGCACTGGAAGCGGCAATACAGGTATTGTCATTAACTCTGGTGGTGTAATTAAATCAACGGGTACTGGAGCCATCACTTTGGAGGGTACAAGTGCTGCTGGAACTTCTGGAAATCAAGGCATACGAATTGATGGTAATGGTTCCAGAGTGAGTGGAAAAGATGGAAACATTACCCTAGAAGGCATTATTACCGGCATTGGCAATAACAGTGAGGGGATTTTCTTTGGTGATGGAGGTGCAATTGAAGCTACTGGCACTGGAAACATCACCCTCACTGCTGATGAAATTACTATTGCTAGTAATGTGGCTAAAATTACAGGCACCAGCCGCCTTCAGCTACAGCCCCTTGACCCTACTTTGGGCATCACTATCGGTGGCACTACTACTGATGCCCGCTTAAATTTAGACAGCAGCGAACTCAACACATTACAAAAGGGGTTTGCCCAGATTCTGATTGGGCGAGACAACAGCAGCGGTGCGATCGCTATTTTGCCTGCTACCTTCAACAGTCCTACTACGATTCAAACTCCAGTTACAGGCGGGACGATTACAACAACTGGAGCGATTAACACTAACAATAACCCCCTGACCTTCATTGCCGGTAGCGACGTTACCTTTAACAATGACATCAATACAGGTAGTGGTAATCTTAGTGTTTTAGGGAGTACCATTACCCAAACTAGCGGCAGTCTGTTTGTGAATGGGGATGCCTTATTCACTAGCACTCTAGCCAATGCAGGTAATGTCAGTGTTACCAACACTAAACCTACCACTGTTGGTTACTCCATTATTGGGGGCAACTTCACTCTCAACTCTGGTCTACCAATTACTCAAGTTCCCGGCGAACCCTTGCAAGTCGCTGGAGAGATCTCAGTCAATGGGGGAGGTAGCCAAACCCTAATTAACACTATCGGTGACTTTTCTCAAGAGACTCTCCTACCCAATGGGGATTTGATTATTACTCAGGTGGGAACAGTTAACCTAGAGGCCAACACCGTCACAGGTAACCTGACAGTAAATAGCCTACCAGCAGCCGTTGTCAGTTTTAACCAGGTTCTTAACCCTGCCATAACTCTTAATCAAGACAATTCCTTTGGCGGTACCCTCCGGTTTAACACCACCACCGATGCCATCTTTTTGAAAGGTACCCCCGGCATTATTCAAACTGGACCTCAAACTGTCAGTGGTACCGCTACTTTCAACGCCAACACTGGCAATATTAGTCTCAATGAACCAGCTAATCAGTTTGGTAATCTTGCCTTCACCGGTAATGATGTCTCTATCCGTGAGAGTGACGGGACAAATCTGATCACTTCCTCTGCCACTGGTAACTTGAACTTAACCTCTGGAGGCATGATTACTCAAGATATAGGAGCATCATTAACTGTTGTAGGAGATACCAGCCTCACCACTACCCTCCCCAACGCTGGCAATGTCACAATTACTAACAGTAATGCCAGCATCATCGGTAACTCCCTGATTGGTGGTGATTTTACGATTAACTCTACTGGACCAATTTTCCAAGCTCCTGGGGAAATCTTACAAGTAGCAGGGAACACTGATCCAAACGCTCCTAGTGAAAATATAGACCCTACTGGCAACAATAATATTTTGCCTCGAAGAACCTTGCCCAATGGGGATGTGATTATCACTGACGTGGGACTGATCACCCTAAATGCCGAAACTATCTCTGGCAATCTAACGGTGAACAGCTTAGATAAAAGACTGACTTTCAACAACAATGAAGCCTTTAACGAAAGTACAGCGATTGAATTAGCTCAATCTGGAAACTCCTTTGGCGGCGTATTGAGAATAAATACTGAGGCACCCCCAACTCGCCTCGATACAGGTACTCCCGAAATTATCCAAAATGGTTCTCTAAATGTTAGCGGTACTGCTAGCTTCAATGCTAAGAATGGCAATATTACTCTCAACAACTCAGAGAATCAGTTTGGGAATCTTAAATTTGAAGGGAGTAACATCTCAATCAACGAAAGTGACTCTACCAACTTACTCAACTCAACTTATGCTGGTAATGTAACAATTACTTCTGGTGGTGCGATCGCACAAAGCGGTAGCCTTAGTGATATAGACCCTTCCAATCAAGAAAGAAGCTTGATACTCAAGGCCATCGGAGACATTAATACTCAGGATATTTCTAATCCCAGTGGCTCGATTACCCTCAACAGCACCAATGGTAGTATCGATACTACGGCAGGTATTCTCAAGACATCTTCCTCTGGCAGTGGCGGAGCGATAACCCTGTCTGCTGACGGTGACCTTAACCTTGGTTCTCTTGATTCTCGTGGTCGCGATGTTGCAGGGGGTGATATTACGTTAAATAGCAACGGTGCAATCATAGCAAAAAATCAGCGCATTATTAGCGAAACTCGTGGCTCTGTTAAGGCTGGTGACATTAATATCAAGGCTCAATCCGTTTCCTTTACTGGGACGAGAGTATCGACGATAACTCGTGGAGATGGCTTGGGAGGAGATCTCAACATTAATGCCTCTGATTCCATCAATATAACCAATGGTAGTAAATTGCTTGTCCAGACATATGGGACTGGCAATGCTGGCAACGCAACCATTAATACTCAGCAATTGGTTGTACAAAATGACCGACCTGAATTGAATAGGTATACTGGAATAGGGACAGAAACACGTAGCAGTGGCAAAGCAGGGAACTTAACCATCAATGCTTCCGAGTCTGTTATACTAAGGGGCAATCAATCAATAGTATTTAATCCTGACCCTCTAGACCCAAACTCAATTCGCCAGGCAGCTCAAACTGCTACAGGTTTGACAACAGCAACTTTTGGGACTGGTGATGGTGGTACTTTAAGCCTTACTACTCGTAGTTTAGTCATTCAGAATGGAGCTGGAATTATCTCAGGACCTGTTTTAAGTGACGAAAATGATGCACAAGGTACCTTGCCTGAGGGAAAAGGCGGAGAGTTACGTATAACTGCTACCGAGTCTATCGAGATTCAAGGTCAGGCAGGCATAGCGACTGCTACTCTCGGACATGGTGATGCAGGAAACTTATTTTTAAATTCTGGCAGAATAACTCTTGAGGAGGGAGCTGTAATTTCGGCAGATACAATTACTGGTCCTGTTGCTACTTCTATTAATGCTTCCGGAAATGCCGGGGATATAGATATTACAACCAACCAACTGAGCGTCCGCAGTGGTTCACGCATTGGCGCAGCAACCGCAAATGCAGGTAAAGGAGGAACTATAACCATCAATGCCTCAGAATTTATAGAAGTAACTGGTGTTTCTAAGGATGGCGAAGTTCCCAGTACTATATCTACAGAAGTACTGAAAGGTTCAACAGGGTCTGCCGGAGACTTGAAAATTACTACTTCCAATTTAACCATCACAGATAGAGGCCAGATATCTGCCCAAAGTCAAGGAGAAGGCGACGCTGGCAACATCGAGATCAATGTCTCAGACAGGTTAACAGCTACTGACGGCAATATCATTACTGCTACCACTCAATCTGCCGGAGGTGCTATCGATATCACAGCCAAAAATATTAGGCTACGGGGTGACAGTGACATCACCACTAGTGTCTTCAGCGGTGCTGACAACGGGGGAAATATCACCATCACCACTGACTCCCTCATTGCCTTTGCTGACAGTGACATCCTAGCCTTTGCCCGTGATGGCCGAGGAGGCAATATTAAGTTCACAACCCCCATCTTCTTCGGCTTTGCCTTCCGTCCAGCACCAAAAGGCACTGACCCAGCTACTTTAGATAATAATAACCGAGTCGATATCAATGCTAGTGGGGCAGTCGATGGGGTTATCACTTTACCCAACCTCGATTTTATCGAAAACAGCCTGACAGAGTTACCGGACAATCTGATTGACACCGACAATCTACTAGCCAATAGCTGCATTGTCCGAACCAGTGAACAAGAGGGACAATTCATCATTACCGGTGGTGGTAACTTACCCACCCGCCCTGGGGATGCTTCAGTTTCACGTTATCCCACTGGAGAGGTACGCACCGTACCGAGTCAGAGTGCCTCTCGTCCTTGGCAAAAGGGTGACCCAATTGTTGAAGCAACGGGGGTTTATCAACTGCCAAATGGACGCCTAGTGATGGGGCGGGAATGTTCTTGAGGCTGGGGGTGAGGAATTTTGGGCAAAAGGTTTGAGTGCGTAGGGTGCGTTAGGGACGGGCGAGCCCTGATTTTATCAGTAGCCAGTATTGGGATAGTCCGTCCCGTAACGCACCACCCAACAGGGTAAACGCTTCAATCAGCAGTATGTAGTTTTCAGCAATCCCACTGACTGAATTGTACCCAGGTCTTGTCCAAATTTGCGGCATCATCTTGGTAGACAAGGGGAGAGAGGCTCTAATCCAGTGAGCCTCTCTTTTTGATTACCAATATGTAGTTTTCAGCAATCCCACTGACTAAATATTGCCATGAGTCTTGGTTATCCAAGTCATCACATTGGTAGATACGGTTAATGAATTCTAAAAGACTTAAGTTTATTATGAAAATTAAGCAACAAGCTAATACAGTTGCTGAACAAATTATCTCTAACTAATTTTTTTTTTTTGCACACTAAACGACCAAATTGTAGCAAAATTTAAGGCTTAGACATTGGGTTTATCTAGAATTTATTGACTGAATATAACCCTTTGAAGTTACACAATTAAATTCTCTCAGGAGTAAAAACCATGGGAAATTACATCGGTAACAATGCTAACAATTACTTTCAAGCGCACAAGGAAGGTTGGTGGATATTCTTGAAATGGAAGTCTTGGACAATGACGGGTAATGGCGGCAATGATACCCTGATTGGCGGTCCGAAGAACGACACTTTGTATGGAAATAGCGGCAACGATAACCTCTACGGTGAGGGTGCTAACGACTATCTAGATGGCTGGACTGGCAATGACTATATCTATGGTGGCTCAGGTAACGACACCCTTTTTGGTTACTATGGACACGATAATTTATATGGTAATAGCGGCAACGATAAGCTCTACGGTCAGAGTGGTAACGACTATCTGGATGGCTGGACTGGCCATGACTATATCTATGGTGGCTCAGGTAACGACACCCTTCTAGGTTACTCTGGAAACGATTACTTAAGTGGCAGTTCCGGCTATGACAGCCTCAATTATACCACAATTACCGACTTCTACTGGTCTGAGGGAGATAAGTTCCAGGTTTATGGTAGTTCCAGTGACTACTCACTGAGCTTCCAAAACTGGTCTGGCAGCAGTGCAAAGGATACCTTGATTTACTATATAGCGTTTCTTATAGCTATGAGGTACACAGGATTTTTTACCTCTTGTCTTATAGCTATGAGGTACACAGGATTTTTTACCTCTTGCCTCTTGCCTCTTCTCTCTTCCCTGCTCCCTGCTCCGAAGTCCCTGCTCCCTAACACCAAGAATTTTGTACCTCATGACTATGATAAGTGCTATAAGAACGATCTTATCGGTGTAGTAGAAGACACCACTAATGTTGTGATTTATTGGGACTTTAACTTCGTTTAAGACTCTTTCCAAAAACACCTTTAGCCTCTGGGGGTTGGGGGAAGCATTGGGATAGATATAGCACTACGCCCAAGGCAAGAGCCATGCATGCAAAAGTTGACTAAAACCGCTTTTGTTGCTTGTATCAATGTCCTCTGAATACGTAGTGCTATAAATACGGGATAATTTTAATAGTTTTGTGGCATGGGCATCTTGGTGGAACAGGCATCTTGCCTGTTTCATTCCCAGGCATCTTGGTGGAACAGGCATCTTGCCTGTTTCCGGCCTCGGGCATCTTAGTGGAACAGGCATCTTGCCTGTTTCATTTCCGAGCAGGCATCTTGCCTGTTTCATTTCCGAGCAGGCATCTTGCCTGTTTCATTTCCGAGCAGGCATCTTGCCTGTTTCATTTCCGAACAGGCATCTTGCCTGTTTCATTTCCGAACAGGCATCTTACCTGTTTCATTCCCAGGCAGGCAGGATGCCCACCCCACTCTTATTCATCCGAAGATTCAGCAATGCTAACAAAGCTGAAACTATGTATCATACACTGAAATCGATTGTTGTAATTTCAGGCTCTAGCATTACTACCATCGTGAGCCTAACTATGGGAGCAGTGGCTCAGTCTAATCCACCCCCAGGAGTGAACCTTCCCACCGAAACCCCTGAAAGAATTCAGGAAACCATTCCCACCCCATCCGATTTACCTCCTCCTGTTCCTGAAGAATCTCCAGCATCACCACCGGATCCAAGTCTGGAAATTCCTTCCTCTCCCCAACTCCCTGAAGTTACAACTCCATCCACTGTGCCATTCTTTGTCACAGAAGTGGAGGTGTTGGGAAATACGGTTTTGCAAGAAGAAATTGCAGATAAAACAAACCAATATGAGAACCGTGAAGTAAGGTTTGAGGAGTTGCTTCAACTGCGTTCTGCCATTACTGAGCTCTACATTAAAAATGGTTACATCACCTCTGGCGCATTTTTGCCGGTCCAAGACTTTAGCAAAGGTGTTGTGAAAATCCAGGTGGTTGAGGGTGACTTAGAACGGATTGAACTGGAGGGATTAAACCGTCTGCGGGAAGGATATGTGCGCAGTCGCCTTGAAGTGGCCACTAACCCACCATTAAATCGAAGCCGCTTAGAAGAAGCCCTGAAACTGCTGCAACTTGACCCTTTGCTCAATCAAGTGGATGCGGAGTTAACTGCAGGAAGTGGCTCTGGTAGCAATATTTTGCAAGTCAAACTCAAAGAAGCCTCTGCCTTTCACGCTGGTATTTCTACCGCCAACAACCAATCTCCCAGCATTGGTTCTCTACAAACCAGGCTGTTTGTTGCCCATGATAATCTTTTGGGTTTTGGCGATCGCTTCACCACTCAATACAGCTTTACCGAAGGGCTAGACCTCTACGATATCAACTATTCTATCCCCGTCAATCCCTACAATGGCACCCTTAGTGTACGCTACAACAACAGCGACAGCAGCATTATCGAAGATCAATTCGACGAGCTTGATATCGAAAGCGAAACTCGCACCTTTTCTGTCAGTTTTCGGCAACCGATATTCCGCTCCTCAGAACGTGAATTTGCTCTGAGTTTAGCCCTAGACTTGCGTCGCAGTCAAACCTTCTTACTCGGGGAACCTTTTTCTTTCTCAGTTGGCCCAGAAGACGGCGAATCCAAGGTAACGGTATTGCGATTTTCTCAAGATTGGATAGACCGTAGTAGCCCTAGTCGCATATTAGCTGCTCGCTCTCAGTTTAGTTTTGGGTTGGGTGCCTTTGATGCAACTATCAACAATACTGGGACTGACGGGCGATTCTTTAGCTGGTTGGGACAATTCCAATTGGTACAACAGTTGTCACCGAGAACGACGCTGATCACACAAATTAATGCTCAGTTAACCCCAGATTCTTTGCTCTCCCTAGAACGCTTCAGTATCGGTGGCGTGGATACAGTCAAAGGCTATCGACAAAACCAACTGGTTGCTGATAACGGTATCCTGGGTTCGGTACAACTCCGAATTCCTCTCACCTCAGACCCTAGCAAACTACAAATAGCCCCTTTTTTTGAAATCGGTACAGCTTGGAATAATCTAGATCCTGACCCTGACCCCGCCACCATTGCTAGCTTGGGACTAGGCTTGCGATCGCAAATTATCTCTGGTTTAGATTTGCGCCTAGACTATGGTATCCCCTTGATTGAGGTCAACAACCGGGGAAATTCCCTACAAGAGAATGGTTTCCACGTTTCATTGGGCTATCAGCTGTAGGTTCGCAGCTGAGTTTTGAGCAAAAGTCTATGCGATCGCATTTCACTGAAATTCCTCCATACTAATGTGCTCAACAACCCATAACACCCTTTTCAAATTCGGGTTACAGCAATTGCTTCAGGGAAACTGTACCCATGTTTATTAGGGGTTTATTTTTGCGTTCGCGTAGCGTGACCGTAGGTCAATCGCATTCCTATAACCATCTATATGTAATTTTATCAAAACCACCATCAGATAAGCTTCAGAGCAATTGTAGCCATTAATGGAAGTCAAAAAGTGAATCTCTCTGGATACGCTTGGCCAACTAGGGGGATGAGCTGAGATTAGTAGTGTTAGACTCTTAGTGTCGATAACCACACTTGGCGGTAATAAAACATTGCTACATGTATAAAAACAACAGCATTGTGCCAGTACTATGTCCTGTTTGCAGTGGGTTTCAGTCAGGTAGACAAAACAGCCAGGCATCGAGACAGCGTTCGCGAAGCGTCTCCGTAGGAGAATCCCTATCCTGTCTTGCAAATGTCTAGACATATTGTGAATATTTGTCTAGTTTGCTGAATCTGACCAACCAGTTGGCTAAAACCCCTATGTCTAGACATGTTAAGTTTACTGAATCTAAGAAACGAGTTTGCTATATATTGCAAACCAGTTTGCTACATTTTGCAAACAATCCTATATATAGAAGAAAGACACTAGATGTATGAGTGAGATGCTCTAAGAGCACTCACTCCCATTTTTTTTGAAATTTCTACCCAACTTTTCCGGAAGAAGAGCAGCCAGGGAGTCAATTTGATTTCCCCCCCTTTATCCCTAATCTGTTTTTTCAGGCTCCGCTGATTATAGGTCAACACCCTGTTTATACCTTTTACACCATTCACTTTCTTCCATACTCCGCTGGCTGAAAAAACCGAGACTAGAACTTCTTCCCCACAGACTCAGCAAGAAGAATCCCACCCCCCAAGTTGCGCGCCACCCCCCTCCCTTTCAACATTGCCTGATTTGATGTTGATTTGGCCGTCAGCATTAGTGACAGGTCTACTCTACGGATTTGGTGTTAAGCCTCTTGTGGGCAATTTTGGAAGAGAGTGATCGCCTAGCCTATGGGAAAAGAGTTTTCTGAGCTACGGTCAGGTTTGCTTTACCGCGATGGAAACTCCTGATCTTGAGTTGTCTTCACTGTCATAGAATCAGCGATTCGGGCAAAGCCCGACGCTACGCGATCGCATGGGCGGGACAGCGGCAAGGTTGTGAGGGGAGTTTATGTGACCACTGTATAGTTGGTTACTTAGGGCATCGCATATAGCAGTAATACATCCTTTCCTGATCAGGTGAAGCACCATGGGAATAAAGAACACGAAGAAATTTATTTCCACGTAAGTATTTCCGGAATCCTGATTCATCGACTGTAGTTTACATCGAGGAGCAATGAATTATGGAAATTCCTGTTCCCTACTCCCTACTCCCTGTTCCCTGTCCCCCTTCCTATATATGATTCTGGCTGATGAAAGCTAAAGAAGTTCTGAGACGATATGCAGCAGGACAACGGGATTTCCGAAGGGTAAATCTCAGAGGTCAGTCATTTCAGGGTAAAGACCTTTCAGGGGCAGATTTTAGTGAAGCGGATATTAGAGGGGCAAAGTTTACGAATACCAATCTTAGAGAAGCAAAAATCTGTGGTGCTAAGGGAGGACTGGAACCTCAATGGTTAATTCTGCTAGTAACAATTCTATTTTTATTATCAGCACTAATAGGATTGGTATCGGGGTCTTCTAGTATTTTTGTTCCATCCACTTTGGCTCCTGAATTTGTCGAGCCTGCTGTGATGGTCTTGCTGTTGTTAGCGGTCAGCTCGATAGTCAATATCCGATATGGGTTTCTAGCGTTTCTAGTGGCAACTGCTGTGGTTTTGACTATGAGTGCAGTTTTAGCTGTCACTTTAGCTATGTTAGGAAATCTCCGTGGGGCTGTAGTTCTGGCTATGAGTGTTCCTTCGACTATGATTGTGACTGTGACTGCTGGTGCAAATGTAGCTGCAGCTATAACTGTAGCTGGGGATGGAGCTGCAATTGTGATGGGCATCATCGCTGTAGCTGCTACGGTAGCTGGAGCTGAAACTGCGACTATGATTGCCACTGTACCTGAAACAAAGGCTGGGATAGTAGCCCTGGTCGTAAATATCGCTGCAATTGGGCTTGGAGCTATTCAGGGTGCTTACATGGCTAAACGAGTCTTAGGTGAAGATCAAAAGTTTGCTCTGATTCGTCCGATTGCTATTGCCTTTGCTGCTATCGGAGGCACAAGCTTTCGCGGTGCTAACTTAATCAACGCTGACTTTACAGGAGCTATCCTCAAAAGTACAGACTTTAGAAAGGCTATTCTTACTCGTACCTGTTGGTACAAAGCCAAAAAAATTGACCGCGCTAGAGTCGGTGACACCATCTTGGCTGACCCAGTAGTTCGGGAATTACTCGTCACTGGAAATGCTTACGAAAAATCTTATGCTGGTGCTAAGCTCAGAGGGGCAAACCTGATCAAAGCTAATCTTACCTATGCTAATCTTAAGGAAGCTGATATCAGTCAAGCCACATTCAATGGAGCCTGTTTAGAATGGGCAAACCTGACTGAAACTAATGCCGTTGGCGCAGATTTTACCGGAGCTAGTTTGACAGGTGCTTGTCTGGAAGCTTGGAACACTGAAAGTAGCACTAAGCTAAAAGATGTTGATTGCCGATTTGTTTATCTGTTAGAAAACCCTGAGCCTAGAACAGATAACCGTGAGCGTCGTCCAAGTAGTGGCGAATTTCAACCAGGAGAATTTACCAAGCTATTCCAAGAGGTCTTAAATACTGTTGACATCATTTTCCGTAACGGTGTTGACTGGAAAGCTTTTATTGCTGCTTTCAAAAAAGTCCAAGTAGAGAATGAAGATACCGAACTAGCTATTCAGAGTATTGAAAATAAAGGGGATGGTGTAGTTGTTGTTAAGGTAAGTGTTCCCCCTGACACGAATAAGGAAAAGATTCATAGTGACTTCACGCAAAACTATGAACTTGCCCTCAAAGCTATGGAAGAAAAATATAAAGCAGAACTAAAAGCCAAAGATGAACAGATAGTAATTTATCGTGAGCAAAGTGCTAATTTATGGGATATTATTAAGCGTGAAGCTAATAAACCTATTCAAAATATTATTGATGTTACAGCTAAAGCAGAGAGTGATATGTCAGATAATTCACGTCATTTTAAGATAGACCAAAGCCGAGCTACTAATCCTAAGGTTAATACTAATCCTAATTTTGCTGTTGCCAACGACAATGCTAGACAATTTAATACTACTAATTTTACATCAGAACAAACCCAAAGCTTAGCCGAAGCAGCAGCTGAAATTCAGCAACTCCTAAACCAACTATCCCAGACTAATCCCACCAGTACTGAGATTGAGAAGTTAACAGTTGTAGCCAGAGCTGCTGAGGAAATAAAGAATAACCCAACCCTAAAAGCTAAGGTGATCAATGCTCTGAAAGCTGGAGGAGTAGAAGCTTTCAAGGAAGCGATAGACCATCCCTTAGTTAACATTTTGATAGCTACGATTCAGGGATGGACGGAGGCTTAGGGTAAGTTATCAGTGTAGTGTGGGAAGTGTGGGGGGTGTGGGAATTTTTACCTAATTGTATGGGTTGAGATGCACCTGAGTAGGGAACAGGGAATGGTGCGTTCGCGTAGCGTGGCCATAGGCCAATCGCAATTTGTTAACACTTGTATTGAGGTGCGATCGCGTTCGGATTGGGATGTTGGTTCTTGGTACTGGTGCGTTCGCGTAGCGTGGCCTATGACCAATCGCCTTTGGCTGTGCGTAGCGCATCCCAGGGGTGGGACAGTAGCAGGGTTTTGAGGGAACCTATGTGCCCAAGTAAATTTATTCCTACGTAAATATTTCCGGAATCCTGATTCATCGACTGTAGTTTACATCGAGGAGCGCTCCAGCCTTCACTTCAACTATATATAATTGTGGCTGATGAAAGCTAATGAAGTTCTGAGACGATATGCAGAAGGAGAAAGGGATTTCCGCAGGGTAAATCTTAGAGGTCAGTCATTCCAAGGTAAAGACCTTTCCGGGGCAGATTTTAGTGAAGCGGATATTAGAGGAACTAATTTTAAGAATGCTAATCTAAAGGGAACTAAATTTTGTAAGGCCAAGGCAGGATTACAGAAAAGGTGGGTAATTGTTCTTTTGTTGGTTTCGTGGATAGGGTTAGGACTATCAGGATTTATCAGCTTTTTAAGTGGGACTTTACTAGCGTCATCAATATTTATCAATAACGACGTAGAAGCGCAAGTCTTGGGCTGGATAGCTTTGGTTGCAATAATTGTCTTCTTTACTGTTTCCATTCGTCAAGGTATTGGAGTAGCCATAGCCGTAGCCTTAGCCATAGCCGTAGCCATAGCCATAGCCGGAACCTTCATCTTAAGTGGATACGTAATCTTCGCCGTAGCTGGAGCCGTAGCCTTAGCCGGAGCCGGAAGCTTAGCTGGAGCCATAGCTCGAGCCTTATATTTAGCCATAGACAAATTCGAAGCCATAAATGGATACGTAACCTTCGCCGTAGCTGGAGCCATAGCCTTAGCCATGGCCGGAGCCGTAGCCTTAGCCGGAGCCTTAACCTTAGCCGGAGTCGTAACCTCCAAAATATACTTGTTGTCATTCTCAATGCCAACCGGATACTTAGCCGGAGTCTTAGGCTTAGCCGAATCCTTAGGCATAGTCCCAGTCTTACCCGGAAGCTTAATTGGCACTTACCTGGGAATACGTGCTATAAAAGGGGACCCCAGAGATGCCTGGATTCGCACTATTGCTATTGCTTGTGCTGCTACAGGAGGTACAAATTTTTACAAGGCTGACCTAACCGATGCTGATTTTACGGGAGCTATTCTTAAAAATACAGATTTAAGGGAGGCTACTATCACTCATACTTGTTGGCAAAATACTATTAAGCTTGACCGAGCTAGACCTGGTAAAACTATCTTAGCTGATACAGCTGTCAGAGAATTATTGGTTCGTGGTAATGGTTATAATAAGTCTTATGTTGAAGGCAATCTTAGAGGCGCAAATTTAAGAGGGGCTAATTTAAATAAGGCTAATCTAAAACTCGCTGATCTTAGCGAAGCCACTTTAGAGGATGCTAATTTAGAATGGGCTAATTTAACTGAAGCTAATTGCGTTGGTACGGATTTTACTCATGTTTATTTGACGGGAGCTTGTTTAGAAGCGTGGAATATTGATTCAACAACTACCTTGACTAATATTGATTGTCAGTATGTTTTTCTAATAGAGAATCCCAATGATATGGGAAGTCGAGAGCGCCGTCCCCATGACCCTAATCGGGTTTTTAAACCAGGGGATTTTGACAAGCTTTATAAACAGATTATGAATACGGTGCAGATTCTTCTGCGTAATGGGGTTAATCCAGAAGCATTTCGTCAAGCCTTTCAAGAATTAATGGCGGAAAACCCTGAAATTAATGGTGATTCAATTCAAGCAATTGAGAAGAAAGGAAATGATGTTTTACTTACCTTGGAAATTCCAGACTCAATAGATAAGGGTAAGGTTGAAAGACAATTTTTTGAAGTTTATGAGGCTAGACTGGAAGCAGCGAAACAAACTGCTCTGCTAGAGGCGGAAAGAAGTCATAATCAGGATTTTAAGGAAATTGTTAGAGCCGCTTTCACTAGCAATCAGTCATCCAATCCTATAATCAATCTTACAAATACAGCTAAATCGGAGAGTGATATGTCAGATAATTCACGTCATTTTAATGTAGACCAAAGTCAAGCTACTAATCCTAAGGTTAATACTAATCCTAATTTTGCTGTTGCTAACGACAATGCTAGACAATTTAATACTACTAATTTTACATCAGAGCAAACCCAAAGCTTAGCTGAAGCAGCAGCTGAAATCCAGCAACTTCTCAACCAATTATCCCAGACTAATCCCACCAGTACTGAGATTGAAAAGTTAACAGTTGTAGCCAGGGCTGCTGAAGAAATAAAGAATAACCCAACCCTAAAAGCTAAGGTAATCAATGCTTTAAAATCAGGAGGAGTGGAAGCATTCAAGGAAACAATAAAACATCCCCTAGTTAACATTTTGGTAGCTACCATTGAGGGATGGGCGGAGGCTTAGATTTCCCTAAAGTGGGAAGTGCGGGGGTTTTATAAGAATTTTTGCCTAATTGCGAGAGTGAGATGCACCCGTTGAGAATCTACTAACCGGAGAGGTTTATACCAAAGAGCCTAAAAAGCGGTCAACTCGTTTAGTTGCTTCTAGGTTACAAAGTCTCCAGCGGTTAGGCGATCGTTAAGAAGTGCGGTAATTTGGTCGATTAGGCTTGGAAATGTACAAGCCACGGCTTCTGCTAGTCGTAAAGTGGTCAAATTAATCTCTGTAATGGACAGGGTAGGCAAAGACACACTAGGGGATTCATGCTCTACGAGCGATATTAGGGTAGAAAAAGCTATAATTGTCAACTGCTATCGTCTAATAGTGTTAACCCCAGCTAGCAAGGGAAGTGTGCCATTGGTTGCCGCCAGGAATCGGATAAAGTGAATGACACAAATACCGAAAGCAATCGGCCAAATGCGATCGCAAAATATCTGACTTGTCCACCTTGC
This sequence comes from Moorena sp. SIO3I8, assembly GCF_010692325.1. Lineage (GTDB taxonomy): Bacteria > Cyanobacteriota > Cyanobacteriia > Cyanobacteriales > Coleofasciculaceae > Moorena. The sequence goes on along the minus strand of NZ_JAAHHW010000007.1, from coordinate 42,451 downwards.
CATTTTGGTCAAACTTCAGGCTTTCAAAGTCTTTGATAAGTTCTTTGCAGCTAGGGTGGACCAGGACGCGATCGCTAAAGAACAAAGAGTTACAGGAATGAATGGAGTCAATCACTGAGGGATTGCTTTTGCCCCATCTTTGCCGCCATGGTAGGCCAGCCAAATTGCTCATTACTATTGACCAGTTGGTGGTTTTGCTGTTGGCGGTTCTAGCACTCCCAGAGGCGTCACCGTAGACAAAGATAGATTGAAAATCAAATTGCCTAACCCAGTCAGTGACTGTCTTTGCTAGTTCAAATGTATCACTGTTGATTAGGTGCCATTCTTTGATGACATAAATGCGATTTGGGGTAGCCGACACTTCCTGAACGCCTGGCACTTGAGCGGCGATCGCGCAGGCAGGGGAATGGTTGAAGTCAAAAGACAAATGCAGAGGGATATTGGGTTGAACACCGATACCCCCATCCAAGTGCTGCGATCGCTTGAAATAACGGAAGATTAGACCAATGGTAACGGCAACATATTCCCCACGTAATTCTAGGGCTGCTAGTTCTGGTGGGTAGGAGGCTTCTAGCGATCGCAAATAGTCAGGATCTAAGGAAGTGTTATCAGAGGTCAAACAGCAAATAGAATAGTACATTTGTTTTAACTTCTCTTCCCGTTCAGGATCCACAAACATGTCATAAACCCAGTTAAACGGGTCATTACGGTTAATGGATGAAGTGATTACGAACTGTCCAGGTAAGTTGCCTTTACCACGCCCTATCCGACCAACAAGAGTCTGAAACGCCATGCGGGAACTGTACGCCCATTCATCTAACCATGCCGTCCTAATTTCTATGCCTCGTGCCCCTTGGCGTGCCTTGAGGGTACCACCATCAAATTTATTGGCAGACAGTACCAAAAATGGGGCTTGGTAGATTGTGCAAAATCTCCTAGATGCTATTATCCTGGCCGTCTCTTCTGGAGTATTACCCACCGGGGATAGTGGGATAGAGAAGTCTTGGCAGAATTCAGCCAATGCAACCAATGTCGATGTCTCTAGTTGCCCATATTCGTTGGCCGAAATCAGTCCACGAGCCGATGGATCTAATTTGGCTCTGTAGCAACAGTAGTAGGCTCCTGCTCTTGATTTCCCTGAACCTATGCCTCCTCTGAGGTAATAACCCCGGTAATTCAACCCCTGGACGTTCACCAAGTGTTGGCTATGCCGAATTGCATTAACGAATTCTGTCTGTCCCCCAGGCATAGGAATGAACGAGTCCAAGGCATCTGGTTTATTCTCCGTCCCATCTTCCTCGGACAATATTTCCGCGATCGCTTGCCTTTTTAGCTTGTTTATCCGAGATCTTGCGGTACGCATACCAATGTTTACTATTTTTTGAAGAGTAAAGTATTCCGCCTTCCATTACAATATTGGCGCAGATATCGACTGCTTTGGCAATGGAATCAATGACTTTAGCATCTTCTGCTGTCTTGGCTGTTTCCATTCTCTTGGCTAATTGCTTACATCCTACCTGTATTGGATTTTTACAGTCTCTGACCCAAGAATTCTCTAGGGCTTGTCTGGCAATATCTATGTCTGACTGCATCTTGCCGCTGGCTTCTTCTCTGGCATTTTTTCTCCAACGTCTTATTGTCCTAGCGGTAACCCCGAATTCCCTGACAGCAGCCTCACTACCCCTAGCCATATAGGTAGCGATCGCCATCACCATAAACTCGTATTTTTCGTCTTTTGACAGATTGCGCATTACAGACTCTCAACTACTCATGTCAATAAATTAACTTAACAAAAGACACATGAATTCAACACAGGATGGGACGCGATCGCGTAATTTTTCTTAACTAAGTTTTATTTTCAATTGGCTTAGGAAGCTCACACTCTACTGTTATTTTAAGATTACTTTTAGCCGTACCTTTGGTAACATAAGGAATACCAGCTTCTCCCCCTAATTCAATCCCAAATTCTAGGGTAACTTTTTTAACATTAGGTATTGGCTTTTTCTTAAACGCATTTAAGCCAATAATAGTATAAGCCCGAATCGTACCTTCAATGATTTGAGCGTGTTGTATTATTTGTTGTCGTAGTTTTTCAGGAGGACTCATGCCCTTGTCGGTGAGAGCTTCTTCTTCTTCTTCGTCTTCGTCTTGGTTGTCTGGACTGCTTACCGTAGGAATGTCTAAATCTTCTGTAGCTTCAACATAAATAATTGTGCCATCCTCTAGCTGAATTGGCGTTAATTGTGTCATAGCAGAATATTTCCTGAACTATTTCCCGGAAAGACCGATCAAACAATTGTATCCCTCTTAAGCACCTATTTGTCTAAAAAAAGCTGGTTGTTATGAGTCGGAATGCTTTAGTAATAGGGATTAATACCTATAGCTATGAAGGCTTCGAGAGTTTAACGGCACCTGGGCAGGATGCAGAAGCTGTAGCCCAATTACTAGAGAATTACGGAGACTTTAAGGTAACGCGACTCCCGGCAGTTAAGGATAAGCAGAACAATACCATTCGCGTTGGTAAAAAGACCAAAGTCACTCTAACTCAGTTAGAAGACGCCATAGTACAATTGTTCAAACCAAATGGGAAACCCCCAGATACAGCGCTACTCTATTTTTCTGGGCATGGTTTACGAAAAAGCAAGGGGATACAAGAAGGCTTTTTGGCCACTAGTGATGTTAACCCGGACATGGGTTGTTGGGGTTTATCCTTACAATGGCTGCGACGACTGTTACAAGACAGTGAAGTAAGGCAGCAGATTATTATTTTGGATTGCTGTTATGCCGGAGAAGTACTAAATATAGCAGAAGCCGACCCTGGAGACCGGGGTAAAGGCAGAGACCGGTGTTTCATTGCTGCTTCTCGTGCCTTTGAACTGGCCTATGAAGACATTGGTAGTAATCATAGTGTTCTCACCTCTGCGCTGATTAAGGGATTAGAACCAAGCCAACAGCGGTGGGTAACTAACTATTCCTTAGTTGATCTACTCACTCAAGAACAGAATGCTTTTCCCCAGCGTCCTACTTTTAGTAATTCTGGTGAACCGATTAATCTGACTCGTAGATGGACAGCAGCAACAAAACAATTGGCTACCTCAGCAAAAAATATCTGTCCTTATAAAGGCTTAGCTTATTTTGATTGTACGGAAGAAGATGCCAGGTATTTCTACGGTCGTACTGCCTTAACGGATCAATTGTTGGAAAAGGTGCGTGTTGGTAATTTTCTCGCTGTCTTGGGAGCGTCTGGTAGTGGGAAATCTAGTGTAGTTAGGGCGGGATTATTATATCAGTTACAACTGGGACGGAGGTTATCGGGTAGTGAAAGTTGGCAGATAAAAATCCTTCAACCAGGTGAACATCCCCTCAATTCTTTAGCACTAAGCTTTTTAGATTCTGAATTATCTGATATCGCACGGGGGACTCAATTCGCTCAAGCCAAGGGTTTGATTAAAAAGGGTTCTGAAGGGTTGACAGAATTAATTTCTGTGATGAATACCCAGCGGGTGATACTGGTAGTTGATCAGTTTGAAGAAGCCTTTACCTTGTGTCAGGATAGCTCAGAAAGACAACAGTTTTTTGAATGCTTATTAGGAGCTTTACCTAAAACCGGGGATAAACTCTGCTTGGTATTGACGATGCGGGCAGACTTTTTTGGTAAATGTCTTGAACAGGACTATAGCGGATTAGCACAGCAGATTCAACAAAATTTGGTGACAGTTACGCCCATGTCACCAGAGGAGTTAAAACAGGCAATTGTAGAACCAGCCAAACAGGTAGAATTGGAGATTGAGCCAGAACTGGTGAACGAAATACTGGCAGATGTAGCCGATGCGCCAGGATATCTGCCATTACTGCAATATACCCTAACACGACTGTGGGAAGAAAGCACTGATAACTGTTTGCGGCTCAACACCTATGTCAAATTAGGTGGTGTGATGGGTACTTTGCGTCAACGGGCGACTGAGGTCTATGAGCTATTTTCTGAAGAAGAACAAGCAGCTGTTAAGCATATTTTTCTAGCACTGACCCAGTTGGGGGAAGGTACAGAAGATACCCGCAGACGAGTATTGAAGGCGAATTTAGTGAATCAGCGCTATAACGAAGAACTGATTGATACGGTAGTTCAGAAATTGGCTGATGAAAAGCTAGTTGTTACCACTGAAATGGTAGGTAAAGGAGGAGGAGTAAAGAGAGTAGCAGTAGTGGATGTTGCCCATGAAGCTTTGATTCGTCATTGGAATCTGTTGCGGAGTTGGATAAGTGAAAATCGGGATGGGATGAGAATAGCCCGTAAGATTGAAGCGGCGGCTGAAGAGTGGAAAAGGGAAGGTAAGCCAGAAGAAATTGCTTTTTTACTACAGGGAGCCAAATTAATTAAGGCTGAGGATTATCTCGCTAAACATCTTTACCAGGGTCAGCTTAATAGTGATGCACAAGAACTTATTAAGGTTAGTCAAAAAGTCCGCGAGCGCATACTTGACCAAGAAAAACAACGTCAACAGAAACTACTAGAGGAGTCTGAAGCCAAACGTCAAGCAGAGGTAAAGGCTCGTCAATTAGCAGATAAAAATCAGAAGCAACTTAGGATTGGGTTGAGATTAGTTATCATAGTCGCAATTATTGCCGCTATTTTTGGTTTAGAATTTCTTAAACAGGCAATTAACTCAGACTTACTCGCAAAAGCTGCCAAGATCAAGTATTATCTATCAGTAAAACCTACTCCAAAAGAATTGCTCCAAGCTATTGAATCAACCGCTAAAATTCAAGATTACAAAAAATCCTTACAACCAAAGGTGATCAATGAAGTTCATTCTAGCTTATTGGCAGCCTTAGATAAGGTTCAAGAAAGGAATATTTTACAAGGTCATACACGTCCTGTCACCGAGATCGCTTTTAGTCCAGATGGCAAACAGATTCTCAGTGGCAGTAGGGACAAAACAGTGCGTTTGTGGGACACAGAAACCGGTCAACTAATCCATACATTATATGGTCATACAGATGATGTCACCGAGATCGCTTTTAGCCCAGATGGCAAACAGATTCTCAGTGGCAGTAGAGACAACACAGTGCGGTTGTGGGACACAGATTCCGGTCAACTAATCCATACATTAGAAGGTCATACAGATGATGTCACTGAGATCGCTTTTAGTCCAGATGGCAAACAGATTCTCAGTGGCAGTAGAGACAGCACAGTGCGGTTGTGGGACACAGATTCCGGTCAACTAATCCATCCACTAAAAGGTCATACAGATGATGTCACTGAGATCGCTTTTAGTCCAGATGGCAAACAGATTCTCAGTGGCAGTAGAGACAACACTGTGCGGTTGTGGGACACAGAAACCGGTCAACTAATCCATACATTAGAAGGTCATACAGATGATGTCACTGAGATCGCTTTTAGTCCAGATGGCCAACAGATTCTCAGTGGCAGTGACGACACAGTGCGGTTGTGGGACACAGATTCCGGTCAACTAATCCATCCACTAAAAGATCATACTAGTTTTGTCACTGAGATCACTTTTAGTCCAGATAGCAAACAGATTCTCAGTGGCAGTTTAGACAACACAGTGCAGTTGTGGGACACAGAATCCCGCCAACTAATCCATACATTATATGGTCATACAGACAAGGTCTATAATATCGCTTTTAGCCCAGATGGCAAACAGATTATCAGTGCCAGTTGGGACAGAACAGTGCGTTTGTGGGACACAGAAACCGGTCAACTAATCCATACATTATATGGTCATACATATCCTGTCACTGATATCGCTTTTAGTCCAGATGGCAAACAGATTCTCAGTGGCAGTTTAGACAGCACTGTGCGGTTGTGGGATACAGATTCCGGTCAACTAATCCATACATTATATGGTCATACAAGTACGGTTAAGGATATCGCTTTTAGTCCAGATGGCAAACAGATTCTCAGCAGTGCCAGTAGTGACAGAAAAGTGCGGTTGTGGGATACAGATTCCGGTCAACTAATCCATACATTATATGGTCATATATTGTCTGTCAATGCGATCGCTTTTAGTCCAGATGGCAAACAGATTCTCAGTAGTGCCAGTTGGGAAACAACAGTGCGGTTGTGGGACACAGATTCCGGTCAACTAATCCATCCACTAGAAGGTCATACAGGTAGGTTCAATGTGATCGCTTTTAGTCCAGATGGCAAACAGATTCTCAGTGGCAGTTGGGACAACACCTTACGTTTGTGGAACACAGATTCCGGTCAACTAATCCATCAACTAGAAGGTCATACTAGTTATGTCAATGCGATCACTTTTAGTCCAGATGGCAAACAGATTCTCAGTGGCAGTTGGGACAACACAGTGCGGTTATGGGACACAGAAACCGGTCAACCTCTCCATACCTTGGAAGGTAATACCAGTTTTGTCACTGATATCGCTTTTAGTCCAGATGGTAAACAGATTATCAGTGCCAGTGATGACCACACCTTACGTTTGTGGGACACAGATTCCGGTCAACTAATCCATACATTATATGGTCATATATTGTCTGTCAATGCGATCGCTTTTAGTCCAGATGGCAAACAGATTATCAGTGCCAGTGATGACCACACTTTACGTTTGTGGAACACAGATTCCGGTCAACTAATTCATCCACTAAAAGGTCATACTAGTTCTGTCAATGCGATCGCTTTTAGTCCAGATGGCAAACAGATTATCAGTGCCAGTGATGACCACACCTTACGTTTGTGGGACACAGAAACCGGTCAACCTCTCCATACATTAGAAGGTCATACAAGTGCTGTCTATGTGATTGCTTTTAGTCCAAATGGCAAACAGATTTTCAGTGGCAGTAGGGACAAAACAGTGCGGTTGTGGCGGGGTGGAAATTGGAAAGATTGGTTAAAAGAGGGATGTGATAAGCTACAATTTCATCCTCACCTCGTTGCACCTCAAAATAATCAAGACAATAAAGCAGGAGAAGCTTGTCTCAAGTATGCCGATTGGGAAGATAAAGCGAAAGCAGAGTTTCTGGTAAGACTTGGTAGAGCTTTTGTTTTACAAAAAGAGCCAAATGTCAAGGCTGCTGTTAAAAAATTTAAAAAAGCACAAAAACTCAATCCTGACATCGACCTCAACCCAGAGACAAGGAAAATAGATAAAGACCCCAAAAAAGTGGCGCTACAGTTAGCCGCACAAGAAAAGGTGAATCAGGGTAGGTGGCTAGTAATAGAGGGGAAAATACAGAAGGCTATTTCTGTCTATCAAGAAGCGCAAAAACTCTATCCTGACATCGACCTCAACCCATATACAAAGGAAATAGACAAAGACCCTAAAATAGTAGCGCACTTGTTAGCTGCACAATGGAAGGTAAAACTGGGTAGGTGGCTAGCAAGAAAGGGGAAAATAGAGGAGGCTATTTCTGTCTATCAAGAAGCGCAAAAACTCTATCCTGATATCGACCTTGACCCAGATACAAAGGAAATAGACAAAGACCCTAAAAAAGTAGCGCAACAGTTAGTTGCACAATGGAAGGTAAAACTGGGCATGCTGCTAGCAAAAAACGGGGAAATAAAGGAGGCTATTTCTGCCTATCAAGAAGCGCAAAAACTCAATCCTGACATCGACCTCAATCCACATACAAAGGAAATAGATAAAGATCCTAAAAAAGTGCCGCTACAGTTCGCCCCAAAATGGCAATAATAAATTAAGATCAGTCATAATTGTCGTGAGCTGATGACTACTGCGATTGTCTACAGTTGGTCAACGTCTACGTCTCTTACTATTTAAGCTGCCACCGGGCTTCATCTCGTCTTGGATTAACCGTCGGGTCATTGCCTCGTGCAATGCTTTGAATTGAGCGGTATCAACCTCGCTAGAGCTACCAGAGTTAACCGTTATGGGACTTGAGACATTGATGGTAGTTCCCCCAGTGGTTTTAATGCCAGCAATCGGCATTTTTCCTCCTACGATACCGCCTTTGCTGAAGTTAAGCACACGGTCTAACCCCAGTTGATAGAACTCTTTTGTAGCTTCGTTGGGCAAAATCAGCTCACCACGCTTAGCCACAATAACTTGAGCACCAGCCCCTTCTCGGGCGATCGCATGACGTAAGCTATTAGCTGGTCGTCCATGAATACCAACTATCCCACCTTCGGAAAACCCAAACAAAGTAGACAGAAACCCTCCTGTAGCACCAAATCCTCCAGTAGCCCCTATTCCTGCCCCTGGGATACCAAACAAGCTACCAAACAGCTCATTGGTTAGCCATTGGGCTGCTATATTTGCCAAATTAGAGATTATCCCATCAACTAACCCTTGAAATGCCTCACCAACAGACTTAGAGCCGCTAATTATGTCCGAGAAAAAGGTCTGAAATGTTCCTTGGGTGGAGGTCAAAATCTCAGTCAATGGGGAAAACTGATGGTGAATGTTTTCTAGGTTGATGGTATTTATTGATTGCAGATTCTCCCGAAGAGTAGCAGCAGTAGTAGCAGCCACTTGGTTTTGCTGGATGAAACGCTCTAATTCCAATGATTGCTGTTGGAAGGTGTTAGCCTGATTAGCGATCGCGATTTGTTTGTCAATACCTCTGGCCTGACGGTCTAATCCCAATGTGGAAAATAGTTGAGATCTCGACTGAAGCAGGTTAACTTCCGATGATGAAACCCGGTCAGCGATCGCTCGTTGCCGCTCCTCAACCGCTCGTTGTTGCTCTAACCTGATATTTTCAAGAGTAATGTTATTCAGCCGACGGTAGTTACTTTCTAGCTGAGATACTTGTTCTGCACTTATGCCAGCAGAAACACCTAATTCTTTAACATCAAGTAACTGCCTTCGTAATTGTAAGTTTGCATCCTTGGTTTGCTGCTCAAACCGTGCAGCTAATGGGTCAATTCCACCCCTTCCGTAGGTTGATTGAGTTATCAAGGCATCAGTAATCTCAGAGGTTAGCTCTGCCATTCGAGATACATTATCAAGGTCATATCGTTGAATAGCTATTTGCTGTTCAGCAAGGCCACGAGACTTGACTATGTTAGATAGCTGCTTTTGTAGCTCTAAGTTCCTTTGCAGAGCCTGTATTTCTTGGTTAGCGATCGCAGATGGCTTTTCCCCTATCCTTTCTTGATTCCTGATAGAGTAAATTTCCTCTTCAATTTGCAACTGTCTGGTTAGCCCATCAATGGTAGCTTGGAGTTCTACGGGATTCCCCAATGAAAAGTCCCCTGGCCTAACTGCTGTCTGTGTTCTAGCTAATTCCAGTTGAGACTGTAACTCCTGAATTTGCTTCTGCCTTAAGCTACGTTCAGCTAGTGCCTGCCGCTGCTGTTCCTCTAGTTCAAATGTTCGCTTAGCAAAAGCAATGGCATCCTCTCGACCTTTGGCTGCTTGAGCGATCGCAGCCTCGATGCTTGCCAATTCAGTCCTTGATTGAGATACTGCTTGACTAATTTGATTTCTGGTAGCCGTATCAAGCAATGAACTGTCTTCTCCCAGTGCAGTAATGCCCGATAAGATCCGGGCGTCTAGTTCCCGTTTCTGGTCTTCTAGATCCCTGATTAGGCTGTTGTACTGCTGAGTTAAAGAATTGAGTCGTTGCTGCTGTTCCTTTAATGGAGTGGATGGTGACCCTGTTTCAAGATTAGTGGTTGTGACTTGTTCAGTTAGGCTTGTAGTCCTTACCCCAGAAGCCCTAAGAGCTTCTTGCAGAGTCCTAAAGGCTCTCTCCCTTTGGGCTATGCCTTCAAGCCTGAACGTTTCAGCTTGAGCTTCAGCCTGCCGCAATGCTATTTCATTCTGTCTTTGGATATTTTGGCGTGACAGTTGCTGGCCTCGTACTAAATCAGCAGGTGTTGGTACTTGCTGGAAAATATTCCCTGGTAGTGGTCGTGAACTATTCCCTCTGGGCTGCCCTTGTTGATTATAGAATGCCTGCCGTTGTCTAAAAAACGGAATTGCACTGCTCCTTCTGCCCTGCCGAGTTCCCTGACCATATGGATTCCCCTCAAAGGATGCCCACTCCCTGCCTAGTTGAGTGAAAGCTGCTTCTATTTTCCCTGAGACTATTTCATCTAAAATCCCCCGACGGTCTAATAGGGCGATCGCCGCTAAATCCTGACTTTGGGGGCTAAAATCAGTCAGTCCTAGTTGTTGCTTTAAACCTGGTCTGCCGTTGCGACCAAACCAGGTAAAATCTAAGAATTGGTAACGACCGGCAGCTGATGATGTTAAACCGTTAGCCCTAATTCTTCGATTGGGGTGTTCCGCCAGGCTTGATATTGTCCCCCCGCCGAATATTGTGTTGTAATTAGCGCCCTCAGCCCGAGCGATGGTATCCAGTGCAGCTCTGACATTGGGATTGTTTAAATACTGGGCATATTGCTGAGCACCGGCAGGAATTGAACTTGTGCGTCTTACCTGACTCCTAATTGTAGCCTCGGGAACCGGAGGGGCATTGCTTGAACTTTGATTCTCATATTCCTCAAAGATCCCATCTCTCAAGTCTTGGATGTACCGTACAAACCTATCGTGCTCCAGTTCAATATGGGCATGGACTGGATACCCTCCAGCTCCTCCTTGGGTACCGATTGGTTGACCATATCGGACAAAATCCCCGGTTTGTACCGGGACGTTAACCATGTGCAAAGATTGCCCCAGCAGCCTGGTCATTTCCCTATCTTCATAAATCCTGACGGCATTTGTTTTATCATTCAACCGTTTGACAAACCCTGTGGCAAAAGCAGGTATTTGAACAGCTTGATTGCCTTTTTGAGTCAGTACAAAATCTTTTTTGATTAGAACTACGTTGTTAGCCAGTTTTCTGATTTCTTCGAGTTCACCATTTATCACCCGATAAGTTCGGCCAGGCTCTCTACCAGAAGAAGGATGGTGCTTTTCAATATCCTCGAATGTCTCAACATTCTGAATTCGACCACCTACAGACTCAACTATTCTGAATGGTCCCGTCTTTATGGCTGGTCTGTGTTGCTTTTGCCTTTGTTTCTGTGCTGTCCGTTGGTTACCAGAAAACTCTCCAGGGAGCTGGCGCTGAAGCTCTCCTGCTGCAAATCTGGAATCTTGGAGACGGAATCGGTTTGCTAGAAGTTTTTGCTGCGCATCTAAAGCAGTGGTTGATATATCAGCAGTCTTCTTGGCTGCATCTATCATGGATTCAACAAACTGTGAAATTATGTTATCACCAACCCCGAGCAGTGCAGTTTTCAGTTTGTTGGCTTCTGTTTGAAACTCAATTTGCGCGATCGCCCTGGTAGCTTCCAACTCAATTTCTTCTGCTTGTCGTTCAATTGACTTGTAATAATCAGCGATTTGTTTATTTAAAGCTACAATCGACTGTTGAGCTTCTGCTTGTCGATTTAATAACTCAACCTCCAAACCTGACGTCTCAAGCTCTATCTCTTTGATTCTTCGGTACTGACTAAAAACTTCTTTTTCTAGTACATTACCACGCTCTTCTGCTCTGGCTGCCAGATTAGCAAACTGTTCAATTCCTGTGGTATCTATGTCTATTTGCCAGGCTTTCAATATATCGTTAGAGCCAGCGATCGCAAGGGATTCTCTAAGTTCTATGACTGCTCGTTGATTTTCCTTAATGCGATCGCGCAACAATTCCTGTTCCTTGACCTGCCTAGCGGTATTGGCTTGTCCTGGAGTCAAAAACCCCCGAGATTCAAGTTGTGCGATCGCTGCCAATTCCCTCCTATTTCTTTGTTCTAGCAATGTGCCTTGATCTGCTAATTCTGCGTTGAGTAAGCTGAATCGACGATGCAAATTAGCTAAGCTGCTAACAGAATTCCGGATTTGAGAATTGAGGAACTTTTGAGCTTTTTCAGCTTCCAGTAAACTGCCTCTAAGTTCTTCAGTTATTCTCAAATAATTTTCTTGGGTTATTTCTCCTAAATTTGCTTTGCGATCGTATTCAGCCAGAGCATCCGTATAAAGCTTAATCTGAGCAGACAAGCTCGTCTGCAATTGAATTATTGGCTCTCCTAGTTTTTCTTTTTGTCTTTGTAGTTGAGCTTCTTGTATTCTCAACTCTTTTATCCCAATTGTGTCGTTAGGATCGATTGCAATCAGACCTCGCCTTTTAATTTGAATTTGCTCAATCTTCTTTTCTATCTCAGTAAAGTCTTTCAATAACCCCCTTGTTCCGTTGACAGTTCTCATGTCTAAAACACCTTGAACCAGCTCCCCACCAGATTGTTGTAAGCGTCGAGCAGCCATGAGGGAATCGTCTTGTTGTTTTTGGGCAAACGTTCTGAGGCCAAGCGATCGCTGAATAAATTGCTCTGCCCTCCTAACATTTTTCCTACCAAATATGGTACCTAGTAATGTTCCTTCAAGGGCACTTTCACCTTGAACATCCCTATCTGCTTTAGGCAGAGAAGATATGAAATCTTTATTACCTTCAGATGCTTTACTGAGAGCCTGCCTGTATTTTTCCAAGTTAGAGATACTTTGGGTCGCCCACTTAGACATTTCTCCCCCTGCATCCTTAAAAAGCTTTGGGATGGTAGTTATAACCATGTCAAAAGCTAGCTGGAAAAACAGGATTTCTTTGAACATTTTGATGAAAATTGGGGCTAGCTTGATCAGTGCAACTCCAGCGGCAGCAGCAGCAGAAGCCACCCCAGCGATCGCAGTCTGCAATATCGGAAAACGGGCAATCAGAGGAGCAAAAGCCACCCCCACGTTTTTTAATCGACCAATGAATTTAAGTATTGCTACCCCAGCGGCTCCTCCAATCCATTTCCCAAATAGTTCACCACCCTTAGCCGCAGCTTCAAGACCCGCAGACAAAGCATTAAGCCTAATCTTCTCAAGAGGCTTCATGGTGTTACCCACAGACAACTGAAGATTAATTAATGCATTGTTGTACCTATCCGTGGCTGCTGCCATGGTGTCAAGGGCATCACCCATTCTGGTTTGATTGACAGAGTCTAAGCCTTGCTGAAACCGTGGCAAGAAATCATCAATCAAAAGTGTCCCGGCTCTGGCCGCGCGCTCTAGTTCATGGGTAGTCATACCCACCGAAGTAGCCATAATCTCAAAGGTTCCAGGGGCGACGTTGTTTAACTGTCGGATTGTGTCAAGAGTAACGACAGTATCCCGAGTCAGACGGTCAAATGCAGCATATATCTGTTGTGTTTGAACTGGCGTTGACGAGTAAACTCGTGCAGTTTCTGCTGCTGTCCTGGCTAAGCGCTCGGCAAAAACAGGGTCAAATGTTCCTTGCAGATTACCAAATAGTTGTCTTGAGCCTTCCAAGCCCGTCGCTAGATCCACTCTGGCGGCAGTGATGGCTTTACTCATTCGGTCAAACGTTCTAGATGCTTTTTCCCCCTGGTTAACCGTCAAGACAAATTGTGATCTTAATGACTCAAATTGTTGAACAACCAAAGCTAATTGAGCAGACAACGCAGATAATCCCGCGATCGCTCCAATCATTGAAGCAAAAGCTAACCCCGCGATCGCAGTCCCCACTAAAGCTGAGTTGAGTAGCTTCAAACCACTGGCCGCTCTTGCCGCAACATCTCCAAAAATTGGTAAGCTAGCCCCCCTTTTCTGTATATTGTCAAGTCCTTTGCCGATAAGCTTTTCAAGATCTTTGAAGAACTCGGATATACCTTTGACTTGTACCCGCAAGAAAAGATCTAAAGGATACTGAATCCGCCGATCTACCTGGCCTATCAGTTTCAACCATTCTTTGGGGCTTTGGGGAAGATACCGCTTGGCCTGAGCCGCAATAGAGTTACGAAGCGATCGCATCCATTGGGGCATATCAGGTGGAAATCCAAACAGTGATGCAACATTCGATACTGATTGTGGGGTTAAAGGCTGATTACTTGATAGACGACCAAACAGACTAGCTGAACTTATTGTTTGCTTATAGCTGAAATTACCAGCATTAGGATTGGCAGGTGTGGCGGCAGCTGTCTGAACCTCCTGCCCCAATGCCCTAGCCCTTGATATAAAATCTCTGAGGTAATTTTCTGGTCTTATCCTAGAAAACCCTTTTAACCCCTGGTTAAATCCTGCAACGACCTGTGCCCCAATCGCAGCAAAAACCCGCGATGGAGACTGTATTCCTAATGCTTTTCTTGTCCCAATAATCAGGAATACGGCAAGGTCGTGGCCAGCTTGTTCTATTCTGTCTCTATCCCCCAGTCCCTGCTTGAAACCATCTAGGACATCCTTAGCCAGACTAGATGCTTTTTTTCTGACTTTGCTGTTTCTGACTATGTAACTGACAGCAGTACTAACCGCTTCTTGTCCCAAACCGGTTGCAATACCTGTACCGATTGCAGATGCCACGCCTCCACCTCTCGAACTCTTTTTGTCCGCGATCGCATCCTTGATATCTTCTAAGCAGTCAATTACCTTATTGAGTTCTCCGTTCCCTTTCGCACCCTGAGCACCAGCTTTTACCGTAACCGTGGATCCGCCCGATAGCCTATCTACCCTGTGCTGCAAGTTGTCAAGTTCTGTGGTATCTACCTTCACCTTGATCGGATTTCGTTCAAACCATCGGTTGGCTGCCACAATCTTTGCTTTTTCCTGACGAATAGCAACACTGATCTTGTTGAATTCGTTGAGATTGACCGATGGGGTGATCTTGACCTTCCCAAAAAAACTGTCTATTTCCTTGGCTGTACTGATTGCCTGCTGTTTAGCTTGCTTGAGTGCCCGGTCTAAGTCCGACGTGTCAGCTGCAAAATTTAGTACAAGCGTTCCTAAGTCCATTTGTTTGCGGTAGAGTGATAGGGAAGAAAATGCTCAAGCACATGATGCGTGTAGAGCGTGCTTGAGCCAAAAGTCACACAAAAGAGAGAAAAATTGAGAGAATTTTTCTCATCTTGTAATTCTAATCTTACATTTTCAGCTGTTTAGTTCAGACTTGATCGCAAAACTGATAATTTGCACGCCCACAATATACTCGTGAGCTGCCACAACTGGTATCCGGTTCCCTTCTTCGGTCGTAGTGGTTGCACCACCAAAGACCAAAGACTGCCTGTCATCATCCTCTGGCTTGGGAGCATCTGGAGCACCCCCTAGTATCCCGTTAAGTGCCATTGCTGCTCCAGTGATCGCTAAACCTACTCCACCAGTCAGTATCCCAATCCCCACCAGTGCAATCCCTGCAAAAACCCTGCCTATCCCCCCACTGCCAGCAACAACCGGGGAAATTACAACCTCAGCCCCTTCAACAGGAATGCAAGATAACCGACTGGCTTCAGGATCTACAGTAAATTCTGCCTGATTCCTCCTGATGGTTACTTGATATCGGCATGTGCTTTGTACAAGGTAATCTTTCAGTGATGGGAAATTAGCACACAGACACCTGACTACTTCTCCGAGTGTTGATACTTCAGCTTCAATAGTGGGAGTAAACTGCTTACCCAGTTCTCCCCACAACACAATGGTTGTTTTATTCATAAGTCAACTAATTGCTGATGTCTGAAAATTTTCGTCGTTCTTCGCTGCCACTCTTTACCATAAGTAGCGATCGCACTGGGATAATCAAAACCTAAGATGTGCAACATTTCCATTCGTTCAGCATTGGTTATCACCGCTATATGATTTGGCTGCTTACCTCCCCTGAGCGCTATTTGGATGACGTCATGCTTCTGGACACTGGTACCGCGAGGAATCTCACAAAAACCATGAGCGATCGCGTCCCATGGCACTAACCACTCAGGAACTGGAAATCCATCAAACTCGGGACGACGAAAGTCACCTATGTCTATGGCGAGAATTCCCTGAAAATAAGACTTGACCAATGCAAAGCAGTCAGAACGCCCCCACAAGAATCTCCAGCCAATGTAAGCATCTAACTTCTTGAAGTCCTTGTTATTTGTTAGCGGAAATGGATTGGGAGATATGGGGTCGTATAAATCCCATTCCTTAAACGAGGTGTGATACAGAACAAAAGGAATTTTTTCAGGTATAGATTTGCAAGATTCAATGTCATCTATTGAAAAATGTGAACTTTGATGATCATGGCAATGACTGTGATACACGGCATCTGGTATAGTCGTTAATTTGGAAATGTCTATCTGGTAGTGATTTGCTTTATCAGAATGAAGATTAGGCAGTTTGATGATTTTGCCATTTACTATCACTCCACAGACTTCTTCGTCCGGCTTTTCTTCTGCCGCGATCGCAATCTGTTTTTTTATATCTTCTGTCAACTGAAACGTCATTTCCTGATTCTCTTGATCTCATCATTTAATGATATAATTTATTGGGTGATAATTTGCAGTTATTAACTACTAGTATTAATAGTATTTTTGGGGATGCAATAAAATAAGCGATCGCGTTTACATACCAGAGTCGCGATCGCTGAAAACTCAATCAAAGGCTAATACCATAATTTAGTATTCGTCCAACAGGGCAGCTTTTTTGTTTTAACTTAAGATAGAGCATATTTTTAAAGCGGTTTATGAAAACTTATCCTTCAGCACCTGCAACTTTAATTGCTTCGTGGAATAATCAGCATTCTTTTACGGCAGACCCTATTTCAATAAGATTTGACGGTGGTCTAGAACAAAGAACTTCTGCGTTTGAAATAAATCTTAATAAAGACACATGGTCTCTGCTAGTTCACATAACCACATTTGCTGAGTATCAAGAATTAGATAAATTCATCAAAGACAGAGATGGTTTACCGTTTGTCTTTAGCTATGACGGAATCGTAAGCTCTCCCGAAGTTTACAGAATCAATAGTCATCAGTGGTCATGGACAGGATTCAAACTTTGGCAGTTAACAGTAGAATTGGAGAGGGTGCATCGACCAAATCTTTAAATGATTCCATTATTGTTGTACATTAAAAATTCTCCCGGTATTTGTACGGGAGATTTTATTTTCTGCTTGCGTTGCGATGATCATAGATTGAGCGATCACTTACAGGTTGCGATCGCTCAATCTATAGACCTATGATCGATTTATAGCTCGCACTTATCAGTGAGATTGGTATTGCCTTCTGAGGCAGATGTAACCGTAACTCAGCTCCCTTCGGCAAAGCCGACCCTTGGCCGTAGGCCACGCTACTGGAGGTGCGAACGAAAATACCGTACAACGGTCTTGAAAATTATTGTAAGTGTGGGGGAGAACGGTAGCCAGGTAAAACCTGCTCAAGGGCAAATAAACATCGAATCAGACAATTTTGAAAGGGAAGGGGGTAGCGCGTAACTGGGGGGTGGGATTCTTTTTGTTGGATTTCTGGGTAAGAAGCTCTAGTCTTGGTCTTCTTTTTCAACCAGCGCAGCGTGAAAGACAAGAGATTAGGGAGAAAGAGGTGGAAAGTTGTGTTCCTCTCTGGCTGCTCTTCTTTCAGAAAAGTTGGGTAGAAATTTCAAAACAATCGCAGTGAGCGCTCTGATATCATCTCACTAATACATTTAGTGTATTTCTTCTCTATATATAGGATTGTTTGCAAGATATAGCAAAATGGTTTGCAAGATACAGCAAACTGGTTGGCCAGATTCAGCAAACTAAACATGTTCAAACATGGGGGTTTTAGCAAACTGGTTGGTCAGATTCAGCAAACTGGACAGAGTTAAACATTATGTCTAGATATCCGAGGACAAGGATAGGGATTCGCCATAGCCGAGGCTAAGTGATTCTCCTACGGAGACGCTTCGCGAACGCTGCCTCGATGCCTAGCTATTTTGTCTACCTGATTGTTTGATTTCCTCCTTGCGTAGTTTTGGAATTACCTGGTTTGAACCTGCTACAAACACCAGACCATTGGACAGTATTGTGACAATACTGTTGTTTTTATACATGTAACAATGTTTTATTACCGCCAAGAGTAGTTACCGGAATTAGAATCCGGTTTTTAGGAACACCTGTGTTTGCTTTTTGCTAAAATTTTGTGGCTCTGAAATCCGCTACAAAGAGGATATAACAGAGTTAAACAATGTGTCCTGTTTGTAAATAAAAGCTGCCCCATTAGTTGTCAGGTTTTATTTATTGATGCCTGGGGGCAAAGCCACTATACCTGATGGCAGATGATTATTTTAGGTAATATTTACTGCTTCAGCGATCGCGTAGGGTGGCTTACTGTCAATCGCTGCACAATTATTGGGAAATAATCCGGAAAAATATTTATTTTTCTGTTGTAGTTAATATGTAAATTGTAAACTTAATTATACCAGATACACCAAAAAGATGCAAGACAATAGAAGAAAAAAAGCGCAGGAACATGCCACGAAAATAGTTCCTCCTTATCTGCCTATTGATCGAGAAAGTTACAGAAGGAAGCGTGTATGGATTTTCCCTGGGACACCTCGGGGAGCTATTTCTGCTACTTCGTTAATCTTCAACTCCTTCCTATGTGTGGTCATTCTTGTCGAAATGTCAAACCTATCATGGGCAAAAGAGTTGATGACTTCACTGACTATATTTTTCACAGCAGTGTTCATATTGGCTTCAATCTCTGGGAGAAAAGAGAACGAAGAAATTTGGGACACTTTAGCTATAATCAATGGCTTGTCTCTGATAGGAGCTTTTTATTACTGGGTTGTTTGGTGGGGAAACAATTAACTATGGATGTACGAAATAAATTCTTGATAAAAAACACTCTGGCCTGGCTATGTTGCCTATCCTCTATTAGCTTGGGAGCACTACCTTTCGTGCGCAGTTCAGACAAATTGCCTGGATATTTGAAATGGGCACCTATCCCGGCAACAGGATTTGCGATCGCGGCATGTTGGTTGGGTGCTCAGGCTGATAAATATGGTGACAGTCTAATGATGAAGGAAGTGGCTGACACATATTCAGAGCAGGTTGACTTCCTACTGGGTAAGATACCGGTATTGGAAAAGGAAACAACGGGCGATCGCGTTGCAGACATTATTCTTGACAAGTTGTCAGAGTTTGTGAAAGTACGGTACTTGTCTTGCCAGTTATCGAGTGCTTATACCCGGTATCGATTTGAACCGTTAGCTGGCCAGAAGGTTTCACTGGTTGAGAAATACTCACTGGATTTACAAGCTAAGTTGAAATGTCAGACTGCCCCGGTGATTTCCCTGGATACCACTATTAATATAGATGTCCCACGAAGCGATCGCATTTTTTATGACTACGACACGAACATGACCAGGCCAACCGGTAAAATGGTCGGCTTGATTGGTAGAGGTGTTGATGGATCCTGCATTGCTTGTGATTTTTCGCAAGCTACCACTTGTCACATGTTTGTTGGTGGTTGTACTGGCAGTGGTAAAACGGCATTCATTGTGTCGTTGGTACGTTCGTTGGTTGACTGGCATACTGCCAATCAGGTGAGGATTGCGGTAATTGACACAAAAGGGGTTGATTTTGGTTTTTTCAAAGATATCGAAGGGTATTCGTGGGCACCTTGCGCTAATAGCCTAGAGGATGCGATCGCTCTTTTGGAAAAAGTCTCATACGAGATGGACAGAAGAAAAGAGATCTTGTCCGATGCCGGATGTTCAGATATTGACGAATACAACGAAAAAACAGCGAATAATCAACTTTTTTACCTGTTTTTGATTGATGATGAGGTTACGGACTTGTCCGCTTCAGGGGACAAAAAGATCAAAGAAAAATCATGCTATCTTCTTTCTAAGATCGCCAGAGAAGGTAGAGCGTTTGGGATTCGACTGATAGTCGGAACGCAAAAACCCATGGCAAAACTTGTCCCCAGTGAGGTCAGAGATAATCTTGCTGTCAAGATTGCTTTTGCTACAACCACCAAGGCAGAGGGTAAGTTGATTACCGGTCAAATGACTCCGTCTCACTTATTGCTGGGCAAGGGGGATGGTTTTTTCACAGCTCCTGGCACAGGATTAATTCGATTTCAATCATTGTTGGTTCGCGATCGCGCGCAGATCGCAAAGGACAAGCCAAAGTTAACACCATTACCATTTCCAGACCCACGATTGCACCCTTTAAGCATTGAGCAGCAACAAATCGTAATAAATATCTGGAAGCAGACAAAGAGAAAGTGGAAGACTATCGAGATAGTCTGGGGCTACTCAAAAGCAGGCAGAAAGGGAAGTGCGTCTTATGAGGCAAGTATTATTTTTGATAACTTAATTAATGTCCATAAGACGACAGCTGTTGACAACCGCAAAAAAAATTCCTAGAATTCTAAGCAAGAAGAGCGGCAAAATAACAACAACCCCCGCTCTTCTTGACAAACCACCCCATTAATCAAGAGTGATTATGACTGAGAATTCTAACACAAGTTTACAATTACAGCCAGGCGATCGTGTTCAACGACCAAACAACGCTAAGCCAGAGTTGATCTATATATATGTAGGGGAACAGTCAGAGGTTCGTGATTGGCTGGAAAGTGAAGAAGTTCACTATCAAATATTAGATCTCTGCTATATACACGAGTGTCAAGAAGATAGTCTGATTCATTGGTTCGATACAACCGTTGGCATACATCCGTCTTTACATGTAGCGATGAAACGTGCTATGTTTCCTGAAAACAAAGAAAAAAGTTGCGATCTCCTGATGACAAGGGCGGAATTGCAGGACATTCTAGACAAAAAAAGAGCGGAGCTAGGCATGAACACTGTTACCGAATCTGCATCTACTAAATCTGCAAAGTATGACAATGTTTTGATACATACTGCTAGTGATGCTGCTAAAAGTCTAAGGAAAATGCTGTCAGCTGTGCCAATTAACAAGAAAGTTGGCGATCGCGTCTTTGTTATGGGAGATGAGTATTGTTCAGGATTAATATATGTTGTAGCTGGCGGTTTTGAGTCAGAATTGCGCAAGTGGTTCTCTTCTGAGGAAACAGGACAATTGTTTTCGGATTTAATCAATAAGACTGAGCTAAAATCTTCTCAGCTGTTTGATTCAACGAAAGACACTAAAGATAATGATAGCGATCGCCCTGAGTTGATGGGGCTTCACCCTGAGCTTTACGCTGACATGACCTTGGCCTTGGGGATAGAGCCGATTTTTAAACCAGGTGAATACTATTGCGACTTGAAAGATTGTCCCCATGAAGATGAACATCCATTAGATCCAAAAGATGAGGAATTAATGGATTGGCTAATAGATATAAAAAATGCACAAGAAAATGCAAAAGAATATGTCTTTTTGGAAGATACTCATGTTTCCAAAGAAGATTTGGATAAAATTGGGCAAGAACTAAGAGAAGAAAGCATTATATTGTCGCCTGTTAAGCCAGAGATCGAGTCAGAGGTCGAGCCAGAAGTGAAATATTATGAGATGAAGAGTATTTCACAGATGATTTCCCAAAAAGTTGGTAGGAAAGTTTCATCACAAGAAGCTAACTTACAGTTAAAAGCCCTGGGGTTCCAGGTCAAAAATCCCGAGACTAAGAAATGGGAAGTTACAAATAAAGGAGATAAATATTCTGCTCCTTATAAGAAGATTAAATGGAGCAAAAAGGTTGTTGAATTGATTTGCGATCGCATAATGTCTGTTGTCGAGGTCACGGTAAAAGAAATTGCTGTTAAAATATCTGAAAAATTACAAACGAAAGTCTTGGTCAAGGAAGTTAACCAGGTACTACAACAACTAGGATGGCAAGTTAAAGGAGAAAAAAAGGGTAGCTATTGGACTCTTACTGAAGAGGGCAAAAAAATAGGCCGATTCAAGAGCCGTAAAATATTCTGGAGTGATAAATTCTTAGATATAGTGCTAGATTATTTTCATCAAAATACCAAGCAAAAATTAGACAGCAATAGCGATAAAATATATATTGTTGAAGTGGCAAGTGCAGCAAGTACCAAACTCAATAAAAGACTGAGCGTTCGTCGTGTAAATGAAATCCTGGCAAGCATGAATTTGCAGTTGAAGCCGGGCAAAAATAAGCTCTGGAAATTGACAGAAAAAGGAAAGGCGATCGCGGCTATGGAAAAAAATCGTATAAAATGGGACAAATCGGTAATAGAAAGACTGTGTGAGGCGCTTAAGAATTCTGCATGAAATATGTCACTGGCAGTGGTGGTGGAGGCAAAGGCGGTAGGGGGTCTTCTGCCACTGTTGCAGAAATTTCTGGTTTTAGCACAGATCATGCTCAAGTGCTGATGGCAGTTTGCGAAGGTCCCGTGCAGGGAATCATCAACAACGCTCAAGGGGTTTTGCTAGATGACACTCCAGTGCAGAACGAAGACGGGACATTTAACTTTGACAATATGACTTATTCCTTTGTGCCGGGATTGTTGAACCAAAGCATCCCAGCTGGGTCGAATGAGGTAAGCAGCGAAACATCAGTCGAAGTGGATGTCTCTTCTTCTGCCAGCATAACCAGATCAATATTGAATGACCAAATTAATGCAATCAGGCTTAGATTAGCGTTTACACTTCAAGAGCAGGAAGACGATGGGGATGTACGGGAAGCGGAGGTAAGGATTCGTATATCGGTTAAGGAGGGAACTGGAGGGTTCAATGCTAGAGTAGACCAGGAAATATCTGGACGTTACCCTACTCCAACAGTATTCCAATGGATTCTGCCAGTAAATACTGTTGGGGGGACTATAGACAGCTTTAGTGTAAGAGTTGAAAAGCTGACCCAAGATTCCCAAAGCAATCAGCTTGTAAATACTGTGAGGTTCCTTTCTTATGCAGAAGTACTATGGGATGCATTTGAATATCCAAACACAGTCTTAATCTGGTTGCAGTTTCCCTCTAAGCTCTTTAGGTCTGTGCCATCTATAAAGATTAGGATAGCAGGATTGTTATACCCAATCCCCACTAATGCGACAGTGGATCCGGCAGATGGTGGTCTTGTTTATCAAGGCGGTTGGGATGGAACTTTTTACATGCCCACGATCGCACCCGCAGACCCATGTTGGCTACTTCACGAGCTAGTGATAAATGAGCGATGGGGGCTGGGCAGACAACTGAATGAATCAGACATAGACAAATGGTCTCTCTATTCTGCATCCGTTTACAACAATGAAAAAGTTCAGGATGGGTTTGGGGGAAGCGAAAGAAGGTACCTATTTAACGGAGTACTACAGGGCGATCAAGCAGCTTGGGATGTGATAACCGCTATATGCTCCAATTTTGATGCTAAGCCATTTTGGGGTGGTGAAACGATAAGTGTCTGGCAAGATAGACCCACGACAGAGCTATCAAAGATTATCACCAATGCCGATGTGGAGGAAGGTCGTTTTGTGTATGACTCTAGGCAGTGGAAGGGATTAGCTACAGTTGCTTTGGTTACCTGGAACAGTCCAGATGAGCAGTTCCAGAGGCAAATAGAAGTAGTAGAAGACCGTGAGGGAATTGAGCTGTATGGCAGAATAGACATTGAGTTTACAGCTTTTGGATGTACCAGCCGTGGGCAAGCGGTAAGAGCAGGTAGGCGGGTGCTGTTAAAAAGCAGGCTAGACCAAGAGCAAATTAGTTTCAAAGCAAGAGCGATCGCTGCCTTTTTCCAACCAGGGGACGTTATCTTGGTTCAGGATAATAGGCGATCGCAGGCAAGGAAAGGTGGAATAATAGCTAGCGCAACAACCACGACTATTACCGTTGATGCTCCCGTAGCACTCACTGGTACAGCGTTTAAAATATTTGTGACCATGCCAGACCTTACAGTCGAGGAAAGGGATTTAACCAATCCTCCTGGTAGTCACTCGGTCTTAACGTTATCTGCCCCACTCCCCGCTGCCCCTCTTGCACATGCCAACTGGATTATTCAAGACTTCGGCTCTAACATCCGTAAATACCGAGTCACTTCAGTCTCTCCTGACCGGAGTAATCCAGTAATGTATGAGGTGACAGGAGAGCTTTATTCGGCAGAAAAACATCCGCTGATTGAGAGTGGTTGGTCGTTGGATGAACTCCCTGTTGGTTCCCAACCTCCAACCATTGTTCCTGTTCCTAGAAACGTGACCGCGATCGCGGTATCAATTACTAGACCATCAAAGCGAATAAATGACATCCTTGTGTCTTGGGAAATACCATTTAACTCCGACGATACCCCAAATCTGTTCATAACTTCCTACCTTGTCGAAATCAAGAGACAAGGTGGCAACTGGTTCGGTAGGCAAACAGTAACTCAGACAACTACCAGATTTGAAGATGTTGGCAATGACTCGTTTATTGTGAGAGTGGCAGCTGTCACAGACTTCAACAACAGAGTCAGTCAGTATGTCGAAAGCAACACAGTAGTTACTTCTGGTAGTACAATTACACCTCCCGATGACCTACAGCAGCCAGATCAGACAAGTACTACTGCTCAAAACGTTGCCAACTTCACAACGTCTAAAAATAGTGGATTTGCTATTGATTTCTGAGATTCGGCAAAGCCATCATATCAATTCTATATTTCTTCTGAAAGTAAAATGAGTGCTTCCTTAGCATCATTACCCCCCACTAAGACGCACCATAAAACAACAAACCCCCTTTTATTTCTGATAGAAACGAGGGGGGGTTGTTGTCTAAGAATAGCGTTGAATGCCTGGAAATCCACCAAAGAATTTAACGTGGCCGTGGTATCTGCGGCAGCTGGCTAAATCCTTACCACAAGCCCGGCGATCGCTTGTGGTAGGGTTACCAGCCAGATCAAAGTGTAGGTTGTCAGGGGCACGACAGTTTTCATCCCCAAGAGTCCACTGGCAGCGCCGCAGAAAAGACCGTGCTGGGACTGTCAACCGCTCTATATCAAAATTAGAGATACAGTCGAATTCTATTTGTTCCATCGGAGTCCAGGTCTGCTGATTAATTCTCAACTTTAATGGACCACGGAACTGAGTCGAATCTTGAGCTGCTTGTCCGTCTAAGAACAAACGCCACGTCTGAATTGCTTCCAACTTTGCCCCTACCATACCGCCGTGGGACTCTATCAATCCGCTGATTAGCCCACTGGCATCTGAAACCACCAAACGAGTGCTTGGTATTGCCCCGTCACCGGTAATACTCAACCAATCAAACTGACACGGGATAGCTTGATAAAGTACCCCGCCGAAACTTACTCCAGCTATGTTTGTGAAATGAAAAGGTGCAATGCGTTCGCTGTAGATCTTAAAAAGATCTACAGGGGCTTCAATGTCAAGGCATTGTACCTCAGATAGTATAGTCACTATTTTTTAGTGGTTTGTTGACATTAGTTCACGTTCCGCGATCGCATGAGCAAGATCTTTCCATGGTGTCCCTTGGGGCTTTTTCACTCCATAACGATCCGCTAACTTCTGAATTTCCTGCCACGGCAAACTAGCAATTTCGCTTGCTCTTTCTTCCGCATTTTCTATACTGTTTTCGCTCTGAGTATTCTCTAAGAGTAATTGTGCTTCCGTTTTCCATCCAGCCTCTAGCCATCCCGACACATCTATACTGTGAATTAATACTGACTCTCCGTCCTTGTAAAGCCTCTCTCCTCCTAAGTATTTATTTTGAGTTTTAGGCTTACTTTGAGTCTCTTTGGTATTTATTTCCTCTGATTGTTCCCAGCCTGAATTGAGCCATCCTGGTAAATCAACAGCATGGACAAATCGCGTCTCTTCTCCTTTTTTAATCATTACCATACGATAAAAGCCCCATAGGTCAGATTTCCTACAGATGTGCCGGTTTTTGTAGCTTTTGCTCGCATCCACTTAGAATCTTTTAGGATGTCGTATATTTCATTGCCAGTAAATGCGATTTCATGATCTTTTGCTGTGCCATTTAGTTCTTTTTTGCCAATTTCTGTAAAAGTTCCATTGGCTGAATCGCTTACTTCAAAAGATATTGTCCAAAGTTCGGTAGTAGCTGTAAATCCTGTGAATGCTCTTTGTATCACAAGAATCTTGAAGTAGTCGCAGATCGTCGGAAAAAATTCTATTGCAGGCTCAGTTGTAGTAGCCGCGATCGCTGGAGATTTAATGTCTCGCAGCATTAACTTTGCATCAACCAACCCACGTCCAAGGTGACGTGGGAAATTCAAAGAGCCTAATATTCTGGCCATGTCCCCCCCTTCAAGCTACTACAGGATTATCGGATATACCCATCAATCTAGCTGCACAATTAGAGAACATTGCAAAGCTAGAATACCATTCAACTCGACTTCTAAAGGCTGGTTTATCATTTATCTCTCCCAACCTTCTAACTTCAATAGGCTTGTTTTGTATACCTACAAGACCCATTGGTCGGAAAGCTACACAGTAAACAGATGTGAAATTGTTACCACTCCCTTGTGGATTTGATTCTGTAAAACCGAGAATTCTTCTTCTCGCATTATCATTTTTTAGCCCAATAATTGGCAATCCTTGATACCTAACTACTTGTCTTCCAAATTCATCGGGAGTGAACGTGATAAAGCCCGCAATATCAGTGTTTCTTGACGCTGCCTGAAGCTTCAACTTAAGTTCTTCATCCATGAACAGATGAGTTGGATTGTCTACCCGAGAAATTAACCTATCTAAATTCGTTAATGATAATGCACCATTGCCATTAATCACCAACTCATTCTCCTCGTCCCCTAGTCTTACCTGAAGCCCGTTCATCTGCCTACCATCAGCAGAATTCATCCCCTTGAAAAAAGCTGTTGTCCATGCTAGCGATAAGGCTCGAACTTTAAATAGTTCCTGCTGAGTTCTCAGATCGCTTTCAGGAAACATTGACACTAAAGCCACATCAACATCAAGATCTCCTCCAGCGATCATCAAAGCCTCCATTTCTTTTTTCCAAACGGCTGTAGACTCCGAGTAGCCTTCATTTATTGCCCGAAATCCAACATCTGGCATTGATTCCAAAACGTCGTAACTAATAGCATTTCCCGATATGTCTGAAAACTGCAACAATCTCAGTACTTCGCTGCTCTCCGCGTAATACCGAACAATTGCGGCAGCCAAAAAATCCTGCTGGGCAGCGTATTGCCGAGCAGTTTCTAACAATGTTGCGGCCATTGCAATTATTGCTAAAACTAATTGGTTTGAATTTTTTCTGTATCCAAATCTTGCACAGCAATTGAATCACTCTCATGCTGCCTGTACCAAGACAGTCTACAATGCGCATCCCGCGCAGCGATAGAATCACTCATCTCGCCATCCAGATATTAACACAAAAATTTTCAAGAGTTAGATCTTTGTTTGATCGCATAGTCCATCATCTCTTCTGCTGTCATCTCACTAAATAATTTTTCTACAGAAACTCTATTGGGTGCGGATGACTTCACCCCAGGGCTGAAACCACTTCCAGAGGCTTGCGATCGCGGTTCAAAAGCCATACCTAATACGGGATCTTTGGCATACTGCTCCATTAATGCCCTGACAGTCATAGGCTTGCCGGTCTTTTTGTCGATTTCAACCAAGCTACCACCTTCTTCCATCACGACTAAATTACCATCCTCGTCCCTGGTAATCCTTCTGATGGCGTGAGGCATCACTAGCTCTAGAAAACTAGTGCTTGCAGACTTAGCTGATTTTTTTCCTCCGGCATCGTAGAATGCTTGGCTTACCATTGACTGTTTTTGCATTTGGTCTATCTGATTTTCCAAGTTTTTGACTTGACTGGCCAAGCTGGAGGAGCGATCGCGTTCAGACGCGATGATCTTGGCCTGCTCCTCCATGGTTTTCTGTCTCTTCTTTTCCGCCTCTTCTGCCTGACTTACATAGGCTCGGTACTCTTCGGGGTCAATTCCATCAAAAGCCTTAAGCTTTTCGTTGAGGTCATTAATCTCCTTTCTGAGCTTCCTCATCACCTTCTTATACCCGACGTGAATGTCGTCTTCTCGATCCTGAGTATCTTGATCAGCAGTAATGTCTACGTCTGGCTGCTGCTGTTCTTGTTCTGAATTGATAGATTCTTCCATATCAGTGTTGGATAGTCAATTAGTCAATAAATTGTACAATAGCAAAAAATCACATCATAGACAAATTGCAACCGTGAGCAAAAATCCAATATTTCCAATCAATTCAATGTTAACTTTTGAAATTCCCCAAGCCTCTAGTGCAAAAAAAGATCCTGAAACAGGAAACCCAGTCATTCTGCACACTAAAATTATGATTCAAGCCTCTTTACATCCTTCCAGTCCTACGGCAAGCATGAGAACTGGAACCTCGTCCCAGAGGGAAATTTCTGGGATTAACCCAACAGACGTGTTCCTTTTTGGTAGAGCTGTGTCACCCAAAATTATCCCTCCAATACTTTGGCCAGGGTCTAGGCATCATGGTAAAATTGTCTACACGGATCCTGCAACCAAAGAAAAGATGCAAGGTACTTTTTTATTACTAGCTGTTATGCCGTCTAGGCACAAGATAGTAACAACAACCATTGGCAATAGTATCCAAGGAATTATGCAAAATATTCAACCATACAACCAATGTCCTGGAAATTAGAGTGGAATCTACCAAGCACAAAGACGATGGTTGCCCGTTACTCGTGGACGACCGACTACGTCGTCTTTGTCCATGAAGGAGCAGTCTTGCGCAATGGAACGAGGATTCCCGCTAGGCCATGGACATGGGTAGCGATCGCAGAGTACGACTTCCGCCATCAATTCGCATTTTTCTACAATCGCTCAGGCACTAGCCTTGGCGACGCTATGGTATCTACAGCCACAGAATTTGGAGGGGTGATGCAAGATGCGATCGCTTCTCCAATTTGGAAGTGGGATAATGTCACTGTGAGAAAATCTGGGGAAATTGCCTATTCACCGAGAAATATCCTTGATACCAAGGAGTTATACAACTCATATAACCTAGTTTTTGTTAGATGAGCCAATCTTTATCGCTGCCCGAACTCAGGGATCGACTAGAGCTATTACTAGAAGAATACCTGGGGCGATACCCAAGCGGACAGAAAGCTGTGTGGGTTTGTCCACCAGAGCCTCCTAGTGTCCCAAATGAGATTCAATGCCTCATCCAGAGAGTGCCAGAATCCCGTATTGACTTTTTGAGTGCAGGACAAAGGTACAGCGATCGCAACTATGTCTTGATTTTGACGAATTTCAACAGAGAGACTAGTTTATCTTCAGCTCTAGATAAGATCGTTGCCAATTTGCCTGTACGACAGTATACCTACATGCCGATAACGGAGCAGAGCTATGAGCAGGCTCGGCTGCTAGTATACGATCCAGTTGTGATTAACGGAGTTTGATGAAATGCCACGCCCATTTGGAGAGACTCAATTAAAAAATACGACGCTAGAGGTATTGCTTTTGCCATATCGCTCAAGAACAGTAACTGAACAAACGATTACACTTGCTGCGGATGCCGCAACTGGAGCTACATCTATTTCCGCGACCGCAGAGGCTAGCACGACAATTAAAGCAGGTACAGGGTTGTCGTTTAGCGGCAATGACAGAAGACATGTACTGGTTATAGAAGATGCAACAGTCGCTACTACTGCTACTGATATAACCATTAGCCCAGCGATCGCTGATATCTCAACAGCTTCTACCGCAACTTTTATCACAGGACTGGTTCCACTATTTGGTATCCAGGAATTCAATTACGCTACACAACCACAAGAAGTGGATACCACAAATTTGCAATCAGGTTCGGGAATGGAATCAGTTCTGGTTCGCTCAGACAGAACCTATGACGTATCTGGTATCACAATCCCAGGTGATGAAGCATTATTTAAAATCATTAAGCCAGTGGCCGAAGATGATGCGCTTTTTGGCAGAGAGGTTTATTTCGTATGCACAACTCCT
This sequence comes from Moorena sp. SIO3I8, assembly GCF_010692325.1. GTDB lineage: Bacteria > Cyanobacteriota > Cyanobacteriia > Cyanobacteriales > Coleofasciculaceae > Moorena. The sequence continues at coordinate 12,870 of NZ_JAAHHW010000007.1, read as the reverse complement.
GATGGGGAGGTAAGAAGAGGGGCGGCAAAGGTTAAAAATTTCAGCGAGTCTGGGAATCAAAACGAAGTCAAACGATATTCCTTTCAATTACAAGTTCAGGGGAGTAGTTTCGTAAGAATATCTCCTCATATCATGTCGGCATAATTACCCTTAATAAAAATCTCCCCCATCTCCCCATCTGGCCATCTCCCCACAGTTCCCACCCTCCCTCTAATTATGGGTATTCAACCTGACTTGATTCATACATTCACAAATACAGTTCAACCCGCCATTGTCAACGGAGCAGGCGGAGGAGGTAGCCATTGATTCATGATAGATATGTTATCTGATCGTACTGGCGTATTGGTAGTTTTGATTTGCGTGACTCCTGATCATAACTATCTATCTTGCGGTTTAGCTTATTTCATGGGCGGATTAAGTGGGTCTATAACTGTTGGAAACGATGAACACAAATATCACATAAAAGTACCAGAGCCAGTAGCGATCGCCGTAAATCCTGTTACTTTTAGCCATCCCGACGAACTTTACAAAGTATTCTACGACAACAACTAATGAAAATACCATTATTAAACAGCAAAAAGCATTCAATAGTTGCGATCGGCAACGAAAATTCCGGATACATATATCTGAAAAAGCTGGGTTACCCAACGGTGGGGGAATGCGAAAAAATCGATCCTCATGAATACCAGCAGCTGCAAGGTCAAGTTATAATACATGACTTGGCTCGGAAGATTGCTGAAGACAGAAACATCTCTCGCGAAGAAGCGATGGGTCTGATCTTTCCATCCCAACAGAGTTCAGATATTGAAGTTTTGGGTGAAGAAAATATACTTTTTGAGTATCCACAAGAAATGGAATCTTTAGCAAAGCTAAAAATTCCAGCTAACCAGCTAAAAGCAATTGTAGCTACCGTAATGATTCAAAACCGGGTGGCTTATCCTGTTAGAGTAAAAAGGAGTATAGATATCAACGGAACTGGCATACTTGTTGAAGAGTTAGGATTTTATGTGCAAGATGGAGACTTGATAAAAATTGGGGATTGTATTGCCGAATCAGTTCGCAATCACGACATAGGAGAAACGGTCTTAACTGTGGCTCCATTATCGAAACCGATTCAATCTAACTGTATAGGTTTCTTGTACAACTTGCAGACGAAACAAGAAGAGACAGGCTCTCAGGATTGGACGCTTGAAGATACATCATCACTAGATCAAGAACTAGTTGAGGCAATATATGATTTTTATCAGAGAGAAAAGGCAAAAGAGCAAGAACCCGGCAATGAGGGAAAGTTACCAGCTGGGCAAGAGAATGGCCAGATCAAGACTACAAACCCATTGATTGGAGAAATGTCTACTGGAGAATTCAATCCTATCGAATCTCAGATCCCAGATTTTCAAGCTGGGAACAATTCTTATGTCAATCAACCTGGCTAGTGCTCGATTGTCTTCAATTCTTTGAGCAAGAGAGACGAGAGAATGCCAATATAGCTTCTTACACTCAAGCTGTTGGCTGGTCGGGATTGTTCAATGGGTTTGCCACAGAAAAAGGAAATCAATCAACTCCACTAGACTTTCTGCCTTTCAAAGACAAATCCGATTCAGCGGATAAAACCCTGATAAGCGATCGCACTAAGAAAATACTGAAGCAATTATTTGACAGTAAGAAGCTGAATCCAGTGGTGATGTCAGCATTATGTGTTTATCTTGAGTGAATAGATGAGTCTAATAGTCCCAATCAATCCCATAATCAAGCTACTAAAGATACCTCCCGAGGGGGTATCCTCTCTGAAAGTAACACTAGAAAAAATCAGCAAGTTTGATGAGTTAAATGAAACTGAGTATAGCGATCGCTTAGTCGATATACTCGAAGAGCTAGAACCATCGAACTCCATCCCTGACGGTTTAAACCCAGATTTGCTAAGTCTAGGTAGATACGGTGTCAAAGAGTTCCAAGACGGCGAATTCCAGATTCAATTCGAGAAAGGTGTTCGCAGTTCAAGAGATACGGCTGTGATGGAATTAAAGCAGATATTAACTAGTTTTGGATTTGAGGTTGAATATACTGCAACCTCTTTCAGAAGTTGGCAAATACCTCTACACCGAAGTTAATCATGTTACTAGAGTTGCCACTGTCAGTTGATGGGATTAGTCACATTTTTACTGTTGAGTCGTTCAATGAACGGTTAGGTGATGGCTATGATCAATTAGCTTTGCCGTGCAGCAGGATAGTCTCAGAGTCATGGGAATTGAGAACTATCGCAATCCCTACCAATGACAAAAACAGTATATTGAATGTATTAAGAGTATCTAGGGGCGAAAAAATCCTAGAGTGGAGGTTATCACCTGATTATCCACTCCAGGATTTTTTTTGCGATCGCTGGCAAGAAATACCTGTCGGGGAAGGCTACTGGCAAATAGCTTTGACATTAACTCTGACCAATTATTGGGAGGTCAATGAATGCTTGATCAGAGAAAGCGATCTAACCACAACTCATCCAACAATTCCGTTGGTGCTCCATTATGGATCATCTCAGTCTTACGATGCTAGGTACTTGGGGGAAAGGATCAGGGGAGGAGTTGACACTAGGGCTAGCTTTGGGATGAATGCTGTTGATAACTCATGGTCGGTAACCGCAGTATTGTCACCGGAGGAAACGAAAGAGGTATTAACGTTCTTGGGGGAACGCTGCGGGAACAGCTTTGAGTTCAACCTGCCAGGCCAAACCGGAAAGGTCTACAACTGCAAGGAGTGGCGCGTTGACCACCTGGGAGATGGTTGGTGGAATTTTAGTGCAACCTTCAAGAAAAACAATCAGCCGTTTAAGCCCACGATCGCCCTTGAGATAGAGAATTTGTTTGACTATTATGGCGATCGCGAATCTGTGGTCAATGCGATCGCAGCCTCGATGCCTGACCAACAAATAGATCAATTCCTACAAGAGTCACTGGAATGGCTCAACAGGTACACCCGACAGGAATATCCATTGGTGATGAATCCGCAGTACCTGATTGTCAATAGCTTTCATACAACCCTAGGGCGGGGTGGGTATTTCCCGCCATCTGCTGGTCCATCAGAAGGGCAATCAGTAATAGCTCGGGCTGCTTGCCTAGCATATCAGGCTACTGGCAATACTGACTGGATAACTCTTGCTGTGCGAACAGGGGATGCATTACTTAATAACTACTTTGTTGTACCCATCCCTCAAAACTGGCAGCCAAGTGATGGCATACGGGTTCCCCACTGGCTGATCAACATCAAAGAACCATTCACTTCAAAAGGAGCTGCCTCTACTACCGGAGATCCGCTGAACATGGGGCATTTTGACCTTGTGTTGAATTTTGTAAATGGAGTGTCCTTCATCCAGCACGGCAGTCCTGATTTTGGTGAGTTTTTGGCAAACGTTTACAAGGTTTATGATGCCAGCGATCGCTTACTCTGGCAGAATGTATACTCTCCCACGGTCAGCACAACTCCTGTTCCCATTGATTACTGGGTGACCAATGTCATGCTTGATGGAGTCATATCCCGACAATATGGGGATTCTGAGTCTCCCGGCGGTCGCGCTCCAACTCCAACCTCAGAGCCTCCTGGCAAGATTGTTTTGTCTACCCCATACACAGGTCAAGCTAAAGTGGTCTACTCGACTTATACCGGGGTAGTGATTCGGATTAATCAACTGTTTGAACCCTACCCGATGTGGCGACCACTGCGCCCAGGAGAAGCTCTTGGGGCTATCGATGTCTTTCCCTGGTCAGCGGATGCATTTGACTTGCTGTATCGGTTGACCAATGAACAACGGTTCCTGAATGCGTACAATTGTACTGTTTACAGTGAGGTGATCGCAGCGGAAGTAATAAATCCGTCATCTTGGTACAAAAAAGATGACACTATTAACCCATTCTCTTACCCTGGCTCTCAGGTCATTCCTGTTCCTTCCAGTAGAACGTTCACAGCATCAAGGGTCACTACCGGAAACAAAAAAGATTGGATCCAAATAAACGTATCAAGGGATGCTGACCCCTTTCCATCTATTGAACTACAGAACTTCGCGGTCAGCATTTACATGGAAGAGGTCTCGGAGGTATTTGTAGAGGCAGCCTGCAATCGCCCAGCTGACCTAGAAATTGTACTATCACTATCAGATAATCCGTTTGATTTTAGCCTTTACTATATCGCTCACCTGCTAGTACCTGGTTCTGGGACTCCCACATCCAAGACCTTTAAGCCGGAAGAGTTCTTTTTGTGGGATAAAAGCAAGACTTCCTGGCATCCGTACATTGCAGAACAGCCGGTTTTTGTTTATTCCGGAAGCAGTGGACGCGCGATCGCAACCAAGATAGAAGATTCGCCAATTGGTGGAATAGTTACCCCAGTCTGGCAGCTGACCCTAGACAAAAACAGTGACTTTGCCGGAGGAGGACTGGTCATGCTTGGTACTCCCCCACGGTTCCCGCTGAAGGTATACATGAAGCATGAAGGAACAGGGGAAGCTAACTTGGCAGTTACTGTCAATGGAAAAAAGTACCGTAAAAAGCTAGAGCAAAGTGAGTGGCGATCGCTTACTTTGACAGAAAATGATTTTGAAGACTCAGATGACGAGTCTCCACCTGGGTCTGCTGTGATCTCAGGTCTAGAAGTTGAAGCAGTTGATGGAACAACCACAACATACTTCTGGTGGGTCTCTGAAGAGCCAAATACACTACCAGTCCCGGTGCAGACTTACAAAGCCCTGGTTGTGTCCAGAATCAGAGAAGAGCATATTCTATGGGTCGGTAACTTTGAAGCTCTAAACTCCCCCTCCTCTGCACTGAAATTTTCCCCTGGTGTTGTACCATTTACCGCCAACGTGGTTAGTGATGGCCAGGGAGGCCAAGTTATAGATGCCTGGCGAGGTATCCCAATGACGGGCTATCAGTACCCGGCTTACTACGTCAAAAGAGGATATTGGGAGCGGCTTAGCCAAGTCCTAGACTTTATGTCCGAATCTCAGGAGGTCTATAGAGAGCAGAATGTTAACAAAACTACTGGACCATTCGCTCCAGGATTTGGATGGGAGTATTGGGATGCGGGAGAATATGTGCCGGAAGGGATAAACCAATGGACATGGAATGCTGTAGACCCTAACAGCCAGTGGGAAGGCTATTATTGTCGGCCATGGGAATCAGTTTGCCACGCTTGGTACTTGCTTGCTAGTGGCCAATATCCAGGAGCTGCACCCAGCAATATCAGGTCTTTGACCGAAAGAGCTGGTCTGGTATCCATGCGGTTTGCTCAATGGCTGAGTAAACTCTATTCCACCCGCCGTAGCTTTCAACCTCCTTCTGACTTCCCTGAGTTTACAGACCCAGAAGTAAACTACCACACCCCCCACTTTGCCGCTTTTGCACTTCGGGCTTCAATCTATTGCAATCTAGCCGGTGGCAACCCTGCTGTTACCCTACGACTAATCAAAGCCAGCTACGACTACCTGGTATCTCAATATATAGACAGTGGTTCAATGAAAGGTAGCTTTGCCGCATCTCAGCCTACCTTTCAGGCCAACGGAATAGAGTATCGGGAGTTCTTTGGTTTTTGGGAAGCAGAAATTATTGAGGCGATCGCTTTGCTGAAACAATCCAAAAATTTATTCAACTACCCAAAATGTGTTTATTTCATCAAGACTTAGGGGATGTTCCCTTACCTCTCATTCCCTATTATCAAAAACTTTTGAGACAAGAACGAGAACTTTTGGAGCTAATTTATGAGCTGGACTTATGGGAAAATAGACGGCCTGAATACTTGCATAAACAAGCTATGAAAAAACTTCACGTAGGAATAATTGGATATGATTTAAATACCAAAGACATCATTCATGAAAAGCTATCGATTTTGCAGCTGCGGCAGTACTGTACCGCGATCGCGGCGGCGATAACAAGGATTGCTCAGGGGGATTCTTACCCTGCAAATGCCATGGAATACGAGGTTAAGAGAGTACTGAATGGAGAAATCCCACTGATTGAATGATGGACAAGAATGGCTATTTTAGATTTAGTCCCCAAGTTTGGGGCAACCAAAACTACAAGTGCAACGGACTTTAAGACGAAGTTGGGTGATGGTTATTTATTATCCAGTAGAGTACCAGGCAGCAAGAGAGAAGAATGGACAATAACTGCCCCAAAGCTAACCAATTCAGAAATGTTAACCACTGTGTCAATCCTAGAACAGTATGAGGGGCGTACTCCCTTCCAATGGAGGCCAGATGCAAATGTTGGGTACAGAGACTTCTATTGTCAGTCCTGGTCAGTCACTCCCCTAGGGGTAGAGCAGGGGGATTTGATCTGGGAGATGACCTGCCAGTTTGTAGAAGTTGTCTAATTGGACATATTGTCAAACTGTGTCTAGTTTGGAGGGGAAATCAGACAGAGCAGCTTAGCCAGGCATCGAGGAAAAGTGGGGAGGCGATCGCGTAGGGTCGGATATGCCGAATCCCTATCCTTATACTCGAATCTCTAGACATAATATCCAACTCTGTCCAGTTTGCTCAATCTGACCAACCAGTTTGCTAAAACCCCAATGTCTTGACATGTCTAGTTTGCTGTATATTGCCAACCAGTTTGTTGTATATTGTCAACCAGTTTGCTACATCTTGCAAGCAATCCTATATATATAAAAGAAATACACTAGATGTATTAGTGAGATGATATCAGAGCGCTCACTCCCATTGTTTGGGAATTTCTACCCAACTTTTCCGGAAAAAGAGCAGCCAGGGAGGAACATAACTTTCCATCCCTTTATCCCTAATCCCTTTTCTTTCACGCTCCGCTGTCGGTAATAACGTAGCTAGGTAAATTCATGGACGTTTGATTGTTTGATCAGAATTAATCCGGAAGGAAAATAAGTCTGGCTGTATGTACTCATTGTAGCCCTAGTTAATCTACCCTAGTTACTCAGATATGGAACCTCTAGCCATTGCCGCCCTAGCCTTTATCGGTACGAAAGCTGCGGAAACTACAGTAGAAAAGTTCACTGAGGCAGCCATAGAAAAAGCTCAGCCCCTGCGCCAGAAGATTATTGATAAGTTAAGGAGTAATCCCAGGGCTGAAGTAGCTTTGCTAGCTGCTGAACAAGGTTCAAAGACTCATGTAGAAGTTGTATCTAAGTATTTGCAAGAGGCGATGGCAGCAGATTCTCAATTTGCCCAGGAGATTGAAGCATTAGCAAGAGAAATCAAGAATTTAAACCAAGGGGAAGGGGAAAACTTGCAAGTATCTGGTGGTGAGGTAAATTACAACAAGGTAACAGAACAGGAGTTTATTGGCTTGAGTCAGAAATCCCAAAAACGCCAGCGTCAAAGTATTATAGGCTTAATAACAGTAGGGTTTGTAACAATTTCTGTCCTAGCAGCAGTGGCTATTTGGCAATGGCGTGAGGCGCTTATCGGTAAAGAAAATGCGAATCTTCAAGCCAAAATGGCAACGTTAAAGTCCCGCTTAGTCTCAGGAGAGAAAACCTTGGATGTTCAGTTGGGTGCAATTGAACTAAATCGAGAATTACAGCAAGCTAAGAAACCAACGACAGATGTTCTGATTCAAGGTGTAAACTTGCTACGACAAACTGTGTATCAACTAAGAGAGATTAACCGTTTTAGTGGGCATCAGGATATGGCCTTGGCTGTAACCTTCAGTCCCGATAGCAAGTACCTCGCTTCTGCTAGTGGTGATAATACGGTGAAATTGTGGACTGCTGAGGGGAAATTAGTTGAAACCTTGATTGGGCATCAGGATAGGGTCTGGGCTGTAACCTTCAGTCCGGATGGAAAATACCTCGCTTCTGCTAGTGATGACAATACCGTGAAATTGTGGACGCGAGAGGGGGAATTGGTTGAAACCTTGATTGGCCATCAGGATAGGGTCTGGGCTGTAACCTTCAGCCCGGATGGAAAATACCTCGCTTCTGCTAGTAGGGACAATACGGTGAAGTTGTGGACGCGAGAGGGGGAATTGGTTGAAACCTTGATTGGGCATCACTTTGGGTACTCGGAAATCTTCAGCCCGGATGGAAAATACCTCGCTTCTGCTAGTGCTGACAATACAGTCAAATTGTGGACGCGAGAGGGGGAATTGGTTGAAACCTTGAGTGGCCATCAGGATAAGGTCTGGGCTGTAACCTTCAGCCCGGATGGAAAATACCTCGCTTCTGCTAGTGCTGACGATACCGTGAAATTGTGGACGCGAGAGGGGGAATTGGTTGAAACCTTGATTGGGCATCAGTATGATGTCATACATGTAACCTTCAGTCCGGATGGAAAATACCTCGCTTCTGCTAGTGATGAGTGTCAGGTAAAGTTGTGGACGCGAGAGGGAGAATTGCTTGAAACCTTGAATGTGCCTGAGGATGAGCGTCTTTTGTGTAAAGCCTTCGGTTTCAGTGGAGACCTCATGGCCTTCACCCGAGATGGAAAATACCTCGCTTCTGCTAGTTATGACAATACGGTGAAGTTGTGGACGCGAGAGGGGGAATTGGTTGAAACCTTGATTGGGCATCAGGGTTTGGTCAGGGCTGTAACCTTCAGCCCGGATGGAAAATATCTCGCTTCTGCTAGTAATGACAATACGGTGAAATTGTGGACGCGAGAGGGGGAATTGGGTGAAACCTTGAGGGGGCATCAGGATAAGGTCTGGGCTGTAACCTTCAGCCCGGATGGCAAGTACCTAACTTCTGCTAGTTATGACAGTACGGTGAAATTGTGGACGCGAGAGGGGGAATTGGTTGAAACCTTGAGGGGGCATCAGGGTTTGGTCTCGGCTGTAACCTTCAGCCCGGATGGAAAATACCTTGCTTCTGCTAGTTATGACAATACGGTGAAGTTGTGGACGCGAGAGGGGGAATTGGTTGAAACCTTGAGGGGGCATCAGGATAAGGTCTCGGCTATAACCTTCAGCCCGGATGGAAAATACCTTGCTTCTGCTAGTTATGACAAGACGGTGAAATTGTGGACGCGAGAGGGGAAATTGGTTGAAACCTTGAGGGGGCATCAGGATAAGGTCTCGGCTGTAACCTTCAGCCCGGATGGAAAATACCTCGCTTCTACTTATGACAATACCGTGAAATTGTGGACGCGAGAGGGGAAATTGGTTGAAACCTTGAGGGGGGATCATTATGATGGTATCACGGCTGTAACCTTCAGTCCCGATAGCAAGTACCTCGCTTTTGCTAATTATGATACGGTGAAATTGTGGACTACTGAGGGGGAATTGGTTGAAACCTTGATTGGGCATCAGTATTATGTCATGGCTGTAACCTTCAGCCCGGATGGAAAATACCTTGCTTCTGCTAGTTATGACAATACCGTGAAATTGTGGACGCGAGAGGGGAAATTGGTTGAAACCTTGATTGGGCATCAGAATTGGGTCTCGGCTGTAACCTTCAGCCCGGATGGAAAATACCTTGCTTCTGCTAGTCATGACAATACCGTGAAATTGTGGACGCGAGAGGGGAAATTGGTTGAAACCTTGAGGGGGCATCAGGATTCGGTCAAGGCTGTAACCTTCAGCCCGGATGGAAAATACCTCGCTTCTACTAGTTATGACAATACGGTGAAGTTGTGGAACTTTAACCGAGAGGAACTCCTCAAACAGGCTTGCAATCAGCTGAGTGGCTACCTGAAAAATAACCCCAATGCTAGTGATAAAGAGCGTCGTCTTTGTGGGGTGGAAGCTTCTGCAACATTTTTCCTTTTGAAAGGCGAAATGCTAGCACAAGAGGGTAAGATTGATGAGGCCATTCCTAAGTTTGAAAAAGCCTTAGAACTTGACCCTAGTTTAGATTTTGACCCTCAGACTAAAGCCAAACAATTGGTATCACCACGGTCTATGGGTAAATACTGAAGTTCGTTTTTTCCAATTAATGGCTAAAACCCTAGTGGAGAGGGCATTTTGCGATCGCACTCCATCCCTGACCCCATCCATACTCAACGGTAAAAATCCCCAACCCGCCAATCCAATTTCCGCAATTGACCTTTAGTCACACTAAGCGATTGCTGTCCAGCAGTTAGGAGAGAATCATCCCAACACCCAAACTATTTCACGTAATTTAAGCAGACTATTAGACCAAAGTTGAGTCTCATAGAATTAGACCAAGTGTCCCAGAATCAGAACATCCTATTAGCCTATTTTCCGCTAAAATCATTCCATTATTTATTAAGCAACGCCCAAATTTGGATAGCATTTTCATTTGAGATGTTAACTGTTTATGTCTTATTTTATTTTACTATAAAACTCTGGATTTATTGCCCCTATTGCCTATTGCATTTTTTGACAATCTATAACTTTACAACTCGTTTTAAATGCTATATTTGGGATTCAAAAAATTAGATGGGTTTGTCCTGAAATAACTTGTGATTTTCTAATAGAAGCTTTTCGACAATATGTAATTGTTGTTCTAATTCTCTTTTTGCTTCTTTTCTCACGAAGGCAATAATACGTTGCTGCATATCTGAAGGAACACCCATACTATACCAAGTTCCAAGAATACTACCCTTTACACGATTCCAGGTTCTTTGTCTTGAAAGAGCTGAATCAAGGTATCCAGATGAGTCAACGAATTTTTTTAACCAGTTTGGGGTGTGGTCAATACCTTGAAAAAAAATGTCTTCGTACGTACGGTATAATTTAACAGCAGTTGAGATCCAGCCTCCGCCAGGAGCGTTGTATATAAAAAAGTCAGTTGGTAACAACTGTAGCTCAATCTTGAAGCTTCCTACAGGAATACCAAAGCGATCCCCTAACTTTCTAATATCGTTTTTCAATCCTTCATTAGCAACTTTACTAAGACGATCAAATGCAGGTTCAAAAAGACGTTTCTTACCTTTATTTAGCCATTTTCGGTAAAGCTGTAATGCATAGGGATATAACCCTCCTTGACTAGGTAAGTTTAAGGGTTTATCCTTCCAGTGATTAGCCATCGGTGTCCAGACTGCCTCAGTCCATGATTCTTCAAATAGCTGAGCGACTTCACTTACAAATGGACTCAATTCAGAGGAAACCACTGACTCAAACTTTTCACCCCAAATTAGGGAGATTGCATCATTATAAAAACGCTCAACATTATGATGACATTGCCCATAACCTGCTAACCCACGAGCAACACTCAGAGAAGGTTCTGGATCGCGGACTAAAGAGGCGTTTGGAAATACTTCTTTTACTTCATCCAGAAGTTGCTGAATCTTTGAACCACCACCTGTTAAAATTACGACTTCTGGATGATCAGATAATGGTAAACTTTTTAATGTTTTTAGTAAAGAGCGATAGTGGTCAAGCCATGACTCCCCATTATTCCAAATGAAGGGATCCGACAAACAATTTTGAAGATTAAGTGAAATCAGTAAATCCCAACAATTTTTAGCCCATTCTCGCTGTTTTAACAAATTACTTGGGTCAACACTACAATCAAATGCATATTCTTTAGCAAGCCGACACAAATACAGTAGAAACTTTTTATTCTCATGATTGTCTGCTAATGCTTTGAATTTTTTCCCATCTGGGTGTATGCGGCAAAGTGTTCTTAGCAACTGCTCATCAACTAGTTTTAGTCCAAAATCTCCACCTAAATCTTCAATTTCAAACGCATCAAGATGATCATCAGTATTATAAGTGAGAACAGTAATATCTGTCGTCGAAGATCCAATATCAATTAATAAAACTTTATAGTTTTTATTGTCTTTATAGTTTTTATTGTCTTTATTGTCAATAAGTTTACGAAGTTTACGAAGAACTTGTTTACTATACGAATCTTCACATATGGTTAACACATTAAGAGCTTGAATTATAGCAGCCCTTGATTCGGGAACTATCCAGCAGCGTGGCCTATCTTTACCATCAAAGTATTCCTCGAAATGTTTTTGATATTTTTCCCGTGATTCATCTTTCCAAGCAGATGGACAACCAATATATACTTCACAATTCTCTGCCACTTGTGGATTCTCTTTGGAAAAAGCATCAAATATTTTTGATATAAATAAATAGAGATTATCTCTATTTGCAATCCACAGATTATTCTTCTTATTTGGTTCACACTTAAAATTAATTTCCAGTTCTCTTACATCAGATCGCACCATGGCGGATTCACCAATAGTTATGACTCCGTTACCTAACTTTGCTATCGCACTGGGAATAGTTTTTTTGCCATCCATAGCAAAACAGGTCATTTGTTCTGGTGAGTTCATTTGTTTTGGTAAGTAGTTAGCAGCAACATATGATAAACAAGTTTCACCATCGCCTAGATCTATTCCAACAATATATTTTATAACACCGCTACGAGGAATATTTTGAGGAGTATTTTGTAGTGTTAAATTAATAATATCACCAGTATTAAGGTTATCTACCTTAGACATAAAAAGGCTCAAAATTGAATCCAGACCCGCAGGATTGGAGAATGGTGAATCTACTTTTTTTGCTTTAATATCTCCAACAATTACACGATCTGCTTCTAAGTTTCTTGCTTTTATCCCTAAAACTTTAGCTCCTCCTTCTGAGATTACATTATTGATTTGGACAGTGACAGCTTTAACATTTTCTAAGTCTATACCTATAGCATCAAATCCTTCTTTATGTGATTTTTCTAAAGATTCTGTTAGAGCTTTGGTTTTGTTGAGAAGGTCATTAATAATTTCAATTTTATGTGGCGTTTTTTCCATTTTTTCAATTACATCGACTAAATCTTCAGCCAGTAATTGTTGTCTTTCCTGAGTAGGTCTATTTTCAAGTTGCTCTACTGGTTGCTGAAGTCCAAATTGTTCACCAATAAATACTTTAAGTGAACGGTAGTTTGCTTGAACCTCTTCTTCTGCCATCTATGCGCAGCATGAGTGCTTAAAGTTACCGTAAGATAGTT
>NZ_JAAHHW010000069.1 GCF_010692325.1 Moorena sp. SIO3I8 | reverse complement strand
AAATTGTATAGGCATAACCATCCTTTTTGTGAATTGGCTGACAATATTTATGACTAATTCCTTGAATCAATCCGTTAGCAGTTGAAATATTGAATGACCCGGTTTTGCGAGTGGCAACCCGTCCAACGTAAGTTCCGATTTTCTTGCCTTTAGTGACAACTGCTTTGACAATATCTCCGGTCTGAAAACCTTTGTGAATCTTAGTTCTTGAACAGTACCTCTTCGGAAACCCGAACTTATCTGTTCGGCAGATTTGACGAGTTCCGTGACCTTTAGCCTCAATCAATAGAGGTTGATAATTCTCAACATAAATGCTTTGAACATTCCCCACACAGGCAGCATCAAGCCAATGTGTTTTAGGTAGGTTAAACCGACACCGATTGTATTTAGTACGACCTCCCGAACCGGTTTCTAATGGGTTACCGATAGATTTGAGTTCTTTGTAAAGCTTCCAGCGAGTAGCATTAACCGCAGCGGCATCAGCTAAAGGTCGTTTGGCTTGAGACAGAATTCGTCTCAAAACATCAGGCTTCCCTGACAAGAACTGTTGAATCTCCTGGTTTCCTTTAGCCTGATTACAATCGTGACAAGCAATTGCCAGATTGCTAACTCTGTCGGAACCCCCTAAAGATTTGGGCTTGATATGTTCGATTTCTAACTTGGTATCCGTTGTACCACAGTAAGCGCATTTACGGTTCCATTTTTCAAGCAAGTATTCTCGAATTTCGTAGCCGTACAATGTACCTTGCTGATACTCAGTACCAGAGATTTCTGGGTTCTCCGTCTTTTGAGTGTCAAACCGTACCAACTCCTGAGAAATACCCGCTATCGGACAAAACCGAATCAGTTTTTTAACCCAAGTCAGAATGTTATGAACTCTAGACATTAAACTAGGCGCTAACCACCTCTCGGGACGTTTCCGATTAAGAAAGCGAGGTTTTCTATAACGAGTTTTACGGTTACGGCGAGAACGTCTTAATTGTCGTCTTGAGGTTAAAGCATCTCGGATTTGGAATCCACGATGCGTTATTTCAGCACCCCAAATAACAGTGTTGTTTTGCCGAATTGCTAAACCTGTTGTTTTTGCCCCTGGGTCAATTTTTAACTGGTGATGATGAGTAGTACAGTTTTCTACCTCCAAATCTGACAGGATGATTGTAAATGGATACCTTCTAAACACTTTGGCTCTACCTTGTTTGAGCAATAATCTAGCTCTGGCGGGACGACAAGGGTCTAGTGTTTTAAGGTTTTTATCGAGTACAAAAACACGCATAATTGTGTTTCTCTCCTATTACTAGGGTGAAGTTCGCTGAGTGCTTCGCACACGCTGGCGCGAACGCCAATGTTTTTTGAGTTTGTCTTGCTAATAGCACTGTCCTAACCCGTTTACGACTGTTTAACTATTAACCACAGAGCAAAAGACTAGCGACGCATCTAAGGGTGTGATAGCTCAAAAAACGGAGTACTTCGAGTACTTAGGCTGGTCACGTTATGAGCTTTTTCAAGCCCCCGTTATACCGCGATTAGCGGTTAACGGTGGGTTCGTGACGTTATTACCTACAGAATCTTCATTCATCTCAGGCCGACTTACCAGAGATTAGTGCTTAACTCTTCCGTGCTACAAAGATTATTTTTACTGTGATGACTATATTATAGCACTCTTTGACTTCTCTGACCCATGAATGGGGGGAGATTCCGAACACCATCAACCCTGAAAGATGGCTATACTAACCACTTAGGTGAGGTCAGCAAGAATAGCTCACTGCGACCGAAGGGCTTCCCAGTATTAGGAAGCTTTAACCCAATTACTCCAGCTTTTTTGAGCACTAGTTTTTGATTGGATACTCCCCACACCAACATTTCCGCCCAATTCGCTAAATCCGGTTGATGACCAACTAGAGCCAAACGTCTTTGAGCATTAGTCTTTCTCCACCTCTGCTGTAGCCAGCTGAGCCATTGGTGAATGTCTCCCTCAGGAGCGAGACTCTCTGACTCTTCAACCAATGAGCCTAAACCAACATCTTGGAGGATAGCAGCGGTTTCCTTAGCTCTGACCAATGGACTAGTCAAGATTAGGTCAAAGTTTAGCCCTCGTTTATGGAGCTCCTTTGCTACTTTACTAGTTTTTTCATGGCCAATTTTGGTCAGTGGCCGCTCTCGATCGTTGTTGTAGGTGCCTCGCTCAGCAGCAATACCGTGGCGAATTAAGTAGAGTTCCATGGGCTGATGGTTGAGATTCGCTTAAAATGCGATCGCTACACTGAAAATACTCCTGAGTTCATCAGTTGGTATTAGTTAGTTTACTGAGTACTTGCACCATTGTCATTAATCTTCGGGTGGGCAGTGCCTACCAACGCGCTTTGCAAGGTTCATTATCTGTCTGGTGCACTGCCCACCCTACATGAACCAAGCTTATTGAGAATGGTGCAAGATGTGAGTTTAGATAACAGTATCCTGGGGATTAACTAATCGCAGTAGTTTTTGCTTGACTTGGGTATCAAACACTTCCCACTTGAGCTTGGCATAGTCGGATTTGTCATTAAAACTACTCAAGAATCCCGTCGGAATTTCAAAGCCACCAGCCATCATGCGTCCACCACCAAAGAAACGCCCATGACTGTCTTGACCGAAAGCTTCTTTGATAAATTCATCAGGGTCGAGGGTTAACTTATTGGTTCTCAAGGAACCAATCACCACTTCTAATTCTTGGTCTTCATCGTAAACAATCCCATAAACCACAGCAGTGTGAACATTTTCTTCAGTAACTAAAAAGTCAGCAGCTTGGGGAATAGCATCCCGGTCTTCATAGCGAAGATAGCCCACACCAGCCATAGAGAAGTTATCTTGGAGAATGCGATATTTAAGCGATCGCTCAATAACATCCATCACTCGACGAGATCGAGATGTCTTGAGTATAGCGTTAAGGAGTTGAGTGTCATAGAAGCGGCTCAGATATCCAGCTGCCAAGAAATCCTCTTCCTGAGCCTGCATCAGCATATTAGTATCAGAGCGCAGACCATGCATCAAAGCTGTCGCACATTTGATATGTTCACTAATGCTACTATCGAGCTGTAGTAACCCAGCCTGAAGGTAATGGGTTAATAGCGTCGCGGTGGCTCTTGCTTGAGGACGAAGGTCAATAAATTCTGCTTTCCACTCCCCTTGACTACTGTGATGATCAAAGATGGCAATTAGAGGAATATTCGCCTTGGTAACAATCGGTAATAGCTGGGTGGTTGTACCCTGGTTATCAATCAGCACATAGCCCTGATACACCGATAAATCTTGATTTTTTGTGGTCTCGACACTGGAGCGTTTGGCTGGTAAACCAGTCAGCTTAACCAGGGCAATGTTTTCCTGGTGAGAGAGGGTCCCAGCATAGACAATATCGCATTGGATATTATACTCCTGGGCAATCAGCTGGTAAGCCCAAGCGCTAGAGAGAGCATCTGGGTCAGGGAAATCTTGTAGGATGATCAGTTGCCGCTCATTTTGATGACGCTCTAGAGTCTCTTGGAACTGTTGTACTTTTGAATGTACTTTTGAACCTGATGTAGACTGCCGCCTTGTTGTTTGGGAATTTCCCACGGAAGGATTTACATCTTGAGTAGATGACGGTTGCGCTTTAGCATCAACCTGTTCTGAATCTAAGCTAGATGCACCACTGTTAAGTAAATTGTTAGTCATTAGTTATGAGTCATTAGTCATTAGCCATTGGTGATTAGCCATTGGTCATTACTCATTAGCCATTACTCATTAGCCATTGCTCAACCCCCTTTTGGCTTCATTAATCGTGGGATGAATTAGCGGACTAAGCACCAATCACATACTTCCGCCACTCCTGATGCCGTCCAGTTTTTAAGTCTTTAGCAATTTCAAAGTGGAGACTACTATAAGGTCTCCGGGGTTGGGTTCGCAACATCATGTTGGCTTCTTTAGGGGTGCGATTCCCTTTTTTGACGTTGCAGCGCACGCAAGCTGTAACAAGATTTTCCCAGGAGTCACCTCCATGGCGAGAACGAGGAATTACATGATCTAACGTTAAGTCATCACCACTGTAACCGCAGTATTGACAAGAGTGACCATCACGGTGCAGGATGTTACGACGGGTAAGGGGAATCTCTTTGTAGGGTACCCGGACGTAATGGCGCAGTCTAATCACTGTAGGCAGTGGAAAATCTGCGTAAACGTATTTGCCGTTATGTTCGATACGCTCTGCCTTACCCTTGATCAACAACACAACCGCCCGTCGCCAGTTGGTGATGTTGAGCGGCTCATAGGAGGCGTTTAACACCAGAACCTTACCCATTGGTGATCTCAGCTAGGAGGATTTTCCCAGATAGTAGCACAGGTTGCTCAATCTGGGTTATTTTTCCATGGGTTAGTTTAATTTAGGGTGTTGCTAAACTGCTGATCTAAAGGCTGAACTAAAGAAATCCGTCAAGGGTCAACTCATGTATAGTTAGGTCAATTACCCATTACCCATTACCCATTACCCATTGCTAATGGACCTGTGAGCAGATAAGTAGTCATTTTCCCTTTGCCTTTGACTTCAAACGGTTCCCGTTTATCAAACAGGTACTTATCTTTTAATTTTTCATATGTTGTACCTGTAACCTGAATGCCACCTGGTATACCCTGAGATTCCATACGGCTAGCCATATTTACCGTATCACCCCACAAATCATAGCTGAATTTTTTGATTCCAATTACCCCAGCCACCACTGGTCCACTGTTGATGCCAATCCTGAGACGGAAATTTTGATTCGTTTGAGCATTGTACTGGGCAATTAATTTTTGCATATCCAATGCCATTTTAGCGATCGCGTCCGCATGATACTTGCAGGGTTTTGGCAGACCGGCAACAGCCATATAAGCATCACCAATCGTCTTAATTTTTTCCACACCATGCTCCTCAGCTAGTTGGTCAAACTCTGAAAAAATTACATTCAGAATTTCGACCAGTTCGGTGGGAGAGGTTTGGGTTGATAGTTTGGTAAAGTCAACTAAATCAGCAAACAAAACAGTTACATCTTCAAAACTTTCTGCCAGGGTACGTTCTCCTTTTTTTAACTGTTCTGCAACCGGTTGGGGCAAGATATTAAGCAGCAAAAGCTCAGCTTGGGTTCGGGCACGACGAAGTTCATCTTCATATTTTTTTCGCTCTGTAATGTCGCTAACTGTCCCTTCGTAGTAGAGTAAATCACCAAAATTGTCTCTGACTGCTCGTATATTTTCCGAAATCCAAATTACCATACCATCTTTCCGATAGACCTCGGACTCAACGTCTGATAAGGTTTCTTCTTTGTGGATTAGGGCTAATATATCGTCACGACGCATCGGTTCGAGGTAGAGTTGTGTCCCAATATCGGTGACTTGATTAATCAGTTCTTTTGGCGACTGATAGCCCAAAATACTTGCGAGTGCTGGATTAGCGGTGATAAATTGTCCTTCTGGTGTAACTTGAAAAATGCCTTCAGTGGCATTTTCAAATATACTGCGATATTTATGCTCAGCTTCTTGTTTCTGCTTGATTTCCTGTTGAAGTTGAAAATTTTGTTCTTGTAGTTGCTTTTGTAAACGCCCGAGTTTCAAGTGAGTGTTGACTCTCGCTCTTACTTCTTCCTGCTGCACTGGTTTGGTGAGATAATCTACTGCACCGAGTTTGAAACCTTTAACTTTTTCGAGAGTATCAGTACGAGCCGTCAGAAAAATAACTGGGATGTCTCTAGTTGACTCTTGAGCTTTCAAGCGACGGCAAGTTTCAAACCCATCAATTCCGGGCATCATAATATCCAGTAAGATTAGATCCGGTTGAGTATAGTTGACTTTCTGGAGGGCACTATAGCCATCTTGAGCGACTAAGACTTTGAAGCCAGAATTGCTCAACAACTCAAACATCACCCCTAAATTAGTCGGACTATCATCAACAATCACAATTACACCTTTATAGCCAATTTTGTTATAGCTCTCAGTTAGGGTAATTTTCCTGGAAGAGGAATAATTATTAGTTTGAGTTACTGAGGAAATATTCATAATCACATGAACTCGTTATTGGGGTTTGTCGCTAATCAATGGCTAATTCTAAAAGTCAAACTAATCGGATATCATCTCCCCAAAAAAATAGTTATTGACATTTTAAAATAAACCTTCAAAATACACCCCTAAAAATATAATAAATTATTTCTGGATTAAACAATCATTTTAATGGCTTGATTTTACAAAATTTTTGTATTTTATTTCAACTCAGTTTATCTATTTTTTAAATTATTTGGTTTACGAGGTTATTCGCGGTATTTTTTATCCATGTACTGGCCCACAAATTCCAGTATTTGTCTTTCTTGAAAGCCTTTTGATAATTGACGCAAATTTTGAGCAAAGGGGATGAATTTATCATCCAACTGTTCAATCAAATTAGCTTCCTCTTGGATCCCTCTAATATCACCGATGATGGCGAGTTCATACAGAACGGAGATTTTCTCTGGCGATGGCGCTACAGGCATAACCTCTTCAGCTTTCTCTTCCTTAGTGGATTCTACAATTCCTTGTCCTCCTTGTTGTTCCTGGGAAACATCTGGTAAATCTAAATCTAGCCAAAAAATACTACCTTGACCTACAGTGCTTTTAACCTTTAATTCACTACCCATTAATTCCGCTAAACGTTTACTAATCGATAGTCCTAAGCCTGTACCATTAACCTGACGGTCAGTGTTACCCACTTGATGGAATGGCAAAAATATTTCTGCTAGTTGTTTTGGTGGGATACCAATGCCAGTGTCTGCTATGACAAAGCGCATTTTTTGAGTACCTTGCTTTTCGGTTAAAGACCGATCAACGTTCAACTCTGAACACCCCAAATAACCAACTTTAAACGTTACCTCGCCAGTATCTGTAAATTTGACAGCATTTCCCAAAAGGTTCATCAGAACTTGTCGCAGTCTTATTTCATCACCCTTGACAAATTCAGGGAGGGGCGAAAGGAATTCGTAACGGAATGAAATGTTTTTTTGTTTAGCACTGATCACCACAATTTCCACAATACCTTCCAGAAACTTGGGAAACTGAAAATCTCTGACATCCAGTTCCATTTTTCTGGCTTCGATTTTTGATAGATCCAGGATGTCATTGAGTAGGGTTAACAGATGCTGACCACTTTGCTGAATAATACTCAGCTGCTCTTTTTGCGTAGCGCTCAGATTAGGTTCCTCTTGGAGGATTTGGGCATAACCTAAAATTCCGTTAAGGGGGGTACGTAATTCATGGCTCATGTTGGCTAAAAATTGACTCTTAGCCCGATTGGCTACTTCCGCCTCAACTTTAGCCTGCTTCAACGCCTGTTCTGCCTGTTTGCGATCGCTAATGTCTCGAAAAATTCCCTGCACAACTGTCTTCCCTTGCAGCTCTAAAGTAGTCCCACTAACTTCTACAGGCACGGTTGTACCAACTTGATGCAGTAATTCCAGTTCTACTTGAAATACACCCCCTGCCTCCACATGTTGCTGGAAAATTTGGGAGTAGGCTTTGAATCGTTCTCGTGGAATAATCTTACTCTGATGTAACCCAATAATTTCAGATCTCCCACGGCCCAGCATCTGTTCCGCCATCTGATTGGCTTCCAGGATGATTCCGGTTTCCGCATCTGCCATCAGAATGGCATCACCAGCTGACTCAACTAATTTGCGATACTTCTGTTCCGCCTGCCGTAGTTTTGCCTCTGATAGCTTGCGTTCAGTGATATCTCGGTTACAGAAGATTCTACCATAGTAATCCCCACCACTGGTAAGCACTGGTGCTGAATAAAAGTCAAAAATACGCCCATCCTTGATTAAAAGTTCATCGTAGTTCGTTGTTTTGGGATGAGCCTGAAGATAGTCCACCTGAGCCAGAAATTCTTCGGGATGGTTCAGTTGAGAACTCACCTGCTTGAGCAATTCTTTAATATGATTGGCTTGAAACAACTGTTCTGGAGTCTGCCACAAGTCACAGAAACGGTGGTTGTAGGAAACCACCCGAAAATTTTCATCAACCACTAAAATTCCATCAATGGCAGCTTCTTGTTGCGCTTTGAGCATGGCATTTGTACGGAGCACATCCTCCTGTGCCACAGAGCGCTCAATGGCAATTCTAGCGAGTTGGGTGGCCTTATCCGCCAGTTCTTGCTCTTCGCGGTTTGGGGTATGAGGTTCAGTGTAATAGGTTGAGAAGGTGCCTAGCACCGTCCCTTGAGTGGACAAAATCGGGATAGACCAACACCCTCTGAGATTGTGGCAAAGTGCCAAATCCCTTATACTTCGACACAAGGGATGAGTGGCAATATCCTTAACCATGACCGGTTCTCGCCAATAGGCGGCAGTGCCACAGCAACCCATATATGGACCAATAACCATACCATCAATCCCCTGAATGTAGGATTCTGGAAGGCTGGGAGCGGCAGTATAACGCAAATTAACCCCATTTTTGTCCACCAGGAAGAAGGCACACCTAATTTTGGGAAATTGCTGCTCAATCAATCGAGCCAGTTGGTCTAGTACATCTGGCAGCTTCTCCCACTGGGTAATCATTTCCAGGATACGATTTTGTCCAGCTAATAAGGCTTTAACTCTCTGGCTATCAGTAATGTCAGTAAAGGTACCGACTAGACGAACCACTTTACCTTGATCATCTGAGATCACTAGACCAGTCGAGAGAATCCAGGAAATTGAGCCATCTTTGCGCAGCAGACGAAACCTTTGTTTCCACTTCTTGATGCAGTCGCTCATGGGGGAAACCCCCAAGACCGCGCTGCATCGCTGAGAACTTCGTCCAGCACATAGGTTATCTAGGATGGCTTTGACCTGATCTTGATCCTCAAGATGAATCAGCGCCAGTAATTCATTAATGGTCGGTCCCTCTTGATCCAATGGGTAGCCAATCAGGCTGAGAAATTGGGGCGAGTAGTAATGATCATAGGTTTTCAGGTTGATTTCAAAGAGTCCGTTGGTGTTAGCTTGAATAGCCAGAGCAAACCGTTCCTCACTCTCCCTAAGTGCATCCTCAATGCGCTTGTGTTCAAGAACCTCCGCGATTAATTGTCGATTGAGCTGCCTCAAGGTAGCTGTTCGCTCTTGAAATTGATGTTCCAGCCGTTCATTCTGGTTACGGAGTGCCTCTTGAGCGTGCTTGCGCTCTGTGATCTCCTCAACAGTAGCTTCGTAGTAGAGTAGAAAGTTACTACTATCGCGGATAGCCCGCACGTTTTTGGAAATCCAAATTATAGTACCATCTTTTTGATAAATCTGTGCTTCAAACCCTGAAACAACACCATCTTCCTGTAGCTGTAGAAGCAAATCTGCCCGTCGTTGAGGATCAACGTAAAGTTGGTGGGCAATATCGGTGACACTTGCTATGAGTTCTTCCGGTGATTGATAGCCATATATTCTCGCTAGTGCGGGGTTAGCACTGATATAGCGTCCGTCAGGTGTGGTCTGACAAATGCCCTCGACAGCATTTTCGAAGATGCTGCGGTATTTGGCAACGCTTAAGCGCAACAACTCTGCTGCTGAGTTTCGTTCTGATGTAGTCGCTGCCAAGAATAAAGGGATTGTCGCCATCAGTATCATAAAAACCTGTAGTAGGGGAACTGCTTCGCTCAAGTTCCCGGTGCTGGCAAGAAACGGTCCGGTACCCAAACTGGTTCCTACAATGGCAATGCTCGATACCATCAAGCAGCCTAGGGTGGTCAGGCGTTGACCAAATTGGAGGGCAGCCCAAATCAGCCAGGGAAATATCAAGCAGGCGAGGGGATAGGTTGCCATTTCTGGCGCAATGTCCGACCCAAACACTCCCCAACTCACTGTCAAGAGTGAAATCAGCCAGATAGCTACCAAAATAATTTGCTTTATCTTTATGCTTGCTTGAGGGGTTAACGGTTGTTGGTTAGACAGTTGGAGGTTAGTTTGGGTTGACTCTTCAACTTTCTCAACCTTGAACCTGCCAACCTTCAACTCCTTCACTAGGTAGCACCAAACTAAAAACACTGGTACTACGACTAAAACCACCATTAAGTCCCCTAACCACCATTGCCACCACATCCAGCCGAAATTCCTACCATCAAATTCACCACTCAGGTGTAAGTGAGTTAGACTGACAGTCGGAGCGATGAGTGTGGCAAACATCGACACCCCTAGGAAACCCAATACATCTCGTCGCCGTTCTAGGGAAGGACGAAGCTGCCACCACAGTGCCAATCCTATCGAGAGCAATACTGACAAGATATAGCCTAAAGCAGTGATCCCAGAAACTGGCCAGAACCTCTGAGGCGACACAGTCCAGAAAAATTGTCCCCAAGAAACCGATGGCAAAACTCCTTGGTGTTCGGTTAACCACCAAAGATGCTCCCTTAGTAGTAATACGGTTGCTTGGGTAATTCCTGTGGGAGACCAAACTGGTGGTACTAATGTATTCCCTCCAATCAATCCATGGACTAAGTTTGCCAGCCCAAGGTAAACCAAAGTCAGTAAACCTACATTAGTTAAGTGTTGCCAGAATCCTTTTGCGATGAAAATCATTTTGGGAATACGCCCAAAGATGGAGTTAGGCGAAATTAATCTTTACGCACATTGACATAATTTTCAATCCCTAAACCGGGAAATTCCGCAACTTTACAAACTCTTTTATTTTCTAGTTATATTTTTTTCATTCTCTTTAAATTAAAGGTTTTTTTGCCTTAGAGATTTAGTTAAAGTGAAAAGTGAAAGGTTATGGGTGAAGGCTACCAACTTAAGCTGGCATATAGCGACGGAGACTGGTAATTGTTCATTGTTGTTCATTGTTGATGGTTTTCCCTTGTCTCCCTTCCCTTTGCTTGATCAGAGGTAGCCTGGGTGAAAGAGACGACACCAATCTCCTCTGATTCCCCTTTCTCCTTTTCCAAGTCCGCTGTTAACTATCATCAAGGAGCCAAGGCAAGTGGTATACCATTCAACTCAAACTTTCTATAAAGCTGAGATTTCACAGAATCCCCCTTACGCCATTGCCTAGGAGACATGACGCTGGCATTTTCTATTACACCTGAGCTATTGAAGGTTTTTAAATCAGCGCACCCACATATCCTTCTTTGGTTATCTAAAAAACTTGTATCTCAATTTTCTAATCTCGTAGGCGAGTAGGTGGGTTGTGGCAAAACATTAACGTAGTTATTTGAAGAAGAGTAGTAAGCGATGATCAACAAAGGTAATGTTAAGGTCAACAGCGCAATTACCGTACCCAAGACTTCTGCCCATCTATATGGGTGAGGGTCAGAAGAGTTGGCAGATGAGCCACTAAGTTCCATAAATTAATTGAAATTTAAACTAGGTCAGTTGAAAACGACGATTAGTTGGGTCTTATCATAAACCCTACATCCTCTATTTTATCGATTTATTTCCAAAGGATTGTTTTCTAGTAAACAATCTCAACCAAATTCCAGCCCGCTTA
Source organism: Moorena sp. SIO3I8 (assembly GCF_010692325.1). Taxonomy (GTDB): domain Bacteria; phylum Cyanobacteriota; class Cyanobacteriia; order Cyanobacteriales; family Coleofasciculaceae; genus Moorena. Next base: position 25,308 of record NZ_JAAHHW010000069.1, on the reverse strand, counting down.
ACGATACTTTGCAAAAAACTAGGCTTAACAAGGTTAAAAGTTGTAGGTTAAAGGTTGTAGGTTGTAGGTTGTAGGTTACCGGTTATAACCCACATTACCCATGTCAGTTTGTAGTATGCAAAGTATGATGTAAATCCGACCAATGGGTAATGGGGTGGCGAATCAATGCCTGTCAATGCTCGAGAGCCTTTTGAACCAAGATGGGAATTTGGGAAGGGCGTTCGGCTACTGGGATTCTCCCTTGCTTAAATACTGCCACTTTTCCCTGTGCCGTAGACACTTTAGTCATATTACTCATAGCCTCTGGTAGGTGAGTCGATAGCATAGCACTAGGGTTACTAATTAGTTGTGTCTCTGGTGTATAACGTCCTGCAATGTAGGAAATCACTGGTTTATGGATTTCCTGGGCTATATAGGCAGCGGCGGCCACGTCTTCGTAGCCGCCACCAGTCTGATCAACTAGGACAATAACGTTTGTAGCTTTATCTTTTTCCAAAACCTCCAGCCAATAGCTAAACGAAGAACCAACAATTGCTTCACTGCCAAGGTTAATCGCGATTGACTGTCCTAGGTTGGCTTGAGTTAAGCCAAAAGCCACTTCGTAGATCAGATAACTACCACGGGTAATTAATCCCACTGAGCCAGGGGTGTAAAATTCACTTTCGTGAGTCCCTAGCAAAACTTTTCCTGGAACAATAATTCCAGAACTGCTCGGACCAAGAATAATTGTCTTAGTAGCTTGGGCAATAGCTATCAATTCTACCATATCCAAGGGAGGAATACCACCAGTCACTAGAATAATTTGCCCTATCCCAGCATCTATCGCTTCCAAGGCAGCATCTTTGACCTGGTAAGATTCTTCAAAAATAATGGTTGTGTCTACAGCTTCGACATGATGGCAAGCCTGCTCTACTAAATCAAATACAGGAATGCCATGTAAGGTTTGCCCTCCCTGACCAGTACTAACTCCGGCTACGACATTGGTGCCATAGGCTTTCATCCGGGCAGCGTAGTACAAACCTAAGGGTTGTGTAATACCTTGTACTAGGACTTTGCTATCGCTGCTCAAGTTAATTGGTGATTGATCCTTAGTCATTTGTTGTTTGTCATTGGTCAATGATCAATGATCAATGATCATTGATCATTTTGAGTTGCCAGAAGACTCTGGCTAATCAAAAAGGATAAGGAACAAAAGAATCGTAACTGAGCACTGACGCACTCAGCTAGCTGACTAGGTTAGGACGTCGTGACCCCTTCTTGGCAAGAGATACAGCTTGCTTGACTGCCTCATCTAAATTGTCTGTAAAGTGTACCGGGAGCTGAGCCAAACGCTGTTGAATCGAGTGAAAATTTGTCCCAACTAAACGGATCACAAGGTGAGGTCTCTCAATCCCAGAGGCTGATCCAGGAGATTTGCCCTTAGATAACAGGTCTTGGTGAAGGGAGCTAAGGGGATGACTGGTGGAATTTTGCTCCTGGTTCTCTGAATTGAGTACAGCTGTTTCCCAACTTTGAGACAGTAGATAGTTGGCAATCATCTCAGCTGCGGCATTGCTGGTAGCCCTATTGCTCAAGATATTCACTAAGACCACTTTAATCCCTTCGGATGTGGTTAGTTCTCGCAAAGCCTCTTGCAGTTCCTCTATGGCAGCAGGGGTTATTGGCCAGTATTGGTTAGAGTTGATAGTTGGAACGAGATGACACTGTCTTGGTTTACCCTTTGCTTGGTATACCAGATCAACTGTTGTTGCAGCTAGACACATGCTGTTGCATATAATCCCGATGTTGCCTTTGAGATCACGACCTTTGAGATCACAACCATTGAAATTATGGCTTGAGTTAGTGGGCATCTCTTGGTAAAATCCACTGTCAGCCATGGTCGATGTCAAGTTGATCAAATCCTGATGACGTCTCAGAGCCTTGTCGTTGATAGCAATCCTGCCATCAAGAGCCATGAGTTCACCAGTCGGGCTAACACCGAGGGGATTAATTTCCACTATGTCCAAATCTTTTTGGACAAAAAGTTGGTACATTTTATTAATAATCCCACTCACTGACTCAATCAGGTTACCATGAAGTCCCATTTTGATGGCAAGACGCCGCCCATAGAAGGGTGAAAAGTTTTGCTCGACCACAACCTTTTGCATATCGGTGATCAAGGCTTTGGTGTCCATACGCCCTTGGGAAGAACCAAATAGCACAGGACGGGCCAAGTTGTAGTCTAGGAACACGGCTAGATAAAATTCTTGTTCAGCATTGTAACGGGATTCTGCTAGCAGCACTTGAGGATGCTTACCCAGAATCGGGAGTTTGAAAATTGCCCTAGCTGCTGCGATCGCATCGATGGTATTCTCTACACACCGGATGCGACGAGCTGGGTTGTCTCCATAAGTAGATACTTGAGATTTGAGCACCACCGGATAGGGAATCTGTAATCCCTTGATGTCGGTAGGATGGTCAATGCGTTGAGCAGGCAAAACCGGAATGCCAATCTCACGGAATAATTCTTTAGCCTGGTATTCTAGTAGATGCATGATTCGCGAACAATCCTAAGCACGACATTTCAAATCTTTTGCCACTTGGTCCATGCTGTAGAAACACTTCCGTGAAAGTGTCTGCCAGCTGAAGCGGCCTGAAATTGGTTATTAAAAACAGGAAAATTATTCCCCCAGTAGCCCCTAGGTAGAATAGGTAGAAGGGAAGCAGGTGTCGATCGCTTTAAACGCCATCACTAAGTTATTAATCTATGATAGAAGTCAATAGTTGATAACTCCAGATCACCGCCGCAGCCAGATCACGGTAGCTGTTTGTTGATGGTTCTAGATAAGTGCGGATCTTGGCATGTCTAATCGTAAGGTTGGAAGTCTAGACCCAATCAAAGATGACGGTGTCGGAGGATGTCACTCCTTGCTTCTTTGATTCTTCATAATTTCCCCCTAACCGCTATAATTCGTCACTGTTGGCTTGATATCTCACCAATTCCTGCCTAACCACTGGAAGCATAGGAGGATATTTTGGGTTAAGATTAGGTACCTTTTTTGGTATCTCTGGCTTTGCTCCTGCTACAGGCAATGGATTCTAACCAGTTAACCCCTGAGTCTAACCAAAGCAACGATCAATCAATGGATTCTGACGTTGCAGCCCACCCTTGGGACGAACCACTTTCTGATCCCGAGGCTCAAACCGATGAGCCATTCCCTGAAACACTACAACCCCATGAAGGAAATTCTAAAAGTACGTTTCTTTTGTTGGTGGTGGTGGGCATGGGATTGGGTTTAGTATTTTTAACCGGCGGCTTTTATGTTTTTACCCGTCCCTGCGTATTTGGGTCTTGTAGTTCACTGAATGAAGCTCAGCTATTGAGTAAAAAGTCAGCAGACACCCTGAAAAAACCCAAATCGGGAAAGGAGATTCTCGAAGCTCAGAAGCAATTAAAGACAGCGATTGAAGCACTCAAAGCAATTCCGTTTTGGTCAATGAAGCATGACACAGCACAAGAGTTGCTTCAAGCCTATCAAGTCAGAGGTAAAGACCTAGATCAGTTAGTGACAGCCATGCAAATGGCGGCTAGGGCAGGTCATAAAGGGAAAAATCCTCCCCATAAGGCATCAAAGTGGATAGCAATTCAAAAACTGTGGCGAGAGGCAATTGCCCGCCTTGAACAAATGCCTAAGGAGAGTAGCCTGAATGCTATAGCGCAACATAAAATTAAGCTATATAAGGTCAATTTAGAGGAAGTTAATCGGCGATTACTCAAAGAAAGACAGGGTAATCAGATTATGAAAGCAGCTAAGAAAGCGGCTCAGATTGCCCAAGCTCGTCAGGGTGTAGCCCAGACTTTAGAGGAATGGCAACTAGTCTATAGTACTTGGAAAACCGCATTAGACCGTCTGAACAAAATTCCTAAAGGAACAACCGTTGAAGAGGACAAGCAACGACTGGAGGAATTCTATAAAAATAATCTGGCCAGGGCGCGCGATCGCAAAACCCAGGAAAAAATTGCTACCAACGCCTACAATCAGGGACTACGTTTGGCTCAGTTGGCTCAAAAAGCTCAGGGAAAGCAGCAATGGTCGGTGGCTGCGATTCATTGGCGCAACGCTTTAACTTACGTGAAGCAAGTTCCAAACTCTACGTACTACCACAAAAATGCACAGTCTTTAATTGAGCCTTATCAAAACGCCCTTAAGGCAGTTCAAAGCAAGTTGCAGTTGCAGGTAAAGTTAAAACAAATTGGTGGTGATCTTGAACAAATCTGTACTGGGGAAACTCGAGTTTGTAATTACACCATTGATGAAAGTCTGATTAAAGTAGAATTAACACCTACTTATATGTATCAGGTCAGACAAACAGCCATTACGGCTCAAGTCAGAGGTGATGTAGAGGCTCACGCTGGCATCGTCAATCACGTATTGACTTTAGAAGATGCCCTCAAAGGGATTAGCTATAATTCCGATATCCCTATGGAAATCTATACCGCTGACGGGGCTCTGATTCAGGTACACAGTCCTGGGACTTAGTTTAGGGAAGTGTGAAGTAGTAATCATGATCTTTAACACTGGGTTAATCAAAATTAACGTTAAGTAATATCATGTAAAAAGTTACACATTGAGATTAGAAGCATTGTTATCTGAGCCCCTACCTCAAGTAAAGTTTCCTGCTAGTGTTTTCAAACTGACCAATGGCTTGAATGTCATTCATCAATACCTAAGCGCTACACCAGTAGTAGTGGCGGATGTGTGGGTTGGTGCTGGTGCGATCGCAGAACCAGAAGAATTGTATGGCATGGCTCACTTCTTGGAACACATGATTTTTAAAGGCACCGAGACCATTGCTCCTGGTGTGTTTGACTATGTGATTGAAAGCCACGGTGGTGTAACGAATGCCGCTACTAGCCATGACTTTGCTCATTTTTTCGTAACCAGTGCTTCTGAGTACTTAAAACACACCCTGCCTCCCTTGGCAGAATTACTCTTGCATCCTGCTATTCCTGAAGAAGAATTTGTCCGGGAACGGTGTGTGGTGTTAGAAGAAATTCGTGGCAGCTACGATAATCCTGATTGGGTTGGATTTCAGGCTCTTTCTGAGAGCGTTTACCAACGTCACCCCTATGGCAGACCGATTCTGGGTACTGAAGCGGATTTGATGGCTCACTCTCCCCAACAAATGCGCTGTTTCCACCAATGCCATTACCAGCCGGAAAATATGACTGTGGTGATTGTAGGTGATATTGACCAAGAATCAGCATTAACTATAGTTAACCAGTCATTTCAAGATTTTGCTTCCACCACTGATTGTCCTAAACCAGAGGTGATAGCTGAACCACCATTTATCGGAATTAGGCGTCAGGAACTAAACTTGCCTCGCCTGGAGCACTCACGTCTATTGATGGCTTGGCACGGACCAGGGATAGATCAGCTTGGGGATGCTTGTGGTTTGGATTTACTCTCTGTGCTCCTGGCTGATGGACGCTCTTCTCGCTTGGTAAGAGAATTAAGGGAAGAGAAACAATTAGTGCAAGACATTGGTAGTAGCTTCTCTCTACAGCGTGATTCGAGTTTGTTTACTATTACCGCCTACCTAGAACCCGAGTACCTAGAACAGGTAGAAGCAATAATTAGGGAACACCTGTGGCAATTGCAACAGACACCAGTGTCAACCACAGAAATCAAACGCTGTCAACGTCAGCTCTATAACGACTATATTTTTTCCACAGAATCTGCTGGTCAACTTGCTGGTTTGTATGGTTACTACAACATTATTGCTACAGCAGAAGCAGCCTATAGTTATCCGATTGAGATTCAAAAGCTAACAGCTAATGACGTAATGCACTTAGCCCAGCGGTATCTTTCTCCTCATCGCTATGCTATCACAATCCTCAATAATATAGATTAAAGTATAGCTGAAATCGTCACTCATTTTTAGATTCAAAAGCTGACATCTTTAGACGTAATGCACTTATTAGCTGATACTGTATCTTTATACCTATCGCCTGAGCTATCACAATCCTCAACAGGATAGCTTATATCGGAACTAATTAAAGGTGGTAACTATTCACAAAGGCATGTAGTAAAAGTACAAATTCGTGCATTGAAATTTTGAAAATTGAAAATTGCCTAAAACCTAAGACTATCAAGCCTAAGACTTAAGACTATCATGCCTAATATCACACTAAAGCAACAACAGAATATCCATCGCACAGTGCTAGATAATGGCATCGTGGTGATAGTAGTTGAAAATGCTGCTGCTGATATCATTGCCAGCCGTCTATTTATTCAGGCAGGTAGTCAGTTCGATCCACCAAACCAAGCTGGGCTATCTCACCTCGTCTCAGCAGTTATGACCAAGGGAACCCAAGACTTATCCTCTATAGACATTGCCGAACGGGTCGAGTCTATGGGGGCTCAACTTGGTGCTGATGCGGCTAACGATTATTTTCTACTCTCCCTGAAAACCGTTGCAGCTGACTGGTTTGAAATGTTACAGCTAGCAGGGCAGATTTTGCGATCGCCTAGTTTCCCAGATGCTGAGGTAGACCTAGAGAGGTACCTAACCATTCAAACTATTCGTGCCCAACAGGAGCAACCCTTTAACATTGCCTATAAGCAATTGCGACAGGCAATGTATCAAGACCATCCCTATGGCTTCTCAGTGTTGGGAGAAGAAGCTACCGTATCTACACTGGGTCGAGCTGACTTAGAACACTATCATCAGACTTATTTCCGCCCTGATAACCTAATAATTAGTATTGCAGGTCGTATTAACTCAGAAGATGCGATTAAGCAGGTAGAGCAAGTGTTTGGGGATTGGCAAGTTCCCGATACACCCCTGAGCAAACCCTCCTTACCCTCCCCCATTGCCCAACCCTGCCAAGTGACTACTGCCCAAGAGACGCAGCAGTCGATTGTGATGCTGGGTTATCTTACCTCAGCCGTACAAGAGGCTGACTTTGCTACCCTCAAACTCCTGAATACCTACCTGGGGAATGGTCTTTCTAGCCGCTTATTTGTAGAACTCAGAGAAAAGCGGGGTTTAGCCTATGATGTCTCAGCATTGTTTCCGACACGCCAGTCGGCTTCTACGTTTATAGCCTACATGGGGACAGCACCGGAAAATACAGAAACTGCACTGGTTGGTCTGGTTACCGAAGTGGAACGTCTTTGTTCTCAACAACTGAGTCAGGATGAATTGCAAGTTGCCAAAAATAAGCTTCTTGGTCAGTATGCACTAGGTAAACAAACTAATGGTCAGCTAGCTCAAGTCTATGGCTGGTATGAGACGATCGGGCTAGGAGTTGAGTTTGATACCCTGTTTCAACAGGATGTGACAAGGGTTACTCCAGAGATGGCTCAAGCAGCAGCTAATCGTTATTTCATTGAACCTTATATTTCTCTAGTCGGACCTGCTGAAGCAATCAACTTCCTCGGTTAACAGAGCAAACTAAAAACTTGAGGTCTCTCCCGTGTTTTACCTTTTAACCGGGGGAGATCTCAATATATTGTTGTCTATAAATCCGCTTGAATCGATAAAGTTAAATTAAGTCGTGACAAGATTTAATTGGCTGTAAAGATATGGATTCTATACACACCACTAACAGCATCATCGGTATAACTATCTTTGGATCAGTAGCCCTTAGCTTAGGGAACTTGCCAGCAGTTGCCCTTGAAGCCAATGGCGTTGTCCCAAAACTGGCTCAAGCAATTACCCCAGTCAAAATCAACCGACCAACTCTCGATATTGGTAGTGAGGGGGAAAGAGTATCTGAATTACAAGCAGTTCTTAAATTATTAGGGTATTACACAGGAGAGGTAAATGGGTTTTATGGAGATAATACTGCGATGGCTGTCTCCAAGTTGCAGCAAGAAGCGGGTTTGACTCCCCATGGCATCATGGGAGCTGCTGAATGGAATCTTCTGTTTCCGAGCATCCCACCCAATCCAACATCCTCAACCTCTACTTCAAATCCCTTACCCTCAGCAAGTATAAGACCCCCGACCACCTCTGATGGCATCTCAGCTTCATCCTTTCCGACGCCTTCCATCACACAAGCTATTACCCAAACCACCACAACTAGTTCCAACCCTTCCTCCCCAGCAACCAGCACTAGCTTTGGTAATCGCACTACCACAACAGGCAATGCGGTCACTGTTGAGAGAACTAAGCCTAGCGCTATAACCTTACCAATTCTCCGACAAGGTATGCGTGGTCCAGCAGTCCAGCAATTGCAGAGGCGACTGAAATCTCTTGGTTTTTTAAAAGCCACAGTAGATGGGGTATTTGGAGAGGTTACGAAAGCCGCAGTACAAACGGCTCAGCGCAAGTTCAAACTAGAACCTGATGGCATTGTTGGTCCTGCTACTTGGAATGCTTTGCTACGTTGATGAAATTTTTGTTGAACGCGCACGCGTGGCCGTTCGCGCAGCGTGGCCTACGGCCTTAAGGCCATGGTTGACGATTGAAAGTGAAAAGTTAACAGTTAACAGTTCACTAATCAACCGTCAACAACACACTAGTTATATTTTTATTATATTTTTAGTTATATTGTGTCCGGTTGACTAGTTATCAATCTTGATGAAGATTACTGCTTTGCTTGTTTCTGCTGTTTGAGTTCGTGCTTCAATACTGAACTAATTCCTAAAGCCCCCAAAGCGAAAATTCCTAGGGTAGAAGCAGGTTCGGGAACTCTTTCACCTGTAGACAATGACAGCTCAGCACGAGATACAATGGCATCATCTCCATAAAATACCGGAATTTTGCCACTATTGGCATTAAAGACGTTCACGATTTCTCCTGAGTCGTAAAACTCCAGTAAATTTAAAGACAGCGATTGCTTAGTTCCTACTGGGAGATTGCGGATCAGATCAATAGTAATAGTATCCAATCCTATGATACCAAATAAATCGGTAGTAATCAGGGCGTTGTGTGGTGTCAGGTCTAAAATTAGTTCCGCTTGCGATAAGTCATTGATTGATGTCGCCAAGTCAGAAAAATCAAAGCTCCAACTGGTATCTTCATCAATCCCATTACCAAGGGTGGTGTTATCCCCAGTCCTTTCTATGGTAAAATCGCCGTTTTGTAGGGTTTGACCAATACTGGCATTTAGTATTGTAGAAGGAGTTGAACTGCCAATCGCTTCAGCTGTGAAATCAAGACGACTAGCCAAGGCTTTTTCAGGTATTAAGCAACTGCTCAAAACGACGGCAACTGTAGCCACTGAGAACCCTTTTAAAGTAAGCATTTTAATAGTTCCAAACCAAAACTAACATTAGAGTTAATGTAAAAATAACTCTATTATACTTCGGTGAGAGAATTTTATCACAAAAAAGGCAATACTCCAGATAAAGATTTATTAAGTCCTTTTTAAGCATTCAGGCATCAGGAAATAAAGGACTTTAAGCCTCCTTACTTCAGTCAAGGGTGCTGACGCTACTTTTTCTTGATTTCTGGGAATTCTGTGAATGTAACTCCTAACGATTTGTCAGTCAAGCAGGATGGCACAAGCAAATGTTATTCAAATCTTTAGCCCAAGGGGTTTCCAAGGTTTCTGGGAAAGTTACCCTTCCCCTGATCTTGGTCATACCATTTGTCCTGCAAATCTTCGCAGCAGTGGGACTTGTGGGATATCTGTCCTATAGAAACGGCAAGACAGCGGTTAATGATGTTGCGACTCAACTGCTTGAAGAAGTCAATGCTCGGGTTGAGCAGAATTTGGAGGCTTACCTAACCATTCCTCATCTAGTTAATCAGATTAATGCCACTGCCATTAATCTAGGTCAATTGAATTTGCAAGATATTCCTGAATTAGAGCGTTACTTTTGGCAGCAGCTTCAGATCTTTAATACCCTTACATTTACTGGATTAGGCTTAGAGAATAAAGACAACCTAGGAGCAGAACGATTAGATGATGGTACACTGATACTAAGAGTTTCCACCAATTGAATCCATCGCTCCAGTCCCCGACTTCACCAATGAAACCCCGAACTTCACTGGAGCCTTAGCAGCAGAAAGTGGATATATCAAAATTTTGATTGTGGACGATGAACCAGTCAACCGTCAGGTTCTTACCAATTATCTTTCCATGGAAAATTATGCGATCGCTACAGCCACTAATGGTTTAGAAGCTTTAGAAATTCTCTCAAGTCGTTTCCAGCCTGACTTGATCTTACTGGATGTGATGATGCCCCGCATGAGGGGCTATGAAGTCTGTGAAAAAATTCGCCAGAAGTTTTTGCCCAGTGAACTTCCGGTGATCATGTTAACCGCCAACAATCAAGTTTCTGATTTGGTGGAAGGGTTTACTTGTGGGGTAAATGATTATCTGACTAAGCCTTTTTATAAGCATGAATTGTTAGCCCGAATTAAAAGTCATCTACGGCTTTATAAAATTACCTCTGCTTATGGTAAGTTTGTCCCCCATGACTTTTTGCGCTTCCTGGGATATGACAGTATTATTGATGTTAAATTAGGGAACTATGTTCAAAAATAAATGACTGTTATTTTTGCTGATATTCGCTCTTTTACCAGCCTATCAGAACAGTTATCTCCTCAATAAAATTTGAATTTTATTAATAGTTATCTGAGTCGAGTTAGTCCAGCAATCCGGGCTCACAACGGGTTTATTGATAAGTACATTGGAGATGGAGTTATGGCACTTTTTCCTGAGTCAGCGGATGATGGGGTTCAAGGTGCACTTGAGATGCAACAAACAGTAGCGGTCTACAACCAGCATCGGTGCCAAAGTGGTTATCTTCCGATTACTATCGGTATTGGTTTACATACAGGTAGCTTAATGCTAGGAACAATCGGTGAACAAAAGCGGATGGAAAGTACCGTGATTTCTGATGCAGTTAATCTTGCTTCCCGCTTGGAAGGATTAACCAAACTTTATGGTGCAGGGATTATGATTAGCCAACAAACCCTCTATAACCTGAATGAGTTTCAAAAGTACAGTTATAGGTTTCTGGATCGAGTCAAAGTTAAAGTAAAAAATAAACCGGTGGCAGTATTTGAGCTATTTGATCAAGATCAGCCGCAACTGAAGCAGTTAAAGATAAAAACTAAGAGTAACTTTGAACAAGCTGCATTTCTCTACCATCGGCAAGCTTTCGCCCAAGCTGAACAGATATTTCAGTCAGTTTTACAAACTAATCCCCAGGATAAAGCAGCCATGCTCTATGTCAAACGCTGCCAAAAGTCTCAAAACTATGGGGTGCCAGAGGACTGGGAACGGGCATAAGCGTTGCATGAGTCATAATTTAGCGTTGCCCAATTGTGCAATAATTGAGGGTAATGAGTAAAAAACTTCAACTATGAACTTAACCGAAACAACCGGACACGATATCATTCTTTTTTATCAGTAAGTAATCATCCGAATTTGATAAGTACTCGGACATAAAATATTGACTTGCTGATTAACTATCCTGAGCATAATTCTGTCCAAGACACTAAACTATTGACAAAAGTCTGAACACTGTGCTCTGATAAATCCACAATCGGTAACGTCGATACTACATTTCCATAACACTTACTAATCGAGCGGCGGTAAGCTGGATCATAATGACTTTCAAGCAAATCTCCTACCAAAGCATGACCTTGACCCCCATCAATCATCCCATACCACTGGTTAATTTTTTTCCAGCCATAGCGAAACCTTAGACACTCTAGCTTACTTTTGAAAAACTCAGGGTTAGTAAGCAAGTGAGGATACTCTTGCAACAACCATTCAATTCTACGTGCCAGGGGTAACTCAACTTCCACACACCTAGCATCCTTCATATTTTGCCATACTGAATGAGGCAAATAAATTTTTCCAATCTTATTGCTTTCTGCTTCTACCCATACTGGCTTATCGACATCAAAGCGTTGCAATTTTTCCAATAGCAGGGATTCAAACCATTTTTGTGACGGTTGAGATAATGGTTCACCTTCCCACTCTTGACCCAGCAGCGAACCTCGATGATTGGCTAACTCTTCCAAATCCAGCATCTGGACACCTTGCTTAGCAAGTTGCCGCAAGATCAGGGTTTTCCCACTACCCGTTAGTCCACACAATACCCGGTAAGTAAACTGTTGTGGCAACTGTTCTAATTCTTCCCTTACATAAGCTCGATAGGTTTTGTATCCCCCGTCGAGAACTGTAACTTGCCAGCCAATTTGAACTAACACTGCTGCCAAACTCTGGGAACGCTGTCCACCCCGCCAACAATAGACCAAGGGATGGTAATTTTTATCCTTAGCAGCAAAGTGACTTTCCAGATGTCTAGAGATATTCCCAGCAACTAGAGAGGCACCAATTTTACGAGCTTCAAAGGAAGACACTTGTTTATAGATAGTCCCTACCTTAGCCCGTTGCTGATCATCGAGCACAGGTAGATTAATCGCACCTGGCATATGATCCTCAGCAAACTCACTCGGGGAGCGCACATCAATAATTTCGCTGTAGTCTTCTTCCTTTGGCTGCTGGGTATAGTTATGCGATCGCTGCATTCGATGTTCAATTCTCTGTTTCCTGAAATAAGTGCCATCAATGGCTCAGTGTGCGGTAGTTGACACTGGTGAGTTTTTACTCTGAACACTGAGCACTGACGCACTTAATCCTATTATCGACGCATATGCTCCTCCAAAAGCTTTTTAGCCCGAGGCTTATAAATCAGATGGAACAACGCCGTGAACCGATACCAGGACAATCCGGAAAATCGTTGGGATGCGGGATAGGAACTGTTCCAATGCCCTATCATCCGGTTCATCAATCAATTCATCCAGCATTGTCAAGGTTTCCCGCACCCGACTAGCCGTGTTTCCCCAGCCTGCTTCAAAACCCATCTCTTGCAGCTTAAAGCGGAATTTATCATAGGATTCGCTGTCTGGGCGATCGCTTACAAATTCCAAGGCCAACTTCACCTGTTCTGAGAGTTGCTGGTGATTGTGAATGCGCTCGTTAATCAGTAGCTGGTTTCCTTGGAAATAAAGCACTTTCAAGAAACCGTACAACGACTCCAACCACTGCTCAGGGTCTTGAAAGAGTTTACTGGAGAGATAGCGGTTTAGGAAGCGGACTCCCTTACCAATATTCTTGGGATCGCGAATGACTGGGCTGTAGTCATAAAACGGCTGAAAATCCAGCTGGAGAACCTCCCCGACCTTGGGGTTGTAGCGATTGACAAAGCGATCGCGTATATTCAGCAGTTCCTCTGGTGTAACCTCTTGCGCCCTTAAGTCTTCAAACAGACGGAAAGCTCTTTTAGCCGCAATTTTTGGTCGGATAATCAAGCATAGACTTTCATCTTCCAGAATAATTTCTTGGGTGTAATAAATCAGCTTCCCTAAATGAGAAGAATGATAAAAGTATTCGGATTTTTTGTGGTTAGTGCAGTATTCATTAAAAGCAGCCAGAATTTCGTTGCGCAGTAAATACCTGGGTTCTGCGGTTTTTAACTGGCTGGTAAAGTGACGTAGATCGCTCTTTTCGTCACTTTCGAGAACATCCTGAATTAGGTTGAGCATTGAAACTCCCCAAATACAAGTCAACTATATTGAAACCAACAACCCTATAAAAAATTCCTCTAAAGAATAGTGATTCCCGCGCACTACAGATCAGGAATAGATATTCTTTTAGATATATGGACAACGTTCTCGCAAAACCACTTTTTTGGCACAAACAAATATTAAAGCATGTAAAGCTGCCCATACTTGTGCCGGATGTAGCGGATGAATGGATCGATGCGTAAAGCAGTACCAGTGACGCTCTTAATCAATTCAGCTGCTGTGTATTTGCAACCGTGTTGGTAAATGTTGTCCTTCAACCAATTATGGAGCGTACTAAAGTTTCCTTGCTCAATTTTTGGTATAATTTCAGGCTGTTCCGTTACTGCAGCTTCAAAAAACTGGGCGCTCATCAAGTTACCCAAGGTGTAGCATTGGAACATTCCCCCAATCTGACCAGTGTACCAGTGAACATCTTGCAACACCCCGTCACTGTCATTCTCGGGAACAACCCCTAAATCTTCACGATAGCGTTCATTCCAGGCTTCCGGTAAATCCCTCACCTGCAGCCGACCCTCAAGCATCATCAGTTCTAAGTCAAAGCGGATCATGACGTGGAGATTGTAAGTCACCTCATCAGCATCCATGCGGATTACAGACCGCTGCACCTTGTTGATGGCCTGATAAAAGGCATTGAGGGAAACATTACCCAGTTGGGAGGGGAAGTAGGATTGTACTTGGGGATAGAAAAATTTCCAGAAGCCCCGACTACGCCCAACTATATTTTCCCAAAGTCGGGACTGGCTCTCGTGGACACCCGAAGATGTCCCACAGGCAAGAGGAGTGCCTTCCAAATCTCGTCTAATTCCTTGCTCATAAAGACCATGACCCATTTCGTGGATGCTGCTAAATAGAGCTTGACTCAGGTCATCTTCATCAACACGGGTCGTAATGCGCACATCACCGGTAGAGAAGTTGATCATAAATGGGTGATGGGTTTGGTCTTGCCTTCCGCGCTCAAAGTCATATCCCATTTGCTTCATGACCTTGAGAGTCAAATCTAACTGTTGCTCTTCAGGATATCGTTGGTGTAAACAGTTGTCATCCGTGGGACTTTGGGCAGTAATAGCCTCCACAATTGGCACTAATTCCTCTCGCAACTGAGAAAAAAGCGTCCGCAAAATAGAGACTTTCATCCCATAGTCAGCAAAGTCAATTAACGGGTCAGCGATATGTTCGTAACCAGGGAAAAAATAAGCCATTTGACGGCTGAGGTCAAGGGTTTTTTCCAAGTAAGGGCGCACCGCTGCAAAGTCGTTGGTAGCTCTTGCCTTTACCCAAACACTGTACGTTTCTGTCCGATGTTCAGAGAATTCTCCCATAAATTCCGCTGGCACCTGCACGGCTCTGTGGTAATTTTTTCTAGTGCAGCGGATTAAGCTAGCTTCGTCAGAAAAGTAAGGTAGAGTTTCTTCATAGGGGCGTAACCCTTCCAGCAGTTCGCCCATGGTTGGGTCAGTAAATTTACTATGGGCAATTTTTTGTAGAGTAGCCAGCTGACGTCCCCTAGCAGCTGCACCACCGGGAGGCATATAGGTTGCCTGATCCCAGTACAACAAAGATGCGGCTGCTTCTAAGTCGTTAATTTCACTAAGGCGTTTTTTGAGGTTGAGAAGTTTCGGTTGAGTTTTTTCGGTAGTCTGCATGATGCTAGATTGACACATTCAGGCTATTAGTTTAGGGTTACGGTATTTTGCCGAATAGTAAATGTACACCTGACGACCGAAAATAAAAATCTTACCCACAAAAATGTCCGATACTAATGAATCAGACAAGTGGGCTGAAAGCTAAGACCAAGTTGCGTTTTTCAAGTGCAATTTACTTATCGGACAATGGTGAAAATTCCCAAGTCCTTATTTCCTCTCGTTACGATTTAAGCTGCAACTTGGTACGAGCACTCTGGTAAAGCTAAGTAACTAACTCAGATGCCGATGGCTATGAAAACGTCATACCCATAACTGAGTGTTATAGCATAGTATTCGAACTACTATTGTGCCATTTCTTAAAGAATTACTAGTATAGTGTAATCCCTTAAAACCAGACAATTGCTCGAGCTATTGGCACAGTGGTAAGTATTCCTACCGACTGAAGCTCACAGCCACTAGCTTCGAGCTTCCCCAATACTCGCCGAAAGTAGGATGTCACAAGGATTTGTTTGCAATCTCATTTGGATCAGGACTTATGCACCCTTTCCGTGTACAACCTCTGTAAATCTGAAGTTCTGTGATCCGAAGTTCGCTTTTTCCTATTCGTTTAAAATTATTAAGTAAAACTTATTCGTAAAAACCTATTAGTAAAAACCTATTAGTAAAAACCTTGATTTTTCGTTTTATATCATGTCGGGATAATTACCCTTAATAAAAATCTCCCCCATCTCCCCATCTTCCCCTCCTGGGAGGGGTTAGGGGTGGGTTCCCATCTCCCCATCTTCCCATCTCCCCATCTCCCCACACTTCCCACCCTCCCCACACTTCCCCTCCTGGGAGGGGTTAGGGGTGGGTCCCACCCTCCCTCTAATTATGGGTATTCAACCTGACTTGATATTAGCTGGGGCTTGTCCTATGAATGCAAGCCTTTTAGCTTTTACTTTTTACCTTGAGCAAAGGCCATCCCAAGCGAGTTGGCTGTTGGTATATCCGTTTGAGGGTATTGATGTCTCTAGCAGAAATTCTCGGGGGATTGCGAACTTGGGAAAAGTATAGCGCATCAGTTTTTAAAGGAGAATGACCCCAAATACCTAGTGCATGACCGAGTTCGTGACGGGCAGTGGCAAGGGTGTAGTCAATGGATTGCTCAGGGGAGAGAAGTATGGTAAACTTATGTAATAATAGATTATCTACTATTTGCTCTGGTGCCCTGATGGATTGCCCCAGGTAAAATTCATAGCGAGTAACGGCTGAGCGAGCGCGAGACCAATCAAAGGTTCCGGTCTCACGGTTCAAGGAAACTTTTAGAGGAGGGCGCGATCGCAAAATCGATATATCTGCTAATTCCTGCTGGTCAACTAGTTCTAGGGGCAAATACACCCCCCATTCTGCCACCGCCTTTAACACCGCATCAACCCATTGTTGGAAGCGCTGGTGCTTAGCATCAACCACAGCAGGTGGTTGGGGGTGTTCCACATAAACCTTCACGGGAAACTGAGACCAGATCAGATAACCTAAGGGAGTCCCCTTGATTTCATAAAAATAATCACCGCTGCCGGTAGGGTCTTGCCACTGGGCAAGGGGATTTGGTAGAGGGTGAGGCTTAGGAGCTGGTAGGGCAGGTGAGGTGACTGGCATCGAAGCCACGATAGCAGAGGAGGCTTCTGTTAATTGGTTAAACTTTAGGTATAAACCGGCTGCGGTGCTGGACTGAATCAACATAACTAACAGACAAGTGACACCCCCTAGAAACAGGGCTATCCATAGCTGCTGATCGTTTTTATCCCACCTACTCCCCAAGGTTTAACTCTAATTATTTACTGGTTTAACCAACCTGCACTTAAAATCACTGTCAAGCTCATAAAGGTAATCGCCAAGATCCAGGTCACCCGGTTCAGGGCTTTTTCAGCACTCTTGGTGCTGGTAAACAGCTGAGCTTGACCACCGATACCGCCAAGGCCATCTCCCTTGGGACTATGGAGCAAAACCAAAATAATCAGACCCAAGCCAGATAAAACCCAAATAATTTGCAGGATTTGATTAACCATTCTTTTGACAATATTACGGCATTGAGAAGTTTTGAACTCTCCCTCGGTTAAAACAAAGGGGTTCTCAACTTCCTGTGTTATAGAGAAACTCGCACGGGTGTCCGATTATTACGGACTTCCAACTTAGCGGGTTGGATCATAGAACGCCCAGTCATTTCTTTTGGCTGGGGAAGTTGCAAGATTTCCAAGATGGTCGGGGCAATATCTGCCAGACATCCATCACAGCGCAATGCAACTTCTGTACCATGTCCAGGGATTTTTAATTTTTCCCCTTCTACTAGGATAAAGGGTACTGGGTTTGTCGTGTGAGCTGTCCAAGGATTACCTGTCTCATCGCGCATAGTCTCGGCGTTGCCGTGGTCAGCAGTAATCAGGGTAGTGCCACCAACTTTAATAATCCTATCAATTAAGCGTCCTATGCAGCGGTCTACGGTTTCCACTGCTTCTATGCAGGCTTCCACATTGCCAGTATGGCCCACCATATCAGTGTTGGCATAGTTAATCACTACCAGGGAGTAAATGCGTTTTTCGATCGCTGCGATCACTTCATCGGTCACTTCCTTAGCTGACATGGCTGGTGCTTTATCATAGGTTGGTACCATCGGACTTTGCACCAATTTCCGGTCTTCACCCTCGAAGGGAACTTCTAGACCACCATTAAAAAAGTAAGTGACGTGGGCGTATTTTTCTGTTTCCGCAGTTCGGAATTGGCGCAACCCATGCTGGGATATAACTTCCCCCAGAATATTAGTCAAGTTCTGAGGTTCAAAGGCGACCAATACCGGAAAACTGGGGTCATACTGGGTAAAGGTGGCAAAGGTTAGGGGTTTGATCTGTTCCCGCTCAAAGCCATCAAAGTTAGGATCCACGAAGGCTTGGGTAAGCTGTCGGGCTCTATCTGGGCGGAAGTTAAAGAAAATTACTCCATCTCCTGCTGTCACAGCTCCAGGAGTAAGCCGTGTGGGCAAGATAAACTCGTCAGTAATTTCTGACTCATAAGACTCCTTGAGGAATTGTACTGCTGAGATAGCATTTCCAGGACCATCCTGAGTCATAACTTCATAGGCTTTTGAAATCCTTTCCCAGCGTCGGTCTCGATCCATGGCGTAGTAGCGACCACTAATGGTGGCGATGCATCCAATGCCAACTTGATCAATATAATCTTGAATTTTTTGAATTGCTTCAATGCCGTCGGTCGGTTTAGTATCACGACCATCGGTAATCGCGTGGATATAGACCTCAGATAGATTTTGGGCTTTGGCTAGCGCTAGCAATCCTAGGAGGTGATTGAGATGGGAGTGTACCCCACCCTCAGAACACAAACCCACGATATGCATCTTCCCACCCCGAGATTTAACCTCTCGGCATGCTTGCACAATAGCTTGGTTATCGTTTAAAGTGCCATTTTCCACCGCATCAGAGATGCGCACAAGTTCTTGAGGCACCACACGCCCAGCACCTATATTCAAGTGCCCCACTTCCGAATTGCCCATTTGACCCTCTGGGAGTCCCACGTCCTTTCCAGAGGTGCGAATTAATGTACTCGGATAGGCCGCCCAGAGGCTGTCCATTACAGGGGTTTCTGCTAGGGCTATCCCATTGGCATCAGTTACTTCGCGGTAACCCCAACCGTCTAAGATAACTAGCACCACAGGAGAAACAGGTGCTTGCCTCATCATATCGCCTTTTATCCTACTCTTAATTTCACCGCGATCATATCATTCAAAATCCGCATATTCATGATAAATTTCGATTTTTATTAGGTTTCGGCTGGCAGAGTCAGGATAATGCTTAAATCTGGTCTTAGCACAAGTTTTGAGTCCCACAAGCTAATAGGAATTTATACTCGCAAATCAGGGCAAACCCATCTAAATTATAAAAGCCTTACTCAGACAAAATTAGAAAATTCATAAGCAAAATTACTTATCGTATGAGTTTCATATCGAGTAGGCATTTTAAAATAAGATGGGTTTGCCCTGACTCGGAAATTAAGCTTTGTATGCAATTAATTAGGCGTGCCGGTGCATGTTTGGCTCACGGCTACTGACAGCCTACAGTTACAAGTAACAGAGGTGTGGAAAGGTTACAGAAACTCATTTATCTCAACATTCCTATAAAATTGATATGTTAATGGTCATGCTTATGACTGTGCGATCGCATTTACCGATATGACTGCCAATCTAACTTCCCCAGATTCCAGCCCGACCTTGATTTCCCCTACCATTTCTCGACCACAGACCGTAGACTCCTTACCGACTACTTCCCCTCTGAAACTGGGAGTGATGGCTTCCGGAAGTGGCAGTAACTTTGAAGCCATAGCTAGTGCGATCGCTAACGGCCAACTCAATGCCCAAATTCAAGTACTCATTTACAATAATCCAGGCATTAAAGCGTTAGCTAGAGCAGAAAAATACGGCATTCCAGCAGTCCTACATAATCACCGGCACACCAAAAAACGGGAAGATTTCGATCAACAAATTGTCGAAACTTTACGACAGTATGAGGTGGAGTGGGTCGTGATGGCTGGTTGGATGCGAGTGGTGACACAGGTACTCCTAGACGCTTTTCCTAACCGGATTCTCAACATCCATCCCAGCGTATTACCTAGTTTCAAAGGGGTGCGGGCGGTGGAACAAGCCCTTGAGGCTGGGGTAAAAATTACAGGGTGTACGGTTCACGTGGTCAGTCTAGATGTTGACAGTGGTCCAATCCTTTTTCAGGCAGCTGTTCCTGTGCTACCCGATGATACCCCAGAAACCCTCCATGCCCGGATTCAAGTCCAAGAACATCGGATTTTAGTGGAAGCGATCGCATTAATCAATTGTTAATTGTTATTTAGCAAAGGGAACAGGGAGTAGGGAGTAGGGAGTAGGGAGTAGGGAGTAGGGAGTAGGGAAGAGGGAACAAAAATTATCACAATTCCTACACGGATTATTATTTAATTGTTATTTAATTGTTATTTTTTATTGGATTTTAAATTTTCTATGTTCTATTTTCTAAATTCCCCAATTTCCATACCAAGCTAGAGACAAAGTTGGTCACGATATGAGCTACAATTGGTACGAGTAAATTGTCTGTTGCTACCGCACTATACCCCAGAAGCAAACCAACAAGGGTTGCCCAAACTACATAGGGCCATTGTTGGATACCGCTTAGATGCAAAATCCCAAATAGCATACTGGAGGCTATGATACCGATAGCATTCAACCCTACTGCTGGCAACATGACACCCCGAAACAGTAATTCTTCACTCATACCGGGCAACAGTCCTAGCCACATTAAATCTGGTATGATTAGGGGCTTGAGAATTAACTTTAGGTATACTTCTGCACTCTGGCGATAAGCTGGCCAAAGACGATACACTAAGCCACTGGCTCCAGTAATTGCCAACCCCATGGCTAGTCCTATAACTAGGGCATTGGGGGTAAATTTGATGGGCAGGAGAGTGAGCTTGCCTAGTTGCAGCCATAGCTTGGCAAAGATGAGTAAGACTACGGCAGTTATACCCATTGCCACTAGTACTTGGATGCGGGTTAGGGGTTCAAGTTCGGGATTATCGGGAATTTGTTTTGTCACAAAAATTTAAGCGACCCAGGGATGATAGGGATGGACTCAGAGCTTTAGGACTGATCCCAGCACGATGGCTAACCAGCAAGCCTAGAGCCTCTAAATATGAGTTTACTCGTATGGCTTTAATTCCCAAAGGTTCTGGAGGTACTTCCATGGTAGTTTGGTTTTCTTCAACGGCAATGATCTGGGTTTGCAGCTGGCTAAAGCTTAACATTGCACTACCACCACAGGCGGTTGCTGGTATCACAATCGCATCTACATCATCAGCCCAGATGTCTCCCGGTTTTGAGGAAATCGTTTGAGAATCTGGATTAGCAAGGGAGGAGGGAAAATTTTTTTGGTTGAGGACAAATTGGGGAGCGCGACTCAATCCTACTAAAACACAGGGTAAGAAGGTATAGCCCAATTCCTCTGCTGCTGAACGAGGTGACAATTTAGGATCGATGGGTAAAGGCATCAATGCTGGTGCATGAGCACAGGGAATTTGAAAGGTACGAACAATCAAGTGACTGATAATGGCTTCAGCACCAGCGAGGGGGTCTACGCCTCGGCCATGACGGTAATCTTGCAATGCTTGACTATCCATGTCATCGGGAAAACGCACGACTACTGCGATCGCATTTGCTCCGGCTTGCTCAATCAAGACTTGGGCTGCTCGCAATAAACTATCGGGATTTCCAATTGTTCCCCAACTCGCTCCAGATGCTGCTGTGCGCAGTTCTACATTTAAGGGAGCATCTGTGACTACGTAGTCGGTTAGATTCAGTCCTAGGGTAGCTCTGGTGGCATCTGCTGCTTGTAGGTGTCTCAACCGTAGTTCTGGTTCAATCCCCTGATCCAGGAGTAATCCCACCCGGTTCTGATGTACTGGGCGTAATCCCCAGCATCCAGCGGCAAATTTGTCAAGGCCATAGCCTTCTACATAGAAGGCGTTGGGTAAGTTCCAGTACAACTGGGCACCATTGAGCACATTGGGATGGGTGATTAAGCGATCGCTAACTTGTGCGATCGCTCTAGCTACTGGCAAGGCATCCCCGGCATACCCACCAATCGACGCTCCTACACCAGTAGGAATGATTAAAACAACGGTATAGGCACGCTGATTCACTTACTATTTGCGCTCTTTAGTCACAATCGCCTCTACCGTAGCTTTCTCCTGCTCAGGGTCTACATGGGTAACTGCCCAGCGCAGGGGTTCTCCCCGTTCTTGTAGTTCTGCTTCAATAGCTTGGTGCAGTTCCTTAGGGGACTCTTGGAGGTCAATTTCTGCAGTAATGAAATGGGTTGTCATAGTTTTCTCCCTAATTCTAATTAGGATAATCTGGCTATCCTAATCTATCTAACCATTACTTCTCGCTATTCGGCTAATGGTATTTGATTATATTTAAGCATTCAGCTATCAGCCGTCAGTCGTCAGCTAATCAACGGTCGGTAGTAAACAAGCTGGGGCTGCTGATACGGCTGCTTGAAAATCCCTGCTTGTTTTACTCATCAAACCCGGAGCAGTTAAAGCCTCTGATAGCTGATAGCTCATAGCTGATAGCTGACAGCTAAATACTTAAGATTATATAGCAGCACTGACCTGATCACGGCTGACCAAACTGCCGGTCGTACACTTCATCTTCTTTTTCGGTGTCAAATTTCAGGTTAGAGCGGGGATAAGCTACACACAGCAGCACATAGCCTTCTGCTTGGAGTTGTGGGCCTAAACCCATGCCATCGGTTTGGTCTACACTGCCTTCTGCTACTCGTTTGGCAGCGCAAGTGGTACAGACTCCAGCCGTGCAGGAACTGGGTAAATCTATCCCTGCCCCATGGGCAGCTTCAAGAATTTTTTTATCCTCTGGCACCTCTATAGTGTATGTGTTGCCTTTGTGATTAAATTCGACAGTGTAAGTCTTGGGCATTTTATCAGTTTCGAGCTTGATTCTCCCAATCCTATGAATAGGACAGGGAGGGTCACTGGCTTATTTTAGCGCTTTGTGGGATATAAATTAAGCTGGTGCCTTCGTTAGCCGAACCGCGAGAAGCCCCGCGCTCTACCCGGTAGGGTGAGCGTCTTGAAGTTACCGTAAGGATAGGGTCGCCTTTAGGGTTGGCAGGCTATGCATAAAAGAGGTGCGACCCGTGGCGAATTTAATTACGGGTCAAGGGCACCTTTGGTTGAAACTTATTGATTAAGGCGACCCTACCTTCTTTCAAGGGTAGGTTTTTAAGATAAAGGGCTGAGGATAGAAAAGGAATACTTGGAGAAAAATCGGGAAAAAATTGACCGATAGGTAACGGAAGATGATTGAGTAGAGCAGCAAGAATCAGCTAACTTGCCCCGACGAAAACAGCTCAAAACACGGGGTTTCGGTGTACCGGTGTCAGAGTTTTGACTCTCGACAGGGGTTGCCGGTAACTGTTGTGAGTCGTTGAAGGATAGATCAGGATCAGATTCCCCTCCAACACTGACGACCCACAAGGTGGCGATGGCAATTGCCAACCAATGACGCTCAGCCCTTTGGGGGTCAGTCATTTTCGTCTGGTGCCATTGCCAACCTCCCCGCCAACGTATCCTTGAAGAGACACTCAATCCAAGAACCCATTCGATACCATCAACCCTCAGCTTGATCTGGGTCGAGATCGGTGACAATCAACCAAGGATCTGAGTACCCAGAGTCCCATCGAGCCAGCAAGGTACAACTGAGGGGATTGCTAGAAAAGCAAGTTACTCGACCTGACCAGCTTTGACCGTTCTGGGTCACCACTGTGGTTAAAGGAACAAAGCTGGGTTGACCCACCGGATGAAACTGTCGAAGTTGGTTAATTCGTAAAAACGGATGCCAACCCTGTTGTTGAATTGCAACGCACGAGCCACTTGGCATACAGTCCTCGGTCAGCCATCACCAAAACTAACCAGTCCTGGGGAATTGTGTTTGTAAGGTGGGAGAGTAAATCCAGCCAATAGGGTTGCCAACTGCCTTTAGCCTTGGCTTCGATCACTTTCCAAGCCACAGGAATACCGCAGCCGCGATAGACAACCCTCACAACTAAGAGGGTAAATCGGCAACAAAAGGAACGAAGCATCAAGAGCTAAAACCATCGATTTTTTCTGGGGAGGCCATCCATTTAACACCCATTGCAGGAGTGGGGCTTGCACAGCTGGTGACATCAAGTTCAGCTCGTTTATCCCCTTTTTTGTCTTGCTGATTTCTGTACCACTCCCGCAACTGTTGACGTACAGTGTTTTCTTTTTTGCCGAGCAAGGCCGCTAGAAAAACTGCCACTGTGGTCAGTCCACAAGAGCCGGTCATCACAATGCCAAAACTCCACATCCCTAAAACCTCTGCTTGAGGTTTGCTCAGATGGGGCATTTTTTTAGTCACTGTCCTCAACCATTTTTGGTAATCTTGATTCTTCTTCATGGCTGTGTTCCCTTAGCCGCTGTTTAAGAGCATCGCGTTTTTTTCCAGTTTATTAAAAACCTACCCCTGAAAGGCGTGGTGAATGGGGTCCAAGAGCATTAGGAAACCGCTCGATTTTAGCCGATCCACGTCAACTAAAAATGAAGGAAATTGTCAATACCAAAATTAAATTTATAGAACCATTTCGTCCTTTTGCACCAGTTATCTTAGCCGAACAGGTAAATCATTATTTTTCCGGTTCTAATTTACAAAACCAATATCTGCCTCGCTATATGCAGATGGTGGCACCAATTCTTGAAGATAAGCAAGAGCAAATTCAAGCTGTCTGCCATAATGGCACAGGTCGCCTACAAGCTATTCGCCAAGAATCTAACCCGTTCTATTATCAAGTAATCGAAAAGTTTGGTGAGGCAACTGAAATTACCGTCCTCTTAAACACTTCCTACAATTTACGGGGTGAACCAATTGTGAATACACCAGAAGATGCCTTGCGCACATTTGTTTACAGTGATATAGATCTACTGGTGATGGGTAATTTTTTAGTTGACAACTCCAATAAAGTTCAACCTGTTTTATCTAAACAAAAAGTAAGTTAATCTTAAAAATACCAATCAAAAAACACTATATATAGGACTCATAAAATTATATGCGTTTACCCTGATTCAACCTATAAATCCTTGGTTTTGGAACTCATATCCAATGGTTAAGTGTATATACTTAACGCTGTACTATAAACCCCATTATAGTTAAGCAAAGTGCCTGAAATATCCATTATCATTCGTTGCTATAACGAAGAAGAACACATCGGTCGTCTGCTCAGTGGCATCATGCAGCAGACAATCCAAGATGTAGAAATCATTGTTGTTGACTCAGGTTCTACTGATGCCACTCCATCCATTGCATCCCGCTATCGAGTCAAACTCTTATCCATCAAACCGGAGGAGTTTTCCTTTGGGCGAGCGCTCAACCTTGGATGTCAGGCTGCCACCGGGCAATTCATCGTTATTGCCAGTGCTCACGTTTATCCCATCTACCAAGATTGGATTGAAAAGCTGTTAGCTCCCTTTAAAGATCCTAAGATTGCTTTAACCT
>NZ_JAAHHW010000068.1 GCF_010692325.1 Moorena sp. SIO3I8 | reverse complement strand
GAAATTTATTAAGTATGAGTGGATTGAAATTGATGCTTACGAAAACTGGAAAAGCTTTCTTGAATATCTCAAAAAAGTGCTTGACAATTTTGGGGAAGAATATGTAATTAATTTTGTTTAGGTGCTTTAGGACTACAGTAGTAGTCGAAAATAGGGTGATAAGCTATTTTGGGGCAGATAAACTAGGATTTAGGAAAGAGGCAGCAATGGGATATCACGTTATTTACGATGGCGACTGTAATCTTTGTGTGACTCTGGTACAACTATTAGAAAATCTAGATCAGGGCAAGCTATTTGATTACATACCCATGCAGGATAAAGAAGCTTGCGGAAAATTAGGGGTAACACCTCTCGAGTGTGAGATGGGTATGATTTTGATCGATGCTTCTTCTGATGATTGTCGATGGCAAGGAAGTGATGCCGCTGAAGAGATTGGGCGTCTATTGCCATTGGGTAATATCTTTGTATCCGCTTATCGGGCAATGCCTGGGGTGAAGTCGGTAGGGGATCAGGTTTACGAGCAGATTCGGGATAATCGTTACAGTTGGTTTGGTAAGCGTTCTACTACGTATAAATCGGTTTACCCAGTAGGTTGCAAGGCTAATCCCAGTTGAGGCTAGACTAGAAACTCAATCATAAGCATTCAGCCGTCAGCCTAATGCCGTCACCCTAATGCCGTCAGCCGTCAGTACCTCAAGTAGCGCATGAGCAGCAGAGCAGCAGAGCAGCAGAGCTAAATGCTTACACTCAATCAACTTTTATCCGCGCTTCTTGTAATTAGAAACACACAATTCCCTATTTTAAACTTTGGGGATAAGCTTAACCTATAGGAAAGTTGAATGTAATGTATTAGAATACTTATTTTCCTGGACTAATCATCTGATCGTGATGGGTTTTCCATCACGGAGATTGTCCCATAGGAATAGTTACATCAATACCATCAACGGCAATTGAGTGATATTCAGCCATGTCGATCGAAAAACTTAAGCCTGCCGACAAAGGAGCTGTCGGGATTTATGTTCCCTACTACCAGGGTAATAAACGGAATCTTTTACCTATAGCAATTAGCCTCTACCAACAAGGGTCTTTGGAAGGTCGTCGCCACATAGAAGGCGGTGATAGTATTCCCTTCGTTGCTACTTGGTTTGTATCTAATCTTCCTTCGGAATTAACTCGTTGCCGATTACAGTTTGATGGTAACGCGGATCTCAGTTACGAACTGACTATGCAAAATTCTGAGTTTGTGAATTACTTAATCGAAGTGATTATGAACTTTAAGCGATCGCGCATAACGGATTTTTCCAAGGCATTCTACCGCAAACTACTACGCATTGATGAATAAACAACCAGTTCTCTAGTTATAGGAGTGTAAATAAGGGGTGGCAAAATCCGCTAAGTATTTACTAATTGGGTCAACAGAAGCTTACAGCGGTAAGTCAGCAACGATCCTGGGAATTGCCGATCAACTGCAAGCAAAAGGGATAACGATTGCCTACTGTAAACCAATGGGTACCTTTTTGAGTAGCAATCAAGGGTCAACGATAGAGGAAGATGTCCAGTTTATCACTGACATACTTAAGTTGCCAGATAACATGGTGCGATCGCCTTTGCTGTTTATGGATGCTCAAACCATTGAAAAACGCTTGGGAGGACAAGACTCAACCGATTACCGTCAGTCTCTTCAAGACTATCTCCAACCACTAAATAGTGATGTAGTTTTGGTGGAAGGAGCAGCAACCTTGAGTGCGGGGACTCTGTTTAACTTATCATTACCAAAAGTTGCTCAGACAATTGATGCTGCTGTCTTATTGGTGGCTCGTTTTCACTCGGTTTTACTAGCAGATGCGTTGTTATTTGCTAAGCAACGTCTAGGGGAAAGCTTACTGGGAGTTTTAATTAATGATATTCCCCAAGACAAGCTATCAAGGGTAAAAACAACATTGAAACCGTTTCTGGAACGGCAAGAAATCCCAGTATTGGGAATGATGCCTAGAAATAATCTGTTGCGCAGTGTTAGTGTTCGGGAACTAGTACATCAGTTGCAAGCTAATGTGCTATGCTGCCCTGACCGCTTGGATTTGATGGTGGAAAGCTTGACCATTGGGGCGATGAATGTCAATGCTGCTCTGAAGTATCTACGCAAGGGCGTTAATATGGCGGTGGTGACGGGAGGCGATCGCCCAGACCTTCAGATGGCTGCTCTAGAAACCTCAACCCACTGTTTAATTCTTACCGGTCAAGTTCAGCCTCAAGCGGTTATTCTCAGACGTGCTGAAGAGTTTGAAATTCCCGTACTTTCCGTTGATTTAGACACCCTCACTACTGTTGAGATTATTGACAATTCTTTTGGTCAAGTACATCTCCATGAAGCAATTAAGGTGGAGTGTATGCAACAGATGATGAATGAATATTTCGACATTGAGCGGTTGATCAAGTTACTTGGTTTGAAACCAGCTTTATAGATGCATTAGTTGAAGGTTAAAAGGTGAGAAGGTTATTCGCACAATGCGATTCTGTATAGGGTAGGTTTGCAGGTTCCGTAGCGTGGGCTATTGGCCAAGTTTAAAACGTTAACTTGAAAGTTACTAAATAAATTATAACTCTGTTAAAGGTAACTCTATTATAGCGTTTCTCGTAGCTATGAGGTACACATTATTTTTTCCCTCTTACCTCACTTCCCCTCCTGGGAGGGGTTAGGGGTGGGTTACTCTTACCTGCTCCCTGCTCCCTGCTCCCTGCTCCCTAAAACCCATAAATTTGTACCTCACAAGTCGTAGAATTGCTAGAAATTAAATATGAAAACAATTCTGGTTTTTGTCATCATTAATTTGGAAGGTTGTCAGGTTATAATGTTGAAGGTTAAAACGTTTGCCAAAAGGCTACGCTAAGCGAACAACGTTAAACTTGCTTGCCTTCTAACTCTTTTCAACTTTAAATTTGCTAACTTGTAATTCTGTTAACGATGAAACCAGTTATTGTTTTCGGCAGTATCAATATGGATTTGGTAGCCAAAACTCCCCGGTTACCAGTTCCAGGTGAAACACTACAAGGCCATGAATTTTTTACTGCTCCTGGTGGGAAAGGGGCCAATCAAGCTGTGGCGGTAGCACGGTTGGGTATCCCCACTAACATGGTGGGGCGCGTTGGTTGTGATGATTTTGGCACTCAGCTACGCTACAGTCTAGGGGTAACGGGTGTTGACATCGATAGCGTTTTGGTTGAGGAGGCGGTGAGTTCTGGGATTGCAGTGATTTCGGTGGATCAGGCTGGGGAGAATACCATTATTTTCCTGGCTGGTGCTAATGGGCATGTTAATGAAACTGATGTGGAACGCCTCAGTAGTTTGTTGCCAGAAGCCGCTGTTTTATTGATGCAGTTGGAGATTCCCATGTCAGTGGTGCTTTTAGCAGCAGCCGCAGCTCAGAAAGTGGGTTGTCCAGTGATTCTTGACCCAGCACCAGCTCAGGACTTGCCAGAGGAACTGTATGGCATGGTGGATATTATGACACCGAATCAGTTGGAAGCCTCTGTACTAGTGGATTTTCCTGTCGATACCATAGAGTCAGCGAAGAACGCATCAGAAGTACTGTTGCAACGAGGTGTGGATACGGTGATTGTGACCTTAGGGGAGCAGGGGGTTTTCTGTGCCACTGCTTCTGAATCGTTCTTCGTCCCTGCTTTTTCTGTTGAGGCTGTGGATACTGTGGCAGCTGGAGATGCCTTTAATGGTGCAATGGCTGTGGCAATAGCCAAAGGGTTACCGTTGCGGCAATCGGTAATATGGGGAGCTGCAGCTGGGGCGCTTGCTGTGACTAAGGCTGGGGCTCAGCCGTCTTTGCCTGATCAAGAGACATTCAATGCCTTTCTCACAGAATTAGGTATTAGCTATTAGCTATGATAGCATGATAGTCTTAGATATTAGATATTAGATATTTATTTTTAGATATTAGTGATTGGTAATAGATCATTTTCCCGGAATTTGCTACTACTGGAAATCCTGATGGTAGACCTATTCATTAGTACTAATTAATCCAGTTTGAGCAAATTATTGAGGGTAGTACGTCTTTTTCAAAACTCAGCCACTCAGCAGTCACTACTATACAGTAACTATACAGTAACATCCTCATAAATTAAGGAGATGGGACAACTAAAATCAATGCTGGTCAAGTGAATTTCCTCTCCTTCTGTGTAGGGATTAAGTTCCCATTTGCCTTGTGGATTGCGCCGGAAACACTCGATAGTGATCTGTTGAGTATCAATCAAAAGGTATTCTTGTAAGGTTTTGATGCGGCGATAGTTAGCAAATTTGCGACCTCGATCAAAGGCTTCAGTGGAGGGAGAGAGGACTTCCGCAATCAGACAGGGATGATAAATGACTTTGAGCCGATTGCTGTCTCGTTGGTCGCAGGTTACCATGACATCAGGGTAGTGAAAGGGTCCTTTTTCTGATACACCCACTTTGACACTAAAGATAAAAGGACGACAGGAACCTCCCCGCAGATGGCTTTTTAAGGCAGTGGCAAGATTCAGAGCAATGGTTCCGTGGGGAATAGTTCCCCCAGTCATAGCATAGACTTCGCCGTCGATGTATTCATAGTTAAGTTCTTGCTTTTCTTCCCAGTCTAGATAAGCTTCGGGAGTCATGTACTCTCTGTGATAAGAAGCAACCATAACCACCTCTTTTATGTCCTGTTTTGGAGCTAGTTGAGCTTGATTTAAACTATAGCGCGAAACTCCCCCTGACCGAAACCGCGACATATGATAAGACAAAATATTTTTGCTTTCATACCTGCTCGCTTTCGACAGGGCCTTCAATATTGCTTTTTCTAAAAAGGGGTATTGTAACTGTAAACGTTGTCCCTTGGTTGAGAGTGCTTTTAACTTCGATTTGACCGTGGTGATTCTCAACTATTGTTTTAGCGATCGCTAAACCTAGCCCAGCTCCTTTTGCTGTATCATAAGGTCTAGCTGGATCAGCTCGATAAAAGCGATCAAAAATGTGAGGTAATGCTGATGGTGATATGCCTCGACCGGAATCAGTTACCTTGACTTGAAGGAGGTAGCGCGGTCTTGGGGTTCCCCCCCATGAGGGAGTAACGGTGAGGAATGGCAGGTTTCTTGCCCTATGTTTGCTGGGAGGTTCTAACTGTTGTAATTCCACTTGAATAAATGCTTCCCCTGGAGTTTTGGTAGAAGCGGGTGTGTATTGCACAGCATTATTCACTAGATTGGTAAATAAACGTGCCAATTGATTCCAATCCCCCTCAAGGGTAAAGGCATCTTCGTCGAATGTTGGATTTTGGAACACCTGACTAGGGCAGGCTGGCCGAAATGCTTGACCATCCTCCATCTCCCCCTCTTTCTCCTCTGTCCCCTGTACCTGATCGGGATTGGGGATGTCAATCAAGTACAGGGAAATCCCTTTTTCTGTAGCAATCAGTTGTTGCTCCTCGATCACTTCCATTAGCAAAGCATCTAGGTGGACTAATTGCCACTGGGGTTTTACCATACCGCTATCAGCACGAGCCAAAAACAGCAGGTCATTGACCAGTTTTCCTAAGCGCTGGGTTAATCGCTCTATCACTTCGAGTTGGTGCCGTTGCAGCTCAGATGCCAAATCGGGATCCCCCAGAGCAACTTGTACATTAGTCTGAATCGTGGCAATCGGGTTTCTGAGTTCGTGGGAAGCATCAGCAGTGAATTGTTTGAGCCGTTGGTAGGACTCCCGTACTGGTTCCATAGCCATACCAGATAGTAACCAACCAATAGCACCAGTAGAGATAATTATCACCACTGTACCTAGAGTCAGATCAAATATCAGTTGGTGGCTGGGTTTGGTGACTTCAAACCATGGGTGGCTAACCCGTAAATAACCCAAGATATAATCCTCGATTTGCACCAGTTGGGTTAACTGTCGCAGGAGATGCTCTGCTGATAAATGAACTGTTGCCCTAGTGGTGTTGGTCTTTAAGGGAATAGTTAAGGGTTCTGAGAAGGTTGACCACAGCAAATCCCCCTTCGGACTAAACCACTCCAGGTCAATGTGGTCATCTTCTACCCCATCACTATTGTCTCGAAAACTGGCTTCAATGTTAAATTGGTAGGGCATCTCGCCATGGTCCACAGGTTGAATCACCAGTGATCGCTCTACCACTTCTACGACATGTTTGAGGGTGTCATCAACCCGTTCAATCAGGGTGTGGCGGACATAAAGATAGACAGCAGTTGCAAATAATAACAGTAAGACTGCCGTGACCGTAGTGTACCACAGAGCAAGGCGTCGGCGAGTAGTTTGAAACATGCTTATTTAACTCAGATCTTGAGCACAACTGAGAACCGAACCAGTTGCTGCCAGTGTAGAGGACAAAGCTAAAATTGATATCGTGTCCGACTTGTCAGAAACGATCAGCCCTTAGCCTAAGCTGATCATGCCTAATGCCTTCAAGGATAAACCTAATTCTTGAAATCTTACTACGATTACGCCTCCTCAGATTTAAGATTAATTTTATCATTCGAGGCGAAATGATCCATCGAAGACCCTCAGACGGTATACTTTTTAGTATTTTAATCCCCTTAATCTCAAGGATTATACGGATTTTATGTGAATTTTTTAGGAAATTATCCGTATAAGTACGGAGATAACGATTAGTGAAATTACGGTGGAAACAGGTTTTTTTTTAAGTCAACATTAACATAATAGAGTTAATTCATATCTCACAGATGTTTGTTGATTAGTTAACGGTATTTCAATGTCATCAACATACCTACCAGTCACTTCTCCTTCAGCTGATCAAAGCAATTTCCCTGCACCAGTCCCTGCTTCAGTTATTTATTTTCAGAATAAACTGCCCAAAGAAAGACCAGAGCATCCTGATTGTACCCGAATCCTCTTAATTGAGGACGATATCCAGGATATTGAGCTCATTAAAGCATTACTCAAAAAGGCCAAACATTTTCCAGCAACACTCACCCATGTAGAGACCTTAGAGCAAGGTATCGAATGCCTAAAGCATGGAAATATTGATATCGTACTCTGTGACCTGTTCTTACCAGATCAGCAAGGCCTAGAGACATTTTGTGAAATTTATGCCCAGTTTCCGGAAGTGCCTATAATCATTCTGAGTGGACTGACTGATGAGAATTTAGCCATAGAAGCGCTACAAGAAGGAGCACAGGATTACTTAGTTAAAGGACAATTTGATCGGAACCTATTGGTACGAGCGATGCGCTATGGCATTGAGCGGCAACGACTGCTGTTAGCACTGAAGCGACAAACTGAAGCCCTACGAGCCAGTGAAGAGCAATTTCGCACCATGATTACCAGAAATGCTGATGGTGTTGTCATTATTGATCACAATCGAGTGATTCAATTTGTTAATCCAGCAGCAGAATCCCTGATCAACTGTAAAGCGGAAATACTCCAAGGAGAAATATGGTGCAGTTCCCTAGTGGTTGGCCAAACTACAGAACTAGATATTTGCTCCTCCTATGGAAAAATTGTTATTGTCGAAATCCAGCTAGTAGAAATTCAATGGGAAGGGAAAAAAGCCTATATGGCATCACTGCGAGATATCACCACTCGCAAGGAAATAGAAATTGCTCAGAAGCAACTGAATGATGAGTTAGAACGTCGGGTTAAAGAGCGCACAGTTGAACTAAGAGTAGCCAATGCTCAGCTCCAAGTTTTGGAAGTTAAACTACGTCAATCACTGGTGAAAGAGAAAGAATTGAGCAAATTTAAATCTCGGATTATCTCTAGCATTTCCCATGAATACCGCACCCCATTAACTACGATTTATTCATCAGCAGCAATCCTGGAACGGTACTGTGATAAAATTGATCCGACTCGGCAAGTAAAACATTGTAGACGTATCCAATCCATGGTTCAGCACCTGACTGGTTTAGTGGATGATGTGCTATTTATTAACAAGACGGAATTTGACCAACTAAATTTCAAACCAGAACCTATATACTTAGTTGGATTTTGTATTAAATTAGTTGATGAAATCAAATCTAAAACCACAGATAAACACCAGATATTGTTTAGCCATGAAGGTGATTGTAAGGAATTTACATCAGATCCTAAGATGCTACGACAAATGCTAACTAATCTCCTCTCTAACGCTATTAAATATTCTCCTCAAGGAGGCACAGTCGAACTTAACCTTAAGTGTGAAAATAATCAAGTAATACTGGAAGTTACAGATGAAGGTATTGGCATTCCTAAGCAGGAGCAAGGTGAGTTATTTAATTCCTTTAGTCGCGGGAGTAATATCGGTTCCATAGGGGGAATTGGATTGGGCTTATCAATTGTAAAAAGTTATGTGGAACACCATCAAGGTGAAATAGTTATGGAAAGTGAAATAGGTGTAGGTACTCGTATTAAGGTATCTTTACCATTGCTTCGTTAGTGGTTAGTATGACTTACAAAAATTGATTTATTTAACCGCAAATCCCCATAAGATGCGAAGCTCCGAAGACTAATATATAGCAAGTCTTATACCCATGAGGTACAAATCTCTGGGTTTTAGGGAGCAGGGAGCAGGGAGCAGGGAGCAGCGGATATGGGAAGAGGGAAGAGGGAAGAGGGAAAAAATAATGTGTACCTCATAGCTATGATAAACGCTATAGTTGGTAAAAGGTATTTTTAAGCCATCATATATAGTTCCGTTAAATACTTATAGAAATTATTATTTTGGTGAGGGATAAAGCTTATCCTTTTAAGGCAAAAGGCAAAAGGCAAAAGGTAAGCATTCAGCTACGTGGCCAAGGCCAACGGCTGACCGCTGACCGCTGACCGCTGAATACTTACGTTAATGGAAAATGGAAAATGAAAAATTCCCAATTCCCAATTCCCAATTCCCAATTCCCAATTCCCAATTAACAGCCATAGGCAGAAATTATCCCCTCATAAAAAATCCTTAGACTCCAGTTATTTTTTGTCTTTCAACTGCTTCGTAACTGATTGAGCTTTATCCTTTAAGTGTGCGGTAGTAGCATTGGCTCTGTCTTTCAACTGCTCAGTGACTGATTGAGCTTTATCTTTGAACTGTGCGGTGGTAGCTTTGGCTTTATCCTTCAACTGTTCAGTGACTGATTGGGCTTTATCTTTCAACTGTTCTGGTATATGTTGAGCTTTTTGCTTGACAGCTTGAAATTCCTGGACAGTTTTTTGATAATCTTCCTTGATCAGGTCTGTAGCTTGACCAATTTTTTGATTAAGTCCTTCCCCATACTGTTTACTATTTTGAGCAACTGCATCCAGTACAATTACCCGCTTGCTGCCAATACTCGAAATTGCTACTGGTGGGAGTAGATACATACCATCCATAACCCCATGCCAGCCAACGTCGGAGAAGAGATAGTTAACTACAGTACCGCTTTTGGGTTTGAGTAAGTAGTCCACTAGCTTACCAATTTTGTTACCCGCATCTGTCCACACCTCATGTCCGATCAGTGAATCCCAAGACTCGGTTTTCTGTTGAGCTTTGTGATTTTTGCTAGTGTTGACGAGAATACTATCAGTGCCAATACTCTCTACTTGACTCCAAGCAAAGTACCGTTTTTTCGTCCCAAGTAATCCAGACTTACACCTTAAGGCAACAACTCGATGAGCTTGATAGTCCAACAAGAGTTGATCGACATGACCAATTTCTTCGGTGGTCTGACGCTCTAAGACTAGACGATTGATTAACTGGCTCTGCCTGATCGGTTTGGGTTGGATAAATAGTAAAGACATCTATTCATGTCTCCAATAGTTAAGAACTGGCGGTCGGAAAAAGACACAGAAGGCTCAGCAACGGTAAGCTATCAGGTAAGCCTATGCCCTACAGATGGTGCTACTTGAGGTGCCGTTAGCGGTCAGCAGTCAGCTATCAGCTTATGGGCTATGGGCAGGCTACTGTTTGCCCAGCGTGCGCGTAGCGCAATCGGTGCTTTTGAATAAGCGATGCAGCGCGGTCTTGGGGGTCCCCCCCATGAGCGACTGCATCAAGAAAACAGGTAAACATTATTCAATGCTCCGGTTCAAGGTTTATTTTAAACTGACGGCTGACCGCTGACCGCTGAATGCTAAATGCTTGTGTACTCCTCTGTGATTTTTTCCATCTAGATTTTAGCTTACAATAATTGAGTCAAGTCTGATCTAGGGGATTACCAAGGAGTGAGTTGAGACTATGCGCTTATTGTTTTTGATTTCAGGCTTCGTGATCGGCTTAGCTATAGCAGCTATTTTATTCGCCCTCCAAAATAAAGCAATTGTGGCGGTAAACTTTGGGGTTTGGACTGTAGAAGAACCTTTATCTCTAGTGATTCTTTTAACTCTTTCTATGGGCTGTTTAGCCGGTTTATTAATCTCCACACCTACTCTAATTAACCAAAGTCGTAAACTAGCTCGGCAACGGAAACGGATTAATGAATTAGAGCAGGATTATAATGAAACAATAGTAAATATTGATAATCAACGCAAAAGAATAGAGTATTTAGAAGATAGTTTAAAAAGTAAGATAGGTGCCTCATTAGCAGAATCTGAGCCGCAATAGCTGGAAAACTGTTGGTATTGAGCGGTCAGCCGTCAGCCGTCAGCCGTCAGCCGTCAACTAAAAGAAACCCTGCGTATAGTGCGCCTATGGGCAATGGGCAATGGGCAAACGGTAGAATTTAATAGTTCGAGATTAATGAGAATTGAAAGTCAACATAAAAGTAGATCAGGATAAGTAAAATAGATTAAATGAATACTTACCTCTTTTTTTAAAAAGCTGATAGCTGATAGCACCTCAAGTAGCATCTCAAGTAGCGCTAATCGCTGATAGCTGATAGCTGATAGCTGATAGCTGATAGCTGATAGCTGATAGCTGATAGCTGATAGCTGATAGCTGATAGCTGATAGCTTACCTATTTGAACTACTGATCAAGGATTCAAACTCAGCTTTTAATGATTCAAAATCTGCCACCCTTGACACTAGTAAATTATCCTTACCAGCATCATTTAATCGTTGTTTCCAATAACTGATGATTTCTGGGTGATTCATCCAGAATTCAATCACACTGTCTACAGCTTGATCTATACCCCAATCTGCCTGGGAGGGAAGGGTTTCAGCTGATTCAATTAAAGCATCCAGGGTACAGTGATAAGTACCTAAGTATTTCAGCCGGGGTGGGACTTTTCTCTGACTCAACGTCTGTTGATGATTGAAAAAGTCTAGGACAGGAGATACTCCTAAGATTTCAAAGGTGTATTTCATAGGTTAAATACCTTCCTTTTTACCAGTTATCCTTTTCACCAGTTACCTCAACCTTTCCAGCCAAGGTGATCGAGATTAGTAGATTTTGATGAGTTTTGTGTTCTGTGTTCTGGATCAGAACTCTGACTGTTTACTAATCCTATAGAACTGCTATGCACTAAATACTAAAGGAATTGTTAAATTGGTTTTGTAGTAATTGTAACACAATGCTATAGGCTGTAACACACCGGAACAGGGAGTAGGGAGTAGGGAGTAGGGAGTAGGGAATCGGGAAGAGGCAAGAGGCAAGAGGCAAGAGGCAAGAGGCAAGAGGCAAGAGGCAAGAGGCAAGAGGCAAGAGGCAAGAGGCAAAAGGGAAGAGTGAAAAAATCTTGTGTATCTGATTAGACTAGAAAGTGCTATAATTACCTAATATCCCTATCTACCTATCTCCCCACCTCCCCATCTCCCTATCCTCACAGGGGTAGGTTTTTAACAAAGACCTCAGGTGTGGGGTGTGGGTTGTGGGGTGTGGGGTGTGGGGGATAAGAAAATATACTTAATTTGTCGTTGTCTTGATGCAATAGCGAGTGGGGGAAACCCCCTGTTCCCTTGCTGCATCGCTAAAAATCATCATTTCTTCGTTGTTTTCCTTTTCCTCTCCTTCTGATCCGCCCCCGACCGGTCGGGGGTTGGGGGTGGGGCAGGACCCAAATGTAAAAAACCTACCCTTGTGAGATCTCCCTATCTCCCTATCTCCCCATCTCCCTATCTCCCTATCTCCCTATCACCGGATTACTGGGCATCTTGCCATTCTGGGGTCAGGGTGCGGTAATCATAGTTTGCGACACCGGGATGACAAGTCACACAGGTTTTAACGCCAAAGGGTCGAGGGATTTTGACTCGGGGATGCAGGGCATTGAAATAACGGGATTGGGTCATACGATAAGGGACTTCTTCGTCTTTGTTATGGGGACGGGAGAAATCTCGCAAGTATTGCCAGGTGAGCAATAAACTTGGACCAAGTAGTCTTGGTAGTTGGGTACCATAATGTTCGTTTGGCTCTAACAATAACCGACGCCAGGTTTCGGTAGGCAATACTTCTGGTGGTAAAGCAATGTGACAAGCGGAACAGTTTTCTAGGTAAAGGTCTTTGCCTAATTTGTAGCGTTTGGACACTGGGTCCATGGATGCGATTACTTCGGTGGGGTTGGAGGTAACTGTTTCTGGCTCAATCGTATATCCTACGGCTCGCTCCAGTCCCCATCCTATGCTAATACTCCAAAAAATTAGCAATAACAATAGAACCCAAGGTGAACGTCTACGGTTTCGCCTTGGGTTTCTTGACTTAAAAAATTTGGACATACCTCACACACAACACTCTTTAAGGAATTGGTACAGAGCGCAACAATTGCTCAACAATGGGCTGAGCACGACGCCCCCCCGACGTAATGAGACGATGGGACAGTACATAAGGTGCCAGGAACTTGATATCATCTGGAATGGCATAATCTCGACCTTCGATAAAGGCTAGTGCCTGGGTTGCCCGTTGTAAAGCAATGGTACCGCGAGGACTGACTCCTAAGGTGACATCTTCGGCGGAACGGGATGCTCTGACTAAATTGAGCATATACTCTTGTAGTGACTGTTCTACTTTGACCTGGTGACAAAGATTCCGTAATTCTAATACTTCATCGGTGGTGATACAGGGGGTGAGCTCGGAAACCATCATTCCTTCTAGATGGCGTTGCAACATCTGGAGTTCTTCTTGTTCTGTGGGATAACCTAGGGATAACGATAATAGGAATCGATCCATTTGGGCTTCTGGCAAGGGGAAGGTACCTTGATATTCCACGGGATTTTGGGTGGCAATCACGAAAAAGGGCTGAGGTACGGGACGCGATCGCCCATCTACAGTAACCTGCTGCTCTTCCATTACTTCTAATAAGGCTGACTGGGTCCGGGGTGTGGCTCGATTAATTTCATCGGTTAGCAAGACATGGGTAAATACTGGACCTGGCAGAAATTCAAATTCACCACTGCGCTGATTCCAGATATTGGTACCTGTGATATCGGTAGGTAATAGGTCAGGGGTACATTGAATACGTTGAAATTTCCCATCTATGGAACGAGCTAGGGATTTTGCTAGGAGTGTTTTGCCCACACCAGGGACATCTTCCAGCAAGGCATGACCCCCAGCCAATAGGGCCACTATCACTAGACGAATGGCATCTGCTTTACCAACAATCACACGACCGAGATTTTCCTGGAGCTGTTGAATTCGTTGTCTCATATAGCAGTGTTCAATTGGGTGAGGGACAAAGTCTTGGGTTTTAGGGAACAGGGAACAGGGAACAGGGAACAGGGAACAGGGAGCAGGGAACAGGGCAAACATCCCCCTATCTCCTATAAGCTAGCAAGGGTTTTCGGAAAATGGTAATTCACAAGAGTGTGGGGAGATAGGGAGATAGGGAGATGGGGAGATGGGGAGATGGGGAGATGGGGAGATGGGGTTTATCATACTTATGAGGTTGATGCAAGTTTCTTACCCCGAATCGGGAGTCGAGTCGAGTAGGGTGCGTTAGGGGCGGGCTTGCCAGCATGTTCAACCTCCTCGTAACCAGTGTTGGGATAGTCCGCACCGTAACGCACCACCAGTCAAACTGATTTTGTGTTGGGGTTTAGCTACGGGATTAGCGATCGCATCACTACGAAAGAAGCGATCGCATCACCAATACAGAAGCGATCGCATAAACGAAAGCGCGATCGCATAAACGAAAGCGCGATCGCATAAACGAAAACCCGATCCCATAAACGAAAACGCGATCGCATAAACGAAAGCGCGATCCCATAAACGAAAACGCGATCCCATAAACGAAAACGCGATCCCATAAACGAAAGCGCGATCCCATAAACGAAAGCGCGATCCCATCACCAATACAGAATTTTCCAGGTAGGTTGAGCAACTACAGAATTCTAATCAAGAATTGCTTAGCCTCCCCTAAACCCCTGATGAGTGATCCCCCCTAACCCCCCTTAATAAGGGGGGAACAAGAAGAAGCCAGTTACTGATCTGACTCCCGATTCCCGACTCCCGACTCCCGACTCCCGACTCCCGATTCCCGATTCCCGATTCCCGATTCCCGATTCCCTTAACCAAAAAAATCCCGAGCAGCTTCACAGTCTCTCTGAATTTGGGCTTTGAGCTGGTCTAGGGAGGAGAATTTTTGTTCGGGGCGGATAAATTTCTGGAGGCTTACGGTTAGGGTTTGGCCATATAAGTCTCCGGACCAATCGAATAGATGAACTTCGACGGTTAAACTGGTGCCTTTGACGGTGGGGCGCATACCAATATTCATGACACCAGGATGGGAAGATAAATTGGTGTCTCGGTGAGAGGGTTCAGGGGTATGGGAGACTTCGACGCAGTAAACCCCGAGCTTGGGTAAAAATTTGTCTGGGGGTAAGTGGAGGTTAGCGGTGGGAAATCCAATGGTTCTACCGAGTTGTTGACCTTTCTCTACTCTTCCGATTAGGGTGTATGGCCGTCCTAGGAATCGGTTGGCTTTGTCGATATCCCCTTCGGCTAAGGATTGGCGAATGCTGGAACTACTGATCCGTTGCTCTTGACGTTTGTACAAGGATACGATATGCACGGTAATACCGTAGGCGGAGGCGATCGCATCCAAATCCGTTGCGGTGCCAGCTCGCTTATGGCCAAAGCAAAAATCCTCTCCGACACTGACTTGCTTTGCTTGGAGTTGCTCCACTAAAATTTTTTCCACGAATTCCTGGGGACTCAGGGAAGCTAACTCCCGGTTGAAGGGTAATAGGGCTAACTGTTGCACACCCAAAACACTTAACTGTTGGGCTTTTTCCGTTGGTGGTGTCAGCAGCTTCCAGGCTTGACCAGAAAAGAATTCTCGGGGGTGGGGATTGAAGGTGGCTACGGTGGGATAGATTAGTTCTAGATTTGGGTCTAGATTCGGGCTACTGGTTTCCGGGTTACTAATTTGCTCAAGATGGGATGATGTCAGGGCTTGAGCTTGAGCAGTAACTGGCTTTGGCAAAATGGGAGCAATAACTTGCTGATGCCCTAAATGGACGCCGTCAAAGTTTCCAAGGGCAACAGCGGTTGGTGTTAACGCAGTAGTTAGAGATGATGTAATCCACACGCTTAATAGTTTGACATATTTCTCCGCTGCTAGGCAACAGATGCTAATTGCCCTATGAACTCATTTCAATTTAAATTTACCGTCAACCACTTGCACCAGGACAGGTTCACTCTCACCCTCCCCTTGGTTATTAAACTGCAACGGTAACCCAGAGGTTTCATTAGGTGAAAGCTTAATATTGCGGAGTCTGTCGAGAACTAACTCTCGATCGGCGTCCTGAAACAAAGCCTGAATAAAGGCTTGAGTAGCATCGAAGCTAGTGGCAGTGCGCCAGTTAACCTCCCCTTTCCATAGTTCCCTAGCTGCTGTAGAAAAGTTTCTGGCATCTCGTGATTCCCTAAACCAGGGGACTGCTATAGTCAACCCTTCCACCGCTTGCCCACCCTCTTTCAAGGTTTGATAATTATTTAAAGTATCCCCACCGAATAACTTCAGCCCTTGCTGATCTTGGTTGTTGGGGTTAGGGTTCAGGTTAGCGTTGGCTTTAGCAATATTAACAGCTGTATTAATGTATTCCACGCTGGGGAATAACATGGCGGCCTTGACTTGATCTTGAGAGAGACTGCGTTTTACTTCTTCAGTTATATTCAGGTCGCGATTGTTTAAGTCAATCTCCCGAACCACCTTACCCCCTAGATTTTCAAACACACTTTGAAAATCTTTGTTTAAACTCTTGCTATAGGCACTTTCAGCATCATAGAAAATTACGACCTGGTCTAAGCCAGGTTGAGTTTTGACATGTTGAGCCAGTTTTTTCCCAAGTGCTTGATTAGAAGCAACTGTTCTAAAGAACACGTTTTTCTTGACATCAAGACTGGTTAAATCACTACTGGCGCTGGTGGAGGAAATCATCCCTAAGCCAGCTTTGTCATAGACCGGGATTGCAGCTTTAGTGGCATCACTAGAGTTATGTCCAATTACCCCCAGGATAGACTTGTCCTTAACTAAAGCCTGAGCTATTTTTTTGGCTTGGGCTGGATCGTTGCCATCGTTAGCGATCGCAATTTCGAGGAATCGACCATTTAATCCCTCTGAATTATTGAACTGATCTTGGGCTTCGGCCACCCCTCGCAATATTTCTTTTGCTGTGGATTGTGACTGGTCTATGGGCACTACCACAGCGATAGTGAATGGCTCCAACCCCTGTTGACGGGCTCGGGCATTGTTGTAGTAAATCAGCAATTCTGGATCATTTCGATTAGCCTGCCAAGCTTGGTAAAAACCCTGAGCTGCTGCGTTATAGTTTTGGTTTTGGAATGCTTCAGTAGCACGGTCAAATGTTTTCTTGTCAAATTTATCCTTGTTGTCAATTCTAGGAAATAAGCTGTGCTCACCTCGACTAATAGTAGTAACGACGCATCTAATCCCAAAGACTTTTTGGGCACCGGTTGGACAGGGCTTTGATACGTTATCAAATCCTACACCAACTAGGGAAATAATTGCTACAGCTGCTACTATTTTACCTAACCAATTCCATTGACTAAGGTTCTGATAATTACTGACGTATCTAAACTCACCAGTCATCCCGGAGCTATCAGTATTTTTATCTAATTTTTCAGAATTATCTAATTTTTGATAATATTCAATTTCCAGTAGTTTTTCTAGTGCAAATAGATTGTCTTGCTCAATTTCCAATACTTGCTTTAACTGTTTTTTTGCTGTTTTTAATTCTTGTTGATCGATTAACTGATTGCCATAATTGAGTAGCGATCGCACCAACCCATCTTTGTTACAGATTTGGTCAACTTTATAGGCTCTTTTGTAATAGGTAACCGCTTTGTAAAATTTTCCGCTATCTAGATATCCTTCAGCTAGGGCAAAGACAGCACTAAAATGATTAGGGTTTAGTTCCAACACCTGTTCATATAGCCTTAGGGCTTTGGTAATTTCCCCCTGTTGATACTGGGTAGTGGCTTGTTGATAGATGGGATTAGTTTGCTCTTGCCCTAGTTTTTCTAGTTCTAGGATTTCTTGCTGAAGTGGGTAACGTTTAATCAACCAGCGCCGGATAAATTCAATGGTTATCTTCTGTTTGGTTTTATCTAAGAAACCCCGTTTCGCTAGTTGGTCTAGTGCTTCCATTAAGGAATTTGTTTGAATAACGCCGTAGTGTTCCAGCAGAGTTACAGCAAGTTTCGCCCCCCTAGGGCGTGTCTTCAAACTCTGAGATCCCCCTAAATCCCCCTTAAAAAAGGGGGACTTTGAGTATGGCTCCCCCCTTATTAAGGGGGACTTTGAGTATGGCTCCCCCCTTAATAAGGGGGACTTTGAGTATGGCTCCCCCCTTAATAAGGGGGACTTTGAGTATGGCTCCCCCCTTAATAAGGGGGACTTTGAGTATGGCTCCCCCTTCCGCGCGGGGGGCTGGGGGGGATCTAATTTAGCCCCCCAACTTTGGGGGGTTTCTGAGTTAAAGTCCCCCAGAATTGGGGGATTTAGGGGGCTTGCAGTTGGTAGTGAGGTCAATTCATCTGAAAACGGCTGTAATGGCCCATCTGAACTATTTTTATAACTATTGTTAACGGTATTATCCGCCTCGGCAAAGGCAGAGAATACTACTCGCTCTGGAATAGATAATCCGGCTCTAATCCCTGCCAAACCAGCACTAGCATTTTCTAGGGCTTGGTCTACACTGTTTTCCACATCTTCTGGGGTGATTTGCCACTGCTCTAGCTCCCTAGCTCTGCTAAAAATAGCAAAGCATAGGACTTGGGTAAAATAGGGATGCCCAGCTGATAAATTGTAAATAGCTTCGATAGCAGCAGTTTCGTAGGTCAATAACCCTGCTGCTGGTTTGGTAATTAGCTCCTGGGTAGTTTGTTGATCAAGTAAGCCAATTTCTTGGGTTGGGGCATCCTTGAATATCTGGAGTAAATTCGGTAAATCTTTGGATTGCTGTTCGACACAAAGAATTAGATATAAATTATCCTGTCGAGCAACTAGGGATTTTAAGTAAGGAAATAAATGCTGGTATAATAGGTGATTATCTGGGGTATTATCTGGGGCATTTAAAGTCTCGAATTCATCCAGCAATAATGCTAGATTTTGGTTACCCAAGCTTTGATAAACTTGGGGCAAAAACTGGTTAGCAAAGAGCGATGGGTCGGTATCTAGGGCGGTAGGGTCAGGCAAGGAAATTTCAGGGGAGTCTAGTTCCAAGCTATCAAGGATTTCTGTGGCCAGTTCTTCCAAAACCTCACCAAGAGAGTTGTGACGGTAGGATTCCAGATCAAAGGGCACAAAGGCAAAGTTATCTAAGTCTACAGATGTAGGAATATGACGGAGTAGGGAAGACTTACCAATCCGCCGTTGTCCGTAGACTATCATCACCTTGGTTTTATTCCTGAGGTTATCCTCGATAAACCCGAATAAGCTTCGTCTTCCCCAAAATAAGTCGTGGTCATTATCATCAATTGGACGACCAATTACATAGGGATTTCTAGCAACTGTTGAAATCATTTTTTGTCATCTCCGATAGAGATAGAGATATAAGGTTTACTGCTTTAGTTAGCTTGTTTTTACTTACTACACACTCTATACTATCCAATTATTGAGGTTTTGTATAACTTAGGACTTACGGAGTTTAATTGTTTTTGCCCCCCTAACCCCCCAAGCGAGCAATCCCTCGCTTGGGGGGTAAATGATGTCAAAGTCCCCCAGAATTGGGGGATTTAGGGGGCAAATGCGTAAGTCCTGTAACTGGTTTTCTAGAGAACTCCCTAGGATGATGTTTAGAATCCTTATATTTCCTCCCCAGGTTATAAATCTAAAATTTTAGTTAGTATTTTTAGTCAGTAT
The DNA here is from genome assembly GCF_010692325.1 of Moorena sp. SIO3I8. Classification (GTDB taxonomy): domain Bacteria; phylum Cyanobacteriota; class Cyanobacteriia; order Cyanobacteriales; family Coleofasciculaceae; genus Moorena. Next base: position 17,625 of record NZ_JAAHHW010000068.1, on the reverse strand, counting down.
TGGTGAAAGGGACTTAGGTGGTATTGCCCCAGGCTTGATGATCATGGCGACTTTTCAACCCCCTCTTGGTCTTACTCTGACACGAATTTAAATTGACCCTCAACTACTTCCACCAGGACAGGTTCACTCTCACGCTCCCCTTGGTCAGTAAACTGCAACGGGAACCCTGAGGTATCACTTGGGAAAAGATGAATATTGCGGAGTCTGTCGAGAACTTGCTTTCGGTCGGCGTCCTTGAACAAAGCATCAATAAAGGCTTGAGTAGCATCGAAGCTAGTAGCAGTAGCCCAGCTAACCCTCCCTCGCCATAGTTCTCTAGCTGCTGTAGAAAAGGTTATTGCCTGTGGTGCTTCGCTAAACCAGGGGACTGCCATAGTCAACCCTTGAACCCCTTTTCCACGCTCTTGCCAGATTGTCTTGTCATATAAAGTATCCCCACCGAATAACTTCAGCCCTTGCTGAACTCGGTTGTTTAAGTTAGTGTTGGCTTTAGAAATCTTCATACTTGTAATCACAGATTTCACGCCCGGAAATAACATAGCCGCCTTGACTTGATCTTTAGAGAGACTATTTTTAACTTCTTTAGTTATATTCAGCTTGGGATTGTTTAATTCAATCTCCCGAACTACCTTACCTCCCAGTTTTTCAAAGTCTTTTTTAAAATCCTGTTTAAAACCTTTACTATAGACACTCTCAGAATCATAAAAAATTACGACCTTGTCTAAGCCAGCTTTAATTTTGACATAGTCAGCCAGTTTTCTTGCAAGTACTACATTAGAAGGCGCTGTCCTAAAGAACACGTTGTTCTGGTCATCAAAACTGTTTAAATCACTACTGGTGCTGGTGGAGGAAATAATGGCTAAGCCACCTTGGTCATATACGGGCAGGGCAGCTTTAGTGGCATCACTAGAGTTATGTCCAATTACTCCCAGGATCGAGTTGTCTTTAACCAAAGCCTGAGCTATTTTTTTAGTTTTGGCTGGATCATTGCCATCGTTAGCGATCGCAATTTCCAACCATCGGCCATTTAATCCATCTGAATTATTGAACTGATGTTGGGCTTGGGCTACTCCCCGCAATATTTCTTTTGCCCCGGATTCTGACTCGTCTATGGGCACTACCACAGCAATAGTGAATGGCTCAAAACCTCTTTGACGAGCGCGGGCATTGTTGTAGTAAATCAGCAATTCTGGATCATTGGGATTAGCCTGCCAAGCTTGGTTAAACAAGTTAGCCGCTTCAGAATAGTTTTGGTTTCCGAATGCTTCAGTAGCAAGGTCAATTTTTGTCTTGTTGTCAATTCTAGGAAATAAGCTGCGCTCACCCCGACTAATACTCTGACTAGTATTAGTATGACTACTCTTGGCGATACATGTAATCCCGAAGACTTTCTGGGCACTGGTTGGACAGGGAGTTGATACGTTATAAAATCCCACACCAACCAGGGAAATGATTGCTACAGCTGCTGCTAGTTTGCCCATGTCTAACCCAGTACGATTTGGGGGGGTATGAACCGGAGTGATAGGTTGATTACTAATAGCTGCGATTTTAGCTTTAATATGTTCTAGCTTCTGCCGCGCTAATTGGTGGTCAGGTTCAATGTCCAACACTTGCTGAAAAGGCCTCTTGGCTGTTGTGAATGCTTTTTGCTCGATCAACTGATCTCCATACTTTAGTAGCGATCGCAACAACCCTTCTTTGCTTTGTACTGGCTTAACTTTATAAACTCTTGTATATACGTCTACGGCTTTGCTGAAATTTTTGACCTGGAGATAGCCGTGAGCTAGAGCCAACAGAGCCCTAAAATGATTGGGATTCATTTGCAAAACCTCTTCATAGAGCACTAGTGCTTTCTGAATTTGCCCTTGTTGATACCGTGCAGTGGCTAGTTGATAGATCGGATTAGTTCGGTCTTGGTCTAGAGTCTGCAGTGCTAGTATCTCTTGCCGTAGTGGGTGATACTGAACCAACCAGTGCTGGACTAATCGCACCTTTACTCTACGTTCTGTGTCATCGACGAAACCGTAGCGTTGAAGTCGTTTGGCTGCTTCATACAGGGACTTGGTCTGGATCACACCATAGCGCTTGAGGAAGGATAATGGGTGTTCTGGCACCGTCTGGTGTTGTGAGATAGCTATTTTTTGAGCCTCTGCCACCGCTGAAAATACCACTTGCTCTGGGATCGGTAACCCATCCCACAACCACGCCAATCCCGCTTCAGCTTTTTCAATAGCCTGCTTAACTATAAGCTCCACATCTGCGCTATAAATCCTCCTGTTTTGGTTTTCCCTAGCCCTCGAGAACAGAGTAGAGCATAGGACTTGGGTAAAATAGGGATGCCCAGCGGAGAGTTTGTAAATTTCGTTAATGGCATTGATTTCATAGGTTACCACATCCTTAGCTGGTTTAGTAATTAGTCGTCTAGCACTGAACTCATCGAGAAAACCAATTTCTTGGTAGGGTGGACTCCCAAACACGTGGAGTAGAGTGGGCAAATCATCGAGATTCCGCCCCATTACGGCAATCATAAATAATTGATGGTGCCGTTTAATCAAGTCAGCTAAATAGGGAAAAAATCGGTATTCTGAGCGAGACTTTGGGTTTGTTAAAACATCAAATTCATCCAGCAGAACTACCAAATTTTTACTTTTTAATACCCAATAAACTTTCGGCAAAAATTGTTCAACAAAAATAGTTGGATCCTTGTCTAACTCTTGTTTCGAGGGCGGGGTAATATAATCTTGATCTAGATCAAAGTCATCAACTAAGTGCTCACAAATATCTTGAGCCAATTCATGGATAAGAAGACTCAAGGGTTTGTGAATAGAGCTGTGTAAATCGGAGTTAACAAAGAAAAACTGATCCGTAGCAACTTTCTTGGGAATTTGTGCCAAGATCGATGACTTGCCAATTCGTCGTTGACCATGGAGTAAGATTACCTTTACCCTCTGCCTGAGGTTGTCTTCGATAAACTGAAACAGACTCTCTCGTCCAAAAAACTTGTCTGGATCATCGATTACACTCCCGATAATATAAGGATTAGGATGATTACGGCAGTTATTAACCATTCGCGGACTATTTATGATTTGTTTAACGTTTCTCCAAAACACTCAAGGTTAGCTGCCCTTTCACGTCAAGAAAATGCAGCTAACACCTTACTCACCCATGCCAAAGCAGTCTTGATTTTGTCTTGATGTTGCGATATCCACTTAATCGCCTCGGTGACTTGATGAGCTTGACTATGGCTGAGTAGATTGAGAAAGACTTTTTGCCTATCTTCTAGTAACGGATTATTAGTCTGCCAAAGTTCCTGAATCACCCACCGTTCCATAATGGATGAGGTAAATAATAAGTCTTGATGGCAGATCATCACTCCTGGTTCTTTTCGGTTAGTAATCACCCCTTGTTCGACGAGGTTAGTTAACTCTCGCTGGTGTTGGCTAAAGATTACGTCAATACCTTTTAAGTCAAAGTGCTTGTTATGATGGAGACGACCGTTTAACTTAAATAAGGCTATCAACATCAATAAAGCTTGCTCAACCTCGCTGCACCTTTTCCAAATCGTTTCAAAAATCGATAGGGTAGTAGCTTCAAAGTCCCGAGTAAAGGCTTGGGCATCAGGGATTTTGCCAGTTTTTAGCTCTCGATAAAGCAAAGAACCAGCAATCTGGAGCAGAGCCGGATGTCCACCAGCAATCTCTCGGATCAGCCCCCGTAAGGTTGGGGTAATTGGAATACCAGCCATTAATTGATCAATGTCAGAGTCAGTCAATGGCTTCAGGGATTGGAACAGATAATGGTTGTACCAGGGAGAACTATGGGGATTGAGAGCAGGACCAAGTTCACTGAGACGCCGGAGTGAGGCCACAATCATGGATAGATATTTCCTCTCCCGAGAGTGATAGGCAATACTGCGACACTCCGTGACAAAGGTTTCCATGTCAGCATGACTATAGTGCTGGTTTTCCAGCAGTGCCCAATCATAGTCATCCACTAGCAACAGTAAGAATTTGTGGCGTTTGCCAAGCTGCTTTAATACTTGGCGCATGCCCCTGCTGGTTGCTTTTCCCTGGTCCAGCAATGTCTGGATCTGTTCCTGGAGGTCTGGCTCACTGTGTAATTCCTCTTGGAGCAGATTAAAGACTTCTTTCCAAAACCTTGGAGCTGTAAAGGGTTGGATACTCTGGCAACTCAGGAGCACGATCACAGCCTGGGATGGGTCTTGTCCATAGTGTTGCCAAACTTGGGGGGAAGCCAGGAGTTCCAGGAAAGAGGTCTTGCCCATGGCTGGCCCTCCCCAAAGGGCTAGGTTACTACGGTTATAGATTTGATCAAAGGCCGCCTGAATTTCTGATCGTCGTCCCACAAAACGCTCTAGGGAAACTGGCTGACCGTAGGTAAAAGGATTTTGCATCATCTTGGCTTCCATATTCAATTTTCAATTTGCATTAATAGGACTTAGGAAAGTTTAGTTGCTTTTGCCCCCCTAACCCCCCAAATCTGGGGGGGACAAAGTCACGAAAGTCCCCCAAGTTTGGGGGATTTAGGGGGCAATGGGTAAGTCCTAATTAATTATCAAAGAATTATTTCGGGCTTCAATGCTCCCCTTTATTGGTTCAAAGTCGTCACAAAATGCACCCATTGATTACCTAATATCGATAACTTGTGAACGTTTGGGGCAAAACTTGTGAACCCTATAGGTCTCGATGACTTTGTAGGTAATATTTCGTAATAATTATAAAACTACTATAACACTACAGTGATGTATGTACTTAGTTTGTGACACTAACCTTAATGGTTTGGTGACTGGAATCACGTAACCATTCAGCTATCAGCTATCAGCTCTCAGCTATCAGCTCTCAGCTCTCAGCTAATGCGCTACTTGAGGTGCTTTTGAATAAAACAGGTACGCATTGGTTTAATCTCTGTTACGTCAGCTGACCGCTGAACACTGACCGCTGAATGCTTACGGAATCACAGTAGCAGTTAGCTCCTATAAGGTAACCATTCAGCTATCAGCTGTTTAGGAATCAAGGCTTTTGGTGGGTTACTCCTGTTATTAAAAGTGTGGGTTTTATTATAAACAATAAATCGAATTTTGATAGTACCCATGAGGGTACTTGTGTTATGGTATTTTTCTGATCTGAACAGAGGGATGAGGTGAAAACGGCTGTAAGTTTTTTTGTACTGGTGCCAGATCTCAGCAAAATGCGATCGCACGCTAGCCCGAAGAGGGGGATGATCAGGGCAAGCCCGCCCCTAACCCACCCTACGCCACTTGGTATGCTAGTAAACAACTAACTATTTTCCCGACTCCCGACTCCCGATTCCCCACTCCCGATTCCCTACCCCCTACTCCCTACTCCCTACTCCCTTTCTTATATGACCTCTGCTAAATCTCTTGTGCTTCTGTGGTATCGTTGTCTAGGAATTTTCCTGGCTTTGAGTTTTGCGATCGCACTGCCTGGCTGTAGCATCAGCCAATTTGAAACCAAGGCAGCTGACGTTCCCCACATAGTCCAGAGTATTCTCAGTGACATAAATACCTTTAACTATGCCCTCAACCAAAGTGCCACCAGTATTTTTGGTCTTACCTTTGAGGGTTTAGTAGACACTGATGGCATCACCGGGGAAATAATCCCGGGTTTAGCGGAATCCTGGCAGATTTCCGACGATAAACTTAAAATCCTATTTACCTTGAGGGAGGGGCTAAAGTGGTCCGATGGTGAGCCCCTAACCACTGATGATGTCGTCTTTACCTACAATGACATCTACCTCAACCCAGAAATTCCCACTGATTCTAGAGATATCCTCCGGGTTGGCAAGAGTCGAGCCTTACCAAAGGTCAGGAAGATAGACCAGCGTCAGGTGGAATTTTCTGTGCCTGAACCCTTTGCGCCCTTTCTCCGCAGTACTGGCTTAAAGATCTTACCCGCTCATGTGCTGCAAGAATCCGTAAAAACCAAAGATTCAGAGGGGAATCCTAAGTTTTTGACCATGTGGGGGGTAGATACAGACCCCAAGGATATTATTGTCAACGGTCCTTACAAACTTAAACTCTACCGCACCAGTCAGCGGGTGGTTTATGACCGTAATCCCTACTACTGGAAAAAAGATGAACAGGGAAACCAGCAACCTTATATTGAGCGGGTGATCTGGGAAATTGTAGAATCAACGGATTCATCCTTCATTCAGTTTCGCTCCGGCGGATTAGATGCTCTGGGTGTATCCCCTGAATACTATTCCCTGCTCAAGCAAGAGGAAAAAAAGGGTAACTTTACCATCCACATCGCTGGTCCTACCCTCAGTTCCAGTTTTATCTCCTTCAATCTCAACACCGGTAGCCGGGATGGAGAGCCTTTAGTAGATCCAATTAAGTCCCGTTGGTTTAATACTCTCGAATTTAGACAAGCCGTTGCCTATGGCATAGACCGGCAAACGATGCTGAATAATTTGTATCGGGGGTTAGGTGCGCCGCAATATTCTAATATACCCGTGCAAAGCCCCTATTATCTATCACCAGAAGAAGGGTTACCCGTGTATGACTATAATCCCGAAAAAGCCAAAAAATTACTATTAAAGGCGGGCTTTAAATACAATGACGAAGGCGAATTGTTCGATAGCCAAGGTAATCGAGTCCGTTTCACCTTAATGACTAATGCTGGTAATAAGCTGCGAGAAGCCATGGGAGCACAGATTAAGCAAGACCTCAGTAAAATTGGCATTAAAGTCGATTTTACTCCCATTGCCTTCAATACCCTAGTAGACAAACTCGGCAATAGCTTAGATTGGGAATGCCATCTCCTTGGTTTTAGTGGCGGTGGCTTTGAACCCAATAATAGTTCTAATGTCTGGTCTGTGGATGGGGGATTGCACAGCTTTAATCAAAAAACCTTCCCTGGTCAATCCCCGATTCAAGGTCGTAAAATAGCCGATTGGGAGCAAAAAATAAGTGACCTTTATATCCAAGGCGCTCAAGAATTAGATGAAAACAATCGCAAAAAGATTTATCAAGAAGCCCAACGGATTAATTTAGAACACTTGCCTTATATTTATCTGATTAACCCTCTCTCCATGACCGCAGTTCGTAATTCCATAGAAGGCATTGAATATTCCGCTCTAGGAGGCGCATTCTGGAATATTGATGAACTGAAAATTTCAGAATGAATGGGGAGATGGGGAGATGGGGAGATAGGGAGATAGGGAGATAGGGAGATAGGGAGATGGGGAGATGGGGAGATGGGGAGATAGGGAACAGGGAACAGGGAATAGGGAATAGTAGGAAATAAATACGAGGAGTTTTTGATGTTATGATCAATAAGGATGGGACTTCATGATCTATTTAGAAAAACTATATAGCGTTTATTGCATGTATAAGGTAAAATTATAAACCTCAAAGTCCCCCTTTTTAAGGGGGATTTAGGGGGATACCTTTGTACCTCATGGTAAAGAGAATTGCTATAAATCGTAGCTCAACATTAAACCATTAAAACTTCTTCCCGATTCCCGATTCCCGACTCCCGATTCCCGACTCCCGATTCCCTACTCCCTACTCCCTACTCCCGATTCCCTACTCCCTACTCCCTTAAAAAAAAATGACTCAACCCGAAGCATTAAAATCTCTACTGGAAGCGGTGGCGGCTGGTGACCTTAGCCCAACTGTTGCTCTAGATAAACTCAAAGATTTTACCTACGAAGAAGTGGGTGATTTTGCCAAAATTGACCACCACCGCACCTTAAGAACTGGATTTCCTGAGGTAATTTGGGGAGAGGGAAAAACCCCAGACCAAATTGCTCAGATTATGGCGGTCATGCGCCAGCGGAATCCGGTAGTAATGGCAACACGGATTACACCAGAGGTGGCAACGGAGCTAGAGTCAAAAGTCCCAGAGTTACAGTATTATTCCACAGCTCGGATTTGTGCGATCGCACCATCTCAGCTCGAACCTAAGTATCCCGGCACCATTAGTCTAATTTCCGCTGGCACATCGGATTTACCAGTAGCTCAGGAAGCAGCCATTACCGCTGAATTATGTGGGTTTCAGGTCAAGCGCCTTTGGGATGTGGGGGTAGCTGGTATCCACCGCTTGCTGAATAATCGACAGATGATTGTCGAAGCCGATGTCTTAATTGTGGTAGCTGGGATGGAAGGAGCATTGCCCAGTGTGGTAGCTGGCATGGCCGATTGTCCAGTAATTGCCGTTCCTACTAGTGTCGGCTATGGAGCCAGTTTTGGTGGTATGGCACCCCTGTTAACCATGTTGAATTCTTGCGCACCAGGCATAGGAGTAGTGAATATTGATAATGGCTTTGGTGCTGCTGTCTTAGCTGGACAGATTCTTAGGACTGGTCAGAAGTTGCAGGGTTGATAGAACAAGGGAATAGGGAATAGGGAACAGGGAACAGTAGCAAAGAGCTCAGAGGATTGGGTGCATCTCATTAAAGCTGTTTGACCCGGTGGTGCGTTACGGGACTGATTAAATAGGGATCCGTGTAGGAATTCTGATAATTTTTGATCCTAAGTTCCCTTTGCCCTACTCCCTACTCCCTAATCCCTGTTCCTTTTGTTAAGAAAAATTACAAAATCCCTACCCCAAGAGTAAATGATAAAACTCACCCTGATAAGTAATTGGAGGGAAAAGTTTGAGACCTTGATTCCTTCCACTAGTGTTTCAAAGAGGTGATTATGAATTTTAAACTAAGTACGGCAACTCTTTGTATCAGTGGTGCAGTTTTTGCTATGAGTCTGGTAAATCCCACCTTGGCAAAAATCCCAGACTTTCTTGGCAATGGGGCTAATCGCAACTCCGCCACAGTCCCTGAACTAGAACAGAAAAGTAGCTTTGACCAAACATCCTCACCGGACTTGGTAGCTCAAGCGGTTGCAATTAGTCTGACTGGTACCTGGCGAGCCAATGATGGTGGCACCTACTATATTCGGCAAGTAGGTAATGAACTCTGGTGGTATGGTCAAAGTTCTAATAATGGCCGAACTTTCAGCAATGTCTTCCATGGCTACATTGGTAAGAATGAAGTTGCTGGTAACTGGGCAGATGTACCTAGGGGTCGGACTCGCAGCTCTGGCGAAATGGTAGTCAGAATCGATTCAAACCGCAGGCTAACAGCAGTTCGGAGAACAGGTGGCTTCGGTGGTAGTGTTTGGACTCGCTAGGTAAGCATTCATCCGTCAGCTATCAGCTATCAGCTAATGCGCGTAGCGCATTAGCTGAATACTTACTGGCTAGTTATAGGAAATAGAAAAAAGTATGCTACAGATCAGATTAATTGTCGGGACAGACAAATTCAGATCAGGAAATCTAAAATCTTTGGAAACGTAGCACCAATTTAACTATTTCATAGTAGTCTGATTAAAGACTCAAATTTTCGAGGCATGAAACCATGATAATATAGGGTTTTCAAGCCTTTTCAGGTTATCATAGTAATGAGCGACACAGAATTTTTTCCCGACTCCCGACTCCCGACTCCCAACTCCCGACTCCCGACTTCCATCAACCCAGGAGCAAAGTACCTCACACAATTGAGAACTGCACTATACTGAAAATAGTGCCCACAAGAGTTAAATCCAGTCATAAACGTTTCCCAAAATCGTTGTTGTCATCAGAGTAGGAACTACGAGAAAAATGAGCAAAAATCTACTTAAAGATACTGATTTAATCGAAAACAACTTAATTAATCTGCCCGAGCCCCCGCCCTCCTCTCCCCCTTCTTCCTACACTCCTCCCCCTGCCCAGACTCTCCCCATACTATTCCCCCTATTCCCGATTCCCTGTTCAACACTGCTTAAATAATTACTGATTGAATTACTAACTTAGTTCCAATGCCAAGCAATCCCTTCATTGTCGGTAAGCCAGTCCCCCCAGAGCGTTTTGTGGGACGAACTGCTCTGATTGAAACCGCTTTCGATCAAATCTCCCATCGCAGTAACCTATCAGTGTGGGGAGGTCCGGGCATTGGAAAGTCTTCCTTTCTGGAATTACTCACTTGGCCGGAAATCTGGCGAATACATCAGACCGACCCATCGCAAGCAGTGATTGTGTTGTTAAATTGCCTGAGTATCCATCCCTTCAGTGGGTCTGGCTTCTGGGGAAAGGTCTTGAGCTTGATTAAAACTAAACTGGACAGCAATCCTGAGCTGCAAGCAGATATCGATAGATTAGTCCAAGAGGGAAAAAGCACTGCTAAGGATTTCCTTGAAGTCTTGGGTAAGCTGGGAGCACACAATAAATTCCTAGTATTGCTAGCGGATGATTATCGGAGTGGGAGAGTTTGAGAGGGCGAAGAATACCCCGACCTAAGAGGACGGGGATGAATTCACCCTCTCAAGTGGCGTAAGCCACAATCCATTAACTAGGTAGTGTCCCAGTTTTTCCCAGCGACTCTAAATACTCTGACAGGCTTAAACCTGATTTAGCTGCCAATCTCTTTAATCCGTTCCAAGCTGTGTTTGTCGCCTTAATAGTGTGTGTTGTTTTGGGTGAGCCGTGAAGACAGGGGCGTCCTACTTTTATTGGTTTTTGTCTTACCATTCTCTTGTCAGATCAATTTCGGTAATATATAATCAAGATAGCACCGAAAAAAAAGGTCGATACTATGCAATTGGGTTACGTCTATAAACTAATCCCAAGCTCTCAGCAAGAAGCTACAATGAACCGATGGCTAGATATGCTATTGGCTCAGTACAACTACTTGTTAAGAGATAGAAATGAGTCCTACGAGCAGGTTAAATCACCAAAACTTGGTAATTACTGCGATTTGAAGACTCATGGAGAGGCGTGCCCATTGTCCTGTTCGGTAAACAAGTCAAGCTCGATAGGTTATCCCTGGAAAAAGAGTCAAAAGAATCCTCGCCGGAGTGCTTACGAGGTTCAAAGTTCAAGTCTCCCCTCCCTCAAAAAACAACGACCTTGGTACAAAGCGATCAATTCGACTGTTCTACAGCAAATGTTAAGACAGTTGGATGTAGCCTTTTCAAAGTTTTTCAAGGGAGAAGCCAAATATCCAAGACCTAAAAGGCGATATCGTTTCCGGAGCCTCAAGTATGCTCCAGGCCAGGTAAAACTAGATGGTAATCGAATCTATTTACCAGGAATAGGGTGGATGCGATTCCATAATTCCCGTCCCATCCCGGATGGTTTTACCATGAAATCTGTAACCGTTCGTCGTCAATCACGGGGATGGTTTGTTAGCATTCAGATCGAGGATAAATCGGTACCAGTTCCACCAGTAAAAACTAAACACGAGATTAGACCTGATCGTGTTAAAGGATGCGATCTAGGAATCAGAAAACTCCTTAGTATTTCTGATGGAGAGATAGTTCAAAACCCAGCCAATAGTAAGAAGTCCAAACGCCAAACCAGACGTTTAAGACTAAGACAACGAGCTGCGAGTCGAAAGAAGAAGGGTTCAAACAATCGCAAAAAAGCCTTTTCCAAAGTAGCCTCGTTGCACGAACGGGTTACCAATAAACGTTCTGCATACCATTGGGAAACAGCAAAAAATCTAAGTAATGGAGCAGATGCTCTGGTGTTTGAGGACTTGAACATCAAAGGGATGAAGTCTCGCTGTAAACCCAAGCCCAAGGATTTGGGTGGTTACGACCGTAATGGACAATCAGCCAAGAAAGGTCTTAATCGTGTAATTTCCGACGCTGCCTGGGGTGAATTAGTCAAAAAGGTTGAAGTCGTGGCTGCAAAGTCAGGCATTCCAGTCATCAAGATTAACCCCAAACATACATCTCAGCGATGTCCAAAGTGTCACCACACTAGCGCAGACAATCGAAAAGGAGAAAAATTTGTTTGCACTGAGTGTGGGTACCACGATGACGCTGACATAAATGGTGCAGTAAACATCAAAATGCGGGGTCTTAAGAAACTGGGAATTAACCCCACCCAGCTACCTTCGGTGCGAAGGAAAGTCACGCCCATGGATATAACAGCCGTATAGGTTGTGCCTGGGAATCCCCATCCCTGCGACAGGTGGGGTAGTTCAATTAAAGGTGCTCCTAGCCAAAAAGTTGGCTTGCTCAGTGAACGAAGTGCCACAAAGTTAATTACTAGACCTCTTGCAAAAGTATTTTTCTGATAGTGTTTGCGTCAATTCTTCTCCACTGTTCCCTGTTCCCTGTTCCCTGTTCCCGACAACTGCCGCGAAGTCTACTGAACCAGCTCAGGGGTCTTTGACCTATGACTCAGAGGCAATCGATGCTATCTTAGCATTAACATCAGGTCATCCCTATTTCACTCAGGTCCTATGTCATGCACTGTTTTCTCAAGCTAGAACTGAACAAAAGTGGCAGGTAACTGGTGATGATGTCACCAGAATTGTGGATGATGCCATTGAAATTGGTGAGGGAGGATTAACCTGGTTTCGGGATGGATTACCGATTCCGGAACGAGTGATATTTTCGGCAGTAGCAGAGGCTCAAAAAAAAGCTGAAAGAAATTATACTCAGGTTGTGCAAGACCCGTTGAGTTTACTGGAAGAGTATGGCGTTACCATCACCGAGTCTTTGACTCAAGCTAGGGAAAAACTAGTTGAATCAGGTTTCTTGGGGGTTGTAGACATAACTGATCAAGTTTCATCCTATAAAGAAAAATCCTACAAGGTAAAAATAGAATTAGTCCGCCGCTGGTTAATCCAACGTTACCCATTGCGGCGAGAGATATTTGAATTGGAAGACCTCGATCCAGAGGCTAAGGCTAGTTATCAACAAGCAATTGAACAAACTGATCAGGGGGATGTATGGCAGAAAGTAAAACCCTATGAACAGATTTTGAAAGCCAATCCCAATCACTTTCGTGCTTTATTCGAGATCGCAAGGATATATTTGGAAGGTGACGTATTTGATAAAGCAGTAGAATACTATCAGCAAGCATACCTAGTTGATCCAGTCCGGAATCAGGATGGATTAGTGCGATCGCATTTAGGTTATGGACAACACCTCATGGAAGTAGGGGAAGTTATCCTAGCCAGGCGGCAATTTGACCAAGTGCTAAGGATAGAGCCAGAAAATCAACAAGCTTATCAATTCTATAACCAATTAAACAATCCTTTCGTTGTAGGCGCACCAGTTCCCCCAGACCGTTTTGTGGGACGACAATCAGAAATTCTGGCTGGTTTTAATCAAATCTCGAACCGCAGTAACTTAGCGATTTGGGGTGGTCCAGGCATGGGTAAGACCTCTTTCCTGGAACTCCTAGCTTCCCCAGACGTTTGGAAAGAGTATGGACAAGACCCATCACAGGCAGTGATGGTGTTACTCAGTTGCGAAAGTATCCAACCGTTTACAGCTTCCGGGTTTTGGCAAGAAGTCCTAACTGAGCTGATCTATAAATTGGATAGTGAGCCAGACCTTCAGACTGAAATTGAGACATTGCTCGACCACGGAAAAGCAACTGCCAGGGCTATGCCCCAAGTATTGCGCAAGCTTGGGAAACACAACAAGTTCTTGGTGTTGCTAGTGGATGACTATGATGCGGCTTTGCGGGAAAACCCACACTATACTCAAGCTGACATGGAAGCCTTTCTAAGTGAGTGTCGTAGTATTGCCTATCACTCTCGGGAGAGGAGATATTTATCAATGATTGTCACCTCACTCCGCCGTCTCAATGAACTTGGGCCGAGTCTAACCCCAGATAAATCCCCGTGGTACAATCACTATCTGTTTCGGTCCCTGAAGCCATTAACGGAAACTGAAGTGGAGCAATTGATGGCGAGTATTCCCATCACACCAGCATTACGGAATGTCATTAAAGACAGGGCTGGTGGACATCCGGCGCTGCTACAAATTGCTGGTTCTTTGCTATTTAGAGCATTAAGAACTGGGAAGTTACCCGATACTGAAACTTTTATCAAGGAGTTTGAAAGTCAAACTAGACATATTTTCCAAAATATTTGGCAACGGTGCAGCGATGTCGAGCAAGGGCTGTTGATACTGATGGCTTGGTCGAAGTTAAAAGGTGGTCTTGAGCAAAAGATTACTATTGACTTAAGTGACATTGACTTAACTAAAATTGACGTAATCTTTAGCCAACATCAACGAGAGTTAACAAACCTAGTAGAACAAGGCGTCATTATTGATCAAGATCAGGAGCAGTTAGGTAACGGTAGATATTCCTTTGCTTCCTTAGGGATGGAGCAGTGGGTAATTCAGGAAATTCAGACTAGTGATCAAGCATTAGTACAAAAATGGCAGACTATTTTGCTTAAGCTAATGAACCCCTGAGGAGCTCATATAGCGCAGGGAGTAGAGAGTAGGGAGATGGGGAGATAGGGAGATGGGGAGATGCGGAGATGGGGGGATCGGGAGTCAGATCAGTTTTCCCGATTCCCGATTCCCGATTCCCGATTCCCGATTCCCTACACTATAACTTTGAAACCGGACATGATACGACCTTACCAGTTACATGGTTTGTAGTCTTTCAGGAACACCCCATAGAGGCGCTCCCCTGCTAACCCGCGCACAATGGGATCATAAACCCGTGCAGCACCATCAATCACATCAAGTGGTGGACGGAATCCTTGCTGACGGAGGTATTCACGCACAGGATGAGGCTTCTCGTCTGTAATCCAACCAGTGTCAACACTGGTCATATAAATGCGATCGCAAACATAATCCATCCCCACAGTTCGGGTCATCATGTTCAGTGCGGCTTTAGCCATATTAGTGTGGGGATGATAGGGTGTCTTATTTCCATAGGAGAATTGACCTTCTACAGCAGAGACATTGACAATATAACGATCTTCGAAAGGAGATGCCATCAGTGACGGCTTCAAGCGGGAATTAAATAAGTAAGGAGCCATAGTCGTTACCAACCAAGCCTCAACCATCTCGATCGGCTCAACCTGGTCAAGTAACAGTCGCCAGCTATTAACATGCCTCAAATCTAAGGGCTGACCCTCAATGTCAAGGACTCCATCCGGAAAGTTTGGATCCTCCTTGCTGCTCAGACAGAGCTGGTAAAAAGCGTTAAGTGCTGACTTCTTGACCAGAGCCTCTGATTCAGCTTTCACCCATTGCCTGGTTTGTTGATCCAGACTCTCCATCTCCCCTTGGACAAGAGTTTTGAAATATGCAGGTGGGCGGCGAATGGTTTGGGCAGCATTATTGATAATAATATTGAGTGGGGCAGATGCCAGCAACTGATCGATAAATGCCATCACCCCACGCAGATCACGAAAGTCTAGCCCGTAGATTTCCAATCGGTCACCCCATAGGTGTGAGTCTGTCTCAGCCAGGTATCGACGGGCGGCATCTTTCGGGAATCGGGTGGTTACAATCACATGAGCACCGTCTCGTAGCATTTTGAGTGCAACGTGATACCCAATCTTAATCCGTCCACCCGTGACTAGCACTCGCCGACCCTGTAAATCAGTTCTGGCGTAGCGCCGACTATAGTGTTCAGGGGCACAGTTAGGACAAAACTGGTGGTAAAAGTGATGTACACGTTTGTAAGGCTGCTTGCACACGTAGCATAGCTGGGGAGTATAGAGTTGATCATGGTCAAGGGATACCCCTGCAGCCAGCTGGCGTAATCGTTCCGGCAAGGCTTCGCTATGAATCTGGGCACGAGCCAGCAAAGCCAAGTCATGCTGACGGCGAGCCTGCTTGCGCTGGTGGCGACGCTTTTGTTTGAGTTGCTTCTTCAGTGCTGACACCGCCCGTTCAATAGTCAACAGCTGTGGATTGTCACTGGACATCCTACCCGCTGCCTCAAGCACCCTCAGGCAAATGGCTAACTCCTGCTCATTGACACTTGGGTGATGGGGTTGGGTGATATCCATAGTTGTATGTACTACACAAGCTGTACGACACAGACAGAATTCGGCGGGGGCGATTGGGCAAAGCCGACGTCTTGAAAGCTTAGAAGGCTGGTGTGACTGCCTCTGCACTACGCCCTTTTATAATACAATTATATTACATGATTAGATTAGATGTTGAGATTAGATGTTAAGACTTAGCACAAAGTTGGCAGAAGAGGAAGATATGGGAGTATAGGAGTTTCTAATTCTGTCAATCAGGATTCACCCACAGGAAACATTTATAGCACTACCGATTCAGATGTTTGACATTGTCTTGATGCAGTCGCTCATGGGGGAAACCCCCAAGACCGCGCTGCATCGCTTCTAAACTCCGAAACCTAGTCCTAGCTTACTTCTGACTTCTGACTTCTGACTTCTGACTTGCGCGTAGCGCTATACCAACCGAGCCAGAGTTCCCTCCATGACAGCGGTGGTTTGACCAGAGACAGTGAATACCAAAGCTTCGCGATAGACTCGCTGGGCAGCATGGTGTTTGTAGTTAGCAGCACCACTAGACACAGTCACCGCTGCTTGAGCACATCGTCCTGCTAAGTTAATTGCCCAAGTCCTCAGTTGTAGTCGTTGTTCAAAGGTCTGGGAATCGGCTTTTACTGCTTGGATCATAGCTGTCTGGCAGCGAATCAATTCCCCATTGAGGGATTCAAAAGCATTGAATAGAAAATCCAGTTGCTTGGTTTTGGCAGCCGCTTCTACAATGTCGAGTCCAGCTTGGGCACATCCTAGGGCCAAAAAACCAGCAGACAAAACTTTTTTCTGGTCATTTCCGTGAATTGCACCTGCTTTAGCAATCGAGACCACACCTTCTTCGGGTAAGAACCAATCCGTAAGGGTAGCACTAACCGTATTGGTGGATTGCATCGCCGCCAATGCCATGGGTTTGCTAAAGGTAATAGTACCACCTGCATCTTGGGAAGTTGGAGTCAATGGCACCGTACCGTAAACTTCTCGACCATCAGGCAATACTGCACCAATGACAAACTCTTGAAACAAGCTAAACCCAGTAACCCAAGGCACTTTTCCGCTGATCTGATATCCACCATCTACCGGAATAGCTTTCACCGGTGGGTTACCTGTTCGTCGCACTTGGGAAAAGCCGATACCAACTAGCACTTGACCCTTGGCTAATTTGGGAAGATACTGCTGCTTCAACGATTCATTCTCAGAGAAGGCGATCATTGCTCCAGCACTCTGGTGTTGCATTTGCAAGAATGCCAAAGCACCGGAATACCGTGCTACCAGTTGCTGAAAGTATGGAAAGGTGGTGCTACTGACTTCGACACCTCCCCAGGATTTGGGAATCCGTAGCCCTAGCAAAGTGCGAACGCTCATCCCCTTGAGAGCCTCTCGTAACACCTCAGGAGCACTATCAATCTCATTAGCCAAGGGAGCAACGGATTCCCTTAGGTAAGACTCTGCTGTCTCTAATAGGCTTTGTTGGTCATTATCGGGATACTTTTTGATTACCTGCATCAACCTTTCTAGTTAATCTAAATCTATAGCGGTTTCTAACCTAAAGAGGTACACAGGATTTTTTCCCAGATCCGCTTGCTACATAAATTTTAATCCCGATACTTTTACCATTCGCGACTGCATCAAGACAATGATCAAAAATATATTTGAAGATATCCTCTTATCCAAAACTACTTCTTCCCTCCCCACACTCCCCCCTCTCCCCACACTCCCCACCCTCCCCACCCTCCCCCCACCCCCCCCCCCCCCCCCCCCCCCCCCACCCCCCCCCCCCCCCCCCCCTCACACCCTACCCCTCCCCTCCCCTTCCCT
>NZ_JAAHHW010000067.1 GCF_010692325.1 Moorena sp. SIO3I8 | reverse complement strand
TTTCAAATTGGTGACTCCCAACTACTAAACCAAAATCCTCAACGACTTCCTCCGCAGTCAGTCCTTGGAAAAGGTAGTTATATTGGTGGTGAATTACCTCACTTTTTTAGAGTAAAAATTGCTCTCAATAAAGGATTAAACCCAGAGCAACTCAGCCGACAAGTAGAAATTGCCACAGCTATTATCGAACAGGAAAAACCTGCCCATACCGACTACCAACTAGAAATTATTTTTCCTGACACCATCCAGCTTGCAGATCCTACGTCTGGAATTAAAGGTTCCCAGATTGGTATTGATACTATTTTAGGCAATATTCCCGAAAATTTAGAGTCAACTTAGGAGAGTAGCAATTATGACAGATATTCAACGTCCCAATTACTTCACCTCTCAGTTTCTCATCGAAGCAGACTTTAATGAGGAACAAGCTTACCATCGTGATATGCGCAAGCGCCACAATCGTTCCCTCCATGAATGGGGTGTGGTGGAAGGGCTAGAAGTCAGCAGAGAAGCGGAAAAACAAATTGCTGTTACTAGAGGAATGGCAATCGATAACGAAGGTCGAGACATTATTATCTTATCGGATTCTCCTCTACCAGACACCATTAACTTAGATGGATTAGAACTCAATACAACTATTGAAATTACCATCATCTATCGGGAAATTCCAGAAAACCCTTACCAAGTAGAAGTAGGTGGCGTGACTAAATACACTCGCACCGCTGAACGTCCCAAATTTGTTATCTACGGTGGTACCACTAGGCAAGACAATCTCCAAGATGGCAATGTAGATTTAAGAACTGGTAATGTCCCTACCGATGGTACTGTAGTGCGGTTGGCACAGGTGAGACTAGACAATAACGGTAATGTTAGTACAGTGGATAATTCTGTACGGAAACTTGCTGGTGCCAAGTTACCTTCCCCCAGACAGTTTATTGTGGATATAGCTGAAGATGATCAAACAATTTCTGTACCAGCGGGAACAACTGTGGATGACTGGGTAATTTTTGTTTCCCCTAGAGAGCTGGCAGTACAAAAAAGTGGTGCTTTTGTCTCCGATTTTGAGATAGAAGTTTCTGCCGAGCCAGAGACAAACGGCTGGAGAATTCGTTGTTACAGTCAGGACTTATCAACAAATACAATTAACCCTGGCACAGCTAACTATATGTTGCTTAGGAAATAGTCTATTGACTTAATTCTGTACATTTAAATTGATAAACAAGCTAGGTAGTAGCAAAGACTATGAGTGAATACACTTGGCCTGATCATATCGATCTTACCGTCAAGAACAACGTTGGGATTGGCATAGAAAATCCTACGGAAAAATTGGAAATTGAAGGCACAGTTAAAGCGACAGAATTTGTAGGAGATGGTTCAAAATTGACAAATCTAAATCGTTGGTCACTAGCCTATGCCCATGATGCCAATGGTAACCGCACGGCAGGCAATATTGATGACTTAATTAATGCAGTACAAAATGGCTCTCAAGTAAGGGTATTAATGGATAGTGGTGACCATAAATACATCACGTATGCACAAAATATTACGATAAAAACTGGAATTGTTTATGTTCAAAATAATTCTCATGTAAGCATAAGTTTTGAGGGAGATGTATTGAAATTTCAAGACGATTCTTACTGGTGGATGGTTATTGTTAGTACTAAAGGCGATCGGGATAAGATTCGTTGGAATGTAGGGGAACATACTCCCCGTGGTCATGATAATGACAAAGTAGCGATGAAGTGGTTTGTTGACTGAAACTAACTCTTAGGAAATAGTCCCCCTACACACCATCAAAAAATCCGTACAGTTCAATGATATGCAAGTGATAAAGGAGCAAAGACTATGAGTGAATACACTTGGCCTGATGCTATGAATCTTACTGTCAAGAATAAAATTGGTATCGGTACAACCAACCCAGAAGCAGAGTTACATGTGCTCGGCAAGCTACTCGGCGCAGCCCAAGATACATCGGGAAATTCACTAAGAATCTGTTGTGGCAAAACTCCCGAAGGCTCTACTAATTGGCAACCTTATGATTCTACTCCTCAAGGTATTTATGTAGATGTAGATACTTCAGCGTGTGGTTTTAAATCTACACCATATTACATAGTAAATCTGCATGGCAATAGTAGTCATTGGATAGTTACAGGTGGAAGTGCTCCATACTTCGCCACAGCTAAAGGTTTTAGAATTTACCTCAGATTTATTTATGATCGAAACCTAACACCAGATTTTGCCAATCACAATGATCAAAAATGGCATATTCAATGGCTGGCAATTGGTAATTAGTACCGCTACCGGGAATTGACAATTAACAATTACATAAATTTATCAACGTTAGTAAAGAAGCAGAAGAACGATGAAACAACAACTAGAACAACGTCTGACAAGCCTAAAAACTGAATTTGAATCCGGTCAAACAATGTTGACAGAGTTAGAGGCAAAAAAGGCAAACCTTACAGAAACTTTATTACGGATTAGCGGCGCAATTCAAGTCTTAGAAGAAATGCTAGTTCAATCCCAAACATTAGAAGAAAACGGGAATCAAAATCTTGAAAGTGATGTCACAAGTATCTTAACTAATTCATAACTTTTTATCCCAGGATATAAATAAAAATGGATGAACTTAAATATACTTGGCCCGAAGCAGAACCAAATCTTACAGTCAAAGGCAAAGTTGGTATTGGTACTAAAACTCCCTCACAGGAGTTAGAGGTAATTGGTGATATTTCCGCTACAAACTTAAACCTGAATGGCTCCCTCACCATTGATAAGAACCTGGCTGTCGGTGGTAATTTCCAACTAGGTACACTATCGATCAACGCATTTTCCAGTGATGGAAACCTAGCAGATAACAGCAATTTAGCTGTTCCTACCGAGCAGGCAGTTAAAACCTATGTGGATAATCAAATTAGTACTAGAGCTGCTCTCAACGGTGCTACTAACCAAAATTTTGCCACTAATAACCTCACCGTAGGGGGTAATCTACGGGTATCGGGTAATTTGGAAGTACAGGGGGATGTGATTGCCCGTGATACCGAGCATATTGAGGGTAATGTCTCCTTGGGCGACCAAGACAGTGATGAAGTCAAAATTACAGGCGTAATTCGCTCAGGACACTCCTCAGGGGCGCTTAGGATAGATGATGCTTTGCATACCACGGGGTCGTTGACTGTGGATGGGAGTATAAGTGTTAGGGATGCGATCGCTACTGCTCAATTAAGTGTGACCGATCTGGTGAGTGGTTCTATAAAAATAGAGAATAATTTAACCTTAGGTGGCAAAGTCGGCATTGGCACACCAAATCCTAGAAATACTTTGGGAATTCGAGCAACACGTCAATCGGAAGAATTGATCAGTTTTGAAGATCCAAGTGGAAGAACTAAGTGGCACATAAACCAAAATTTAGGAGGCACAAATCCAGGACTCAATTTTGTGGAAACAGGTGTAGCAGATGGAAGATTTTTTATAAAAGCTGGTGGTAACGTTGGTATCGGTACAACAAACCCAGAAGCAGAGTTACACGTAATAGGCAAGCTACTAGGCGCGGCACAAGACACCTCAGGAACAGCCTTAAGAATCTGTTGTGGAAAAACTCCCGAAGGCTCAACTAATTGGCAACCTTATCGTGGTGGGACTAAAGGTATTTATGTAGATGTAGATACCTCAGCCTGTGGTTTTAAATCGACACCAATTTACCTAGTTAATATGCATGGAAACGGTAGTAATTGGGGAGCAACAGGCGGAAGTTCTGCATACGACAGGACTAACCAAGGTTTCCGTGTTTATGTGCGATTTTCTAGTGGTGAAGACCTAACACCAGATTTTGCCAATAGCAGAGGATGGCATATTCAATGGCTGGCAATTGGGAATTAGTACCGCTACAGGTAATTATCAATTAACAATTAACAAGTTTTGATCAACAGAGGTAAATAAAAATGGCTTTTAATTGGCCACAGCCAGAACTTACAGTCGATGGTAGAGTTGGCATTGGTACAGATACTCCCTCACAGGAATTGGAAGTAATTGGTGATATTTCCGCTAGAAACTTAACCCTGAAGGGCTCCCTCACCATTGATGAAAACCTGACTGTTGGTGGCAATTTCCAACTAGGTACACTATCCATCAATACATTTTCCAGTGATGGAAACCTAGCAGATAACAGCAATTTAGCTGTTCCTACCGAGCAAGCAGTAAAAACCTATGTGGATAATCAAATTAGCACTAGAGCGGATCTCAATGGTGCTGCTAGCCAAGATTTTGCCACTAATAACTTGTCAGTAAGTGGTAATCTACTGGTATCGGGGAATTTGGAAGTACAAGGGGATGTGATTGCTCGTGATACCGAGCATGTCGCTGGGAATGTTTCCTTGGGGGACCAAGACAGTGATGAAGTGAAAATTACCGGCGTAATTCGCTCAGGGCATTCATCAGGGGCGCTTAGGATAGATGATGCTTTGCATACCACTGGGTCCTTGACTGTGGATGGGAGTCTAAGTGTTAGGGATGCGATCGCTACTGCTCAATTAAGTGTGACCGATCGGGTGACAGGTTCCCTCACCGTAGAGAATAACTTAACTGTGGGTGGTTTGCGTGCTACCACTTTAGAAGTATCTGGTGCTTTAAAATTAGCGACTACAGGAACTCAGATTTTTCATAGTACCAATGAATCCGGTACACCTAGTGGAGATGGTTTTCGACTCAGGTACGACAACAATTTCTTTAGGACTAATCAAGATGCTTTAGTGATTGAAAAAACCGATGGTAATAACCCTAACCCTGATGGAGGCATTGCTTTTGTTAATACAGGTAACGATGGGGTTGTAGAAACTGCCCTTGTTATTAGAGGAAATAGCAATGTAGGTATCGGAACGACGAATCCATCTCAGAAATTAGACGTGAGTGGCAGTGTCAATATTAACGGAGATTTGAACGTAACTGGAAGTATTGCAGGTAGACTAGCTGGGCTAGGTATTGCCACTGCTTCATCATTAACCCATGGTCAAAGTATACCTGTTCCCGAGGGTTTTACTAGAGATGAATGCCTCTTTTTTGCAACCATCAAATATCTCAACTTCAGAGCTGGCGAGGACATTCTTGTTAATTGTTCCGCAGATGCTAATGGAACCATTACTGCAACTCCTGAGGGTAAAGTAGCCGCTAAAGGTTATGCGATCGCTCAAAAAGGTGGATGGCAGTGAGGGCTTACTAACAAAAGGGTTTATTTAAGGAGACTGACTATGATTATTATTTTTGATAAAAAAACAAAAAAGCTGGTTAGCTTTGCAGGTCGAGTTTTGGATTGTGGAAAATGGCGAGAACCAACTTTAGAAGAACTCTATCCAAACAAGAACCCTGAAGACTTTTCCGCCTGGGGCTTTGTTTGTATCAAAGACTCCCCTAAATATGCCTTAAGCCCCAATCTAGACCGATGGCAACTTAAACTTGATGAAAATGGAGTACCCATAGGAGTTGAAAGAAAACCGAATCCTCTTAAAATCCATCTGATCACAACTGCTATCGATACAGATGGTGACGCTATTCCTGAATTAATTGCTGATGGTAAAGATAAAGCGATTATCACAATCGAAGTCATAAATTCACGAGATGAAATCGTAAAAAAAGATTTCAATATAGCTCTTAAAACAACTGGAGGTACCCTTTCAGCAAGAAGAGTAACCGCTAAAGAGGGACAAGCCACAGTAGAACTTACCTCTTCTGTTGAAACTGTATCAGTGACCGTGAGTGCGGTAGCCGAAGGCGTTAAAAGTGACTCGATTTCATTGGAATTTATGCCACCTGAATCATGACTGGCAAGCAGCCAATTGATGAAAAGTAAAAGGCGAAACCTATAGGGCATCAATGAGCAACCCAAAAACCAACGAATAAAAAATTTCTACTGAAATCATCAGAGATTTTACTCACCCAAATTTGTAAGCACAAATCAAACATCATTCACAGTTACATTTTGGCAACGGAGGTAAAGAAAAATGAGTAGTTGGCCAGATCCAGAACTTACAGTTAGTGGTAGAGTTGGCATTGGTACAGACACTCCCTCACAGGAGTTAGAGGTAATTGGTGATATTTCCGCTACAAACTTAACCCTGAGTGGTAGTGCTACTGCCGCCCAATTTGTTGGGGAAGGTTCCAGTTTAACCGGCTTAGTCACCACTACCGGAAACTCAACCATCGCTGGTTCCCTCACTATTAATGACAACCTTAGTGTCGGTGGTAATTTCCAACTCGGAACATTATCCATCAACGCATTTTCCAGTGATGGAAACCTAGCAGATAACAGCAATTTAGCTGTTCCTACCGAGCAAGCCGTTAAAACTTATGTAGATAATCAAATTACCCAGGTTAATAATGCCCTCGATACCAAAGCGAATCTCAATGGTGCTGCTGACCAAGATTTTACTGCCCAGAATTTGACAGTAGGGGGTAATCTACAGGTATCGGGGAATTTGGAAGTACAGGGGGATGTGATTGCCCGTGATACCGAGCATGTCGCTGGGAATGTTTCCTTGGGGGATGAAGATAGTGATGTCATTACCATCGCAGGGGTGGTAAGTTCCGGACATTCCTCCGGTGCTTTGGAAGTTAATTCTGCTTTGCATACCACTGAGTCGTTGACTGTGGATGGCAGTCTCAGTGTTGGTAATGCGATCGCTACTGCTCAATTAAGTGTCACAGATCGGGTGACAGGTTCCCTCACCATTGAGAATAGTCTCCAGCTCGGAACGGGGTTAGCCATTAATGAATTTTCCAGTGATGGAAACCTTACAGATAACAGTGATTTAGCTATCCCTACCGAACAAGCGGTTAAAACTTATGTAGATAATCAAATTACCCAGGTTAATAATGCCCTCGATACTAAAGCTGCTCTCAACGGTGCTGCTGACCAAGATTTTACTGCTAATAACCTGACTGTGGATGGCAGTCTCAGTGTTAGTAATGCGATCGCTACTGCTCAATTAAGTGTGACCGATCGGGTCACAGGTTCCCTAGCGATAGAGAATAATTTAACGGTAAATGGCAACTTAACGACTACAGGTTCGTTAGATCTCGGTGGAGATTTACGGTTGCGCGGAGCAGATATCCGAGATGCTGGCAACACATCGAGAATTCGTCTGATCGATAATGGAGATTTGTCCTTGAGAGCCAGTAATGGTCTACATTCTTTAACTATTGCTGAAAATCGTAATGTAGGTATTATCACCACAGATCCCCAAGCCAGATTGCACATTATCGGTGGTACTGATGCAGAACCCAATGGCGGTGGCTATTTAGTTGTCGGCAACACTAATCGTGTAAATCTTGCCATAGATGATAATGAAATTATGGCTAGAAATAATGGAGTTGTTTCTAACCTACATCTACAAGCTAGCGGGGGTAACTTACTAATTCAAAATAAATCGCCAGGTAGGGTTGGAATTGGACTGTCTAATCCAGTTACTACTTTGCATGTTAGGGGTACTAAAAATGGTGCTGCTTCGATGGCTAATAATATTGCAGTGATTGAAAATACTAGCAGTGGTACAAATGCAGATGTTTTAGCTCTCAAGATAGGTACTATTTCCCCTGGTGGGGGCTGTAATTTTATCACCTTCAAATCTGGTGACCGTGACGTTGGTGCCATTGAGGGAACTGGCAATAATAATATTCGTTTGAGAAGCGGTAGTGGAGATTATGCAGAATACTTACCACGACTTAATCATAGTGAAGTAATTGAACCAGGTGAACTAGTGGGTGTATTTGGTGGCAAAGTTACCAAGTATACCCAGGGAGCAGATCAAGTTATGGCAATTACTAATCAGCCTATTGTCTTAGGCAATGCTCCCCAAAAGCAAGAGCAACATCTCTATGAGCAAGTAGCATTTTTGGGACAAGTGCCCATTAAAGTTCGAGGTAGCGTGCAATCAGGAGATTATATTATCCCTTCAGGTTTCAATGATGGTATGGGGATAGCAGTCTCACCTCACGAAATCGCAGCCAACCAATTTGCCCTTATTGTTGGTAGAGCTTGGGAAACTTCCGAGCAAGAAGGTGTAAAACCGATCAACGTTGTCGTTGGTCTTAATTCTAATTACCACTGGCTCTCAAGTTTGTTGCAAAAGATGCAAATTCAGCAATCGGAAATAAAGATCTTAAAAAACCAAATTCAAGAGTTGAAATCACCAACAGGTGTTTCAGTGTCTTAGTCTTGACTTAAATTCCGTAACACAATGGCACAGAATTACCAACAGCTTAATTATATACCAAAGGGAACAGGGAACAGGGAACAGGGAACAGGGAGTAGTGAGTAGGGAGTAGGGAACAGGGAACAAAATTCTCACAATTCATTTAGGATTGCTATATGGTTAATAAAAACTATGACAGAACAACCAATCAAACGCAATTGCGGTTTTAACCAAAGTCGTCAAAGAGCAGCACCATAGGATTTCAGTGCTGATGGAAAAGGTAGAAACCTTGGAACAGATGAGGTAAAGAAAAATGGCTTTTAATTGGACACTTCCAACACTGACAGTCAACGGTGAAGTTGGCATTGGTACAGACACTCCATCAGAGGAGTTAGACGTAATTGGTGATATTTCCGCTACTGGCAATATTTCTGCCACAAACCTAACCCTTAGTGGTAGTGCTAATGCTGCCCAATTTGTTGGGGATGGTTCTCGTTTAACCGGCTTAGTCACCACTACCGGAAACTCAACCATCGCTGGTTCCCTCACTATTAATGACAACCTTAGTGTCGGTGGTAATTTCCAACTCGGAACATTATCCATAAACGCATTTTCCAGTGATGGTAACTTGGCAGATAACAGTAATTTAGCTGTTCCCACCGAACAAGCCGTTAAAACCTATGTGGATAATCAAATTACCCAGGTTAATAATGCCCTCGATACCAAAGCTGCTCTCAACGGTGCTGCTGACCAAAATTTTACCGCCCAGAATTTGACAGTAGAGGGTAATCTACAGGTATCGGGGAATTTGGAAGTACAGGGGGATGTGATTGCCCGTGATACGGAGCATATTGCTGGCAATGTTTCCTTGGGGGATGAAGATAGTGATGTCATTACCATCGCAGGGGTGGTAAGTTCCGGACATTCCTCAGGAGCTGTGGAAGTTAATTCTGCTTTGCATACCACTGGGTCGTTGACTGTCGATGGGAGTCTCAGTGTTGGTAATGCGATCGCTACCAATCAATTAAGTGTGATAGAGCAGGTGACAGGTTCCCTCACCATTGAAAATAGTCTCCAGCTCGGAACGGGGTTAGCCATTAATGAATTTTCCAGTGATGGAAACCTTACAGATAACAGCAATTTAGCGATTCCTACTGAGCAAGCGGTTAAAACCTATGTGGATAATGCCTTGGTTGGCAAAGCAAACCTCAACGGTGCTGCTGACCAAAATTTTGCTACCAATGACTTAGTAATAGCTGGTAATCTCGGGATCGGTACAACAACCCCTCAGGCTAAGTTAGATATTGTTCCCTCGGGTTCACAGCCCTGGCTGAAAGTGGGTGGCGGTGGTGATGGTGGAAAGCTTTGGGTGGAATATGGCTCAGAAAATCTTGCACCTCTTCTTGTATTAAGTGACTTGGACGATCGCCCTCGAATTCGATTTCAACAAGTGGGGACAAAAACAGAAGATGATCCTGAGTTCCAAAGTTGGATTGGTCTTGCCCAAGGCCGTTCTAGTGATTTGGCTATCATGGGAGGCAACGTTGGTATCGGTACGACTAGTCCCGCAAGCAAATTAGACGTGCGTGGCAATGTCAACATTAATGGAAATTTGAACGTCACTAACAATATTGCAGGAGGCAACCTCGAATTGAGAGGTGGCACCAATGAGATCCAATTCACGAGAAGTATCCTAACCAGTTTTTTGAATTCTGATTCAACAAATAATCTCAAACTATCTCTGTCCAAGCGACAACTGCTGGGGGAAGACGCACCAACCTATCAACTTTGGATTGGCCATCCTAGTCAATTTCGATTTGGAAATCAAGGAGCAATATTCAACACCTTCGCCACGAAGTTGTCAGTGAGAAGTAATGGAGATGTATTCGTTGCAGGGCGTTTGTCAGCACAAAATCTCACTATCCGTAGTGGAGATAAATCAGGCTATGTTTCAGATCGTTTTGTGAATGCCGTCGGTGATCCCATTGAGCAGGGTGACGTGGTGGTGCTATCTGACCATCCTGTTTCGCGGTTTTATGCCACCCAAAATGACATTCCCATCCCAGAGGTAGATTTAACCAACCGAGCTTATGACACAAGGGTGTGTGGGATTGTGGCAAAGGTAACCACAGAAGACGATTTGCCCTATGTTGATAATGAAGAATCACCAATCCCACCAGAAGTTTTAGCACAAATATCCCCAGAAGAATTACAAGAGCAAATTCCCCTAGAAGAACTGCCAGAAGACATTGCTGCCAGTCTTCAAAGCCCTCATCCGTTCCAATCTCTTGTTGCTAAAACCGAGGCAGGAATGAACACTACCGTGGTACAGGATCAGCAAATGGGCAGCATGGTAACCATGGGATGTTTTTCCTACTGTAAGGTTGATGCAGATATTGCACCAATTGCCGTGGGAGATTTACTCACCACCAGCCCCACCAAAGGTCATGGGCAAAAAGTGCTGGAGCCAGAGCGGGCCATTGGTGCGATTATCGGCAAAGCCTTGGGTTCTCTCAGTAGTGGAAAGGGAAAAATTCCTGTGTTGGTGATGCTTCAGTAGGTTGGATTGTTCTTGGTATTTTCTCAAAGGGAAAAGGTAAAACCTATGGACTATTAATCAGCAATAAAAAAACTGACAATTAACAATTTTTTCTCAAGAGAGGTAAAACAAATGACTAGTTGGCCAGATCCAGAACTTACAGTTAGTGGTAGAGTTGGCATTGGTACAGACACTCCTTCAGAAGAGTTAGACGTAATTGGCAATATTTCCGCTACTGGCAATATTTCTGCGACAAACTTAACCCTGAGTGGTAGTGCTAATGCTACCCAATTTGTTGGGGATGGTTCTCGTTTAACCGGCTTAGTCACCACTACCGGAAACTCAACCATCGCTGGTTCCCTCACTATTAATGACAACCTTAGTGTCGGTGGTAATTTCCAGCTCGGAACATTATCCATAAACGCATTTTCCAGTGATGGTAACTTGGCAGATAACAGTAATTTAGCTGTTCCCACCGAACAAGCCGTTAAAACCTATGTGGATAATCAAATTACCCAGGTTAATAATGCCCTCGATACCAAAGCGAATCTCAATGGTGCTGCTGACCAAGATTTTACTGCCCAGAATTTGACAGTAGGCGGTAATCTACAGGTATCTGGTGATTTGGAAGTACAGGGGGATGTGATTGCCCGTGATACGGAGCATATTGCTGGCAATGTCTCCTTGGGGGATGAAGATAGTGATGTGATTACCATCGCAGGGGTGGTAAGTTCTGGACATTCCTCCGGAGCTGTGGAAGTTAATTCTGCTTTGCATACCACTGGGTCGTTGACTGTGGATGGGAGTCTCAGTGTTGGTAATGCGATCGCTACTGCTCAATTAAGTGTGACAGATCGGGTGACAGGTTCCCTAACCGTACAGAATAATCTAACTGTGGGTGGTTCCCTTACTACTAGTGAAGTAAATGCTACAGGAACTATTCAGGCAAATCGGTTTGAGGGGGATGGCTCAAGTCTAGAGGGCATTGTCAAAAAAACAGGTGACACCATGACCGGGTCGCTGACTATCGCAAACAACCTCACAGTCAATGGCAATATTAAAACCACTGGCATTATTAGCGGGTCATCACTGCCACCTAATCTGATCAGAAATTCCTACATGAATATACTCGATGGCAACAAACCGGCTGGGTACCGTGTCCTTGGGAATGTTAATTTAGAGGCAGCCCATCCTTACACTAAAGGATTTGAAGGACCCTATGTAGCCGAAAAACCATCCAATGCTGCCAGTAGTGTAGACACGGCAACCCAAGCAAATCCCTATTGGTTTCGCAGATATTACAAGGGTTCGCGAGCTTCTAGAGGTGGTTTAGCAGATGGTTGGAATGGTTTACCGGACGGTAGGATTTTGAAAATTACTGGGAATAATTCGGCAGTACATACCAGTGTAATGTTCCCCTTCGAGTCCAATGTCTTAACCAATAAAGTACACTTCAAGGCTTGGCTCAAGATTACTTCCGGTTCCAAAGTGGGATTTGGCGTAGATTCTGGGTATAGAAATGTTGTTAGGGGACTAATAATTACTAAAGAACAAACTGATGATGCTCCAGATGGTTGGTATCAAATAGATGCAGTAATTGGCACATCTGAGGTTACGTCTTTGAATGGCTTGGCTTTTTCCATGGGTATAGAAGCTAGCGGGTCTTTTGAGGTATATCTAGCCTTACCATACGTTGCCAATTTAGATAATGATACATGGCTTCCTAGTGTTTCTGACATGCTTTCGCGGGATGGGCTGACAGTTCATCCTAGTTCTCGTAACGTTGGTATTGGCACCGATAGCCCAGAAGGTAAATTAGATGTTAGGGGTGATATTCGTGCTGGTAATTCAGATATTTACTTTACTAACACCAACCACAACCACACTGGCATCGGAAATAAATCTGGTTGGGCAGCTATTGAAAATGCTGCTAATTTCGGAGCTTTAATGATTTTGGGACGGGCGGGTACTTCTAAAGGTCGATACGTTCGATTATGGGACTATCTGCAAGTTAATGGCGGAATGGATATTACTGGCAATGTGGGTATTGGTACATCAAATCCTAGAACCAAATTAGAGGTGGCTGGAACTGTAAATGTAAGAGATCGCATTTTGAGGAACGGTCAAGATTTTTCTAAAGCCGGTCTGGCTAGCCATAACGATACTGTTAAAGTCCCTTGGGGAACCACTCGTGAGTGGAATATTTTTGTTTCGCCCAGAGTGATGGGTCGAGAGGAGCCAGATTCAGAAGGAGATAATGCGTTATTAAAGATAGAATGTTGGGCAAGAGTTAATAATACAACATCCTGGAAAAATCATGCACGATATAAATATAGAATTAGGAATGGAGATGGTAGATGGTACGACGAAAACTCAGGAAGACACAGGCCTTTAGTAAACTACATCTTAATTCCACGCTAAGTAGGCGATACACAAATGAAACAACAATTAGAGAAACGGCTTCAGGCACTAAAATATGAATTTGAGTCAGGACAAAAAATGATCACGGATTTGGAAAATCAAAAGGCTAATCTGCGAGATACACTCTTGCGTATCAGTGGTGCTATTCAGGTAATCGAAGAATTGCTAGCAGAAACTAATATGGCAGGGGAAAACCAAGCTCAAAGTCTTGACAAAGATGATGTAAGTCTCCTAACTAATTAACTAAAAGGAAAAGGTGAACCATATGGGATATCAACGGGCAAGCCAAACCAAAAACAACCAAACCACCCCAACGGGGAAAACCGTTCAAGCCAAGCCAACCCCCTTGGCTACCCATAGTCCGGTTCACCCCCTCCTGAAACTGCAAAGCATCATCGGTAACCAAGCCGTCAATCGTCTCATCCAGACAAAAATGCAAGTGGGGGAACCAGATGATGTGTACGAAAAGGAAGCGGACACAGTTGCAGCCCAAGTAATGCGCATGCCAGCACCACCAGTGCAAAATCAAACAGAGGAAGAGGACATTCAAACTAAGCCCATAGCGCTACAGTTACAATCCGAGGAAGAGGAAATACAAACTAAGCCGATCGCCCTACAGTTACAATCCGAGGAAGAAGAAATACAAACTAAGCCGATCGCCCTACAGTTACAATCCGAGGAAGAGGAAATACAAACCAAAGCAAATCCTGGTCAAACCCCACAAGTATCCCCTAATTTAGAAACCAAAATCCAATCCCGACGGGGTACGGGTCAACTTTTGTCAGAATCCATCCGTAGTTTTATGGAACCAAGGTTTGGGGCTGATTTTAGTAACGTGCGGGTGCATACTGACTCTAGTGCTTCACAGATGAGCAAGGAGTTGGGCGCACAGGCATTTACTCATAGGAGTGATATTTATTTTGGGGAAGGGAAGTCGCCGGGAAATAATGAGTTAACAGCCCATGAGTTGACCCATGTAGTCCAGCAAAATACCGATGTCCAGCGTAAGGATTCTGGAGTTCAAAGACAAAATCAACCTCCCATCCACAATAGCCAGCCTGGAATTCAGAGAGCCGGTCCTCTGGCTGTTCCAGTTGCATGGGCAACGCTTGGTTCCACAGGCTTCACCATTGCCCATGGCACCCTCACTCAGGGCAGTTCGGATTTGACCTACTCATTTGACGAAATGAATGGGACAAAGCTCTATGGGAATGATCAATCTTACAAAACTAAGCATAAGTATCCTATTAGGGCGGGAGCAAAAAAGATAGCTGTTTGGACAGGTACGAAGTCAAGCCGCAAGCTTGGTCTAAAGTTTCAACTGGACTATCTTCATGACGGGTATTCATTGGGGAACATCTCAATGCGCTTGCTTGACACATATGACTGGCCGGCTTGGGGAGGAAGCGTAAGGGTAAATCTTACGCCTCTAGATTTTCCTGGTACTGCAAAGGTTCGAGTTACCTGTAATGTGGCAGCATCACGTACTTTTGCTAGCAGTGTAGCAGGTTCAGAAGTGTTTTACCTAAGTGCAAACAATAAGCTTGCGCAGGTTGGAAATTCAAGCATTTGGCAAGAGTACGACCCATAGTGCGATCGCCGATCTTGTCGGTTGGGTTGAAGCAAAGCATGCAACCCAACAAAGCAAACCTTCTGCGATCAAACCCAGCATTTTAGGCTAGACAGGTTACTACTTGACAAAGTGCCACCAGTCTCTTGACCTGTTGATAAAAAGGAAAAGGTGAACCTCATGGGCTATCAACGAGCAACCCAAACTAAAACAACTGAAGCCAACCATCAGAGAAAGGCTTCAACAGTTACTCAAAAACCGTGGTCAAGTTATGGCCCGGTTCACCCTATGCTGCAACTCCAACGAAAACTGGGAAACCAAGCAGTCAATCGTCTCATCCAGACAAAAATGCAAGTGGGGGAACCAAATGATGTGTACGAGAAGGAAGCGGACACAGTTGCAGCCCAAGTAATGCGGATGTCAGCACCCTCAGTGCAAAATCAAATGGAGGAAGAAGAAATACAAACTAAGCCGATCGCCCTACAGTTACAATCCGACGAAGAGGAAATACAAACTAAGCCGATCGGGCTACAGTTACAATCCGAGGAAGAGGACATTCAAACTAAGCCCATAGCCCTACAGTTACAATCCGAGGAAGAGGAAATACAAACCAAAGCAAATCCTGGTCAAACCCCAGCAGTATCCCCTAATTTAGAAACTAAAATCCAATCCCGACGGGGTACGGGTCAACCTCTGCCAGCATCTACCCGTGCTTTCATGGAACCCAGATTTGGGGCTAACTTTAGTGGGGTGAGGGTGCATACAGACTCTAGTGCCGTACAGATGAATAAGGAGTTGGGAGCCCAAGCCTTTACCCATGGTAGGGATATTTTCTATGGTGCGGGGAAGTCTCCTGGTAAGAATAGTTTGACGGCCCATGAGTTGACCCATACGATACAGCAGACCGGGGGAATTCAGGCCAAGGTAATTGATCAACAGGCCAAGAAGACAAATAAAATAGAAAAGAAGGCTGGGTTTGCTGTTCCGATCAAGGAGAGTCCGGGGAATGGGGTCAATCAAGAATCTCAGACTCTTGTCAAGGATACTGATATAAAACCAGAAGTCGAGAGGGAAAATACAGTTAACACAGAGGTAGTTGCACCTCAAGAAACTGCTGCTCCTAAGGCTGAAACAGCCCCAAAGCCGGAAACAAATGCAACATCGGTTAGTTCTGGAGTTTCTCCAGGGAAAAACCAGGAGGCAATGGCTCCAGAAGCAGCTAATCAAGGGATTAAAGCTGAGGTAAATCAAGAAACCACGGCAACAGCTGCTGAAGCCACACCCCAAGAAACTACTGCTGCTTCCCCAGAGTCAGATCCAGATTTTAAAGCAGTGGTTGCTAAGGCTAAGGGAGTTGCCAATAAGGAAAAACAACACGCCCCAGCTAGTACAAAAGCCAAAGAAGCCCAAGATGCAGCGGAAAGTCCTGCCAAGGAAATAGAAAGCAAAGCCCAGGCCAATCAAGTGGGTGAGATGGAACAGGCTCCCACTCCTGGTTTTAATGCTGCTGCTTTCAAGGCTAAATTAATGGAGCGCATCAAGTCAGCAGCTCCGAAAACTCTTGAAGAAGCGGATGAGTTTAAGGATAGTAACAAACTGGCTTCTGTCAAGAGCCAGATCCAAAATACCGTTAAGCAAGAGCAAACTGCATCTCAAGCACCCTTAGAACAGAAGGCGAAACAAGCACCGGATACCAGCAGTATCGAACCGAAATCAGTAACTCCCCTACCTGCCAATGAAGCCGGAGCAGTAACCAAAAATATTGGTGCTCAAAAAGCTATTCCTAAAGCCAAGGGACAAGGTGAAGTGGAGGCACCGCTACAAGAAAGTAGCCAAAAACTTGACCAACAGATGGCTGACGCTGATATTACCTCGGAACAGTTAGCTAAATCCAATGAACCCCAATTCCAAACGGCTTTAGCAGCAAAACAAGAGGCTCAAACTAATGCCAGCCAAGCACCCCAAGCCTATCGTCAGTTCGAGCAAAACCAGTTAACCCAAGCCCAAGGGGAAGCAGCAACCACAGCTGGGCAACAACTGCAAGGAATGCATGGCTCCCGCGCTGAATTATTAGCTCAGGTTACCAATCAGCAAGTTGAAGCTAAGGGTAAGGATGAGCAAAAGCGAATTGATGTTGCTAGCCACATCAATGGTATCTACCAAAACACAAAAACGTCAGTTGAGAACATCCTGAATGGCATTCAAGGCGAGGTCATGAGTCGCTTTAATGCTGGAACCGAGCGGGCTAAAAAGGCTTATGAAAATTACGTTGCTCCATACATGGAGGACTATAAAAGCCGTTACGATGGTATTTGGGGCGCAGGCAGGTGGTTTAAGGACAAGCTTTTGGGAGTTCCCCCAGAAGTTACTGCCTTTTTTAGAGAAGGGCGGAATGAATATCTCAGTGAGATGGATGTAACCCTTACTGATATTGCTAACTATGTGACTGAGCAGCTTAACCTAGCCAAGGAGAAGATTGCAGAAGGTAGGCGAGAAACTCAGGAATATGTAGACGGATTACCTGCTTCTTTGCAGCAGGTTGGACAAGAAGCTGCTAATAATATTCAGAGTCAGTTTGATGGGCTAGAGCAAAGTGTTGATGATAAACACGGTCAGCTCATAGATACCCTGTCACAAGCCTACACTAAAAACCTCGAAGAATTGGATGCCCGTATTGAGGAGATGAAGGCATCCAATCAACCCTGGTTCGCCAAGGCATTTGATGCCATAACTGGAGTCATCGATACTATTAAGAAACTCAAAGACATGTTGCTGAGTGTCTTGAGTAAAGCGGCTAGTGTGATTGGTACCATTATTAAAGACCCCATCGGCTTCCTAGGTAACTTAATTAGTGGTATCAAACAAGGCTTTGAGAATTTTGTCGGTAACATTGGGCAACATCTACAAGCCGGTTTAATTGGCTGGTTAACTGGAACCCTGGGACCGATGGGTATTCAACTACCCGATGACATCTTTAGCTTACCGGGAATATTCAGCTTAGTAACCCAAGTCTTGGGCTTGACATTTACTTACATTCGTGGTAAAGCAGTCAAACTATTTGGGGAACCAGTAGTAGCTGGGATGGAGAAAAGCGTGGAAATATTCCAGGTATTACGCGATCGCGGACCCATGGGACTGTGGGAACATGTTAAGGAACAGTTCAACGACCTGAAACAAACAGTCATCGAAGAAATCAAAAGCATGGTAGTTACCCAGGTGATCACCGCCGGGGTGAAGTGGGTTCTGAGCTTGTTAAATCCAGCATCAGCCTTTGTCAAAGCCGCCATGGCAATTTATGATATAATAATGTTCTTTATCAATCGCGGTAGTCAGGTGCTGGAATTGGTAAATGCTGTGGTAGATGCCGTGAGTGCGATCGCATCTGGTGCAGTTGGTGGTGCAGCCAAGTTGGTAGAGAATGCTTTAGCGAAAGCTGTACCAGTGGTAATAGGGTTCTTGGCTTCCTTGTTGGGTATTGGTGGTTTGGCGAAGAAGGTTGAGAATATTATTGGTAAGATTCGCCAGCGGATTGATCAGGCGATTGATAAGGTGTTGTTGAAGGCTAGGGGGTTGTTTAATGGGAAGAAGGGTAAGGGGAGTAAGAATGAGCAAAGTAAAGAAAAAGTAGTTGAAGCCGGACTTAGAGACTTACATGTTGAAGAGAATAAATATTTAAAGAACAATAAAATAACTAAAGCTAATGCAATGAAAGCTGCCAAGATTACAAAGAATAAACATCCTATATTCAGCTCTATCACAGTTATTGATGGGGGAAAAGATTGGGATTATGATTATACAATTCGAAGAAGTAAAAGAGAAGATGGCAAAAAAAAAGCGGAAAGAGATAGAAAACATTCAAATCAGACTTGTGAAGATGAAGTCCTTGAGAGACTCCAAGAGGAAAAAGATGCAATTTGTGGTTCTATACCACTGCCTAAGTGTAAGCCAGCTTTGGATAAGCTAAAAGCAGGGAAAAAACTCAAAGGAATATCAGTCAAAGGAATGACGAAAAACCATGTTATTAACAGAATTAGAATTATACAAGAATGTATTGATAAAAGACAACAAATACAAGATGAATGCTTTGGTGGAAAACCGGATCAAAGACATGAAGATGCTATCAATCAAATGAAGAATGCACTGGAAAACTGCCAAGAGCTATTAGACAATTATGGAGATTATATATAGAGAATATTTTTAGCTCAAGCCTTGAACGTTACTATTAATCTCAAGTATTGAGTTTACAGTAGTTTATCATAATGTTATTTTGGTTAATTAAAATGAACAATCAAGATATTTTTGATATAATTCGAGACCATGATGATAGTAATCTTGCGAAAATGATTGAACAAGGCCTCGACGTTAATTTTTACATGCCTAATCCCCCTTTCTGGACTCCCTTACAAGAAGCGATAGATGAAGTGGATTATGGAGGAAAAATAGAAATTGTAAAACTTTTGATAAAAGCCGGAGCTGATGTCAATGCTTGGAATCTAGACCGGGATTCTCATCCATTACTCATGGCTATGTGGGGCGGCCACAAAGATATAGTAAGCTTACTATTGAAAGCGGGAGCTAATCCTAATGTCAAGGATAATGAAGGCAATTCTCCTCTGAGATGGAGTGTAGAGGAAGAAAATATAGAAATGGTTCAACTGCTCCTTAATCACGGAGCAAAAGACACAATCAATGAAGCTGGCGGATTTAGTGGAATGAATGCATTAGGGATCGCGGTAAGTAAGCTGAATATTCCGATAATTAAAACGCTTCTCGATCGAGATGCCGATCCCGAAGTAATTGATAACGATTACCGAAAACCAATAGAAAGGCTGCCGAAGAATGCAGACACTGAGATAAAAGAGAAAATCACAAGATTATTGGTGCGTTACGGCGCAAAAGAGCCAAATGTCTCTTACCTCAAGCAAACAATCCCATGACACACTCTAGACATACCTCATAGTATGGTGGTAGGCGTTCAGCTTAGTGCGATCGCGAAGCGTAGCCCTTTGGGCTAATCGCTGATCTTGCTTTGGTGCGCCCTTCGACAGCGTAACGCACCAAAGCAATCGAATCGATAACGGTACTAACGCCCGCAAAATAGCAAAATGTTCCTTATATTGACCAAACAAGTGCCTGAAGCACCCTACTCATCACTATGGTTTCCCTTTGCTAGCGTAAGCATCCCGCTCACTATTGAAGGATAAATGAAAATTACTCATATATAGCGCTACGCGCCAGGCAAGAGGCAAGAGGCAAAAGTTGACTACAACAGCTTTTGAGCATGTATCAATGTCCTAAATTTAATGGGTAGTGCTATACCAAAGGGAACAGGGAACAGGGAACAGGGAACAGGGAACAGGGAGTAGGGAGTAGGGAAAAGGGAACAAAAATTATCACAATTCATTTAGGATTGGTATATATAATCCTGTTGAAGAGGTAATCATCCAATGGAAAAACTAGAAAAGTACCGATTATTCATCCGCCAGCTATTAACTAATCATGCCACCTTAGAAGCGAATAATCCAAATTCAGAGATTGAGTGTCAACTTATTTTTGACACAGAACATGACCATTATCAACTTCTAGATATCGGCTGGGATGGACTCAAACGAGTTTACAACTGTTTCATCCATTTAGATATCAAAGATGGTAAAGTTTGGATTCAGCGAAATATGACAGAAGCTGATTTGGCGCAATATTTGGTGGACATGGGTATACCAAAAGAGGACATTCTTCTCGGTTTACATCCCAGTTATAAACGTCCTTACACAGGCTACGGAGTGGCTTAGTAGTGGATTAATTGACAATAAAATATAACAAAACATCACTCATAATGATACCGACAAGCCAGAAAATCAATCTGACTACTTCCCACCCGATAAACCAGCCGATGTTCCAAATCAATGCGGCGTGACCAAATATCTGCATCCATATACTTTAATGGTTCTGGTTTACCAATGCCCTCAAATGGATTGATTGTCCATTACAGCAGTAACCAAATCCAAAATTTTCGACGCCACTTTAAAATCATGCTTGAACCACCAAGCCAAATCTTCCTTAAACCTAGAACTAAAACCAGGACTGCGATTAACCACAACTGGCTTTACTTGATCCAATTCAGCCTTTTTCTTCTTCTTCTTGCTCAATTCCCAACTCAGAGTAAAGTTCTTCAATGGTTTGAGGTTTTATTTTTCCAGTCTTAGACTCCTCAATTGCATCCAGCAGGCGAATTGCATTGCTAGGGGTTCTTAACAGATAAACCGTCTCTACTAAACTCCTCAAATCCGATTCTGTAATCAAAGCAACATTCTCCCCATCACGACGATTGATGATATATACCTGATTATTTTGTGCAACTATATCCAACAACTTAAATAAGTTATTTTTAGCATCATTTTGAGATGTAATCTCGTAATCAAACATCAGTTTATGTACAGATTTACGTACATATATTATATCACTTATAGCAAGTCTACTACTTGTGAGGTACAAATTTCTGGTTTTTAGGGAGCAGGGAGCAGGGAGCAGGGAGCAGGGAAGAGGGAACCCACCCCTAACCCCTCCCAGGAGGGGAAGGGAAGAGGGAAGAGGTCAAAACTAATGTGTACCTCATGAGTCCTAGAAACGCTATATACCAAATCAAGCAACGTAAGCATTCAGCCATCAGCCGTCAGCCGTCAGCCGTCAGCCGTCAGCCGTCAGCCGTCAGCTTATTGTATTCAAAAGCTGTTCGCGTAGCGTGCGCGTAGCGCTAATCGCTGTTCGCTGATAGCTGATAGCTGATAGCTGATAGCTGATAGCTGAAGACTTACCTAGCAACAGATGCTTTCCTTGAAACCAAAACCTGATCTGACTTTATGAATTGTAAATTGTTATGAGTAATCATACTGAAAATTTACCTTTAGACAAAGAGTTAACCTTAAGCGACTCCTGCAATCCCTTAACCATTTCCACAACTTCAGGTGCGACCCGTGGCGAATTTAATTCTTAATGGTAAGAGCGCACCTACCTATCCCTCAGCAAACAAAGTGCAACGCTAAGCAATTGCAAATTCAGTGCGATCGCCCCTAGGTTGGGTTGAGCGAATAAATATTTTTGATAAAACCTATCGATTTGATAGCAGAGCGGAACCCAACATCATCTCTTATTTTACCTGAATTTGTTGGGTTTCGTTGCCTCAACCCAACCTACAATACTACAATACATTCCCAAAATGAAGAAACAACAAGGCAATGTTTCAACAAACCCTACTTACCAGTGCGATCGCATAATCTTGTAGGTTGGGTAAAGCTTTCGCGAAACCCAACAGGGAGAATTGGTGTTGGGTTTCACTTTTGGTGGCTTTCGATCAATTTTTCAGGTGTTTGATCAACGCTTTGCCACAATTATTGTGATAAATTAGGAGGTTGTACTCGATAAACTCGAATAAGTTTACCTGCGAGAGTTTCTAATCCATTTATCGCCTGATCAATATTCATTACCATTCTCTGGCGATCGCCATCATCTACGCAAGCAATAATTCCGCAATGTTCCTGATTTAAACGATGTAAACGAAAGAAATCACGGCGATTTAAAGTTAATACTGCGCGATTTTGGTTCACAGCAAAAGCTAATACTGCTTCATCGGATAAACCCTGATTACCAGCTTCTTGGACTGTTAAAACATCATGTTCTAAAGAACGAAGTAATTCTACTACTTGTCTAGGAAACTGCTCATCAGCATATAAACGAACCATCATTAATCTGCCTCATTTTCTTGGATTGCAGTGGCAACTTCCTCAGGATTAACTTGGGCATAGATCCAAGCATTCGCTAAATCAATTGCTGTTAATGTAGGATAGTCATAGAGTAGTTGAGACTCGCTAATGCCTAGATTACGGGCATTTACCAATACCCAAACAGGAATACGAGTTCCAGCAATACAAGCATCACCACCACAAACGTTTCTGGTTTTGGTTATTCCACGCCAGTTTTGGTTCAAACTATGGGCTAAAAGGTGAATTGCTTCTGTTTTCTCTGTGGGAGATAGAGCAAGTAATTGGGTTTCTAGTTGTTTGATAGTCATAGATATTACTTAGGGTTTGCTGAAAAAGTCTTTTGGTATGGGTAGGAGTCAGGAGTTAGGAGAAATGGGAATTATACAGGAGGTAGTCGGAATAATTGTCCCTTGATTTTTCATCCGCTTCGCTAACAGCAATCTCTAGTTGTCGGAAAATTTGTTGGTTTTTAACTTCTTGAGAATAGTCGCAACCTCGTAAAGCTTATTTTGCCGAGACAATAATGAAAACCCATCAGAAAAATCGTATACTTTATCCTTCAACTTGCAGAAGATAAAATCGCTGCCATTCGTTACCATGCCAAAGCTTGGTTGTCGTGGTGCAGCACTCATATAGGCTAAACACTGTGGTAAAGCAATATCCGCCGCAAACTTAGATCGTTTAGCTTCTACAGTCAGTATCCAAACAAGATCGCGAATCACCAATACATCTATCCGACCTCGATAAACTTCATTGTGTTCTTCCACCTCCAGACTGATAGGAACCTCAGATTGTACGAAAAACGGAGGCTCATGAAATTCTAACCGTTCCAGCAGTGGTGCAACAATAGATAAAAGCACCGTTCCTTCAGTTAAGAGACCAGCATTGTAGTAATGATGATATCGCTGCCGGAGACGGTCCAGAAAAGATTTATCATCATCTAATATCTCAATAGAGGATACCTGCCATTCTGAAAAAAACGATTCATCAGTGGCGCGACATAACCCCAAGCGCTCATGTAACGCTTGAAAGCTTGAAATCGTTTTCTCGATTGCCAGTAGTCTACTCATACAGAGCGATTGCTATGGAATTTATTCATTGTAGCTTTTTATGATGAGGCATTCCTATGGGAATTTCTTCCGGAGGAACTCCCATACGCCAGGTTTCAACAACTGCCCTCACAGGAGTTCGAGTCCCCTTAATGATCGGTTCATTATTGAGAATCTGGTCATCTCGAACAAAGTACAGGTAATCAGTAACCTGAACCATAAACACAAAAGAAACCGTACTATTTTCCTTAAGCCTAGGGCGTGTTTTATTGCCTCGGAGATCCCCCTAAATCCCCCTTAAAAAAGGGGGACTTTGAGTATGGCTCCCCCCTTTTTTAAGGGGGGCTGGGGGGGATCATAATCTTGCGGAAAACTTTGAAAACACGCCCTAGCCCTTCCAAAGCAAACACTATCCAACCGCATACCCAGTATGTTCACGAATCTCGGGGGGATGAAAAGCAAGAACAATCCTATCGTTCGGTACTCCTGAAGTAACTAATTCATCCGTGATACCATCTTCAATACCGTCGTAGTGAATCCAGATTTTACCATCGCGGATTTGAGCATGAACAATCGTACCATAGTAAGCATTCAGCGGTCAGCGGTCAGCGGTCAGCCGTCTGCTTTGTGGCACAGGCTTTGGCCTTGGCCAAAAGGCCACGCGGGGCGCGTTTGGCCACGCTGTGCGAACGACGCTGGGACTTTTGTGACTATTAAACAAATGGTTACCTGTTTTATTCAAAAGCTGAGAGCTAATAGCTGATAGCTATCAGCTAATCACTGAGAGCTGATAGCTGATAGCTGATAGCTGATAGCTTACGTACCATATACACGGCGATGATTTTCCCAGTCTTCATGGAGCAGCAGAAAATAATTGCGATCGCACAAGCGCGGAAGCTGAGGCCTTTGGCCACGCTTCGCGAACGCTTCATCGCGTAGCGTGACCTACGGTCAATCGCTAACCTGACCCAGAATAACTCAAAACTCTAAAGGAAGTCCATTATTGTATAATGGTTTTGTATCAAGATTTGCATAGATTTCCCGTCATAGCCAGCGAATGAGAGACGTATTTCATAATGCTGTAAGGCACGGACTAGAAAAAGAGGGCTGGACAATTACCGATGATCCTCTCAGGATTCGGTCTGGCCGAGTTGATATGCAAATAGATTTGGGAGCTGAGAGGTTACTTGCAGCAACAAAAGGAAATGAAAAAATTGCTGTTGAGATCAAAAGCTTCACCAATCCCTCTAATATTTCTGAGTTCCACACTGCTCTGGGGCAATTTTTAAATTACCAAGTTGCTTTAGAACAAGAGAAACCTGAGTTCAAACTGTTTTTGGCAATACCTGTTGGGGCATTAAGGACTTTCTTTAGTCTACCATTTGTGCAAACAGTAGTTAAGCGTTTTCAGCTCAGTCTCTTGGTTTATGATCCATCTGAAGAGGTGATTTTAGAATGGAAAAAATAATCCAGTATCGCCAATACATTAAACAACTTTTGAGTGATTATGCCAGTAAAAGTCCATCTGATGAAGATGTTGAAGCTGCCTTAATTTTTGACTCAGACCACGACCATTACCAAGTTGTCTATACCGGTTGGAAGAATCGCCAACCAATGTATGGTTGTGTTCTACATATGAGTATCAAGAATAGGAAAATTTGGATACATCATGATGGAACTGAAATTGGTTTTGCCAACGAACTTGTCAAATTGGGAGTACCAAAGACTGATATTGTACTAGCATTTCAAGAACCTGCTGTACGTCAATATACTGACTTTGCAGTGAATTAGATTCAGATAACGATGCTAAACCCTATGCAACCCCATACCCAGTATGTTCACGAATCTCGGGGGGATGAAAAGCAAGAACAATCCTATCCTTCGGTACTCCTGAAGCAACCAATTCATCCGTGATACCATCTTCAATACCGTCGTAGTGAATCCAAATTTTACCATCGCGGATTTCAGCATGAACAATGGTACCATATACACGGCGATGATTTTCCCAGCCTTCATCGAGCAGCATAAAATGGTTGCGTTCGCCACTGATAATTACAGAGGTTGTCACATCACCATAGCGGTAAGGAAGATTGGCGTAATACTTTAAAATATTTTCTAGGGTTTCACGCCATTGCTCTAAACGTTGATTGGTGGTTTCCATTCGATAATTTCCTCAATATTTACATCGAAAACAAGTAGGCGAAAACCAGGACTGGGATTAACAACAACTGGCTTTACTTTAATTTATCAAAAAAATGAATGATTATACTGAAAACTTCCCTTTAGACAAAGACTTAACCTTAACCAACACCTCCAATCCCTTAACCATTCCCACAACTTCCCTATCTCTCACCACACAAAACGAGCAAATCATCGAATGTCGCCTTAACTTCCACGTAACCCCCGAACTTTACCACCGCATCGACACCGAAAAACTATTCAACCTCAAACCAGAAGTACGGGCACCCATGAGTGGTGGTAACTTTCTCCCCAGTGGTGACATCCAAATTGAAACCACTCTCCAACCGGATTTACTGCCACAGCTATTAGAAAACGCTTCCACCGCAGAAGAAGCTGCTAACTACCTGCTTGACCTTTGTCAACAACCCGAAAACCCCTTAACAAACAAACTACTCAACACCGAAAGCTGGCTATGCTTATCCGTAAAACAGCAACAACCCAACGGTGAAGTCGGTTATAACACCTTCTGGAACTACCTTAATCCTTCCACCATTAACCACCCAGAAG
This sequence comes from Moorena sp. SIO3I8, assembly GCF_010692325.1. GTDB lineage: Bacteria > Cyanobacteriota > Cyanobacteriia > Cyanobacteriales > Coleofasciculaceae > Moorena. The sequence continues at coordinate 10,876 of NZ_JAAHHW010000067.1, read as the reverse complement.
CTACCAGCGAAGAACTTTCCGCAGGAATTGTTAACTTTTTCCAAGAATGGACCCAAGCCAATTTAGCTGAAGCTACCCAAAACGCTACCTCTGAATTTCTTGAGGGAATTACCAGCATTTTCAACGAATTAGTTGATGAAAAATTCTCCGACACAGAAGAAGATACCACCACAAACCAATCAATCTTTACCGCAATAGTTAACTTTTTTGAATCAGACGAATGGCAATTTGTCAATATACCAGAAACATCAGCCTTGCGTCTTTTATTCCGAGGGGAAAATGGACAATGGACTTGCTACGCCAAAGTCATAGAAGAACAAAGACAATTTGTATTTTATTCAGTTTGCCCCGTTAAGGCTCCAGAAAACAAGCGCCTACCCATTACAGAATTTATCACTCGCGCCAACTATGGCATGATTATGGGTAACTTTGAATTCGATTTAGACGATGGAGAAATCCGCTACAAAACCAGCATTGATGTACAAGAGGACAATCTTAGTTTTGCTTGAATTAAACCAATAGTTTATGCTAACGTGATGACAAGGGATGAATATTTACCGGGAATTATGGCAGTTCTTGAATCAGAGGTGGAAGTGAAAGAAGCGATTTCATGGATTGAGGGTTAAGACATATAGCAATTCTACGACTTGTGAGGTACAAATTTATGGGTTTTAGGGAGCAGGGAGCAGGGAGCAGGGAGCAGGTAAATTTTTAAAGCTGCTCCAGCAGCTAATTCATTCGCCACAGCTTGAGGGACAATAACGGAGCCATAAAGTTGTGGGAGTAAATCTAGTAAATTTGTTTGATAGAGATATTAGATTGGTTAGGTATAGTAATCCTAAATCAATTGAGAGAATGTTTGTTACCTGTTCCCTACTCCCTGCTCCCTGCTCCCTGCTCCCTGTTCCCTGTTCCCTGTTCCCTTTGCTATATCAGCAATCACATTAGGCATTCGCTAAATCCTCTGTTAATTCTGCTTCTGTTAATCTGAAAGTGTTGATACCATAGTCACTCAACTTAGATAAAAAAACTACTCGCTCAATACCAGCTAGTTGAGCAGCAGCACCAGAGTAAAGTTTACCTAATTTATAAAGTTTCATCGCAGCACTTAAACATAATTCTTCTCCTAGTGTGGTGTTAGGTTTAAAGCCTGTGCGGTTTCTTCTGGAACAGATAGGGTAAGTTGATACATAATCAAAGGGAAAGCTACTTTGCTATAAATATAGCAATTATCATAGCTATAAGGTACACAATTTCGGGATTTTAGGGAACAGGGAACAGGGAACAGGGAACAGGGAACAGGGAAGAGATAAGAGATAAGAGAGAAGAGGGAAGAGGGAATAGGGAATAGGGAATAGGGATGCGCTGCATCAAGACTGTACCTTATAACTGCCAGAAACGCTATATAGCATTTATCAAATACGTGAGGTACAGTACGTACCGGAAGCGCTACCCCTTTGGTCTAATCGCCGATACAAACAATTTCCTCAACATGGACAAAGCCAGGCTTTAAAGATAATTGAAAATCTAAAGTACTATTAACGTTAACAAGGATAACTTCGAGGTGCGCAATGGATCTACACAAATCTAAAACTATACTCTTGAGTAGCATACTCTTAGCATACTTGAGTCTCAATGCTTGTAACGAACAAGGGACACCGCCACCGGATACATCCACTTCCTCTCCATCTCCTATAACAGAAGTAGAAACATCCCCAACTCCTACCCAAACTCAAAATACCCCTAAGCAAAGAAAAGTTAAGGTTTTTTTACCCAAGCAACCTCAAAGTAATGAGGATTTTAGGTATGTGGAACCTGTAGTCAGAAGCACCAATAGTCGTGCAGTGGCTACTTTTGCCATTGAACAGTTGATTATTGGTCCGACCACAGCAGAAACTAAAATTGGTTTCACCGAAGCACTAAAACTTAAAGGTAGCTCCAACTGTGGTAAAGATTTTACTCTCTCTATTGCAGCAGAAACCGCCACCCTCAAGTTTTGCCGTGCCATTCCTTCCCCTGGAGTAGGCTATGATGCTAGAGCTACCAGTGCTATTCAATCTACCCTCAAACAGTTCTCAACTATCAAATCGGTAGTTATCCTCAACAAAGACGGCAATTGTTTTGGGGACTTAAGTGGTGAAAACCTCTGTTTGAAGACTGGGAGCAAGAGAGAAAGACTTTCTACTAAATCTAAAATAGCAATTAATGGCATTGGCCCCATCACCGTGGGCATGACGGTGAAAGAAGCATCCCAGGCTGGGCAAGTTAAATTAGTGCAACAAACTAGTGGTGGAGAAGACTATGGTTGCTTAATCTACAAGCCAGAAGGAATAGAAAATCTCTGGTTTATGGTGACAGAAGTAAAAATTACCAGGGTAGACACACGTTCTCCACAGATTAGCACAATTAGCGGGATAAAAGTGGGGGATAAGTTAGATAAAATTATGTCTTTGTATCGTAACAAAATAGAACTTGAACCCCATCAATATGTACCGGGTGGTAAATATGCAACCTTCGTACCAACAGATACTTCAGATAAAAATTATCGAGTGATTTTTGAAACCAATCCAGAGGGTAAGGTAACTAGTTTACGCGCTGGGAAACTACCGGAAGTGGCATATGTAGAAGGATGTGTTTAACTCAAGTTGGAAAGAAGTACTGCGCTCTAATGAAGGTGAGCTTCCCTTGGGAGAGCCAACCCAGAATCTAGAAAATCGGCTCTTCGGTACCGGTTATATCATGTCCGGTTGAATACTTACACAGATAGATTCTGATCAAACCAAAAAATCCTCGGATCTCTTTCCTTCTGTTCCCTGTTCCCAGATCCGCTGTTCGCTGTTACCTTCTCCTTATTTTCGATTCCCTATTACCTGGTAAACACGTCAGGAATTTTTATTTAATTCGAGATAATAACTTGACAAAAATATCCGTGGCGAAGTAATATCATTTTGGTTTCATCAGAAACAAACATTAGAGATAAGTTAGGTGATGAAAATCTTAAAAGTTATCAAAAACGGCATGAACTTCAAATTCGCCCAAGCGTTGAAAGTGCTGTGCGCTTTGTTGGTAGCGGCACAACTGTTTTTAACTAGCGCCCCCCCTGCGATCGCACAACCCATTGGCCCTTGTGTACTAGATCCGGCTGATATTGGTGTGCCCTGTACTCGTGATATCAATCCCTGTGGCAATCCTAGCATTTGCCTCTGCCCGGATGGATATTCCTATGATCAATCTGTCGGCAAGTGCATGATCAAAGACATTTCTATGGCAGGCGGTCCTGGAAAACCTGTTGATAGCAAGTGTGCAATCCCACCGCAGGGTATTTGCACCCGAGACATCAATGCGTGTGGCTATCCGAGCATTTGCCAATGTCCTGGAGGAACCGAATACAGTGCGTTGACTGGTTCTTGTGAAGTACAGGTCGGATACTAGAACCTCACTCTGTTAGTAATTCTATCCAATCCCAGGTGATCACAAGTTAGATTCAGATCATAATTAACAGTTGAGGGTTCACTTTCAGCAGTGAACCCTCAACTGAACAGACTTAGCCAGTTTTGTCAACATTAATTAAGTCAGTAATTGTTAATTAAAATAAAAATCCTATTACCCTTGATTTTTAATTAACATTACCTCTATAATTTTTACGCCAGTTTCCTCTGATATCTCTAAAGCCTGAGAAAGCTCGTTCAAAAAGTCTTCTTCCTCATCGGTAATTTCTCCATCTGCTAAGATAATATCAGTGGCGATCGCAAAGGCGGTTCCTTGTAGCTCATAGGGGAGTGATTTCAGGGCTGCACTAAGAAGAGGATAAGAACCTTGCCGCTGCAGGAGCATCAAAATTCGTTCAAACATTCTTGCCATTACATCAGCTGAGTAGCTCCTAAACAGCTGCATTCGAGATAAGGCAGTAATAATGGCTTGTACTTCAGAATTAGTCGCGTATCCGTCAGCAGCAACAGCGATTAATGCGATCGCAGCAAATGCTTCAGCTGGTCCGAGTGTTGTCTGGCTGTGTTGACGACTAATTGAAATTTTATCAAACAGACCCATTTTTGTTGTCTCTTGGAAAAGTACCTTAGTTAATACCAAGATGACATTGGTGACCGCAAATGGAATTAGTGGAAATACTGAACTTGTGACTAGACTTTGCGAAAGTTTCCTATTCCACCTCAAGCAGGGCTATAGTTAATCTGGTTAATCTGACCAATAAACTAGAGTCAATCTCCATCAAGGATAATCACCCCTGTGGCACCAGTAACCCCCGACGTAAACCAGCGAGTTCAGGAACTGCGGCGACTGTTGCAAAACGCTAGTTATGCCTACTATGTCCTCGACAATCCCATCATGGCAGATGCCATCTACGATCAACTCTACCGGGAACTGCAAGAGCTGGAAACAGAGTATCCTCAGTTAGTAACCTCTGATAGTCCAACCCAGCGGGTAGGAGAAAAACCAGCTACTGGTTTTGTTTCCGTGCGCCACAATATCCCACTGTATAGTCTGGATAATGCCTTTAACCTTGAGGAATTTAATCAATGGCAAGAACGATGGCAGCGTCATATTTCTGGTGATATTTCCCAAGACTCAGGACTCAATACTGAATACGTTTGTGAACTGAAAATTGACGGTTCAGCATTAGCACTGACCTATGAAAATGGGATTTTAGTGCGGGGAGTGACCAGGGGTGATGGGTCCACAGGAGAAGATATTACTCAGAATGTCCGCACTATTCGCTCCATTCCTTTGCGGCTGAATCTAGATCAACTTAATCTAGACGAAAATCTAGACCAACTGCCAGCTTTAGTAGAAGTGCGTGGTGAGGCATTCTTACCTCTGGATGTATTTGAGAGGATTAATCAGGAACGAGCACAAGCAGGTGAGCCATTATTTGCTAATCCTCGTAATGCCGCTGCTGGTACGTTGCGCCAATTAGAACCTCGAATTGTTGCTAAACGGCAATTGGCTTTCTTTGCTTATACCTTACATATTCCGAATCAGGATAGTAGTGAGGAGTACACCATCCCAATGCCCAATTCCCAATGGGATGCTCTAGATTTGCTGCAAAAGCTTGGTTTTCCGGTGAATCCCCATCGCCAATGTTGTGCTTCCCTACAAGATGTTCAGGATTATTACAATCATTGGGATGCGAAACGGAAAGATTTACCTTACCTGACCGATGGGGTAGTGGTGAAAATTAATGCTTTCCCGATACAACAACAATTGGGGTTTACCCAGAAGTTTCCTCGTTGGGCGATTGCTCTGAAATATCCGGCTGAAGAAGCTCCCAGTCGTGTGGAAGCAATTACAGTTAATGTGGGACGCACCGGAGCAGTGACACCCTTGGCTATTTTAGAACCAGTGCAATTGGCAGGGACAACAGTACAACGGGCTGCCCTACACAATGGTGATTATGTTGCCCAATTAGATTTGCGAGTTGGGGATACGGTGATTGTACGGAAAGCGGGGGAAATTATCCCGGAGGTGGTACGTGTCTTACCAGAGTTACGTCCTGATCATGCTAAACCCTTCGAGATGCCTACCCATTGCCCTGTTTGTAATCAACCCTTGGTGCGTCCTAAGGGTGAAGCAGTGACTCGCTGTATTAATTCATCTTGTCCTGCTATTGTTAAGGGCACTCTCACCCACTGGGCAAGTCGTAATGCTCTTGATATTAATGGTTTGGGGGAAAAGATTGTAGAACAATTGGTAGACCAAGGCTTGGTCACATCGGTTGCTGACCTTTATGATTTAACCCTAGAGCAGCTGGTGTCATTGGAGCGTATGGGCCATAAGTTAGCCCAGAAGTTGCTAAATGCGATCGCAAAATCCAAAACCCAACCTTGGTCACGAGTCCTGTATGGGTTAGGGATTCGTCATGTCGGTAGTGTCAATGCTCAAACCCTTGCCCAGACTTTCCCTACCATTGAGCAGTTGGATCAAGCAACCGTCACCGATATTGAGGGAATCTATGGCATTGGACCAGAAATTGCTCAGTCTGTCTGGGGTTGGTTTCAGATTTCCAGCAACCAAACCTTGATTACTCGATTGCGAGAAGCAGGTTTACAGTTAGTAGCCTCATCTAAAACAATAGCGCTAGATAATAAACAACCCTTAACCGGAAAAATCTTTGTGATTACTGGCACCTTGCCTACCCTCAAGCGTAGTGACGCGAAAGACTTGATTCAAAACGCTGGTGGTAAGGTTACTAGTGCCGTTAGTGCCAAAACTGATTATTTGGTGGTTGGGAAAGATCCTGGTTCTAAGTTAGAAAAGGCTAAAGCATTAGGAATTACCCAATTACGTGAATCCCAGCTATTAAGATTTACCCAGAAGTTTCCTGCGATTGTGAAGGGAACTATCACCCACTGGGCAAGTCGTAATGCTCTTGATATTAATGGTTTGGGGGAAAAGATTGTCGAACAATTGGTAGACCAAGGCTTAGTCACATCCGTTGCTGACCTTTATGATTTAACCCTAGAGAAGTTGGTGTCATTGAAGCGTATGGGGTATAAGTCAGCCCAAAAGCTGCTAAATGCGATCGCAAAATCCAAAACCCAACCTTGGTCACGAGTCCTGTATGGGTTAGGGATTGGTCATGTGGGTAGTGACAAGGCTAAAACCCTTGCCCAGACTTTCCCTAACATTGAGAAGTTGGCTCAAGCAACCATCTCCGATATTGAGGGAATCTACGGCATTGGACCAAAAATTGCTCAGTCTGTCTGGGATTGGTTTCAGATTTCTAGCAACCAGACCTTGATTGATCGATTGCGAGAGGCAGGTTTACAGTCGATTGACAAGAGACCTCTGACCCGCTGGGCAAGTCGTGATGCTCTTGATATTAATGGTTTGGGGGAAAAGATTGTCGAACAATTGGTAGACCAAGGCTTAGTCACATCCGTTGCTGACCTTTATGATTTAACCCTAGAGCAGCTGGTGTCATTGAAGCGTATGGGGTATAAGTCAGCCCAAAAGCTGCTAAATGCGATCGCAAAATCCAAAACTCAACCTTGGTCACGAGTCCTTTATGGGTTAAGGATTCGTCATGTGGGTAGTGTCAAGGCTAAAAACCTTGCCCAGACTTTCCCTACCATTGAGCAGTTGGCTCAAGCAACAATCCCCGATATTGAGGGAATCTACGGCATTGGATCAGAAATTGCTCAGTCTGTCTGGGATTGGTTTCAGATTTCCAGCAACCAGACCTTGATTGATCGATTGCGAGAAGCGGGTTTACAGTTATAAGGATCACCTTAAACTATAGCGCTATATAAAATCCAACCATTAACCGGAAAAACCTTTGTGATTACTGGCACCTTGCCTACCCTTAAGCGTAGTGACGCGAAAGACTTGATTCAAAACGCTGGTGGTAAAGTTACTAGTGCCGTTAGTGCCAAAACTGATTATTTGGTGGTTGGGGAAGATGCTGGTTGTGACATACTCCTACACTGATCTTTTCAGATTCAGTGTAGGCTTCTTACCAACTCCACCTATTGGTTCGGATACTCGGTAAGCTTTACTTCGGACGGGATGCCCCACCGCCAACTTCAATATATTTTTTGCCGCATTCACGTCCCGGTCTTCCGTGTATCCACAGTGAGGACAAGAATGAATGCGGTCTTTTAATTTTTTTTGAACTTTTTTGCCGCAATTAGAACAGTTCTGACTGGTGTTTCGGGGGTTCACTGCTTTCGTGGCCAGTCCAGCGATCTCGGCTTTGACTGATAAGATTGACAGAAATTGACCCCAACCAGCATCTAAAACTGACTTGGCCATTTTGCTCTTAGCCAGACCCTTAATGTTTAATTTTTCATGAGCCACTAGATCGTGATTGTCTAGTAAGTCTTTCGCGGTCTTAAAATGGAAGTCTTTCCTGGTATCAGCTACCTTTTTGTGAGCCTTTCCCAATTTAAGAACAGCCTTTTTTCTGTTGTTGCTTCCCTTCTTGGAGCGGCTAACGGCTTTCTGAATTTTTTTTAGCCGTTTTTGAGCTTTTCGGTAGTACTGAGGGATGGGTACCTCGGTACCGTCAGATTTGATAAGGAAAGACTTAAGACCCATGTCAATCCCGACAGGATTAGTGACACTGTTGATCGGGATAATCTCCGGTGCAGAGTCATCTTGAATCAACAGGGTAACGTAATAACCATCGGCTTTTCGGGTTATCGTGGCGGTCTTAATTGTGAATCCATCAGGGATTGGTCTGTGATATATCATCTTGACCTTACCAAATTTTGGTAGGGTCAGAATATTGCCGCTAACTGGATTTTTAGACAAGGATGGAAAAGTAAAAGAGCGGTATCTGCTCTTACTCTTGAATCTTGGTTTTCCGCTCCTGTTGCCATTGCAGTCTCCTTTCAGAAACCGCTTAAAAGCCAGATCTACCCTCTTTACACAGTCTTGTAAGACCTGAGAGTGGATTTCTGCATACCAGGGTCTACTTTTCTTTAGTCCAGGTAGTGTCTTTTTCTGAGAAAAATAGTCTGGTTTTTTTCTTAGTTCTGGTAGATAGCAGGTTAGTGGACAGGAGTTAATAGAACAGCGATTCCGCTCATACCAATTAAATCTGTCAGCTAACAAGTAATTGTACTGACAACGCAACATATCAAGCCATTTTTCGATCTTGGCTATTTGATTTTTGTTTAGTCGCAACTTGTACTGGTAAGCTGATATCACTTTACTGTTCTCCTGTCTATCGACCTAAAACCATGCTAGCATGTGGGTGACCAATTGCAAACCCAGAATAGCCCAAAAATTGAAATACAAAAAACTAGTAGTCAGATTGACTGATTTTGAAAAAAGGCAGTTAAGACAAGAGGCCGAGCGGAGGGGTATGACTCCATCTGAGGAACGTAAGAAGCTTCATAGCTCGCCTACCAATACCAAAAGACCCAGTGCAAAATTCATCCCACACTCATGCTACGCATTGAGATGTGGGATGAATTTTGCCGGACGGCTAAGTTAGAAAAGGCTAAAGAATTAGGAATTAGCCAATTAAGTGAATCCCAGTTGTTGGAATTGCTGTAAGTCACCGTATCCCATACCAAATCTATGTTATCGATTCCCGATTCCCTTACTGTGGTTGGTTAAACCGGTCAGGTGATGGCAAGTAAGTCAACCAAAAAACCCCGCGTCTCATGACCGGGGAGTGTTGACAGTGGATTGAAGGTTTAGCGGTAACGACGCTTGCGTCTGCGAGCGATCGCTTTGCGCTTTTTCTTTTCAATGGGAGTCTCAAAGTGCCGTAGACGCTTCATATCAGCAAAAATTCCTGCTTTAGATACTTGTCGCTTAAATCTACGCAGGGCTGACTCAATACCTTCATTTTCACCGACAACCACTTGGGTCATACTAAATTAATCCTCCTAAATTTGAACAAAAAATTCTACCTATAGTATCATACAATTATACTATCTAGCAAGATTGGTGATAACAAGACGTCATAAGATATTACCAAAAATTTTGGGTAATCGCGCCCTGTCCTTATAGGACGGCTTTTATTTAAACTTTATCTTGACAGTTTGTGATAGGTGTGCTAAAAGAAAAATATAAAAGACTAGATAGATACTATCTAACCATAAGTAGACAACGTAAAAAATATGTATCAGATACATATTGCGTAATTTGGTCTAACGACTTAAACGTCTGCCGAAAAATTTAGATAAAAAAAAGTACCTATCTATCTAATATAAAAAAAAGGTACGGTGGGGCACACCGGAACCTGGATCTGAAATGATCTAAACGCTCGGGGAGATTTGTCCTCTACTCTTCCTGGTTCCGGCTGGCCCACGCAAGACGAGTCGTTGATCCAAGAATCCCCGTTCTTATAGGACGGGGAGTGTCAAACCGTCAAATACTGGAAAAAAAGACTATTTCATTAACAATTGCGGTTGATCTCGATGAAGGTAAGGATTCAGCTATCAGCTATCAGCTATCAGCTATCAGCTATCAGCTATCAGCTGACGGCTGACGGCTGACGGCTGATTGCTTATGGATGAAGTTTAGCGATCGCATTTTCAATCAACTCAACTCCTTGCTCAACCGTCTCTATTCTACTGAGTTTCTGACGCAATTCCCCTGCTCCAGGAAACCCTTTCGCGTACCAACTCATGTGTTTCCGGGACTGATAAATACCCCGCTCCCCCTTATAGTGCCATAGACCTTGTAAATGCTCCTTAGCACATTCAAGCAGTTGTACGGGTGTGGTTGGGGGTAACAGTTGTCCGGTTTTCAGAAAATAGTCTATTTCTCCGACTAGAAAGGGATAGCCCAGGGTTCCCCGAGAACACATTACCCCATCAGCACCGGTTTCTTCCAAGCAGCGCACTGCTGCATCGACGGACAAAATATCCCCATTAGCAATCACTGGGATAGACAGCACATCTTTTACCCGCTTAATCCATTCCCAGCGAGCGGAGCCATTATACCCCTGGTCACGGGTACGGCCATGGAGGGTCAACATCTGAGCCCCGGCATCTTCCATACGTTGGGCAAATTCTACCGCATTGATCTCCTGATTAGTCCAGCCAATACGGGTTTTGACTGTTACAGGTACCTCCACTGCCTTGACTACTGATCGTACAATTGCTTCCGCCGTTTCTGGATCTCGCAGTAAGGCAGACCCGCCACCATTTTTAGTAATTTTATTAACAGGGCAACCCATATTGATATCCACAGTATCTGCCCCTTCTGCCACTGCCCTTTGTGCTGCTTGAGCCAGAAAGTCCGGGCGACAGTCGAATAATTGGATACTGATCGGTTTTTCTAATGGGTCTACCTCCATAATCTTGGGCAATTCTCGGAGATACTTTAACTGGCTAGCATGAACCATTTCGGTATACATCATCGACTCAGTGGCGTAGCGACGCACTAGGCGACGAAA